>JACJVW010000001.1 GCA_020637435.1 Candidatus Woesearchaeota archaeon
CCTCACTCAAAACCTGCGCATCCCTTTTCTTGACCATCGAAGCGATGCTATCCATAACACCCTGATCGATCTTCTTGACCACCACCAGTTCATGTCTGACGATCTTGCCGTAGACGATGACACTGACTAGATTATGTTTGAGTTTTTCCTTCCAGATCATACTACCACCTGCCTGAGAAACCCCCTCCACCGGAGAGTCCCCCCCCAAAACCGCCGAAGCTTCCCCGTGAAGAGAATGTTCCGCGCGGCAAACCGCCAACATAGATAGGCCCGCCGTATTTTGCCGAGATAATGATGAAGATGATAAAGACGATAAGCAGGATAAGTGGCCGGTAATCCTTCTTTGGAGCTTGCGTAGACCGCATATCCTCCTCTTCGACGATCATGATGCCTATATTCCTCACCGTCTCGAAGATACCTTCAGCGTAATTGCCTTCCCTAAGATAAGGTACAAGTATTTGTTCTCCAAGGATGACTTTGCTCGCGTCAGGTACATACGGTTCAAGCCCATACCCGACCTCAACACGATACTCCCGTTCTTCAACCGCTATCACAAGGAGCAGACCATTATCCTTGTCCGCTTTACCTATGCCGTTGCGCTCGAACGCTTCCACCGCATACATTTCGATGGGAATACCTTCAAGCGAGGACAAGGTCACCACCGCTATCTCTGCAGTCGTATTCTGCTCGATAAATTCACAGAGATACCGTATGGCGTATTCTTCCTCTGACGTAAGCACACCAGCATAATCATTCACATAACCGTGAAGCTCGTACTCCAACGCGACGGCTGAAGGGATAAGCAATAACAATAGCAGAATATACAGCTTCATCTGTTGCACAGAATGAAAGAACACATATAAATTGTTTTTGCAGAGAATTATCAATCATTTTTGATGATAGCATAAAGTGCGGAATCATCATGCTTCTTTTTTTGTTGCAGTTATGGCCATTATTGAACCTATCAGGCACGGAAACATCAGTACATTCAGGAACATCATTATGCTTACTAAAGACAGTATCAAGAGCAGGATTGGAGAATACCTCCTCTGCATGTGTGCCGCAAAATAAAGTACCAGAAGATGTATTGAAAGCGGGACCCATACAATACTGAAAATAAGCAATCGCACCCACCACACAATCTCCGCACCTGTCCAAGGATCATTTGGGGCTAGTGAGAACCATAGGCTAGGAATAGCAAGTACACCAAATATGACTATTCCCAGAATACCGCTTATCAAACATAGATTTCTTCCCACAGTCATAACACGACAAAGGACATGTTTAATAAATTATTGACAGGATAGTGTACAAGTTAAACAAGAACAAGCTCAGTTGAGCACGCAACAAGTTGATAGGTTCAGATAATATATGCACCCTGAAAGGATCTATTCAAGGTGAAAAGAAGAACAAGCCTCCGCCGAGCACAACGCGACAAGGTTCGTGTCTACTCGGCGAAGTCTTTAGCTTCGCTTAGGCCTCCGCCGAGAATTGAACTCGGGACCTCTGCCTTACCAAGGCAACGCTATACCGCTAAGCCACGGAGGCGTAGAGTATTGGAAAAATGTTCAGTTTATAAAGCTTGTCCAAAGTTCCATAAACTCCCTATCCCGTATAAAAAGCAACAGAAGTTGGCGCAGGGTTAGGAACTCGTGCGTACCCTCGATAACCGGTAATCAGAATACTTTGTTGAGCAGATAGCCCATGCCTTCTGCCAGAGCACTGCAAGACATCCCTGCAATAGCATGCACACTGAACTGCTCCAGTCTTTCGTACATTGATATCCTAACTCTTCTATCCAGCGGCACTAAACCCACCATATAATTAGGTTTGAAAGTGGGACACAAAGTTCCAGTCACCAGCCCAGCAACTGCAGGCGCTACCGCATATACCATCAACATTTTTGCTTCAGATGCATGTTCCAGAAGTTCAGGAAGCGCGACGCCCGTGACAAGAGCCATGGTCGAGGTTGCCAGATAGGTGCCTACCTTATGCTCAAGCTGCTGCATACATGGATAGAGTCTCACTGCCTTTTATAAAAATGCACAAGTGCATATGAACAATTTTGCGCAAAACCATAGCCAAAATTGTTCATGCAAAAACACTATTCAAGCGCAAGAATCGGAGGTAGTAAGTTTTAAATAGACGTAAAATTAGAACGCCATAATAAAAGGGGTATTATGGGACTGACTGATAAACTTGCATTCTGGAAGAAGCAGGATGATGATATTGGAAATGATTCCTTCTCATCTATGAGCCAGGATAGGGATCCGTTCAGCTCGCATAATGATCCATTCAGTCAGCCTCCACCACAAGACCAATGGTCACAGCAAAATGACCCCTTCGCCCAACCCCACCCCATACCGGGAAGTCCTATGCAACAGCATGATTTTAACAGACAGCCTGAAGTGGTGCGGATCGACAGCAATCAGCAGTCAAGCCAAAGAGAGTCAGCGGACTTGCAGCTCGTGCTAAGCAAGCTCGACACCATCCGCGCGATGATCGAAAATATCAACCAAAGGTTGAGCCTCATTGAAGAACACCAAAGAAAAGATAGATGGTAGACTATTTCTCTCCATAATAGTGTGCATAGTAGTAGCCGATCAGATTGCGAAATACATAGTCAGGCTCGCGCAGCCGGATATATCGATCATTCCCGGCATCTTAGAGATAATCTTTGTCCGCAACACCGGAGCAGGATTTGGCATCTTTAAAGGACAGGTACTTTGGCTCATCCTGATCAGTATAGCAGCCATCACACTCTTTTCATATCTGTTCTACAAAGAAAGGATCCACAGCACCCCATACGCGTTGATCATAGGAGGCGCATTAGGCAACCTCATAGACAGAGTATTTCTGGGGTATGTAGTTGATTTCATAGATATAGGTTGGTGGCCGACATTCAACTTTGCGGACTCAGCGATCTGCATCGGCGCTGCCTTGCTGATTTATGAAGAGATAAAAAAAACTAAGCGGTAGGCTCTTTACGCTTGGAACCTTTCTTTGGTCCGGGTTTCTTTCTGGAAGCGGACTTCTTCCTCTTGCTACCTGGTTTTGGTCCTGGTTTTTTCCTGCCAGTCTTGCTAGGTGCGGCCTTAGCCATAGTTGCTCTTCGCACAGGCGCAGGCTTCTTTTTGTGTACCTTCACCTTACCAAGCAGACAATTGATGATAAGCGCTATGATAGATACGATAAGCAATGCGCGTACCGGCGTAGTCAGCCAGAAGTATAGTGTATACAAGAACAGAAGCAGTCCAAGCAGGTTGAACACTTTGTGATTAGCACCGCGCAACGTCGCAACGATTCCGAGGAACAGGATGACCAGACCAAGAATCAGCGCTACGTAGTGGACATAATATTCATCTTGATGATAGACCACCAGCGATAGTGAACATATGCTCGCCAACAGGAATAGTACTTTTAGTAATAGTTTCATGATTGACACCTAAAGAGGAGTATCAGTAACGCGCTATTTAAAATTTTCTATCCAAAAGGAGTGAATCTTAAAAACCCCTCATTAGGGACAACATAGTCAAAACACCATATTTAAGTACCCAATATCCTTAACTGGAAAATATGGATATAGACCCATTGGCAATCCATTTATTTACAGCGGTCATGGTCGCATACTTGATAGCTCAGACCATCAAGATGGGCATCTGGATCTATAAAGAGAAGAGATTCTCGCTTTCACTCATCCTTAGACGGGCCAATATGCCTTCGGCGCATTCAGCTACTGTAGCTGCATTGACCACGGGACTCATCCAGGCGCAAGGTATATCAGTACTAAGCGTAACTGCCTTCGTATTCTCCATCATCGTCATCAGGGACGCGCTTGACGTCAATCTAGGCATACCAAAAAACAGCAAGAAAATAAGCGATGTAAGAGGTTACATCCATACGCCTTTGGAAGTATGCATAGGCTGTTTGATAGGGATTGTCACCGCCTGCATACTCGTCTAAAATAGAAGAAAGATAGCAGAGACAAGCATAAATAGGAAGAAAGGCACCCAGATCTTTTTCTCAAGTGAACCTGCCGGAAACCCGGACACAAAAACTAATCCCCCAAGTAGAGGATCAAATCCGCTCATGCCGTAAGCTATACCAAGAACCCCATATCTTAGCCAGGTAAGCGGTACCGCCAGAATCAATAGAAGAGTGATCAAAACCCAATGCGCTATGCCCACATAGACAAGCGAACCGGCATAAAGAAAGATGACTATGTTGATGATTGCACTGATCCACTGAAGAACCTTACGACTATGCTTCACTTCTTCATGAGCGATATGCTCAAGGAACAGCCCCACAAGAAGACCGCTAGCTACGACCGGAATGCCTAATGCATACAACATACTGCATGAAACTCGAGTCTGTGACTATTTAAGATTTCGCCCTGCGTATCTTTGACACCAGTCGTTCAAGACCGTCGATACGCTGCATAAGTTTCAGCTTCTCCTGGTCAGATTCAGAAAGTCTCTTTGCATACTTATTAAGATTAAAATCCGCCTCTTTTATCTGTTTGGAAATAGCAGTGAATTTCTCTAGTTCTGCAATAGTGGTGCGGATATCCGTCGCGATGATACTCACATCTTTGCGTACCGAAGCATAAGCCTGCATATCCTGGCGCAGGGTGTCGGTGTGTCGCCTAAGTTCGGTCGTAAGGTCCTCCTCGAACCGGTCCATGATCTTACGCTGAGTCTGCGTTTTGAGCACTCTAAACTCATGAGCCTCCTTGGAGAGTGTATCCTTGATCGTCCTTAGCTCATCGACAACGACTGAGAAAGAAGAGACTTTTTCCCTCTGTGCATCGAGTTCTCCCTTGAGATGGTCCATCTGTTCGCCCAGAATGCCCAGACTCTGCTGCTGTTTGGCAGACTCATCCAAAATTTGTGCAAGACCCGCCTTTATGCTGGCTAGATACTCATGTATCTCCGATATCTCTTTGAGTTTAGTTAACATGCCCAAAACTTGAAGTCATGGATTTAAAACACTTTTGCATGTGAGAATTTGCACAGAATCAGGAGAGGTGAGGGTTTTTCTCAGATGCAAGTCAGGTGTATCACTCACAGATTAGTGGAGATGAGAAAATTGAGTTTTTTGTACACAACTATGCGCATGTCGCAAAAAGAGGGATATAAGATTTCAGGGCAATTTCTTGATCTTCGCAACAAAGAAACCCTCGGTATCATTATCCTGAGGCCATAACCTAAGCGTCTTCGCAACATCAGGATGGAACTCCTTCTTGCCAAAACTCATAACAGGAGCACCCCGTTTGATAGGCAGATCTATATCCTGAACCTCAGCATTGGGAAAGATCTCAAGCAGATGGCTGACGACCGCCTCATCCTCCTCTGGCTCGCACGAGCATGTAGAATACACCATCGTACCACCCTCTTTGAGGTTGTCGAACGCTGTCCTGGCAAGTTGACGTTGCGTGCCGGCAAGACGCCTCACCATATTGGGATTCCAGATCTGTATGGTCTTTAAGGATTTGCGGATAGTGCCAGTCCCGCTGCATGGAGCATCAACCAGGATGCGATCAAACTTAAAATCCTTAAAGTATCTCCCTTCACCAAGATTAGTCATCGAATTAACAGCACCGACTCGCTGAAGATTGATGCCAAGCGCCGCAAGCCGATCACCCTTGTAATCATTAGCGACAAGAAAACCTTCACCCTTCATCATCATCGCGATCTGGCTTGTCTTTGATCCAGGGGCAGCGCACATATCAAGTACAAGGTCTCCAGGCTGCGCATCAAGCACCAAGGGTGGAAGCATGGATGCAGGTTCCTGCACATAGATGTACCCAAGCATATGCTCTTTAAGATTTCCCACATCACGGCGCTTCTCTTCTCCAATCCCACGATGTTCAATCCAAAAACCCTCTTTGCACCAGGGCACAGGAGTAAGTTCCCATTCCGGACTAAGCCTTCTAACCACTTCCTCAACACTAATCTTAAGCGTGTTTACGCGAATAGCCCTGCGAAGTCGTTTAAAAGAATACTCCTTAAACTTCTCAAAATCAGTCAGCGCAGAATACCGTTCAATAAACTTCGGCTTAAACTCATACTCCATACTTTATCAGAACTGGCCATGCTTTTTAAATCATACGACTTCAATGCTTTGGACTATTTGAGCAACATCATATGCCTCACCATACTGCCGAAGTAATTCCCTGTACACAGGGCTTGAGAAAAACCTGCCAGCCTGTCGGTTCACCATTCGTTTACGGTCATCCATATACCAATCAATTGTGTCCCTTGCCATATCATTATCCATTAGTCTAGTGTACGGGCGAGTCAATTTCACCATTCTCCTCGATACAAGGTCCCTAATTATTTTTTGGTCAACAAAAGTCTCAAGTTCCCTAGGTGCAAGGTTGTCCATATATCGTTGCTCCTGAACCTTTCGCTTAAACGCATCTTCTTTCTCCAACGCTTCCATGGTTACATTTATGACGAATCGGTCCTCTTCATCCAATTCCGCCAAGGCCTGCTTTTTCATTTTTCGAGAATTAATATACGATTGCACAAGACCATCCATGGATCCAGCCATACGCAAATAGTAGAGCAGCCCCATACCCCTTCGGGTTTCAGGAAACTCATTGACTAAACCCCTTTCAGTCGTATACACAGAGTCTATCGGATACACCCAATTATAGTCCGTATGCAGTTCATATGAATCAGTAAATTTGTTTGGACCAGTATATCTTCTACGAAGAGTTACCATATCAAAAGAAGAATCCTCAAGAACTACACGAAGTTCTAAATCGCGTCCTTCTGTCTGTACAGCAACTTGAACTCCATAGAACGAATCTCCCCATTTCGTAATGAGCTGTCCATCTGTAAGATAGTCAAAAAAACCCAGAGGACTATTCATAGAGGCTACATGAGCCAAAGCTTCATCGACATTAAGATATCCTTTTACCTCTCCAGTTGCCTTGCTCTTCTTGAAGCCTTCCTCCATTTCCTCTTCAACAACAAAACCCTTACTCGTCAATTGCGCTCTGCCATAAACATTCCCAACCGCATCAAGATATATCGCTCTTTCCTCTCCGTCATCAATAAGCAAGGAGAAATGGTCACTCATACCATTCGTAACAACACGAGCCAATTGTGCATCATACCCCAATGCGCTCGCCATCAATAAGAGGTTCACTCCTGCCTCCCCGCAATTAAATTGAGGACTCGGAAAAGTTATCTCATCAAGAGTTCGCATACGTTTACCTGAAAGCAAAGCCTGCTCAATGCCATAGTTAAGATTCATCGAACCAAACTCATTCATCATGTCAAAGAAAATTGTCTGGTCGGAGGTTTCACTAGAATGACCCCACAAATCAAGAATTCTATATGCCGCTTCAGAAATCCTTGTCTCCATAATGCTTTGGAGGCTGATAAGCGCCTGTGCCCGTTTTAGGAGCCTGTGTAAAACCAGGCTTTAGACTATAGTTAAGGATAGCCAAATACTGGTCACCATGAGGAATAACAGTCTTAGCAAAAACATCGTACGCCTTGTGTCCCTCTTCAAAGGGCATTTTCTGCTTTGCAAGTGCTTCTAGTGCGGCTTCCTCAGTTGGTCCAAATGCGGTAAGGTTTTCTAAGTCTTTTGCCATAGCAGGAAGAGACTTAACCACCATATAAAAATATAATCACTTAAACCGTCTAGAGAGTGCAAAAACAATCTGCCCAATGACAAACATCCCCACAGCACAGCCAGCAATATAGCCCCAATCAATCAAACTGAGCGGTACTGTCCCAAAAAGATTTTCCGTACCAAACTTCTCAATAAACCAGGGATAATCAAATCTGAAATAGACCACAAATACTTGAAGCAGGAGTGATATCACAATCGCAAGGAACAGATACACATTACTAAACACAGGAACCTGATAATGCGAACGTATCATATACACCCGCGCGACTTCAAATACCACAAGCGCGGTAAATGCCATCGTCTGCGCTTTCATGACACTCTCAGTCAACCCATAGAAGAACAGATAGAGTGTACAGCCCATCAACAGCAATCCAATAAATCCAATATTGAACAGCATGCGATGACCAAGAATAGGTTCCTTGGGATCCTTTGGAGGTCGTTTCATAATATCTCTTGAGGCAGGGTCCACACCAAGCGCAAGTGCGGGAAGACCATCCGTCACTAAATTTATCCAAAGCAATTGCACAGCTGTTAGTGGAAGTAAAAGACCATTGCCGGAGAATATCCCAATAAGCATCGCCACAAAGATAACCATGACCTCAGCAATATTGCTGGAAAGAAGAAAATTCACAAATTTCTTGATACTATCATCAATAGAACGACCTTCCTCAACAGCGTCCACAATAGAAGCGAATCTATCATCCGTAAGGATCATGTCTGATGCCTCCTTGGCAACTTCGGTACCAGACCTGCCCATAGAGATACCTATATCAGCATGCTCAAGCGCAGGTGCGTCATTGACACCATCTCCGGTCATGGCAACAATATGACCTTTTGCCTGCAGTGCCCTCACAATACGAAGCTTATGTTCCGGATTTACCCGTGCATAGATGCTGACCTCTTCGACAATCTTAGTCAGGTCAGGCACATCGTCCAACTCTGCACCGGTAAGCACTCTGCCGGTGAGTCCAAGATCGTTTCCTATCGCAACGGCGGTGGCTTTGTAATCTCCGGTTATCATGCAGACTTTGATACCGGCACTCGCGCATCTTGATATCGCCGCACGGGCGCTTTCTCGGGGAGGGTCTCTCATGGCTTGCAGACCGGCAAATATGAGATTGTTCGTCGAGATACTGCTCTCACTGGTCTCCTTATACGCAAATCCCAAGACACGAAGCGCATTATCAGCAAAATACTCATTGGCCTCAATAATAAGTTCCTTGTCCACATCGGTCATCTGACGGACGACTCCATTGAGCAGTATCCTGTTGCATAGACCAAGCACAACATCCGGTGCGCCCTTAACATACACTTGATTGACCGTCGGGCTTCCGTGGAGGGTCGCCATAAATTTTCGATTAGAATCGAAAGGCAATTCATCCCGTTTCGGATACATGCTCCTCATCGTATGAATATCATGACCAGCTTTAGTTGCGCTGATAAGGAGAGCTGCTTCTGTAGGATCACCGATAACCTTGCCATCAGAGACGCTTGAAGAATTTGCCAAAGCACCGATGCGCAAAACCATCTGCAGTAAAGAAGGATCTATCTTTGTGCCGCTTGTAGAGAATTCACCTTTCGTAGCATACCCAGTTCCAGTAACATCATAGAGCTTACGGTCAGCATAGATATGCCGAACCGTCATCTCATTTCGGGTAAGAGTACCGGTCTTATCAGTACAAATTACAGTTGTAGCTCCCAGAGTCTCTACAGAAGGAAGTCTCCTGATAAGCGCATGCTTCTTTGCCATCCTCGTGACACCTATTGCAAGCGATAGAGTGACTACTGCAGCTAGGCTCTCAGGAACACCTGCTACCATCAAAGCGATAGCCATCATGATGAGTTCTGAATAGGTTGTAAAGAAGAGAAGATATGATTGCCAGGAGAAGATATCGAATCCGCTGAGGTCTGGTCGTTCAAGCAGCAGGCCAAGAAAGAACGCGACAATGCATATGACGATGAGCACCGCGCCGATTTTCTTGCCAAGAGCATTTAGTTTTTTCTGCAACGACGTTTCTTCCTCATCGTGTTCAGAGATCATCTTAGCTATCTTACCTATCTCAGAAGCCATGCCTACACGTACCACCACACCCTTCGCTGAGCCTTTAACAATGGTAGTGCCAGAGAATGCAATATTATTCTGTTCACCAAGAGATTTGGTAAACTCTTGCACAAGATACGTCTTATGGACTGACGTGGATTCACCTGTCAAGGAGGATTCGTCAGTCTCAAGACCAGAAACTTCAAGCAAGCGCACATCAGCGCTCACCTTATCACCCGCATTCAGCAGGAGGATATCTCCGACGACCACATCGGCCCCAGGTATTATGATCTCCTTACCCTCACGCATGACAGTCGACATAAGTCCAGAAATCTTTTTTAGCTCAGCGATAGATTTCTGCGCCTTATACTCCTGCATAAAACCGAAGAATGCGATAAGTAAAAGTATAAGCAGGATAAGCACGCTATCAAGTATTTCGCCTATCATCCTGGAAAGCAATGTTGCTCCTATGAGGATATAGATGATGAAACTCTTGAATTGACGGATAAATATGACAAGAGCCCCATCCTGTTTTTTCTCATTGATGATGTTTGAGCCGTATTTCTGCGAAGAAGAAGTCACCTCTGCAGCTGTCAGACCACTAAGTCTGCTGCCTAGATTGCTGAGGACCTCTTCGCCCTGCTCGTCATGATACATACATCAACCTCTTTTTATCATCTTGATATTCCCCAGAAAATACTGAAGACAATCAAGACCACAGAACGTGGCTTTTTTTCGAAAATCATGAGGACCGAAGACAAGCGTATATGTCTCAGCAGACCGGTCATCGATATCTGCCATACAATTAGCGCAGATACAGGAATGCTTCTTCTCCAGTTGCTTCACCTGGTCATCCACAAGTTTTCGCAGGTGCAATCCTCCTTTATTAAGATCGAACTGAAGTTTTTTCAGATCCTCATAATCAAGTCCAGGTATCATCTCTTTTACACGGTAACCCATTATATCACCCCGGTAGGTCGGGGTGCATGTCATAGACATACACCCAGACCCGTCAAACCAAGTGTTTCCGCCAAAAAACTGTCATATTGGAGATTAGCAAATGTATGAGCATGTGCAAAATGTTCAAGGTGTTCTCTCTTCAAAGTCAATATACCATCTTCCCGTCTTCTGATCAAAAGAGAAACAGACATGGTGTTGCTTTTCCGGATCAAGCGCGAACAAGAGCGGCTTTGGCACAGTTGTCTCATAGCTTGAACCTCTCTTGTACAATTTCCGCTTAATCTTAAGAGCCATTTTACTTATTTTTCACATTAATTTTTTAGCTATTTCTATACTTTTATTTTTACTTATTTAATAAGATTTCCTTTTAAAAAAAGAGTTTTATCGAATCACTATACAAACAATACTAAAGAATATAAAAACAATTTATACTTATTTTTATACTTACTAAGTGACCAGAGACAAAGAACAACAAAATAGATATAGGTAAAGTCAACCAGGCCAATGGATGGAAGAGATCGTTGAACTGACCAAAAGCCTAGTATCATTCAAATCCATGCACTCCAACAGGACAGATATCGCTGCATGCAGGGATTTCATCATCGACTACCTCAAAAGTATCGGTGCCGAACATGAGGTTTTCAGCATCAATGGCACAGACTCCATTCTCGTAACTCCCCGTCACAGAGAAACCGAGATACTCCTCATGACCCACTATGATGTGGTCGCCGCTCTCGATGAACAATTTATACCCAAAGAAGAAGATGGCTACCTTATAGGAAGAGGCGCCCTTGATGATAAGTACGGTGTAGCGATGTCCCTTGTGCTACTCAAAGAAGCACTTCAGAAACATGAGCAATCCGAACTCACTTTTGGCATACTCATGACAGGCGACGAGGAGAAGGGCGGTTTTGATGGTGCCAAACATGTACTCAGCAAGCTAAAAGCAGAGTTTTGCATAGCAATCGATGGAGGGTCCCCAACAGAAATCATTACGAAGTCAAAGGGCCTTATCAAAGCCAAACTTATCTGTAGAGGTAAGTCAGGCCATGGATCTAGACCATGGCTCGGCATCAACGCCATCGAATTGCTCATGGACGACCTGCAAAAAGTCCGTTCACTCTTCGTCCTTGATGCTAACAAAGAACACTGGCATAAGACTCTCAATATTGGTTCAGTCATAGGAGGCGTCTCCTTTAACCAGGTGCCGGATTATGCAGAAGCCATCCTTGATATACGATACACCCAGGATGAAAACCCCAATGAGATATGTAAAGAGATTCAAGATCTTGTCGGCGGGGTGCTTGAGATACAGCTTAAAGAGCCGGTCCTTGAAGAGCAGCCGTCTGAACACCTTGAGAGGTTGCTAAAGATAGTCCCTAACGCTAAGACCACGGGTGAGCATGGCAGCAGTGACGCTAGATTCCTTAAAGTGAACAACATAAAAGGCATTGTCTGGGGTGCTGACGATGGTATGACTATGCACGGTCCGCATGAACGGCTTGACATTAAAAGCATGAACATCATTTATGAGTCGCTTCGAAAGTTCCTGGGGCTGGCATGATAACCGTCATCCTTATGCAGCCGGAGCATCCCGGAAATGTAGGCGCAGTCGCAAGAACCATGGCAAACTTTGGATGTGCCCGGCTCCACATAGTTGAACCACAGATCGATTGTCTCCATGAAGAAGCATTCGCTAGAGCCAAACACGCAGGTTCAATCCTCAAAAGAGCAAAAATCATCAATAAGTCTAAGCTAAAAGACTACGATCTCCTCATAGGTACTTCCGCCAAAGACTGCTCAGACTACAACATCCCGCGAACACCAATGTTTCCTGATGAACTTGCCGAACAACTGGCGGCCCGAAAGGGCAACATAGGCATCCTTTTCGGTAGAGAAGGCTGCGGCCTTACGAATGAAGAAGTACTTCTTTGCGACATTCTCGTCACGATACCCGCAACAAAGCAATACCCTGTGCTCAACCTCTCACACGCAGTAAATATAGTGCTCTATGAGATGTACAAGAACATCAACAAGAAGAATAGACAATACACCCTTCCAACACCGGAAGAGAAAAATACTGTAGAGAAAAAATTGAACTACTTACTCGACCAACTGGAATTTAGCACCGAAGTGAAACGCGAGACCCAGAAAAAATTCTGGAAGAAGCACATAGGAAAGTCTATGATGACCAAACGGGAACTTTATGTGCTCCTAGGTTTTCTTAAGAAAGTCAAAGAAAAGATTCAATCATTGAAGTGAGCGACCTGGTCGAGGTTCTTCTCCACCTGATTCCGTAACCTTTCAAATCCGTCATAGAATTTTTGTTCTTTAAGAGGCACATCATACAGCGCAGCACCCATCAGAACTGTATACAACGACATGAAATGCGAGAGATAGACATCCATCCAGAACGTGATTATCCTCTTAAACCTAAGATTCAGCGAATCCTGAAATCTCGGTACATCTAGAGTCTCGATATCACGAGCAAGATCGTTACCGGTCGTCTGTACCATGACAAGATCGTGCTTCAGATTAAGCTCCACATACCTGCTCAGTTCAGAGATGAACAGCTGGCCATGACTCACGAGGTTCTGCTCCTCGATAAGAAGATGATGCAAAGCATCGTACTCATCGAATAAGGCATGCATATTCTTTTTTCCATTCCTCTTCAATCGCTTTATCATGGAATAGAGCAGTTCATCCTGCTCCTCAAGTAAGGACAGAAGGGTTTTTACGACACTCTGCTGCGGTAGCAGAAGATTTCCCGTCACCTTATGGAAAGAGACATGCTCAAGCAAACCGCCTAACGCCTCAAAATCATTATTTACCGTATTGACAGCACCATACAGAGCGTCATAATTCATGCTCATCCCTATAGTCGAGCGTGCAGTCGCAATGAGTCCAAGCAGTCGCCGGACCTGATCCTCATCAATAGTGCCGAATTCACCCCTTTGCTCAACAAAGTGGAATTTCTTCAGCTCAACCATCATCTTGGCAATATTCACCATGCTTTCTTTTTTCTTGCTCCTGGCAAGATGGATGACCAGTTTCTGGTCGTGGGAGTCATGCATGATCTTTTCAAGGAACTTCTCTATATCACGGATACGCATATCAGTAAGTCCGGTAAGAACCCTAGTTTTTATCATGCTGTAACCTCTTCACATAGTCCCTGACACGTTCTACACCCTGCGGTTGGGCATGGTCACCAAGGGTGTAATAGATACGCTCCACATCGGTGCCCCAGCTGTAGTCCCCTTGTGCCTTCTTCACCTTATCGACTCGAAACTCACCAAGCTCAACACCTTTCTTAAGATGGTAATAGAACAATCTCATCGAGACCTTAGGGAACAGATCAAGATATGCGCGAGCTATCTCATAACCATATGCGCTTCCCATCGCATCTAGCAACTCCACCATATTGAGCCGTACTTGACTGAATGCAGGTCTCCCCCTTTTCATACCCCTTACCCTAGCAATTTAGCTTTATAAAATTTCCTATACCCCCAAAATGTACGGAAAGATATTTCCAGGTCTGCAGGAAGAAGTAGGAGGCAAAGGGAGAATACACCCAAGGACAGATGCAGACATGGAAACAGCATTTTGGGGGTATAGGGAAGTAATATACCCCAAAAATGTACGGAAAGATATTTCCAGGTCTGCAGGAAGAAGTAGGAGGCAAAGGGAGAATACACCCAAGGACAGATGCAGACATGGAAACAGCATTTTGGGGGTATAGGGAAGTAATACCCCAAAAATGTACGGAAAAATATTTTCCGATACTTTAAACGTCAATCAAAACAGGCCATAAAACATATAACCTTCCTCACTTAGGCCTTTCAACATGAAACTTGCCACACTCTGCTACGTCCGCAAAGACCAGAAAACCCTCATGATACACCGCAATAAAAAAGAAGGCGACATGCACGCAGGCAAGTGGAACGCGCTAGGCGGAAAGTTAGAACCAGGCGAATCACCAGAAGAGTGCGCGATTCGGGAGATTAAAGAAGAGTCAGGACTAACGGTCGGTAAATTAACCTTCAAAGGCCAAATCACCTTTCCAAAATTCTCAAAAGAACAAGATTGGTACGTATTCGTGTATGTTGCGGAACAATGCTCAGGCGAGCTCATTGACTGCCCCGAAGGTGACCTTGCATGGATAGACAATGATAAACTTCTTGACTTAAACCTATGGGAAGGCGACCTGGTATTCATACCCTGGCTAGATAAAGAAAAGATATTCATGGCAAAATTTACGTATCTTAACGGCAAGCTAAAAGCCCATGAAGTCTCATTCTACTAACTCCCCCGGGACAAAGTACTTAAAGCAGTAAAATATCATGCATCACATGGTGGATCTCAGAAGAATCGTGGTCATATTCGTCATAGGTGTGTTGTTTGCTATATTCGTATTCTCAACTATCGATGCGATATATCCTTCGCCCGATTACACCGATTTTTGCAATGATAGGCCCATAGCTCCAAAATTAATTGAAAGCGGAGTAGAGTGCGCTGATGTCCAATACCCAGAGGATGAAGCAAGGGCTTGCCTCGACAACAAAGGACAGATGGAACCAGTTTATGACTCACGAGGCTGCATCGCATCCTACAGATGTGAGATGTGCTATGCCGAATATGATCAGGCAAGACAAGAACATGATTTGGTGCTGTTCATCGTCTCATCAATCCTTGGACTTGTAGCTATTGTCATCGCTCTCTATATGCCTACAAGGGATATCAATGAATGGATTGCCACAGGATTCATGCTTGGCGGATTGTTTACCCTATTCTTTGGCACAGCAGTCTACTTTGGAGACATGGCGCGATACATCAGGCCTGTAGTCATCTTCCTTGAGCTTGCTCTGGTCATTTTCCTTGCTTACAAGAAGCTAAGTAAGCCTGATGAAGAGGATAGGCCTAAGAAAAGACGATGAAAGTCATTATCCTCGCCAAAGACAATCTGGAGCTGGCTGACGGTGAGGCTAAGGCACTCTTCGAGACAATCGACCGGGTAGAAGACCTTCTCTTCTTGCAGCAGCTTAGTTCAAAACAGGCTCACCGCCTGGCTTTCGCAAAAGAAGTCCATGAACTGCTAAGCATCCTTGACAGCGAAGATGATGTACACAAGCTCTCCTGGAACAAGCTCATCAAAGGAACCTATGCGATTCGTACCCATGATATCCCAGAAAGAGAGATGGCTGCCAAAGTCTATATGAATCTGCGCCACCCAGTCGTGAACCTCACACAACCTGCTACAGAGATCCATTTCTTTAAGCGCGGCAAAGTTATCATATGCACCAAGAAACTCTTCACCATAGAACACGGATATGAAGCCAGGCATCCTAAGGAACGCGCATCCATTCCAGTCTCCGTGCATCCGAAGATAGCTAGAGCCATGGTAAATCTCACAGGTGGGCAACCAGGAGCAACAATCCTTGACCCCTGTTGCGGAACCGGCGGCCATCTATTGGAAGCGGGACTTATGGGACTCAAGATAACTGGCACCGACATTGAAAAAAGGATGGTCGATATGACCCTTTTCAATTTGAAAAAGAACAATCTCGTCGGGAAGATAAGCAGACAAGATGTGCTGACCATCAACAGACCCTACAAGTATATCGTAACCGACTTGCCCTATGCAAAGAACACTAAGACGATAAACATACGCGCATTCTATCAGGAATTCTTCATCCACATCGGCAAGATACTGTCAAAAAGGGCAGTTATCGGCCTGCCGGACATCTTCCGACCACAACAACTTATTAAGAATACAGGTCTAAAGATTACAGGAGAATATACCTACTACATCCACAGATCATTGACAAAAAAAATATTGGTTGTAGAAAAAGCTTAATCAAGCAGGAGCATATCTATGTTTTCGAACTGATCGTACTTTTCCTTCTTATTTACTTCGCGGGCGGACTTAAAGTCCTCTGCCTGGGGTTTTCGATCGAGGCCATCGATAAAACCACATTTATTGCACTGCCCGTTCTCGGGAACCTTGTTATCGCAAAAATTACATTTCTTAAGTACCATAATTTCACCAAAATCTACAATTGCTCTGCATAAGATTTTGCGAGCTTAAAATACTTTTGTGCCTCTTCAATCTTTTCAGGCATCCCTTCTATCATGAATGAAGCGACCTTACCGCGAACAAAAGCCCTATAGCTAGCATAATAGGTCAGGAGCTGCTTCCCTTCCTCATCACCACTTACTTCAAAATATTCCTTTATGAATAGTTCAGATAGATCATTTCTTCCGAGGTATTCAAGATCCATCATCAAGAATGCAACATCAGCGATGCTGTCCTGATTCTTGAATCGCTCATTAAATTCGATGCAGTCAAACACTTGCACCTCATCCGTTACAAA
Organism: Candidatus Woesearchaeota archaeon; assembly: GCA_020637435.1. Taxonomy (GTDB): domain Archaea; phylum Nanobdellota; class Nanobdellia; order Woesearchaeales; family JACJVW01; genus JACJVW01. Next base: position 17,026 of record JACJVW010000001.1, read on the forward strand.
GATATTTCCTGAATGCAGGTCGCCATGACCTTCACGGATGAATCCGTTGTTGACGCGACTCTCGAAAAGTTCCTGATGAGATTCGAGAAATGCATCTGTCTTTGACTTGATAAGATCATAATCTTCCTGTGTGATGGTCCTTCCGATGAATGGTAGAGTCTGCTCCCAGTTCTCGGTCACATTCTGCTGCAGCGTCTCCATCGAGCCATAGTTGCTGATACTGCCCGTATTGTCTGCATCCCTATACAGACGGGCAATGATTCGTGCAATGGCTGGCATCACAAAATCTTGAACGTTGCCCGCTTTGATATGGTCGCTAAGCAGACTTCCGTCAGGCAGCTGCTGCATCTTGACCACATAATCTACGACCTCTCCGTCTCCTCCAACAGTTACACCCTCTTCCTTGATAGTGACCGGCAGAACATCCAAGTAAATATCCGAGAACCTTGAATTGAGACGAAGCTCTTCTTCGCAATAGTAGCGGCGCTTCTCAAGTGTAGAATAATCAAGGAATCCGTAATTTACCGGTTTCTTAAGTTTGTATGCAAACTTTCCGTTAAGAAACACATGTGAAGTATGCGTCTCTATAACTTGTGCCCCGGGCCATTTGCCCTTCAACCCCTCAACAACATCCATACGCTTCAAGGAGCGCACCTTATTTAAAAAATTATCCTGAAAATTGTCGCATTTTAGACATAGATTATACGGATAGAAAGATACTACATTGCAAAAAACTCATTTGATTTATTCTCAAGCCCGTACCGAACAGCTTCAGTTATGCTGACGCTTCCGCAGGAATCCTACAAGCCTTTTGGCAAAAAGAGGAAATATACCTATCAATACGAATGAGAAAAGCAATCCGGGTGAAAGTATCTCTGACAAAGAAGAGATCTTGATGAGCTGTGCTCCGGCATTCACATAGACGATTGTGCCAAGGAACATGCCGATTTGACTGACCCAATAGAATGTCCACGCTTTCATCCTGGTAAGCCCCATAAGCAGATTGATGACAAAAAATGGAAAAAGCGGAATCAATCGAAGCGTGAAAAGATAGAATGCTCCTTCCTTCTCCACTTGAGCATGAAGTTTCTCAAACTGTTTGGAGAATTTTTTTTGGACTCCGGTACGAAAGATGTATCTGGAAAACAACATCGCAAGCAATGCACCGATGCTGCTTGCAAATGAAACGATGATAGTGCCAAGCACAAGGCCGAATATGGCTCCTGCAGCAAGAGTCATGATGGTTGCACCGGGAAGCGAGAGCGCAGCCATGGCGGCATAAATAAGAAAAAAGACCAGAATGAACAAAATAACATCCGCAGCATACTGTTCCTGTAGAGTACCTCTCAATTCTTTGAGCTGCTCCAAAGAGAAAAACCTTCCTAGATCAAAGAGAAAAAAACAAAGTATAAGCACAAGAACAACAGCGACAAGCCAAATCTTCTTTTTATCAATCATCACAGATCAAATCCAAAAAAGGTCTTTACAGCGATACCGAATAAGAAACTTATGAATGCGACACCCATGCTTAGACCCGCCATCTCTAAAAATCTCGATTTAAAGGAGACATCCTGGGCAACAGAGATATAGTAGTTGAACAATGCTATGATGAGTAGTACATTGACAAGCGTGAATCCAAGACTGACAAAGACATTCGTGAAGACAAAATAAGGGACGATAAGAGCGATGACTGTTGCGATATATGCGCTTCCGGTGTAGATAGACGCTTTTATCGGATTAAGTCCATTCGCATCGGATTTCTGAGAAAGGTATTCGCTTGCAGCCATGGACAGTGATGCAGCGACACCCGTGATAAGACCGACAATACCTATAAGCCCGCCATTTTGCAGGGCAAACGTAAATCCGGCCAATGCACCACTTAATTCAACAAGTGCGTCGTTTAGACCAAGGACCACGGAACCCACATACTTAAGCCGCTCCTCATCAAGCATCTCGATAAGCTTCTGCTCATGCTTATGCTCATCAAGAACGATCTTCTGCGCAGCAGGTATGACCTTTGCGACTTCAGCATATACCCCTTGAGCGGTATCCTCACCTTTCTCCATCAGTTTGATGCCAAACGTTATACCAAAGATTCGTGAGACCCAATAATAGTAATGGACTTTCAGCATATTCGGTTCCATAGTGACACCGGTATGCTTTTTCCAGAAGAAATAATGTGAACGCTCATCCTTGCTTATCGCTATCAGGACCTTTTTGTTCTTCGGGTCTTTCTCAAGCTCAGCCAGGCGCTGATAGACAAGATGTTCTGTTATCTCATTTCGCTGCGCCTGTTTCAGCTGCTCCAACATCTTCGAAGATAAAGTCATGGAATAGTCAAAGTTTTCAGCCTATATAAATTCAACCCCTCTACGAGTACATGATTGATGCCATAGATAGAATTTATATACTTTAAGAACAAAAAAGGATTATGACTCCGGCTGAGCTGACTATCATCATCGTCCTTATCTTCCTTGAAGTGATGATTCTCATCGGCGTAGCTCTGCGCATCAGGCAAAGGGTGGCGTTCAATTTTCTGCAGCCATTCAAAGCTAACGAACATGTAAAGATAATCTATCCAAGCGAATATGCTCTGCCATCACTCTGCTACGAAGATAGGGACACGCATGCTGAGATACAGATACACCACGGTGAGAACCATACATACACCATAGGTGCCATTGACTGGCCGTCCCATGCTCACTACCAGTTGATGATCGCTAACGCCGCCGCAAATCTTGAAACCTATGAAGAAAGGCAAAAAGAAGTGCTCTATCCTTACCAGAATGAGACAGGCCTGCCAAAAGAATATCACATCCTTTCCAATGATTCTATGCTGACCAAGAATCTGCTAAGCGAGGACATAGTCCGAAGGATTAAGGTCATACCACTCGGTGAACATCTGGTAGTCGAATTGATGCAGAAAGACTACAAAAACAGCACTCTTACAATCAGATTTGACAAAGTGACACATGAGAGAGTGGATTTCAAATTTCTGCTTGAACTGATAATAGCCCTCTATTATAGGCTCAAGATAGTCAATGACCCGCATCAAAAAAGTAAAGCGCTCTTGAGCGAATTTCGTCAAGCCAAGACAAAGATGAAAGAAAATTAGTGCTATACCAGTGCATACACCAGATCATTCCTGTACTTCTCATCCAGTATCTGCATATGCTCATCCTTCGATACGATGAAGAAATCCTTACCTATATAGCCGCAGTCCAAGCACTCCCAACCTACTAGCGCATCCCTCATAAAGGGATCGCCGATCGTAAGAAGCCCACTCTCATCAATTTCAATGCTGCCGCAAGAAGGGCAGAACTGCACATCGTTTTCCCCCATGAGATATGAAGAAAGAATCAAGATATAAGTAGTTTACCTCTATGGTTAATAATCAATATAATTCTTCGAACGCATCCACAAATTGCGCAGCGATCCACGCATCATGGATAATCAAGATATTCTCATCATTTCGAGTGAAGCCGTTGTTCGAAGGATTCGTACTTCCCGTAATAACAATGTTTTCGTCGATGATGAAGACTTTATGGTGCATACTCTGTTTATTGTGGTCGCTCGAGACATTTATGCCGGCAGCCTCAAGCCTGTCGTATTCACTGTACTCACTAAGCTGACGTTTCTCAAAGACACCTTTAACTTCTACACCACGCCTAGAAGCATCGATAAGCGCATCTCCTATCTCATCATCCGTAAAAGAGAAGGTCATGAAATACACGCTTGAGTCAGCCTGCTCGATAAGTTCGATAACTCGTTCACGCCCAGGAGTAAATCCGGAACCCCTGCTGATACAATCCTCCGGACAGAAATAATTTTCATACAATTGCCCGTTGATGACCACCTTTGGATTAGAGACCCTGGCACCGCCCGAATACACGCCACTCCATAGCTCATCAAACTCATCCTGATAATTCTTGGCCAGAGTCTTTGAGTGGACAACAACAATATTATTGTCATTAAATTCCGCACCGTTCTCAGTAGGATTGAAACTGCCAGTGATCACTACCTCGCCATCCATTACACAGAATTTATTGTGCGTAATCTGTGAAGTCGTATCAAACTTCAGCATATCTATCCTGCTTTGCACATATGAGATATATCTGTCATCCACAACAACCCGGGCGTTCTTCTCCACAAGCACATCAATGATAGAGTCAAGACGCAGGTCATGCAATGCGCAGTCTATTTTGATGTGCTTAGAGATGATTCTCGTAAAAACCGCCTCACAATCATCCTGCGGACAGAAATATACCTCAGTACGGGGCCCAATTTCAGAGGGAATAACCGGACTGATAGCCTGTCCCGTAGGTTCAATGAAAAAATCCTGAGCCATGTACAGACCGACAAGTACAACGACCAGAAAGAAAGCTTTTGAAAACACATGCTTCATAGACATCCATGAGATATTTGTGCATAAAAAGATTATTGTCGTGAAGTCGTTACTAAACGCATAGGCTTTATAAAAACTGTAAATTTCTTACAGCTCAATGCGAAGGACCATCCTCGATTGCTATACAGACGAAGCCTCAGGACTAGGCGTACCGCCGTACCTTGGAGTCTATCCAAGATACATCGCCGGACTCTACGATGAGACACCCACGTATCTGACCATCGATGATGTTCGCCTATGGAAAAAGTATGACGGGAAACAGTTCATACCTCAAAAGCACCAGAAGACAGACATCACCACCTACAATCTTACGGTAAACCACAAGGACGTACCCAGAATCCTGCAGGAGACTGATGAACTCATCATTATAGTAGGAGTCCATGTTCCAGGCAAGTATCTCTCTGCGATGCCAGGCACCATCCACGAGCTGACCCGCCTATTAGAAGGAATCAAATGCAAAAAAATCCTTACAGGTCCAGCGACTTATGGTTCTCAATTGCACGGCGGTAAACACGCTGAAGACCCCAACAATAGGCTCTTCGATGAAGTTAGGCAATTCGACTACAGTTATGACACAATCAGAAAGACTGCGATCAGAGGAACGAAGATCTACTCCCAGATCAAAGGATATCGTATCATCGAGATAGAGACGAGCAAAGGTTGCGACAAGAAGATAGGATGCAGTTTCTGTCTAGAACCCATAAAGAACAAGCTTGCGTACCGAGAGAAGGAAGATATCCTTAAAGAGATAAAAGAGTTCCACAAATTAGGTGCGCGTTACTACAGGCTCGGCAAACAGGCTTGCATCTACAGTTTTGACGGACTTGAATCACTGCTCGCCGAGATACGCAATCTTGGGGATATCAAACTTCTCCACATCGACAACACCAATCCCATAAACGTCGTGATGGATAAGCGTAACAGCTTTTCGAAGACAAAAGCACTGGTGAAATATTGCACTGAAGGCAATGTCGGCGCATTCGGTATCGAGAGTTTCGACCCAATCGTTGCTGAGATGAATCATCTCATAGGACCAAAGATAGGCATGGAAGCTATCCGCATCCTTAACGAGTACGGCAGCGAACGAGGTCCAAACGGACTTCCCAAGCTCCTGCCCGGCCTCAATATCATATTCGGCCTCATGGGTGAGACAAAACTCACTTTTGAAGAGAATATGAAAGCCCTTACCCAAGTGTATGATGAAGGTATGATGCTGCGCAGGATAAACATTAGACAGGTCATTCCTTTCGAGGGCACCTTGCTCAAGAAAAAGGCTGGAACCAAGTTTATCCGGAAGAATAAGCGCTATTACTACAGTTGGCGAAAAAAGATCCGTGAAGAGATAGATTACAGGATGCTACTGCGCCTAGTGCCCACCGGAACCATACTTCATGATATTATCCCAGAGGTCTATGACGGCCTTACAACATTCTGCAGGCAACCCGGCTCCTATCCACTCATCGTCGGAGTCAAAGGCCGCCTACAGCTTCAGCAGCCTGTATCTATTAGAGTCACCGGACACATGTTGCGCTCTATCACTGGCGAAGTCGTCTGATAACTACAATTTCTAAGTTAATAGCGTCGCACAAAGTGAAAAGACAAAGTTAGCCTCCTCACGTAGAGCCATAGATGCACCGGTTGAAGCAACCATGGGAAAGTCCTTTATGTAGGAGGTTACTCCAATCAATACATCGTGCCCCAAGTCCAGCTACCATCTTTTCATGCCCCACAAACTTTAAATATTGTCCTCCCAAGAATTTCTACAAATAGAAATTTTCTTGAAAAGACTATACAAAGATTGATTGATCTTTTCAAGTAAAACCCGATGCTACAGCAAGATTTCGGGCTATAAAGGGGTGTATATATGGAATTGCAGTTATCTAAAGAGGTCTCACAGGCCCGTGTCATCAATGGTTTCCCGGGTTTTGGCCTTGTAGGCACCATCGCTACCGAGTTCTTGGTCGATCATCTTAAAGCTGAATTGATAGGAAAATTCTGGTTTGAGAGCCAATCCCCTTCCATAGCTGTCCATGACGGGAAGATCATCAACCCCATATCCATCTACTACAACGAGAAATATAATCTCGTCATCATCCATTCGATTGCTGCCACAAACGGAATCGAGTGGGAATGTGCTAAAGTCGTGCGTGACGTCCTGCACAAAGTAGGCGCTTCAGAGCTAATCAGCCTCGAGGGTGTAGGTTTGGGAAATCTTGTACCTAAAGATGAAGAACCAAGAGTCTTCTACTATACCAATCAAGAAGAGAAGGCCAAACTCTTTGAAGAGAAGAAATTTCAGCAGCTCTCAGAGGGTGTCATCATCGGCGTTACCGCCTCACTTTTACTGCAAGTCCAGGTACCGACAAGCGCATTCTTCGTAGAGACGCACACCCAGCTCCCAGACAGTAAAGCCGCTGCAAAGCTCATTGAAGTGCTCGATCAGTACATAGGTATGGATGTCGACTACTCACCCCTACTTGAAACAGCAGAAAAATTCGAAGAGAAGCTCAAGACACTGCTGGAGAAGTCGCAGACTGCTAATGACATAAAGTCTAAAAAAGACCTTTCTTACGTGGGTTAGACTCACTTTTTCCCCCATTTGTTTAGCTATATTTACCCTAATTTCCTAGTGCCCAATAAAGAAAGTCATAACCCTCATTTTTTTACAATATAGTAATATATATCTCCAGAATACAATACCACAAAAATAGATAACAAAAAATATAGTACAAATAATATACTAAATATATTAATATAAAATTAAATTTTTATTGTGCTATAAATTTAAATTAATTACAAATTTCTTTAGGTAGATATACAAATTCAAAATCCTTTCCATGATGATAAAGGTAGACTTCTGAAGCAGCCACAGTTACATCCACAACACCCCCAGAACCCTTTCTAACAAAGGTTTTAGCGTCAAGCGTTACTGCATGAAAAGGCGCGCCGTCACGTTGTGCAAACCACGCACAGGACTGGAAAAAATCTCCCAGTTCCTTAGCAGACGATTGGCGTGATAACAGTTGCAAGTCTTCCATCATTTGATAGAAACCTCTTTCAACAGATGGCATAGGATCATGTAGATGACGAAACTCCGGGCCTTTCACAATACTAGCCAAATCCAGTGAATGACTAAGTGGCTCACTGACTACCACCAAATGTCTACGAAGGTCGTAAATGGAGTAGGTATCATCAGCCAGATAGCAAAACTCCGCAGCTACAAAGGAATCCCCACCGTAAGGAAGGACTAATTGAGACATGGTGCAAAGCGAATGAACTTCGATTTAAAGAGATTTGTTTATAAAGCAAGACAATAATAAGATTTATATATAAACTGATGCCCCTACTAAGTGATGAAAACCGAGAGACGTAGGCCAGGCAACCTCAAAGTGACAGAAAATTGCTTCCTTGATATGAGCAGAGTGCTTCAGTTCTACATACTATCCCGAAACGAGCAACCCATCGACCCGATAACAGCCCTCAGGGACCCGTTTAATGGCGCAGAATATGCTGTAAATGGTCACCACAGAGGATTTGGGATTGAACTGGACAACAAAGAAGTAGACGTGCAATTTCTGGAGTCAGACCTGGACGTATTGCACAGCAAGTTGGGAAAAGCGAAATACTACGATGACCTGTCAAGCCTGTTGCAGGCCTGTCGAAGCAGCCATCAATCAGGCAGAGATGAATTGGGACTTGAAGACTTGACCGACTACAAGACACTACAACGAACCTACAGTTTCGATACGAGCAAACCTATCATCCAGATTGTGACACTTAACCCAAGCGTAGACCACCACCAGGAGGAAGACATCTACGTTCCTGGCGGAAAAGGCCTCACAATTGCCCGAGATTTACACGAATTAGGTTATGACTACCAGTGTATCTATGCACTTGCGGGAGGCTCAAATGGCAGGAGGCTGGCGTCTGAGATCAATGACAGGAATATTGCGTTTTCAGTAGTCCCCATCCTCGATAATACCCTCGAAGTGACGCTCTCAGGCCGAAGGACGATATCCCCTGAACATGAATATCCTAAAGTCCGCCAGACTGAACTTTCAGAGCTTCTTGACCGCCTTGAAAGAGGAGTTCATAAGGGGGACTACCTTGTCTTGGCAGGCTCCGTACCGCAAGGAATAAGCCCGACCATCTTCAAAGACCTCATCGAGAAATACAAAGAGTCAGCAACCACATTCTGTGATACCGGCGAGCACCAGCCCTTCGAACTTGCCCTGCAGGCACAGCCCCACCTCCTAAGGGTAAATTGTGACAACATCTATAGCCACACAGGAGTAGAATACGCATCAAATGCAGAACTCATCGAAGCAGCTTCAAAGATTGCAGATGAACACGACATAAAAGGATTGTTCATCACCCTCGACGAAGCCGGCACAGCCATCATTATCGGAGATAAGATGCACTATGGCTACCTGCCTGATGCGAAGACCAAGAACGAGATCGGACGCGGAGAAGCACTCATTGCAGGATACTTATCCCAGACCGCAAATGGCGCAGATCCGTTGAATGCTTTCAAATTCGCTGTCGCAGCAGAGTATTCTCACAGGATGCATACGGGAAATACAGGTGCTAAAAAAGAAGAAACACTAGAGTACCTTAAAGACATCCATATTGAATCCTACAACAGGTAATAGCTATAAAAACAGCAGGCGAATAGCGATATCTATGAAACCGCAATACGCATTCTTTGGCATCCTTGGAGCCATCGTAGCATACCAGCAGATGCCTGAAAAACATTTCCCTGAGTGCAGTCTACAGCTAGGTTCATACGAAGTGCATACAAACAGAAGCACGATACAAGCGAATATCACCCCTCAGGCAGATACCATACATATCATCAGAGACGATGCACCAGACATCGTAGCAGCCTACAGTGCCACCTCAAACCCGTTCAAGGGGCAGATTCTGGGCGGGCACTTAAGCCAAGTACTCATAGGAGACGCTATGCCTAAAGACATCTACGACAGAATCTGCATAATGGGCGTGCTGGATTGCTCACTCATAGGAAGAAATGCAAAGAAAGTACACCCCACACTTAGATCTTCGATCAGAAGCGATCTCGAAGACGCAGTCAATACCCTATGCCGAGTACGCGATTGGGAAGCCCCAGGCCACACCTTCACACCCGTGGTCTACAATTAGACCCAAAAATAAGATCCCTCGACACTACGTCGCATAATGGTCATTATGCGACCTTTTTACCGCAAAAAACGACCCCACCACAAAGATTTCTCCGTTTTCAGCATACATCCACATCAAAAACAGACTTTTCCCCTCACAGGGCAAATTTCGAGCTTAAAAGAAGAACCACAAGAAAACAGAGAAAGAAGTGGAAAAAATAGAATCAATTACTGGCCACAAGGTCGAAAGTAAGCAGCCTTGCAGATAAACATGCCCCATTTCTTCCTTCCGGATAGGAGCACAAGTTCAGCACCATGCAATCCAGCGTCATGCATAGCCCGATCAATTGCAGGTTGCACATCCGTACCATTCAAAGGAAGCGTGAACTTCTCTGTAGCAATATGGTCATATGCGTTTGGGTCGTAAGCTTCACGCACCATGTAAGAGAATGCGTCGATATCGACAAAATCAGCTACTACCCTAATACTGGCCTGATGCAGATGAAAAATTCCTGCTTGAAAACGTGCTAGTGTTTCTGACATATGTTCACCTCAAAACAGAGACAATCTACATGGCTATATAAATGTTACTACTATATAGAGACGCATTCCAAAAAGTTCATAAACTGCAATGACTTCTCAATGTCCATGAACAAAAGCATCGGTGCAAGCATAATCGCGCTAACGCTAGCGACAAGCCTTCAAGGAGATGCACCGATAGAGCAACAAGTGACAACCCCAACCATCGTTCCGGAGGGCAAAGCAGCCTACAGCCAAGGAGAACTTGTTTCATACGGATTCTCGTTCTGTTCTGCAGTGGTTTTCGATTACGGTGATGCAGCCTCGTTTGCGCATGCAGTACCAGTTCTTGAAGAACACTTGACAGGTTCACAAACAAGCCTTATCACCACGAGAAGTGCAGTCAAGTATTTGCTTGGAGAAGCCGAAAGACTCGGCAAGAATCATGAGCAGATTGAGGCCCACATCAGTGCAGGTGACCAGGTATCTCTCAACACAATAATTCAAGACCTTAAAGTAGAGGACATCAAGATCGCATCTGCAGACCTACGCAACAAAAAAGGCTATATCCCACACGCAAGAGACAGCAGAACCATCACCTATTCCCCTTCAAAGAACAAGCTGGAAGTCTTTCTGGCAAAGGATTACCCAGAGTACAGAACACTCTATCTAGGTTTTCGCAGAAAACAAGAATAGAAAAGAAGCCATACCTCAGGCTGACTGTTCGCTCTCAGATTTCTCATCTGTTTCCTTGACAGCAGGTTCAGAAGCATCAAAAATCTCAGCGCACAATTCATCGACATTCCTATAGAATTTTTCAAGCTCTTTACTGGTGACACGCCCCATACTACAAACCAGGAATCCGTTGTTTTTAAACTTTCCGTGTACCACAGGACAAGTGTAATGCTTAAAAACATTGCAAACAATAGCACTTTTGTGGATGACTGGCTGAAACGTCTCAGAGTGGAGTTGAAACTCCGAGGATTCACCGATAAAACATTGGACAGCTACCGCTCTCAAGTCAGCCTATATCTTGAGTTCTCTGAGGTTTTGCCAACCCAGACAACAACCGCAGACATCAAAGAATACATCATCTACCTCATGGAAGAGAAGCAGTACAAACCCTCAAGCATCAACCTCGCGCTGTCTGCGCTGAGGTTCTTCTTCAAAGAAGTCGTTGAGCATGACATCGTCACAGGCATCAAGACACCCAAACAGGAGAAGAAACTGCCAGTTGTGCTTAACAAAAGTGAGATACGAAAACTCATCCAGGCACCGCAGAATACGAAACATCGACTTCTAATCGAGTTCCTTTATTCATCAGGGATGAGGGTCAGCGAATGCGTAAAACTGAAACGTACAGACCTCAATCTTGAAGAGCGATTGGCCCATATCGAACTCGGTAAGGGCAAAAAAAGCCGTAACATCATCCTCTCAAAGATACTCATCAACCATCTCGAGTCATACCTTGCGCAAAGAGACTCAAAAAGCGAGTACATATTCAACACACCAACAGGCCACATCACTACACGCCAAGCGCAACGTATCGTCAAGCAGGCAGCGCTAAAAGCAGGCATCGAACGAAACGTTTTCTGCCATGCGCTTCGCAGCAGTTTTGCAACACACCTTCTTGAAGAAGGAACCGACATAAGGATCATCCAGGAACTCCTGGGACACTCTAATTTAACGACAACTCAGCGGTACACCAAAGTTTCAAAAGAGCTTATCAAGACCGTGACCAGCCCTCTTGACCGCATAGAGGACTAATTATCTTCTATAATGTAAAGTACTACCAATAATTCTAGCAATTACCAAAAAGATATAACACCTTATATTTTATTTCAATATTATAAGATTATACTATTTATTTTAGGTTTTTATCAAATACTAAGAGACCAAGAATTGACCTATAGAATATATAGGTGATATCATATTTATCAGAACCTATTTATTGAAGTTATTATGTCCCTGGAATATTCACCTTTGCACCACAAAGACCTATCCCTCCCCTGTGCAAGAGAAATGACCGGCAAAAAAACCATATATGTATCAAAATGCATCAAAAGTGAGTGTTCAAGGACAAGTCAAGCAAAGAATTAAATACAAATCTCATTTGCCAAAAAGCATGAAATTCTTTGGTAGGAAGGAAGAGAAGCTGAAAAAAGCTTTCGAGTCTATCAAAGATGAATTCTCCGACCACCTTGAAGCGATCAACGCGAACACCAATGAAATCCAGAGCAACTACGAACAGCTCTGTGACCTTGATATCAAGATAGAGAAGCTTAATGAGAGGATAGACGAAGTCCAGCTCATGCTCTCTCAACTTATCTCAGAAAGAGAGATAAGAGTTACCCACCGTACTGAAGAGTACCACATTGGAAGGCTGACCAAGAGGGAGAAAGAGATATTTCTGCTCATCTACGAACTAGAAGAGAAAGGCCAGACCACCTATGAAGAATTGGCAAAAAAAGGCGGCTACACCAGCTCACTTATGATGGCCTATGTGGCAAATCTTGTAGCTAAAGGCATACCTATCCAGAAAAGATATGTCAACAACACAGCTATGCTGTCTCTCGAGCCAAAATTCAAGGAATATCAGACAAAGCACAATATAGTAGACATCAATGCAGAGATAAGCGAAAAAGTGAGAGATAATGCTCAGTAAGAGCACTCTTGCCATCAGACTTTCTAAGCTCAAAACATTTGAGAATCCAAAGATTCATCTCGAACAATACCCTACAGACTCAGAAGTAGCTGCAAGTGTACTTCACCAGGCCTATATGCTGGGAGATATCGAGGATAAACGCATCGCAGACTACGGCGCAGGAACAGGAATTCTTAGTATAGGGGCAGCTCTGATGGGCGCGCAGGAAGTCCAGGGGATGGAGATCGACGAAGATGCCATCGGAAGTGCCAATAATAATGCCACAGGCATCCCCAACCTCAGATTCAAGCACAAGGACGCTTTAAAAGAGGAAGCCGTATTCGACACCATCATCCAGAACCCCCCATTCGGAGCTCAGATACGAAAGGCCGACACACCCCTGCTTGCGCATGCCATCTCTCATGCTCCTGTAGTGTACTCTATCCATATGGCCAAAAGTGAGGCTTATCTGCGTGAATTCATCAGAAAACAGGGAGGAAAGATAACCCATGCTTGGACATACGAGTTTCCGCTTAAAAGCTCTTACAGCTTCCATACAAAGCGTATCAAACGTATCGAAGTGATTGTATTCCGCATTATCAGGGCGCAAAGTTAAGGAGGAAAGGTTTTTAAATCGACTATTATTTATCAGCTACCATGGAACTGAACATCGTCGAAAAATCAAAGAATCGTGTCGTTGTCGAGATGACCGATGGTGATATTTCTCTGTATAATGTTATCAGGAAAGAACTCTGGAACGATAAGGATGTCAAGATAGCAGGATGTAATATTGACCACCCTCTCGTCGGTAAACCTCGCCTGATCGTTGAGACAAAGGGAACCGCTAAGCCTCTTGAGGCTATCAAGAGCGCAGTAGACCGTCTCAAGAAAGAAGTCACCAAAGCGGCAAAAGACGCTGAGAAAACCCTAAAATAATTTTATTTATTGTACTATAGCTTTATATATTTCTAGTGCCCAAAACAAGTTATGGCGTTCATACGGCTCAAGCGAAGAAGCCTTAAGACCGGCGATGAATTCTACGCATATCTGGTAAAAAATTCGTGGGACAAAGAAACCAAGCGCCCAAAACAGAAGGTTGCTGAATATCTTGGAAAACTCATCATCCCAGAAGCACCAACGACACAGACTTTCGAAGAATTCAAGTCCATCCCAGACGTCAATCTCTACGCATCACAAACCAGCCTGCCGACCATCATTGGGGACCTAGTCGATTGGGAACTTTCAAGACATACACTTGACTGTACCTATGACCGAACGCATAGAAGGTTGTTGCGAAAAAACAAAGACGTCGTTATCAAATTACATCATGGTTATCTCTGCTCATACACAATACGAAGAATTGTAAATTATCTCAAAAAAGACAACGACGAAGAAGACGAAAGGGAAGTCGGCAAAGACATCGCTGAACGCTGTCTGGAAGCAGGGATTCAGATTCCCAAAGAAATCTTTATCGGATTGTTTGACAGAGTTGCAACAATGGAATATTAGGTGATATAATGGCATACGAAGAAATCTTAGGAGCATCAGCGCTGGGCATTCTTGCAGGAGTAATAGTAATTGCATTGATTATCGGAATTGCCGTATGGTTATTCATGGGCTTTGCTATGATGGCTATAGCAAAGAGACTCAAGGTAGATAATGGTTGGTTTGGATTCATACCCATCCTCAATATCTATCTGACAACCCAATTAGCCAGAAAAGAATGGTGGTGGCTGCTCATAATATTGTTCGCAGGATTTATACCGATCTTTGGCGCGATCGCATCCGTGGTAGTATGGGTTTACATGTGGTGGTGCATCGCTGAGAACCTCAAAAAACCAGGATGGTGGAGCATTCTCACCATAATCCCGATTGCCAATATTATCATCATAGGCAATATGGCATGGGGTAAAGAATAATTTTCTTCTGTCCTTTTCTACATTGACAATCAGGCCAAAATATATATAAAGAGTCCCCCAAAATCAAACATAAAACATGTCACGAGGAGTAACACATATAGGTATCATCATGGACGGTAACCGCAGATTTGCCAAGCGCAATATGCTGCAATCTATCAAAGGCCATGAACAGGGAGCAAAAAAAGTTTCTGAACTTCTTGAATGGTGCAAAGAAGCAAGAGTTAAAGAGCTTACTCTCTACACATTCTCGCTGGAAAATTTTAAGCGGGCTCCAGAAGAAGTCAACTATCTGATGGACCTTTTCAGAAAGGAGTTTAACAGCCTAAAAGAAGACCAGCGCTTAGAAGAGAACAAGATAAGGATCAGATTTCTAGGAAGGACGAATTTGCTGCCTGCTGATGTCCAACAGATGATAGCAGAACTTGAAGACCGGACCAAAGAGTATGAGGAGTACCAGATAAATTTCGCTCTTGCATATGGCGGCCGCGGTGAGATAATAGATGCAGTGAAGCTGATAGCACAAAAAGTAAAGGCAGGAGAACTTGACCCGGAAGAAATTGATGAACAGTCTTTCGCAGGATATCTCTACACTGACCATCAGCCCGACCTCGTCATCCGCACTGGAGGAGACCACCGGACAAGTAATTTCCTGCCCTACCAGACTGCATACAGTGAATGGTTCTTCATACCGCAGATGTGGCCTGAATTCTCAAAAGAAGATTTCACAGCCATAATCGAACAGTTCAACTCTCGTGAACGTAGATTCGGCAGGTGATCAGACCCGATCAGGAAAATCATGCAAGTTCTGTTGAGTTCCCCTGTGTTTGCATGAATGAAGACATTTATGGCAGAATGTATCATCATCTTGAAGCACAGATCCACAATGTGTACACTTGATATGTTTTCTCTCTTCATCAGGAAGCATCAGTACCAACCTCGTTCTTTTTGCGCTGTTGCCAGCGTAGTCAAAGCCTTTAGATATGCTGAAGTTCTAAAATCTAACTGATATTTATCGACATACGCATCCCAGAGATGCTCAAGTACATGGAGCATCCTAGCTTTTAGCTTAGTAAGAACAACCTGTTCATCCCATACCTCTCCAGAGAGGTTCTGTACCCATTCAAAATATGAGACAGTCACACCACCGGCATTGGCCAGCAAGTCAGGCAGAACTATCGTTCCTTTTTGGTGAAGGACTTCATCTGCTGCGAAAGTTATCGGACCATTCGCAAGTTCGACAATTAGTCGTGCATCAACATCTGCGACATTTCGCACGGTGATGGCGTCCTGCAGTGCCGCCAGGATAAGCACATCCGTCTTTATCTTCAGCAGATCGTCTAGTCTTATCTCAGATGCGTCAGAGAATCCAAGGACGCTGCCGTGTTCCGTCTTGTGCGCATGGAGTGATGCGACATCGATCCCCTTCTCATGACAGACCGCACCTTTGCTGTCAGCTACTGCGATGATGGTGTACCCGTCTTCCTGTAAGAGTCGCGCCATATGATATCCGGCATTGCCAAAACCCTGGATCACCACACGTCTACCCGGCAGGGATAGGCGTGAGCAAGCTTCCTTGAGCACATGATAGCCGCCTAGCGCAGTTGAATAGGATCTTCCCTCACTACCTCCAATACCTAGAGGTTTTCCTGTGATTACAGCAGGTAGGATCTCCCCTGTGATTTTGTAGTATTCATCAGCCATATAGCCCATGATCTGAGCGTTAGTGTACATGTCTGGCGCAGGGATATCTCTCCTTGGACCTAGATACGGATGCATCTGTCTCATGAATTCTCTGCTGATCAGTTCAATATCCTGCACAGTATAACTCTTGGCATCGATAGCGATGCCACCCTTAGCTCCACCGAAAGGCAGACCAAGAAGGGCATTCTTAAAGGTCATCCAGAAAGCGAGCGCCTTGACCTCTTCAAGATCGACCGAGGGATGAAATCGCAGACCACCCTTCGTAGGGCCAAGCGCATCATTATGCTGCACCCTGTACGCATTGACGACTTGCAGACCTTTGCTCGTTCGCACTGAAAAATTTACACTGTGCACCCTTCGTGGATAGCGAAGAATATCGATGGCTTCTTTAGGAAACGTCATCTTTGCAGCTGTCTGCGCCTTCTTGACGATGCTATCAAGCCGTTTAAGTGCATCTTCATACATTATTTTATCCTCTTCATCAGGTACTCAGCAAATGCATGCAGTATATCCTTTGCAGACATCGTACTTCTGTCTATAGCTTGCTGTGCTTCTTTAAAGAGGTCCTGGACCTTACTTCTACAATACTCTTCAGCACCGCACGCGCGAAGGATCTCGACAATTTTTGACAACTCAGTATCTGTAAGCCTGTTATTGCCAAGAGATTTGAGTAGATACTCCTTTTCATCAGAATGCATACATCCGTAATGCATCAACAGGGTATATTTTCCCTCACGGATATCTTGGCCGATGGCCTTTCCCGTCACTGCAGGGTCTGAGAACAGGTCAAGAAGGTCATCCTGTATCTGAAATGCGATACCAAGCGGTTCGGCGATGGACAGAAGTTGTGCTTCAGTCGATGAAGGCACTTCATCGCAGATAAGCAGACCAAGCTTAAGAGGAGCAAAAATGGAATATTGCGAGGTTTTCGTGCGATACACCTCAAGGATGTCTTCTTCAGTCGCTGTAGTATGGATCATAAAATCAAGTGCCTGTCCATAACAGGTGGTCAACATAACCTCATTAAGGTATGCTAGAACCCGATGCTTAGCCTCGAGCGAAAGTGAAGACTTAAACAGCATATCGTATGCAAGAAACAACAAGGTATCCCCAGACAGCATTCCCATGCTGACACCCATCTTTGCAGAGTTCATCTCTTTTCCGTATGCGATATGCATTGTGGGTTTTCCTCTTCTAAGATAGCTTTCATCCATGATGTCATCATGGATAAGAAGAAACGCATGGCAGAGTTCATAACAAGATGCGACCGCTAAAACCTCTTCATCCTTCTTTCCAAGATAGGAATTTGAAAGGAGGATCAATAAGGGTCGGATCCGTTTTCCGCCATTGAGAACATACCCCTTAAGACGTTCCAGCATATCCTTTGCAACAGGATAAGGGGCTGGAACCTTCGAGAACCACTCTGAAAGATATGAATCGATCATTGGTGAGTTTTCAGCGACAAAATCATCAAACATGGAGACTAATGAATATGCGGTGTTATTTATATCCTCCCTCAGCACACATTTATTATCATCGCAGATCTGTCCCACAAGCGCAATGAACTGACATGCACAGTACATTATCCGGCCACCACAGAAGAACTTATAAGCTAAAAAGCAACCTTACGAGCCATGCAGCCCTACTTTGGATTGATGCCGGAATATACAGACCCTGATAAGTCAAAGTATGTTATCCTGCCCGTCCCCTTTGAAGGAACAGTCTCCGGTAAACCTGGAACTGCTAAGGGTCCACAAGCGATACAGATAGCCTCCCAAGACATCGAGCTCTTCGACGAAGAGACCAGAACGGAACCCTTCGCTGCAGGAATAGCAACACTCCCACCTATGGAATGTACGACAGCGATAGAGAACGCTGAAAAGCTGCATATGAAATTCTCAGAAATCCTCGCAAAAAAGCAGGTGCCTATCATGATCGGCGGCGAACACTCGCTAACAGTCGGTGCGGTCCAGGCTTGTAAAGAAACCTACCCCGATCTGAAGGTCGTGCAGATTGACGCCCATCTCGATTTGCGCGAAGAGTTCGAGGGTAACAGGTATAGTCATGCAACACCGATGAAACGCATCTCAGACATGAAAGTCCCGCTCCTGCAGATAGGTATCAGAAGCTACTCCTGGGAGGAAGACCAGATGCTGCAGACGGGTCAGATTGAAACATGCATTGTCACGGGTAAAGAGATTGTTGAGGGAACAGAATGGCTGCGCAAGGTCAAAGAGAACTTGGGCACTCACTCCTACCTTACAATCGACGTTGACGGTCTTGACCCCTCCATTATGCCTTCCACAGGCACACCCGAGCCAGGAGGCCTTACCTGGTACCAGACTCTGGCATTACTCAGGCTTATCTTTTCGAAAACTAGTGTAGTAGGCATGGACATCACTGAATTTGCGCCCATACCCGGTATGCATGCACCAGATATCCTTATAGCCCGCCTGTTGTACAAGTTGATTGCCTACCATAGTTCTCCAACCATAAAGCCGTAAATATTATATACCGTTCTTCCACTAAAAGCACACATGGACAAGAAAGAGGACACCATGACCCTCCATACTTCTTACATTAAGTACAAAGGAGTCTTCGATTATGACCGGTTCTTCGCCGTGATTTACAACTGGTTCGTCCACCAGAGTTTCGAAGTCTATGAGACCAAGTACAAATTCAAAGTCCCAAGCCCTACCGGTGCTGAGAACGAAGTTAACTGGAATACTGAGCGCAAGATAGATAACTATTTCAAGTACCAGATCAAGATGCAATTCAAGATAACTCAATTAAAAGATGTCGAAGTGGTCAGGAAAGATACAACGCAGAAAATGTCAAGTGGGAGGGTCTTCGTCGCGATCACCCCTATCATGATAACTGATTACTCAAATAAGTTTAACACGCCTTTTCTCAATTCACTCAATCGTTTCTTCAAGAAATTTATATATAAGCAAGAAATTGATAATGTCTATAGTGACCAATTGTACTACAGAGCATACAAACTGCATGCGCTCATCAAAGAGCATCTCAACATGGAAACTAAAGAGAATGTATTCGATGGTAGATGGTAAATGACTGAACGTGAGACTGTTATCGACAAGCTGCGGCTGACCTACGAAGGATTGTTCAGTGTGCAGGATCTTTACAAACTGATAGACTCATATTTTGAAGACCGGAACTACGATAAACGAGAGATCAAGAATTATGAGACGGTCAAGCCCGAAGGGAAATTCATCGAGTTGGAGATGGAACCCTGGAAAAAATACACTGACTACTACCGCAACATCATACATCTCCGCATCCTGATGGACAACATCAAAGAGGTGGAGATAGAGAAAGAAGGGCATAAGATACGGGTAAACCAAGGAAAAGTGCAGATCATTTTTGACGGC
This sequence comes from Candidatus Woesearchaeota archaeon, assembly GCA_020637435.1. Classification (GTDB taxonomy): domain Archaea; phylum Nanobdellota; class Nanobdellia; order Woesearchaeales; family JACJVW01; genus JACJVW01. Next base: position 36,744 of record JACJVW010000001.1, read on the forward strand.
TACATTGAGACCGACTATGAGCACAAATGGGAATCGAATGCGATGTTCTTTTTCCTTCGTACCCTTTACAATAAATACTTCTACCTTCCATACACGATGAGATATACCGGGTCCTGCAAAGCTGACATCCAGGCACTACAAAATCAGATCAAAGATCTGCTCAATGTATATCGGAAACGGTGAACATAGCATGGATCCGCTCGTGAAACCTTTTCACCCTTTCTCGAAATTCAGGACCTATCTCGCGGGCAAAGCGTTCTTCGACATACATCTCATCTTTTATGCCACGATGCTCAAGATTGTCAGCATACGTGATGATAAGCTCTTCAGCCGACTCAGGTAGATAATCCTGCAGCGGTAGATCAAGACCTTGCTTCTTAATGTCATCAGCGCTGATGCCTATCCCGATATGTCTGGAACAGACCCTGCCATGAAGAGGGTAGCCTTCTCTCCTCATGATCTCCTCCCCAACGACGCCATGCTGCATGCTCTTCCGACTACCAGGAGGACACTGAAACCTCCCTATATCATGCAGCAAAGCAGCTGTACCAAGAAAATCCAGGTCGATACCCTGCACACGCCTCCCATACTTCAAAGCAAGATGCCTGACCAGACTGGTATGCTTGATCACTTTAAGGAAAACTTCTTCGTTTGGAGCGTATTTCCTTAGCAATGCTACAGCCTTGGACAGTGGCATGTGTTCATCTACCATGAAAAAGTACGGAGGATTCCGGCATATAAAAATCTGGCGGAGAATATCAAGCTAATAAGAAGATAGACAAAAGTGATTAGCCCCATGGTAAACCCGAAGAACTCCGGCGGATATGCCTTAAGCAAAGAAGACTCCCAGGAGAATTGCCAGCTTCCCGGTTCGAACACCAAAAGATGCAACGCGTCAAATGACCACGAGAACGTCAACACAACTACACCACAAAGAACACCCAACAATAACCCCGCTACTCCTATGCGGTGCCATTGATTCCGATAATAGCGGACACCTATTCCTCCGACACAAAGAAGTAAAATCCCGACAAGAAAAGTCCAGAAAAAAACGACACGTACATCATGCATATGGGCAACTTCCTTTGGCGTCATCATCTGAGGCAGACTACCCTGACCCTTCAGAAAATCCAGAACCTCCTCGTGGTAGGCTAACGGCTGCTCCATACGGCTTCCATGAACCTCAACAAACCAGGAATAATATGATGGTGAGAAGGAAATGATAAGCATGACGAATACAAAAAGTGCCGTACTGCCAGAAAGCGCAGTCAAGCATCTACCGTACTTTAGCGCCGTCAGTGATATCGGCACCGACCGTTTCTCCGGTTCTCGCTTTAAGTATCCGACCATTGCACATCAATCGCTTATCATGGATTAGAAGTTTATGTTTCGCAAAATCGTCTATAGTGATCTCATCCTGAAGGACATCATGCCCAACTGGAGCTACCAGAGTACCGACCTTCGCATCAGTACCTACCAGCTCAAGCGTCTTGCCTTTAGATGCTGCGAGAAGCATGCCCTGGCTAAGCTTACCTCGAAGTTCGGCAGGTTGAAGGTTCGCTACAATCACTATCTTTCTGCCGACAAGTGCTTCACAAGAGTAGTGCTCACGGATACCTGCTACAAGTTGTCGCTGCTCTTCACCAAGATCTATTTGCAGCACCAGTAATCTGTCCGAATCAGGATGCACATCCGCTGAAAGGATTTTTGCCACCTGCAATCGGATGGGGAACTCTTTCTTTCCGCTGTAACGATCCTTAAGTTCATCAACAAGTTTCTCATCAAGCTTGGTAAAAAGGATCTGCGGCTCTGCAAGTCCGTGACCGCGAGGCACCGCCATGCTACCTATCGAATGCCAACCCTGCGATTCCATACGCAGTTGAGAAAATATGCTCTGACTCGTCGACGGAAGATAGGGAGATATGAGTACAGCAAGGTCATAGGAAAGATTGGCTAGCACATATAAAGCCCGAGCAGCCGCTTCCGGATCCTCTTTGATGGTTTTCCATGGCGCTGATTCCTGAAAGAACTGATTGCCAAGCTTTGCGATGTGCATGATCTTTTTCAAAGCCTCTTTGATCTCAACATCATCAAGTAAAGAAGAGACCTCAGCGTAATGCGCCCGCAATTGTTCGTAGAAAAGCTCTTCCCCGTTCTGCAAATCGATATCCGGAGTCTTACCTTCAAAATATTTTTTGAGGAACACCATCGTCCGATTGATCAGATTCCCGAATGTAGCGACCAGTTCATTATTGTTCTTCTCAAGAAGATCCTGCCAAAGGAACGCGGAGTCGCTCTTTTCAGGTCTGTTGATAAGCAGATAGTAACGGAACACATCGACGTCTATGCCTGTATCCTTCGCATCAGTACCAAACACGCCGATATTCCTCGATTTGGAGAATTTGCCATCCTCATAGTTCAGGTACTCAGTAGAACTGATACGATGCAGCATCGTGTAGGGCTCGCCGGTACCAAGCAATGAAGAAGGGAAGATGATAGTGTGGAAGGGCACGTTGTCCTTTCCCATGAACTGATACAGTTTCACTTTGTCATCTGCATACCACCAGTCTTTCCAGGAATCAGGAAACGCATGCTTCGTTATGCTCAGATAACCTATAGGAGCATCGAACCAGACATAGAACACTTTATGTTCATACCCTTTCATAGGGATAGGCACACCCCATTTAAGGTCACGGGAGATTGCCCTTTTCTGCAGTCCTTCCTTGATCCATGCATACGTCATAGATTTTGCATTCGCAGACCATTTTCCTGCGACACTGCGACTATCAGTCCACTCCAAAAGACGCCTCTCAAGCTTAGGCAGGTCAAGGAAAAGATGCTTGCTTTTCTTGATGACTGGCGTCTCCGGACATACCTTGCTGCGGGGATTGATGAGTTCGATAGAATTTAGGATCCTACCGCATTTATCACACTGATCGCCCCTGGCATCCTCGTATTTGCAGAAAGGGCAGGTACCTTCGACGAATCGGTCAGCAAGGAACATATCCTTACTTGGACAATACAATTGCTCAACCTCATCTTCAACAATGAAACCATTTTCTTTCAGCTTAAGAAAAATGTGCTGAGTGATCTCTTTCTGCTCCTCGGTAGATGTCCTGCCAAAAGCGTCGAATGAGATATTGAACCACTCATATATCTCTTTATGCAAAGCATGATATTTATCGCATATCTCTTTGGGTGTTACACCCTCCTCTAAAGCCTTCGTCTCTGTAGCGGTGCCATGCTCATCCGTCCCGCAGATATAGAGTGTCTCCTTTCCTCTGCTCCTGCAATACCTTGCGAACACATCAGCGCTAAGGACAGCACCGATGATATTGCCTAGATGGGGAACATTGTTCACATAAGGAAGCGCGCTTGTGATAAGGATTTTTTGAGTAGTCATTCCTTACCTAAAGTTGTTAATCTACTTTTAAAACTTATGTGTCCAGACAATTGAGCGACGACGAGAAATGTACGTAAAAGGATTTTTTCAAATATGCCTCAGGGATTGGCCACATCAGTATCTTGCGAAGGGCATATTTGAAAAAAGAAGCATTTCGAGACAAGCTCAATTGTCTGGGAAAGGAGAGTAGCGACGACGAGAAATGTACGTAAAAGGATTTTTTCAAATATGCCTCAGGGATTGGCCACATCAGTATCTTGCGAAGGGCATATTTGAAAAAAGAAGCATTTCGAGACAAGCTCAATTGTCTGGGAAAGGAGAGTAGCGACGACGAGAAATGTACGTAAAAGGATTTTTTCAAATATGCCTCAGGGATTGGCCACATCAGTATCTTGCGAAGGGCATATTTGAAAAAAGAAGCATTTCGAGACAAGCTCAATTGTCTGGGAAAGGAGAGTAGCGACGACGAGAAATGTACGTAAAAGGATTTTTTCAAATATGCCTCAGGGATTGGCCACATCAGTATCTTGCGAAGGGCATATTTGAAAAAAAAGCATTTCGAGACAAGCTCAATTGTTTGCTGTGAAACAGCCATAAAACCTTCATGCGTAGTAAATGCTTAAAAAAGCCGGGCTAACCCTTATCTATATGCAAATCGTTGATTACTTCAGACAGAAAGGAACTCCAGTGAACTATCTTCCTCACGATGTGCTACGCGATAGCGACCAGTCTATACAGTTCATCGTGCAAGGCTCAGTAACTTATGAATATCTGCACAATGGATCACAAGTAGAGATGGGGCATAGCATTCAAGGCGAAGTGCTAGGATTGGAAAGTCTCACAGAAGATTGCATGGGCCCGTCATTAACGCTTGCAAAAGGGTATACAACAGCATTGAAGATATCCAAACCAAATGAAGAAGATATAAGGTTCTTGCATGCCATGTATCAGAAACCCGTCCATCCACTCATCGATGCACGAAATCATCTAAGGATGCGAGCTGCTCAGAACAGTAGGGACAAGATACTCTATTTCCTTGATGACCTGCTTAAAAGGTCCACGGAACGCTACATGTCTATACGCTACAGCAATCAGGCTATAGGTGACTACATCAATATGTCTATGGAGCAAGTATCAAGAACTTTGCATCCCCTCATCAAGAATGGAAGTGTACGAAGGCAACGCAACCTCACCATCCTGGACAGGGAAATGCTCTCTCTTGAAGCTCCAAGAGTCAACATCATGTTTGAATGGGAAGATGATCTGGCAAGAAGTGTCGACAGATTGTCAGCGCATGAACAGAAATTATTCGGCAGGCACTTGCTCAGACGGATGTCATTGACAGAAGGGAATTACACAGAGCGTATAGCAAAAGCCTTGCACCTGCTAATCTTAGATGATGAGGCGCCTCTTGGCATCCCGCCAAAAAGGGTATGTGGTCCGTTGATGACGCAATCAGAATACGAAGACCAGATAGGTGAACTCGATGACCATGGTATGCTCAAGATGATATTCGGAAGGCCTTTCGTATATGATGTAAAAAAACTGCGGGATGCGCGCTCAAAAGACAATAGAGTGCTTGATCATCTAAAGTATCTTGATGAACAAAGAAGTAGTGGAAACAACATTCCAGTATACATGCTTAAGGCACAGATAGGCAAACTCGCTTTTAGCAATGGAAGCAGCCTGTCCAGAAGCATCCCGACACTTGAAGAGCAGGGTCTTGAATTCATGCATGATCGTATACTGCTTAAAGACAGGAACCGGTTCCTGGAGTATATCCAAGGCATACAGACTGAGTTCTAAACATGTCAGAATTTCTTTAATCATGACGAATTTATGTTACTACTATTAAATAACAACTTCTAGAAAGCCTTTTAAATCTCAACTAATTCTCCGGTATTAACCACAATCACCTCTTTTTCCCAGCAGAACACTCATCAAGAGTGTTTTGTTGGGTTTTTTCAATCTTCTACAGCATAACTCTTAAGAAGGATACAGAGGTCCTCTTATGTATGCGCAACGTATTCATCATCACTATCCTCATCCTACTCGTACTGCCGCTTGCTAGCGCTCAGAAAACGATGCCCATCCTTGCTATAAAAGCGACAGATGATTTCAATGAAACAGGCAGTATAGCGCGCATATTCCTTGACAAACAACCAGGATCAGGCAGGGTATTCATCGATACGATCCCCATCTCAAAAGCGGATACTCAGATGTCAACAAGGCTTGCCAACCGCATTGCTTGCGACATCACCAAGAATTCATGCGAACACAAAGATTTCTTCTATACCATCCGTGCAGGCTCATCCATCATCGGAGGACCAAGCGCAAGCGCAGCGGCAGCTATCATCACCGTAGCTGACATAGACAATCTGGAGATCAATGAAGGTGTAAGTATTACCGGCACCATCAATTCTGGCAATATCATCGGACCTGTAGGCGGACTCCCTGAAAAGATAAGAGCGGCAAAAGCCGCCAACCTCACCACAGTCCTTATACCAAAAGGTGAATCCATCGTACCGCAAGAGAATGAGACTATCAATCTCACAATACTAGGTGATGAGCTTGGCATCAATGTCATCGAAGTAGGAACGCTTGAGGAAGCTCTGCTATATGTGACTGGCAAAGACTATCGCAAAGAAGAGAAGCAGGTCAGGATATCCGCAGACTACACCTCGACCATGCGTGACCTCTCAGAACTCCTCTGCGACAGAACGGCGGCTCTGACGAGAGATGTCAGCAAAGATTCCCTAGAGAACTGGACCGATAGAGAGCTAACAATAAATTTCACTCGATGGGGTAAGGAAGCGTATCAGGATAAACTATATTATTCCGCCGCATCATATTGCTTCGGCGCCAATGTGCGGCTCAATACGCACCTGATGGAAAACAATGGACTCTCATCTGCAGATATGCAATTATACGTCGATGAACTCAAAAAAGAGACTGCACGGGCGCTGCTTGATATCAAATCTAAAGACATACAGACGATAACTGACCTGCAGACCTACATGATAGTCAACGAACGCTACCAGGAAGCGATCGAAAGCCTACAGGAGATAAAGTTTGAAAATGGCACTGTTCCCTATTACCTTATCGCATACAGCGAAGAGCGCCTTCGCAGCGGAGACGCCTGGGCGGAGTTCTTCGGTAGTCCAGGCACTGAATTCAGTATTGACGAGCAGGCGCTTCATGATTCCTGTCTCACCAAGATTGACGAAGCTGATGAGATCTATCAGTACATCAATCTGCTCTTCCCCTCACAATTCACTGACCTTAGGGAAGAATACTCCAGGGCATACAGTAGCTATGAACGCGGTGATTACGCTATTTGCCTCTTTAAAGCATCCAAAGTCAAAGCGCGTTCCAACGTGATGATGACTTCATTTGGCGTCCGCAGTGAGAACATCAATACCATCCTGGACCTCAAGCTCGATGTTGCTGAACAGCACATCGCTGAGCAGACAGCATCCGGAAAGTTCCCCATTGTCGGCTACTCCTACCTTGAATACGCGCGCTCCCTGCAACAGAACGACCCGTACTCTGCTATGCTCTATGCCGAATATGCTCTTGAGCTCAGCAATCTTGACCTGTACTTCAAACAACCAAGCGGGTTTACTTTCTACTACGACTACCGAGACTCCATGATGTTTATTGCGGGAATTCTCTTCGGTTTTGCGTTTGCGTCCACCATCTATCTGGCAAGAGAACTACGCAAGAAAAAGAAAAGTAAGAGAAGAAAAAAATACTGAACTTTAACCCATTCGGGAAGCGACAGCATCCCAGTTGATAATCTTGAAAAAATTCTCAAGCCACTCCGGTCGTCTGTTCTGGTACTTCAGATAGTATGCGTGTTCCCAGACATCACAGACCAGCAGGATGGTATATCCTGGAATAATTGCCTTCTGGTGATTCTCGCAGGTAAAGATACGAAGCTCGCCATCAGCATCCGCAGCCAGGATACCCCATCCTGAGCCTTCAACCTGAGCGGTTGCGGCTGAAAACTGTGCTTTAAATGTAGCGAAGTCACCAAATGTTGACTCAATCTTTTCAAGCAAAGCTCCGCTTGGAGCATTGTCTTCACTACCTGGTCGAAGATTCTCCCAGAACATGCAGTGCAAAGCGTGTCCGCCGCCGTGGAATGCGATCTCCTTGCTCCAGTGCTTCATAAGACTATAATCACCAGACTCACGAGCCTCTTCAACCTTGCTGACAGCTTTGTTAAATCCATCGACATACGCCTGATGATGTTTAGAATGATGCAGCTCAACGGTCTGAGCGTCATAATATGGTTCTAATGCATCATATGCATAGGGTAATTTTGGTAAAACTGCTTTTTCCATTGGTATAACCTCCCGATAATAGAATATCGACAACCTTATAGATCTTTATAAAGCTTATGCCCATCACTTATAGCTTATACACAAAGCACAAACCCAAGAGAAGATTTAGTTATAAAGGATAGCAACTATACTTACAGATATTGCTTCATTATCTGAAAATCTTCATGAAGTATCTCACGAAGCTGAGGCCTATACAGCATAGCTGCAGGATGATACAGGGGAATTACCGTAAACATGGCATTGCTCGTACTGACCTCGACAGGTTTTCCGTGCAATTGGCTGACTCCCTGGATACCTTTCATTCCAGCAACTTTGAATCGAGCGAGCACAAATTTTGTTGAGAAATTTCCAAGTGTCGCGATAACCTTAGGCTTGATGATCTCTATCTGCTCAATCAGGTACGGCGTATGCCTAGCTATCTCATCAGGCTGCGGATCACGGTTACCCGGTGGCCGGTACTTTAGTATATTTGCGATATACGCATCGTCAAGGGTCATGCCGATAGACTGCAGTAGGCTATCAAGCTGCTTGCCTGCAGCGCCTACAAAGGGCACACCCTGCAGATCCTCTTTTTCTCCGGGTGCTTCACCGATGAACATGATAGACGCATCCGGATTTCCTTTGCCGAATACAATATTCTTCGCAGCATCTTTTAGCGGACATACCAGTTCTTTCTCGATCCTCTCCCGCACAGCCTCAAGCGCCTGCCGCTTATCAGTCAATTCACGCGATTCATCAACAGCGCCGTAAGTCCCAAGAGTTTTTTGCATCGAAAAAAAGTACGGTCGGTTTCCTTAAATAGGTTTTCATCTGCAACGCCCTGTGCATATACATGAACGCCAAGTGTGCACTAGATTTCTAGCTTATGTCACACAACTACTATGTTGATTGAAGTCCATTTATAAACTCAAATTCATTCTCCTCAACTCATGTTCAGTCAGCAAAGCATCCACCATATGCTCAAGTCATATGATCAGCAGAGCAACGGACTTATCGGAAAGCTCGATTGCCCCTGGTGGATAGAGAAAGTGGACGCCATTCAGTTCGAACTGGAGACTTCAAGGCATCTGTACAAATCTGGTGCTGAATTTTATGCGCGAAATGGTTTCGGCATTGCCATGTCAGCATGCAGTACGATGATAACGGGCATGATGGGAACACCGATTGGTGAGCTAAGGTTCACACTCATCCATGATGACGAAGACCGCACCATTGATTCCGCAAGATTGCCCTCACCCGGCACCATAGACTATCTGCTCAACTCGCTTGACGCCATGCATGAGCATATGCTGCCGTGGATGAATACGAAAGGAGGCCTCACCTGGATTCTCGAAAAAGACAAGCTGGTCACCACCCTTATATTGGAGGATGGTGATGAATTCTTCAAATACAATCAGGAGCATCATAAAGGTGTTCTTAATATAAGAAAGGGCACCTTCGTCACAGACGGGCATGCGTTCGATCACAAAGGATGTGCATACCATTTTCAGGGTGAACTTTCGTATCTGCTTCGTAAAGGCGCATTTGACAAGAATGATGTGATTGACCAAATAGAGATAGTACATCCTGATCATCCCACATTCGAGCACCTCCAGGTCGTGCAGCGCTCCTATAGAGGAAGGCGACCTGATAGCGTGATAGGCATCGAACGTCTCAGGCATGGGCTCGTGCGCTTCAATTATGATGTTTCCCTTGGAAGCATAATTAGTGCGGTATGTATCCTTGACAAAACAATGCCCAAGACCACAATAGACAGGATGAACAATAAAGGGTATTATGCAGACGACAGGAAGATTACCTGGAGATCATCAAGCGGTGATACTCCCGAACAATTCTATCAATTCTGCAGACAGCTCAATCAGGGAGCAAGAGAGGACAATATTGTTGTCTTACGGCCTGACCATAAGATGATGTATCGGTAAGATTTTATACCAAAAGGCATCTACCCTTGAAGAATGAGACCAAGAACGACATATGGTGAATCAAAGATCGACTCTTGCGCATTCTGCGATAAACAGGGCATCTATACTAATTCTCAGAACCTTCGTGTCTGCAAAGACCATACCCATAGTATCATGAAAGATGTACAATGCATCTGCGGGAAGTACATGGAGCTTAAGAAGACGAAGAACAGTGCTTTCTTTGTGTGCCCTGACTGTGGTCCTCAAAAGATCCAACGACTAAAAGAGTTTCAGACAGGCGAATTTAAACTCAACAAAAAATTCCGCAAAGACCCGCTCAGGGACCTTTGAACATCTTCTACAACACAGGCGTGGCGAATAGGATAGTCAACAGCAGATACCAGTCGATGCTGCTGACCAATGCATAGAAATCCGGCAACGGCCTTCACCAAAAAAAGAGTAGCAAAGAACACAGCACCTTTGATGAGTGAGATATCATACCACTTCATCTGCTTAAGCAGTCTATCTATCCATGTCGTAGAAAACATCCTATCACTCAGGTAAACAAAGGCATAGCTCCTATGTATAGATAAATGAGACCAGCTATGCAAAGTGGTGTAGTCCATAGAAGTGTAGAAAACTATATTAACCAAGAACACAAAATAAATCACATGGGACTATTCAAGAGCGACGAACAGGAATTGAAGGAATACTCAGATGAACTAAGGCTTTCTTCACAGCGTCTAGGTATGGTGTTAGAAGAGATCAACAAAGCAAGAAGAGGATTGACTCAAGCTAAAAAGATTCAAGATAAAAGCCAGGCGGAAATGCATTTGCACAATCTTAAGACAGCAAGAAAGAATCTTATGCTGCTCACTCAGTCCTTAAGGACTTCTATAAAATACGTCGCTGACATAGAAGAGAAACAGATGAGAGCCTACTTCAGAACAATAAAAAAATAAAAACCGCCTAAGGCCTAAGCATATATCTGTTAAATTCTGTATCAGTACTTAAGACAAATTTCTTGGGCGCACCTTCCGCAGTGAACGTCGTCTGATATGTATCAAGCGTCTTCCAGAGTTTGTAGAAATCTGGATTGGAGGAGAATGATTCGGCATAGATGCGAAATGCCTCAGCATCTCCTGCTCCTTTGATCTTCTCCGCATCACGATAAGCTTCTGTCCTTATGACCGTCGCTTGTTTGTCAGTGTCAGCACGTATTCTGATTGCTTCCTCTTCACCCTCTGAACGGTAGCCCTTTGCGATACGAGCTCTTTCAGCTATCATTCTCTGTACTACAGAGTTCTCGTTCTGCTCTGGCAGGTCTGCCCTCTTTATCCGAACATCAAAGATCTGGATACCGTACTCATCAGCTTTCACATCAGCGGCATACGTGATGTCCCTCATGATTTGTTCACGTCCTTTTTTGATAGACTCTGTATGGTAGGGAGTCCCGCCTACGGTCATGATCGGATCATTGCTAGTTCTGACAATCTCAATAAGATTGTTCCTGCCCGTCTCTTCACGTACTTCCGAATACACGATATCATCAAGCCTGGATTGCGCACCGTTCTCTGTACGCACAGCCATCATGAACGCGAGAGGATCGTCAATGCGCCATCTTGCATACGAGTCTATCTTTAGTCTTTTCTTATCCTTGGTCACGATCTCAGTAGGTTCCGAATCGTATTCAAGTACACGATCGTCAAAAGTGGATACACTCTCAAAAAGAGGTATCTTAAAATGCAGCCCTGCCCCTCCTTCGACGTCGACACGTCCCGCATACTTCTTTGAAAGTTCAGCCACGCGTTCCTCATCAGTTTCGCCCGCTCGCAACGAACCTATCACGATCCGTTGGGGCTCACCAAACTTCGTGATGACTGCCTGCTCGGTCTCATGCACCATATACATTGAGTTTAGACCGATTAATGAAGCAAGACCGATAGCTCCTCCTCTTACATATGTCTTCATGCTCATTTTCGAACCTCCGTCTTACCGATATCCAGGAACTGCAGTGGACCACCAAGATGTGTATCCACGATAGTCATATCAACATGGGGCATGATGGTAGCCATCGTCTCAAGATAAAGACGGTCCGCAGTGATCTCTGGCGCGCGCTCGTATTCAGCAAGCATCTGGTTAAATCTTGCGACATCCCCTTTCGCCGTGTTCACACGTTCAGCTGCATATCCCTGCGCTTCCTGTAAAAGTCGCTCAGCACCCCCACGTGCTTTTGGCAGAACGTCATTCTGATAGCCGTACGCCTCATTGATGATCTGTCCCTTATTCTCCTTTGCGTTCACCACATCCAAGAAAGCTTGATTAGCATGAGGATGGGGATCAACATCCTGCAGCTTAGTATCAGTGATCAATATTCCCATATGATAACCATCGACAATCTCCTGAAGTTTTGCGGTCGTCTGGTTCTGGATGCCCGTCTTTCCTATAGTCATTGCCTCATCTATGCCATGGTCACCGATGACTTGTCGAAGAGCAGCTTCTGAAGCGTCTCTCATCGTACCCTCGGGATCTTTGACATTGAAAAGATAATCACGCGAGTCCTTAACCTTGTACTGGACGATAAGTTCCGCAGCGACAATATTCTCATCGCCTGTCAGCATATGCGACTCAATGCTCCGTTTCTCGTATTGCGCTGGTGGCCCCTGTTCGACCGTGCGAAAACCAATCTCAAGTCTCCTTATATCACTGACAGCAACCTTATCTACACTCTCGATTGGCCAGGGCATCTTGAAATGCAGTCCTGGACCTTCCGTTGAGATGTACTCTCCAAATCTGGTCACTACTCCCTCTTCATTGGGCTTGATCTGATACATAGTTGTAAGAAGCAATGGAGCTGCAAACGCTCCTAGCGCAGCTGCTTTTGTCCATCGAGGTGCACGGCCAACAATCTCGCTAATCGTCATTGTCCTATACGCATCATTTTCGCTATCGTATATTTTTGGTAACATATTCTCCTCCTTGTATCTGTTCTATTGCTGTATCACCAAGCGTGATTCTGTGCTGCGAGAGATATGCATCCAAAGCTTGCCTATTCTCCCTGATTCTGGTACCGGCGATGTAGTTCGAGATTCCGTATCCTGTAGCCGCACCAACCAAAGCGCCCGCAGGATGCCGCAGGGTGTAAAGTCCTACCAACATCCCTCCGAGTGATAATCCGGTTGAAAGCAACATCTGATGATTTGACGCCGTATCGACCTCACCTGATAGTGTGCAATACTCTCGAAGGATCGAACTGATATTCTGTTTCTCATCATCAGCGCCAGTGATAGGTTGAAAAGTCTCTGCTAGCAAAAGATCACGTTCATCACTGACATACGCGACTTGTATGGTGTGCGGGAGATGTTTGGTGTATAGTCTCCAGATCTTCCCGTCTACATGCATAGCATACTTTTCCGTAAAGTCTGCTTCTTTGACCTTCTGAACAATATCAGCCAGGGTGTTCATAGTTTTCAACTCCGAGAATAAGGAGGTACAAACCGATATTAGAAATATATCAAGATATTTTCCGGTTTTACCGCAATCTTTATGTATAACTTCCCAGTAATAAGGGACATGGTAGGACGGATCAATCATGACACCTTTGAACACAGTAGTAGATTAGACACCAAAGACAAGAAAATACTGACGATGCTCGCGGATAATGCGCGTGTTCCTCTCACTCAGCTGTGCAAACAAGTTGGCCTTTCCAGAGATGCCGTAGACTATCGTATCAAAAAATTAGAGAAAGACGGAGTTATCCTTAAATTCTTTCCAAATCTCAATTATGACAAGCTTGGCTATTATATATTTCATATCTTTCTGCTAATAGATGAGGTAGATCAGAAAAAGAAGAAGGAGCTCATTGGATTTCTTGCTGATCATCAGAACATCTATAGCGTCATAGAATACAATGACAGATGGGATCTTGAAATTGCGGTCATAGCGAAGAACCTTATTGAATTTGATGATATCATGATGGATATAGGTGTTCGCTTTCCGCAGATTATAATGGAAAAAGACAAAGTTGAGATCATTAAAAGGTATTATACTCATTTTCTCCCTCCGCTCATAAAAAGCAGATCAAAGGAGCGAAAAAATATCAGCTTTGACAGAAAAGAACCTGTCGTACTTGATGAGAAAGATTATAGGCTTCTTAGATTGCTTTCAGAAGACTGCCGCGCATCTACGTACAAGCTTGGTGAACGATTGAAGATAAGTTCAGATGCCGTGCTCTACAGGATGAAAAAGATGCAGGACAATGAGATCATCAGAAACTACACCATCCTGACTGATATCTCAAAGATGCACTATCAGTGGTATACATTCAGCATTGAGATGAAGATGTTCGATAGAGAACATGAGCATCGCCTGGGTGAATTCCTGCAAGAGCATGGTGAGATCATCAGGGCTGCAAAGACATTGGGTGGCTGGGACCTTCTTCTTTACATAATTGTCAGAGACGTTAAAGAATTCCACCAGATAGTGATGGGACTTAAGCATATGTTCGCAAGCGTGGTCAAGAATTACCAGACCTGGGTCGCTTACAAAGAGCACAGTTTCAAGACTATGCCAGAGATTGTAGGCAACAGAAAACCTTTATAAGCAAACCTGAATTTCAGGTTTCTCCGATGGCTGACTCACTTGAAGAGAAGATATACGAACAACGTGTAGCTCACATCTATAAGCAAGTGGCACGGATCAGAGGTCTCCAGAAAGAACTCATTAATGGTACCTATCCCATCGACCACTTTGTGACAGAGAGGGAAGTCCTTGATGATCTGTTAAAGATAGCGCAAAATCTGACATATTTTGCCAAAGCAGAATATCTTCATCAACCTGAGGATCTCGTTAAGCGGCATATTTTCACTCCGGACCAGGTAATCATCCCAAAAATCATCCGTGAGCTTGAGAATACCTACGACAAATCCATCAGGATATCCAAAGATTACCGAAGTGCATTGAAGCAAAATGCCCAGATATTCCCTGAAAGAAAAGATGCGATCAAGGAGAGCAGAAAAAATATCAAACGGTTCGCTAAAGCGCAGCTCAAAGAATCTCACACTGCAGAAGAGATACGTTCAGTCAATTACAGAGGAACTTCCACTCGTCTACCATACAGGATGAATCTTCAGCAAAGTCCTCAACGCCCCTATAGATATGCGATCGAAGTCCACGGCACAGAACAGGGTGCTCTGCACTATCTGACTGCAGTCCTTGATAAGACTCTCGACAAGACAGAAGGGCTTATCGATGTTATGACATCCGCTCTTCCCTACCTGCAAAGGCCACGTCTCGTGCTAATCCAGGGTGGACTCCATATAGATGATGAACCCGACAGACCTATCAGGATGACCGTCATGGAACACCTGCAAAGGTATATGACAGCATTCTACCATAGACTCTTCCCATAAGCACTGGACATTTCTTTGGGGCCTATATAAACAGATTCTTTCAGTCAAAAGTGCATGAATGATGCGACAACCTATAAGGATCGTGTATATTGGAACAGCAGGACCTATGGAACCGCTGTTATCATACCCAAGAACTCTCTTAGGGCAGCCATGACCATCTTCTGTATTTGCACCCCTTTTACTAACTGGCTGCTCCTATTTATTCATCAGATCAAGAAAGACATCGTGTTCAGATATTAATCCAAATGAACGACTAGATAGTATCTGAAAAACAAGTCAAGAAGTGAAGACAAGCCATTGAGATGGAATTACAAACGAGACAAAATACCAACGACACAATAAAATTGCAGCGTAACCATGACATAACAAAATTCCAGAGTAGCCCAGAGACAACAATTTAGGACTAAGACATGATACAAGTCAAAAAGTAACAACATAATAAATTGAAAACATAGCAAAATTTAGCAAGAAAAAAAGCAACAAGAAGATTTCAGCCAGCAAATTAGTGAATAACATTACTTGCAGGCTACACTCTGGATGCAACTCCAAGGAGGAGGACTATTACCTTTACCCTGGCATTTCGCATCCCACTCACTGACGGCAAGGCACTCATAATCCCAGTAGCCCCACTGACCATCAGCATTCTGCTCTCTTGGTGATCCACAGATACCGCTGAAACATCCACGGTTATTGCATTGTTCACCCACATTGCCGCAATTCACTGCGGGTTTTTGAGGAGAAGGTTGGGGTGCCTGCTTCTTTACGAAGAATTTTGCGATGGGGTTCACAAAAAACAGCTTCACGCTAGAGAGCACGCCGCAACCTTTCAGCTTGATACCACCGGTACTGTACAGATATCCTGCGGTCTGACCGAGAGTCTGACTGTTCAGGATCTGATCCACAGCAGCTTCAGTCGTCTCCAACTTCTGCTTGCATGCGGTCGCGGTCCCAGTCCTTACTCCCGCAAACTTACCGCCAGTTATGGTCAGCACCATCTCCTTGATCTTACCATTGTTCATGGCGATCTCGACGAGCGTCTCTCCATCAGAGAGCACGATACCCGTATTTGGGGGAAGCGGTGGTTGGCATGATTGCAATTGCTTATTGATAAGAGGGATCTCAGTAAAAAGCGTCTGCGTATTTCCTGAATACACCTTCACCTTGCATGAAGATGCTTGTATAGGTGCGCACTCCACATACATCTCCCGATAGAGATTTCCTATCTCGGTACCGCAATCGACTGCTACTGTGCACGTTGGACAAGTTAGGCAAGTGTCCTTCATCGCAGAGCATGCGCCTACCTGTGGTGAGCCGTCGCAATAGACACCGCTTTCATCTCCGCTAAGACCGCTTGTCTCAGTAGCGCTCGGATGCGCTTGTTTACAGACTGCGGAGCTGGCCTCCGTATAGCCGACACAGCTCATACCTGCTGCGATGCAAACTTCATAACCAGTATCCTCATTGGGATCAGCAGATGTGACAACATAGTACGTCTTGCCATTTTGCGTTATAGGCTGTGACAAACCAAACGCCAGGCTTGACAACAGTAGTAGTGCTGTTATGTAGATTATCGCTTTCATAAGTACCCCCTCAGTACTGCAAAATACCTTCATTACTTTTAAAGCTTTACTTATTGAATTTAAGTTCTAGAATGTGCAGATACTTGTTGCTTAGATTGAGTCGTAACCGATGATTGCAACTGATGTACAGATAAGAGCTTCCTAGATTTAATTTGTAAAAAATCAGTAGCCATCCAAAGGTATAGACATGATACGACTTGCACTAAGAAATGAACATTCTAAGAACCCGATTCATGCTGGAATAAAAAAATGAACAACTCATTAACCAGTTCTAAAATAAGATGAATAACTAATGTGCACAATTTACTTTTCAAGATATCTGCCGGTAAACATAGGCAGAACTACTCCTTGTAGAACGACCGGGTCGATCCCTACAAAAGAAGGAAAAGCATCTGCGTAAATACGGTGCAATTCATCTGATGAAGGTCTTTTATATTCCGGCCCTGCAAACTGAGGAAAGTATTTCTCATTTGCTCCGCCCAATACATTATCTAAATTTTTTACCATAACAATTTCAGGTCCAGACATCTCTAGAAATGCCATCTTTTTTGGCAATCTCCAGGGATACTCGCCATAAACTGCATCTACTATTGAGCCCCTTCGCAAAGCTGAGCCTTCATTGTCCCCATTATGCTTATCACTATACCTGACTAGAAAGGCAATCTCATCAAAATTTACGATAACCATAGCAGGAGAAGAATCAACAAGGGTTCATAAATATGACTTACCTAAGCATATGATACGCATGCTCAAGTTCCTGAGAACTAAGTTCAGGCAGATGCATAAGATGATCCTCTATCCAAAGCTTCAGACCGGGTACGACCTCGCCGCTCTGCGCAAGCTCACCACCTGTCGCAACCATCTGAAATACACCTTGCACCGCCCGCATCGTCCGATCAGGGGCGCCAAGATACGCACCAAGGATCATACTGATGGAGATTGCGATGATCACTGCGGCAAACGCACCAGCTTCTTTGACTGCAAGTTCACTTGTAAAGAGCAGTTTGTCACTGACCCCCTGACGTGCCCGATATTGTTTGGCTACATCCGTAAAAAGTTCACGCACTACACGGACATGCTTGTGCACATACTTGGAGAATCTTTCTGAAGAGGTGTACAATCGTGATATCTGCCTGCTGACACGTCTTGCGAGTATCTCTTCACTTTCAAGCAGCTCACGTATAGTATAGATGGAAGTGACCACATGCACTGGATCGATATTCCCGGTCATCTCCTTGAAGATCTGGTGCTCTTTTCTTGAGAATTCTACAAGATCATCCAGTACCTGTTCACGAAGCTCAGTCCCAAGAAGGTACCTGCACAAATCCTTGACATCCTTTGCGAAATCTATGGTTGTCTCACTGAATTCATGAAGCTCTTCTGCATATTTCTTCGCTTCAGCAGAAAAAAGCGAATCTCGTCCGATATCTCTCTTAAGCAGGGCAACATGATTCAGAAAATAGAGCGTCTGACGCACATCATCATGGACTCGCTGATAAGCTACCAGACTGAGATTGAGACGTTTAGCAAATTTGTTGAAATGCTCCTCTGCAAGCTCCTCATTTCGCTTCTCAGCATAAGAGATGAACTGCTCAAAGTGAAATTTTTTGCCGTCCGTCAGAAGTTCTTTGTGCTTGATGAAGCGGAGTATGCCATGAGTTTGCTCGTGAAGTATCCCCGTCACACTCTCAGACATAAAAAATGGGTGATTCTGACCCTATATAAAGCTTACGGGGTGATTTAGTCCCCATGAGAGGGCACTTCAAAGATATCAATTCAAACATAAGAAAAGACCATCTGCGCATACGGAGTATAATCGAGTCCTCAAAGAGCGATATAAAAATAGAGAAAAATCCTAGTTCTTGTACATCAACCGAAGTTCAGCATCAACACGAGCGGAGCCTACATGCTCAGGCAATATCGCCTCAGCGATGCTGTAGTACTCGACCGCATGCTCAAGTCCCTTGGGATCTATGCCATATCTTTCGTATCGTTCAAATACTTTTCCCAGATGAAACACATGGTCCGCGTACACTCTATCAAGCTGAGGAAATGTCTTCCGATTCGCCAAGGTAAGTTCTATACCATCGACAAAAGAATCATGTGCGATGTCAAACCACTCTTTCTGGTCATTACCTGCGACCAAGGTTCCAAGGGTCATCGAGCTTCTTCCCTTCAGTGCGCACATCTTGCTCATGTAGTTTATGAACCTAAGATCATGATCAAGCTGCTTCTTGCGTATCCTCTTCTCTGCCTTTGGTGCCGTAAGATCGTGATACAATACCTGTGGCACAAAGAATCCACCGTAAATTATGCGGATATCATACTCTGTGAATCGTGGTTGCATAAGTACACTCATGACATCCCGGGTAACAACATCAAGATCCTCTATGTGTTGAGTCAGTCGGTTCAGGGATTTGCTCGGTTCAAAATCTATCTGGGATGGTTGCTCAACGAAGAGCCGATGCGTCTTTTGGATGATATCTGAGATAACTTGTGGATTCATAGCCGCCAAGAATCAGTACGAGTTTATAAAGTAGTTACTTGGTAAGGACGAAAGGGCCTTTATGAAAGATTTTTCCGGCGCTCGAGATGATGACCACAGAGAGCTTCAGAGCCTTAGCCAGTCGCTTAGCATCCTCAAATCCGGCCGCGAACAAAGCAGTAGCATACGCATCAGCATCCGCCGTTTTGTCAGCAAGCACATACACTTGCAGAACACCCTCAGCGGGCATTCCTGTCTTTGGATTGATCAAGTGATGTAGTTTCTTTCCCCAGCTTCGCTTTGATGCGGATGATGAGGCTATTGCGCTGCCCTGTATCATAACTGAGCCGATGCTCTTCGAAGCATCCAACGGATCCTCGAGCAGTATCTTCTGCATACCATTAGCATAGACATCACCGCCCGCCTCAAGCACAAAGTCTGTTGCGCCCTTACGGATAAGCGATGCAGCAAGCAAGTCCAACGCATATCCCTTTCCAAAACCACCAAGGTCTATCTGCTGACGAAGGTACACATAATTGCCAAACCTAAGCATAGGAATGCGCAGCTGTCTGACCTCAATATCTTTCTCCTTAAAAGTATAGTCGGCATCATACCCCAATTGCTCAAGCCGTTCTTTTACAAAAATCGAGAAATAACCGCTCGTCTCACTCATATAGCGCATACCCTGACGCAGAGCCAGCCTCATAGCATCCCGCACCTTAGTAATCTTACCAATGCGAGAATTCAGATACGACACATCAGATGTGGGTAAAAATCTGGAAAACCGTTGTTCAAATTGGGTAAGAAAAGAAAAAGAATAGTCTAGAAGTTTCGGGTCGTCGACCGCTATGGTCACCACAGTCCCCAGGACTTCCTTAGTTTGCTTTGATCTCGTCAAGCTTCTCTGCCACCGCAGCTGTCGTAAGAGATGAACCGCTTACTACAGTTGGGAGTTCGACCTCTTCTATGCTCTTCCCAAGGACATACTCGCCGACTCCTTCATTGAAAGCCTTGATTTTTCGCTTCGAAATATCCTCTGCTTCAATCTCTTCAACAAAGAATTCAGTGATGACACCATCTTCTATGGTGAAGTCAAGGCTTGCCCTGTTCATTCCCTTCGGCTGAGCATATGTGAACTCTTCACTGTATGAACCGTCCTCAAGGATAGTCGAGAGCTGCTCTTCGAATTTGTCTTCCTCAGTTTTTTCAGGCTCTTCCCTCATAAGCATGTCATCAGCCACATCTTCTTCTGGCAAGGTATCCGTAGGAGAGTCAGACCCACTAAGGTCCACATTCGCTTTCTGATACTGCTTAGGTTCAGTGCAGCCTGATAGTGCGATGCTCGCAAGAATAAGCACGAGACAGATAGTCACAATTTTGCGTATCATGGCAAAGAGGGCAGAAATTAGGGTTTTTATACATTATGGAACTTATGTAGCTAAAATCTACACCAGGATGATAGCCAGACCATCACTAAATGTTTCTGTCTTTGAGAGGAGAAAGCATATAATATGTATATTCAAACACCAATATTTAAAAACCAATAATACATCATTACTTGTACTCAAAATAACGGGGGGTTAAAATGAAAGGAGAAGTAGTAGATAAACTCGCTGCACTCATCACCGCAGCGTTTGGACTTGTAGCAGCACTAGCATGGAACGATGCGATAAAGGCACTCTTTGTAGGACCTTGCGGAGCAACAGGTGCAGGACCTCTTTGCAGCCTGTCATCAGGAGGCCCATGGGTCTATGCGATCATCGTGACCATCATCGCTGTGGTTGCGACAATATGGATCGGCAAAGTAGCATCCAAGTCAAAATAATTTTTCTTTTTTTCACCGTTTTCTTCAACAAATTTAAATATCAGCGATGAACACAAAGCTACATGAAAGCGAACACTACTCCATATGCATACAATCAAAGTAGTGCACGACACGATTTCTCATCACTTCTCTGGCGCTAGGGATAGCTCTTTAGGGGGATATAGTTCAAGCAGAACAACCGCTAAGGAAGATCTGAGTTTAAATCTCAGTATCCCAGGAGGCAAAAAATGAAACAAGAGAATATGAAAACGAATGAGAAGGCCGGAAGTATAGATTCAGGATATTGTCGGTGGCATCATAGTTCCAGGACTTGATACTACAAGTCAGAAATCCTTCTTAGGTATGGGCTATGATTCTGGTAAAACACCAATAGATTGCATCCCCATCTTTCTGTTGCACGCCATAAAAGAAGACCATACCTTACTTATTGCCGACGAGTTTGTGCGGATGAATGGCGATCCTTTTGTTCAAGAAGGAATAGAAAACGTAAGGCGGACTATTGTCAATTGTGAGCGGCTATTTCAAATTGAGATAGATCAAAGGTATTGTTCAGACTTCATGGCAACAGAACAATACTCCACAGAGTTTAAGAGAGTTCTGGACAGCGCAAAGAAAAATGATCTGGTTGAGCTCATTGAAGCCACAATACCCTCAAGCAGAAAGCAAAATAAGGATGCGTTGCTGTATCCTTACCATGAGATAGCTTGTGTTAGTTATCTAGCACAAGAAGGCTACCACCTCAAGATAGGACCTAGAAAAGAGGTCCAGTACGACAGTATCATGCAAGATATGGGAATAAAGATGTCTTATGCGTATCTCGCTGATGCTTTTGCGCTTGCCACAAAGTTTGCTGATCCAGTAGTCCACTACATCTCATCTTCAAGAGGACCGAACAATGGACAAAGGTTACATCTGGGTGATTCAGAACAGACGGCAAAATCAAGACTTCAGGGCAATGATACTGCGCTACGGTATTACGCGAACATAGCTTCCATATGCGGACAAGTTTTAGGTAATGGATACATCGACAAACAAGAACTTGAAAAATTGTACGGCAAAAAACTTCGAAAGACAGCCACAAAACTGGTTCTGGATAACATAATCAAACCCTATAATGAGGTGAGCAGATGACCAAGATTGGTGTACTTGGAGGAATAGGTCCTGAAGCGACAGGAGATTTCTACTCTAAAGTTATTGCATTATTGCAAGAAAGTGGAAGAATTCGAGACAACAGGGACTATCCGCAAATTATCATCAATAGTATACCTGCTCCCGAACTCATCATGAGAAATATTCGAACTGATGACCTTCTACCCTACATAGCGGGACTACAAGAACTAGTTAGCTGTACACCAAAATTCATCGTGATGGTATGCAACACCATACATCTCTTTCATGATGAATTGCAAAGACACATTGAGATAGAGCTTGTGGATCTCAGAGAGGTGGTGAGAAAGAAGCTATTGCAGCAGAAGGTGAAAAGGATATGTGTTTTCGGAACGCCGGCAACAATCGCTTTAGGATTATATAATTTTGGAGACATGCAGTACATAAATCTAAACGATAATGAGATTGAACAACTGAGCTATGCGGTATTCAATTTCAACAGAGGCATCGACAAACAGGCACAGATGAACAAAGTAAAGGTAATGGCTCAATCATATATCAAAAAAGGAGCTGGAAGCATAATCCTTGGGTGCACCGAGTTCGCAGTCATGCTGAAGGACACAGGTTTACCCGTGCTCAATACCATCGATGTACTGGCAGAATACGTAGTAAATAGATACCTAGGCAAAGAACTTTGAAATTTTATTTTTTTCATTCTTAGGTAAATTTCTTAAAGCGTTCTTTCGTCCATCTCTACTATGGCAAATCAGGATTACCTGCAAATACTGCAGGCAATAAAGGACATACCCTTTCCCGTAGGTCGAAAATTTCTCATCGAGTACCTGCAAGGCAAGAGCACCCATGATGCCATCAAGCGCCAACGCCTCGACCGTGCAGAATCCTTTGGTGCGCTCGCTTACGACCGGGATGAAATTTCACCGCTTATCGACCTGCTACTCATGAACAGCATGATAGAGCAGCGTCCTCTCACCCAAAACAGGTTCATCAAAGTACTCCACATCACAGCAAAGGGTGAATCTGAACTAAGAGAACCATCTTTGCACAAAAGAAAAATCTTCTACGAAGAAAAACAAACCTCCATAACCGGTCAGGAACAGGAACTTTTCATAGCGCTTGACCCGTTTTTGCACAAATACAATGACCTGCAAAAAAAAGCGATCATCTCTCCCGCAAACAAACTGCTCTGCATAGCAGGTGCAGGTTCCGGAAAGACAACCGTACTAACCAAACGCATCGAATATCTGGTGACGTACCAGAGCATCGACCCAAAAAAAATACTCGCGATAACCTTTACCCGAAAAGCCCGCCAGGAGATGCAGAAGCGACTGCCTATGACAGATTGCCATATCGAGACCTTCAACTCCTTTTGCGAAAAGCTGCTAAAGCGACATAACGACCTCATCTATGACAAGCCCATGCAAGTCATAGCGTACCGAGACAAATACCGCATCCTCTATCGGGCACTTGAGACTCTGGGCATGAGCATGGACCGTGTACTTGCCTTGTACTTCTCTGATGTGCAGCGCCGCGGCAAAACGCCTGAGCAACTGCAGGGTATTTTTGTGAATGACCTCTTCTTTCTGCGCGACTACTTCAAATTCAAGCGGATGCCGCTCACCACAGACGCGTTCCATATCGAACGTGGTCACGAACAAAGCTTCAACATGGTCCTGTCCATCTGTAATTACATCGAAGCGTACATGAAAAAGAAAGGCCTGCGTGACTTTGCGGACCAGCTGCTCGACACTATCGACCTCTTCACCAAGCACTCCGATACCATCCCTAAGTTTGAGCATATTCTCGTCGATGAATACCAGGACGTCAACAATACTCAGATTGAATTGCTTGAACTCCTTGCGCCGCCAAATCTCTTTTGCGTAGGCGACCCACGACAATCCATCTTCGGCTGGCGTGGCTCCAACATTGCGCATATCCTCAACTTTGAAGACAAGTACCCGGATGCGGAGGTTGTTGCGCTCACTACCAATTACCGTTCAGAACAGCACATAGTCGAACTGATGAATACCTCAATAAGAACACTAAGTCTCCCCGACCTTGCTTCATCATTTAAAGAAGAACACAATATCCACATAAAGGTTGCAGCATCTGAAGCAGATGAATTCGCCTATATTCTTCGTCAGATAGAAGATACAGACTTGCCAAGAAATGAGATCTTCATCCTTGCAAGGACGAACAGAAAACTGACAGACCTAAGGGATTTCCTCAATCGCCAGAAGATACCGCACGCCATAAAGAGCGAAGAGCTCCATACGACCATGCACATCAGCAAAGAGCAGATCATTCTCGCAACCATCCACGCGATAAAAGGGCTTGAAGCCGAGATGGTTTTCGTCATCGGCTGCACACCGAGCAATTTTCCATGCAAGAGTTCTGACCACCCCATCATCGATATGGTCAAAGTTGAAGAGTACGACAAGTTCGAAGAAGAACGCAGATTATTCTATGTTGCTATTAGCAGAGCTAAGCGCTGCCTCCACATAACCTACGTCAAATCCCACACCCTGTTCTTGACCGATGAGATGAGAGCGCTTATCGCACCAAACAAGGTTCAGAAGACTACTTCTAAAGCGGCCAAATCTATCTCAAAGGCCATCCTCATGTCAGATGAACCACCCGACCAGAGCATCCTGAGCAAACTTAAAGCCTGGCGCGCAGCCCAGTCCAAACGGAGGCACATACCGCCATACATGGTCATGCAGGACAAGACACTGGAACACCTGTGCAAGGTACTTCCGAAGAAAAAAGAAGCACTGCAGGGCATATACGGCCTTGGAGCGGCCAAAATAGAGAAATATGGGGACGAACTCATCAATCTGATAAATTAAGCAATAATCGATGTTATGAAGGTTTTTAAACATTGAAAATAACCTGCAAGTATGAGATGGATAATCCTCATCGGCGCATTCATGTTGGTCGGTTGTGTTTCTCAGATGGAAAACCAACAAGCTAGCCAGGTGCAAGTTATCCAAAATTCATGTGATGAACTCGATTCTGAGATTACTTCAAAAGACCAGGAGATTGCAAATCTGCAGGAAACTATTCTATCACTAAAAGAAGAAATAGAATCACAAAAAGACAAGATTGCTGACCTTCAGAATTTCTCCACAGTTATTGTAGACGGAAAAACACTCGAATTCTCCGAAATACACGCCTGCACATCAAGTGGTGGCGAATTCCAAAAAAGCGCATGTGATTACGACTGCACTACCAGAAACGCTGAACTGACCGGGGGCAGGTCTGATTGCATCGCGTCTGCATATACCCTTGGCTGTGAATGCGGAGCGCAGAGGTGTTGGGATGGAGAAAGCTGCGTTGACCTTTCCTGTAAGCCAGGTTACATCATTGCCCCTGTACCAAAAAAAGCAAGCGAATTCTACTGTAAGATCGACAAAGAGTGGGAGGACTTCCTTCCTTGTGATGAAGTGTCAGACTGCGAGAAAGAAGAAATCTGCGTCGCACAGGAAACACCATATGGAGATACCGGTTACAGATGCATACCGTACAAAAGTTACAAGCTCGAATGCACCAAATATCTTGATGGAAACTCATTCTGTTACTAAATTTACCACTAACTAGTGACTAAATATAGAAACTCTTATAAATAGAATCACCTTCACTCCCCTTCATGGGACTCTTAACATTGCTACAGAAAAAGAAGAATACGGAAGATACTCTGTATACACCTATCTCTGTGCAGCGACTACCTGATGATGTATACGACCTAATCACAGAGTACGAGCATTGGTACAACAGCATCTATGAACACGGCAAATGGAACATCTTTGAGTACCTCGTCCACGACAAAGGATCCGTCATTATGTACAAAATAAAAGGTACACTATTGCGAGAAGCAGGCAAGAAAAAGACCAACGAAGAGATGTGTCTTCTTATCAGGACTATCGCAGGCGAGATTACGAAAGTCGAGAAGTGCTACAAAGAGAAGCGCACCGCGCGAACCTATCACGACTTCATTTTTGAAGGCGACATCAACCAGATCGTAAGGCTTTCTGAGCAGAGCAATATCTCAGCTATCCTCAGAAGCAAGCTCGTCGACCCTGACAACGACGCTCCCTACCTTGAACTCAAACTTGAACTCGACAAGCCAGTAGAACATCACCGCTACATCGGCAATGACCAGGCAAAGATAAGGATCAAAGAAAAATACGACCACGTCATCGTGCACTTAAGGCCAAATGAGTTCGGTGACTTTAGAATCGCGTCAAACTACCTCTTCCTCAAGAGGCAGACAAACCCTTCACTTAACGCATTATTGCCAAATCCCAATGATGCTGGCATGATTTAATTCTTTTCTTCCAGTAAAAAATATTAACCAGTTTACCTTAGATGATACGCATGAAATCACTACCCATAGTCTTGACATTAGCATTAGCCACCAGCGCACAAGCCGACCAGCAATACCAGAATATCGCGCTTGCCCGTCTTGACTGCAATATCGAACAAGCAGAACAGCTTCAGCAGAAGCTACCCATGCCCTACGACAGTAAAGCCATGGTCACCGCGATGACTGGTGAGATTGACTTCGCGCTTGAAAGCGGGCAGTTCGAAAAAACAACAGAACATGGCACCTGTGACATATTCGACCAACTCAGATTCACCAATGGATTTGCCTCTTGGACCGATCCGGACTTTTACAGAACTCTCAACAATGCCATTTCTTACAGGCTTGAACCTGCCATCAAAAAAAGGATACAGGATTGCGTCACAGACACACAAAGAATCAATAGGGTAATAGAAGAGTTTGCTGATCTGGCAAGGCCAAATCGGGTTACAGCACAGTACGCTCTTGACCTTGGCGACGCCCTTATGGGACAGGATTGCACTTGCCCAAAGGATATCATCGGTGAGCTTAAAGAGATACAGGGACAGATACCGCAGCAGCCTTTCTACAGGCGCGTGAATTACCCTGACGCCATCGGCAGAAAAGCAGACCAGGCAGAAGTATTCCTTGCGCTTAAAGGCGCGCTATACGGGAACTGAAGAATTTTTTCATTTGAATTTTCTCTTATAATTTTACAAATAAGTCTTTAAACAAATCGCTCAAGGTAGGGAATATGCTAAAAAAGCTTAATATGTGAGCTCACTTATCTATAGTATGACCAATATCACACTTTCCATAGACGATGATGTCTACAAAGTAATGAAAAAACACTCCGAAATCAAGTGGAGTGAGTTCGTGCGCAAAGCTATCAAACAGCGCATAAAAGAACTTGATGCAATCAAGCCAAACGAAAGCATCCCGACTATGCTGTCATCAGAGCAAGTCTTGCGTAAAGACTGGGATAACAAACACGACGAGAGATGGAACGATGTATAAGAAGAAAGACATCGTGCTCATTCCCTATTCTGATCTGACCGGTGCAAAGAAAAGACCAGCTTACATCCTATCTGACCGCATCGGTGAAGATTACATCTGTTGCCTCATCACGAGCAAACCATCGCAAGGCATTCCCATCAACAATGAGGATACCAGCAAACCTCTTCCACTCAGGAGTTGGGTAAAACCCCATCGCCTCTTCACCATCACTGAAAAGATAATTCTCAAACGCTTGGCAAAGGCAAAACAAAGTCTTCACAAAAAAATTGTGGACAATATTTCAGGAATAATTGCTTAACACTCAAAATGAGTAATCAAAAGTGTCAATATCTAGTTTATACACATCCGCCACAATCTCTACCATGTCCGGGACTACTATTCCTTGGGTATCTGCATACATAGACCTGTATGCATTATTTCTCCTGCTTCGGTTCTTGTGAGAAATCTTTCCTTGCATACCAAAGGTTTTGAGAAATCCGTCAATTTCTTCGTCAAGTCGTTCAAAGCGCATAATATTTTCCTGTGCCACGCAAAGATTTCCTTCCTCATCCATCAGCCAATCAGTCATCGGCCTAAGATGTATCTGTTCCACAAGTTCAGTGCGTGAAGAATCATGACCAAGACCTTCAAGAACAAAGCGCTCAAAACTGCCGTATCCTTTAAGCAGTCTGTCGTAATCAGATGTGTCGTCTGGATTGTTTCCCCCTTTGCTTAAGTAGACATATGATGATACTAGTCGGTCGAAAGGATTCCTCACCACACAGAACGCGTTATGCTTACCTACCACTTCATACGCAAACCGGTAATCCTCTGACCTTGTATTATGGCCTATGATTTTCAAAGGTAGGTTGTGTTCATGGATATAATTCAACATACTCGTTCCCGCGCATTTGGGCACATGAATGAAATAGTTGGGATGCCGCAACTGACCAAATTGCCCTCTAAGCACCAGCCCAATATTCTCCAGACCCTCAGAACCAAACTTCCTTCGCAGCTCCCGCTTCACCAAAGCCGGCGTCGCCCCCCAAAGCAGTCTTGCGAGATCCATATACGATGAAGATGTCTCCAGATATATAAAACTTAACTACTCCTAAGAGACTAATCAAATCAAGTAACTCCACTAAAGAAATTATACGCCAAACTTTAATAATCTCAGATACTGTACGCACCATATGGCTTCACATCCAAGACTCTTCACTCCACAAAGATTCATCCTCTTTGTGATTCTGGCCTGTGTCGTAAGCCTATATGCCATATACTATTATTTCCCTGAATACCTGCAAAGTATTCCCTACATCAATTCAATCTCTATTTTCTTTGAACAATATTCAATCAGATTGTTAACATTACTTATCGGATTTGTATTATTCGCATTAGTTGGCAAAGTTATTGTGTATCCCATTGTCAATACTTCGCTCAACAGGTTCACCGATGATGAAGATGATATTCATACCTTCAAGAAACTGACCAGATTCATCTGGTGGACCCTCTTCGTTATATTCGCAATTGGCACGTTGATAGGTTTCTCAAAATTCGCAACCTCCATAGGGCTCATTGGACTTGGTCTTTCGCTTGCTCTGCAAAAACCAATCTTAAACATAGTGGGTTGGTTTGTCATTGTCACCAAGCAGCTCTACAGAGAAGGTGACCGCATCGAGATCTTCGCGCAACGGACCAGAGAGATGATACGTGGTGATGTCAAACAGATAGACCTCTTCCATACCGTACTGGATGGATTGCACAAAGACTCCGAATCTAGTTCCTACAAGACCGTCAGCTTTCCAAATGAATTTATACTGTTCTCTGAGACAAGAAATTACAGCAAAGAGTCCAACTACATCCTCATTGAGGTCCACATCAACATCACTACCAAGAGCAACTACGCAAAAGCCCAGAAAATCCTTGACGAAGTCCTTACCTCGCTAGTCAAAAGATATGCGAATCTTTATCTTAAGCGCATGAAAAGTGAGCGCCTGCTGCTTGAAGACTCCTTACACAATATGCTGCAATCTCGCGCCACAAAGAAAAACAAAGAACAGTTGCTTGCCAAGAAGAAGGAGTTAAATCAGGAAATCAAAAGAGTTGAGGACTTTGGAGCTGAGCTTAAGCCTCGGGTGCATATCGACATTCTTGAAGTAGGGTGCATCCGCCTCATCGGCCAGTACCTTGTGCCCTACACACAGGTAAAGAAAAGCAGAACAGAAATATTCAACAACTTCCTTGACCGCATTGCCAAAGAAAAAGACATCGACATCTTCGTCGACAAAAGATACTGAAAACTTCAGAAGCATTCAACGCAAATTCTCATTCTTAAACAAAATAGCACAGAAAATAAGCCTCTGGAGGGATTAGGTACAAAGTGTTATTACATTAGGCGTAAATAACCCGTGAAGTGCTTAAACAACCTTTCTTATGAGTTGATAGGACTCATATGCCTCCAACCTTAGCATACATCTTGCATCACGATTCATATACCATCTAACACATGAATCAACAAATCGGATCGATTCGGAATCCTCAAAGAGATCTATTCGAGAAAACCTTGCTCTTTTATTTGTATTAGTCGGATTTAGAGATAAATCCACAACTGCTTGAACAAATTCTTCAAAAATAGTCATCAGATAAAGATCTTCTGCGTAAGGTTTAGCTTTTTTTAAGTATTGCATTAACATATTGACAATACCTGAATTAGTATCAGAGAATTCTGTTAAACAGTACCTCCCTTTTAGAAAGTCATCATTTGGTTTGCGTTTCCAAAAATTATCAATAATAATTGCCTTGTTCTTTACATTAAGATCAATTTCTGACATCAACTGGAGAGTCAGTTCAATAGTAAATTGTCGGATAGATTTCTTGCTCTTTTCATCTACCTTTGCCAAATAATTGTCTTCAGCAGGTAAGAATGTTGTCTCATTTTGATTGTGATAATACTCAAGAAACAATTTATTACCCATTTTGGGATATTGATCCACAAATTTCACTACCAGAGGTTTTACATAATCAAACCTCAGTTTCTTGTTGTCCCATAGTTCAAGGAAATTGGTAGTATCAGTCCACGCTTTAGCGAGTACATTTGAATAGATGTAGTTCAAAATGCCTACATAGTTTGGTTCAATTCTTGATAAACTGTAGTTTAAAAGTCCAACATTAGCTAGACGAATCATCTTTTTTGATAGTTTATCAATCTCACTCTGATTAGCTATAATCTTCATTGAGCGTAGAATATCCTCAACCCTAGATGATTCTGGTATAGCTGAAAAGAATAAATCTGTGTACTCTGTATTCAATGTCATTGATCTATTGGCCATTACAAAAAGGAACATAATTCTCCTATAAAAACTATGGTGACTCACGCCACTTTGGTACCGAGCTTTCGTGGATTTATATAGAATATAACATACAATCACCGTATGGCAAAAAAACGATATGATTTATTGCTTGAAGAAGCAACCATGCAAAAACTGGATGCCCTGAGAAAGAAATACGGTGACATCTCGCGGGCAGGGCTCATCAGATGGATCATTGAGGAACGAATAAAATCTATGGATTTTGGGAGAGAGCACGAATGAGTCCTGAAGAGATTGCTGAGAAGTACTCTCGAGAGAGTATATTGGAAGCATATCGGTTTTTCAAGAAAATGGAGGAACCTGGAAATGGAAAAAAGCTGGATTCAGATAGAGAATAGTAGAACTCAATCCGAATTTGAATCAATTAACTCGAAGTATTGTGACAAAAAGTCCCATATTGTATATCTTGGTGAGGATAATTCAATAGTGGCACACCCAGCTACAATAGTTGAGTTAGATAAAACACATATAGCATACAAAGGCATAGGTGATACAATAATTCTCATACCTTGGCATCGCATCATAAAGATCAAGCAAAGGGCAGCAGGATAAAATGGGTACACAAAGAAAGAGACATGTCTATAATCATAAGTGGACAACTGAGGATATTCGAAAATGCCTAGAACTGCGTAAAAAAGGATTATCCATAAGAAAGATCGCAGTAAATACAGGTCTTGCAGTTTCATCAGTGTCAAAAAAGCTCATTCAATACAGAATGAGACAGGATATGTCAGGGTCAAATGAGACAGCGGTCAAGTTTGGTATTCATAATATGCAAATAAATGTTCCAATAATAGAGAAACCACGACAATGGAATCCTAGTGCGATACTTCAGAAGAAAAAGATCAGGTTTTCAAAATTGAATCGAACTAATTGGGATGAATTTGTGATTAAACGGTACAGTTGCAGCATACATATTACAACAGAAAGTATCCTTATCTATCCAAACCATACATTTTCTTCTATGAGTGCAGAAGATGCAAAAACCCTAGCCGATCAAATTGCCATGGACGCTATACCGAAGATTGAGAATTTATTTCTTATTAAACTATCAAACAACTATGGTGCTGTATTTACAATAACTAAGCAGCACACAGTCCTATTTAATGAAAAATTGTTCAATTACCTAGATAGTATTGGCTTCAAGAGGATTAGGGATGAAAATGGGTACATTCGTCTTGGATTAGATAGGAGCAAAGGAAATAAACACATTGAATCAGAACACCCAAGATTTTCGGACAGAGATATTAGTAGAGTAGATAGATTGGTCAAAGAAGTCGTAACAGACAACATAAGTCTCTCAGTTATGAGAAATGCAATCGGTAATATTCAACAAGCAGTATTGAACCAAAATGACAGACTATTCAAGTTGGAACAGAGATGTCTGACAGAACCTGAAGACTTAGATTTAGGAGGTGTACCAGACTATGTCGGATAATGCTAGGACAATTTCTCCGCTTCAGGCAATTAGATCTAAATGTCTTGATTGTACAGGCCATCAATACAATGAAATTAAATCATGCCCTGTGCTTGATTGTCCGCTTTGGATGTTCAGGCTAGGTATTCATCCATTTACAAAAAGAAATCAAAGTAATCCCTTCCTGTGCAAGAGTTATTTCACTGGAAAGCAAAATACTCCAAGTGAACAACTGATCCAAGAAGTTAGTAACCTCAACGCTCCATCTCAAGGAAAATCTTGCCTGCGACGGTCATCTTGATGTACTTATCTCGCCCTTGAACAAATCTTTCAATCAAACATGCCTTTTCCAGTATAGCAAGGGGGACAGTGTATTTTTGACTCTGCGTTGTACCAGCTAGCTGACTCTGTGTAATACTATCCATAGCTTGAAGTTCCTTATCTATTTTAGAAAGTGTTTGTTTTGCACTTGAGGATATTTGCTTAGAATATCCAGTACCAGGAATAGGAATACTAATTATTTGGTCTTTTGCAACATACATCGCTCCAATACCCAAATAGTAAGCACAAGTAAGACACGCTGCAGCCATTATGTTTGTACCCTCAGTAATGTTTATGAAATATTCATTATTCATGGATTTCAGCTTCCTAATAATCTTCAGTGTGGTAGTCATATGGTCAAATGGATCGATGATTATAACTTCAGATTTCTTACATTTCTTGTACTCCTTGGCTTGTTTTGAGAAATCAGAGCTCGTAAGTAGAATCAACTTCTCAAAATTCTGCTCTCTAAAAATTCTATCCACAGTGCTTCCATTACTGTATGTTGATACAAGTACCTTCATTTTATAAAATTAAGAATAGTCTCGGCCGATTTTGTCAGCTTTATTGTACATTCCCTCGCTGTTCTATCAACTTCTATGAGCTGCATCTGTTCCAAAGCATCAAGATG
Source organism: Candidatus Woesearchaeota archaeon (assembly GCA_020637435.1). GTDB lineage: Archaea > Nanobdellota > Nanobdellia > Woesearchaeales > JACJVW01 > JACJVW01. Next base: position 69,898 of record JACJVW010000001.1, read on the forward strand.
TGGTTTGATACGGGGATGGGACCAACCTATGGATTTAGCATATGCTTGTATATTCTGGATAGGTCCTTTCTTTGCGATATGTGTTGCAATATCCAGCAATACTTTTTTCTGTGTCTCTGTTAAAGCATCAAAAAAGGATATCTTTGGAATAGGAAGCATGACAACCTTATTTTTGCTCTTATCTATCTTCCTGGAGTCCAGTACATAGTATGCTTTAGCTCCTACAAAATATGCTGCAGATAATGCTGCTGCTCCCATGAGATTCGTACCACCTGTTATATTGATATAAACCTCATCAGCAGCATGCTTCTTGACTATATCTATTATATAATCCAGAATATTTTGTATGCTGTCTTGGGAAAAGGGATCTATCACCTGAACAACGACATCAACACCAAAATCTGCCAGGGACTTTTTTAGATCATCAGCGTTCTGTTTGAATTTATCTCCTGTAAAGAGGTATAGTTTGTCAATACCTCTAAGCTCATTCAGAGCAACTCGGACATGTCCAATTTCTTGGCCAACTGGTGCAATATGGATATTCATACATGTAGATAGGATACTTATCTATATAAAATTAGCGTTGTTATTAAGATAATTAGTTAATCATTAAGTAATATCCTTTTATATAAGCGAATCTATAGACTAATTTAGACTCTATCATATACATGCTTGTCAGGATGAGGTCTATTGTCCTGATTGCTATAGCCTGGGATTAACCACTTTAAGAGGACAAGTTAAATTGTTAAATTCCATCAAGGTACATATAAAGAATAAATGCTCTTGGCGCGGTACATAATTCAGGTAATGAATTGTCGTATCAGAGGCGGAGATGTTTTCGAACAACTCAATTACATCCCGATGGATGAAATGGAGATAGCCGTCCTCATTAATTTAACTGGGAATTTCACTTCTCAGTCGCTTATCAACTTTCGCGGACCTCAACAATAGAGGCCCATGTAGCGACAAAGAATATCGGCCTCTCACGGAGAGGTCCGAGTTATCATTAGCAAGAGCATTTATTTTTTATTAAATAAAAATGGTTAAAAAGTTTATAAATAGAAATTCTGAATCAAAGTTTCTTGACGATTTAAGAAGGCACATTGATTTTGAGCTTACTCAAGAAGATTTAGATATATTCTTTCAGGATAAGTATAATAAGAAGAATAAACTCCATTACTCAAGTTACTCGATTAGTAAACATAGTGGTAAAAAGCGAAGAATTAATGCACCAAGTAGAGAGCTAAAAAAAGTACAAGAGTACATACTGTATAAACACCTATACTATTTTCCGGTTCACAAGAACACTTATGGATTTATAAAAAATAAATCATATGTCGATAATGCTAAACAGCATATAAGAAAACCTCATGTATTCAAGACAGATGTTGAAGATTTTTTTCCTAACATAAGACATGAAAGGATATTTTCCTTCTTAGTAAATGGTTTTTCCTCAAAAGATTATGACTCTGTTTTTGATAGTAATCCTCAATTAGAAATAAGGAAGCAAAGACGAGGATACTCTGAAAAAATTGCAACCTTGATTACTGAGTTAGTGACATTAGACGGGAGTTTACCTCAGGGAGCACCTACAAGTCCAGCATTATCAAATCTCATCTGTTTTCCATTGGATTATAGGCTTAGCAGATTTGCAAAAAAAGGCAGACTTACATATACACGATATGCGGATGATATAACTTTCTCAGGTAAGTATATCAGAAAGGATTTCATAAGCAAAATTAAGACAATCATTGTAGATGAGTGCTTTAAGATAAATGAAGATAAGAGTAAATTCATTTCAAGAAAAAGGGCACGAATTGAAGTCACAGGATTAGTCGTTAATACCAAGTTATCCTATGGGAGAGAGAGATATCGAAAGATTAAGGCTATGCTGGATCAGTGCAAAAAAAACGGTATTTCTTCATTAAATAAGGATAACAACGATGAAACAGGAATCAAGAATCATATTGATTTCTATCAGCATATTATCGGAAAGATTGACATATTTAATCAGATTAAACATTACAAGAAACACATGGTTCTACTCAAAATATTATTTCAGATAAACTGGGCAGACTATTACACTAAGCAAGAGGACCTATTGGAGAGTTACAATAAACATAATCATTCTTCCTTTACATCAACTGAACTGGGTGAGATTAGAAAGAAGAGCATCGAAAAATTAACTCATAAAGCAGTTCTAAAACAGGAAAGGGAGGATAAAAAGAGAGATACAAGAAGAGCTGCTTATTATGCTAAGAAGAATAAATCAATCTTGGAAGATATTAAAACTAAATTGAGTCAACAAGATCAACTTATCAGTGTTTATTCTGAGACACTCTCCAAAGAATACGAGGATAAATATAACCTAATCGAGAAGATTCAAGCTGACAGATTGAAAATTCAAGAACTTGAGAAAAATCTCGAAGATGCTAATAAAAAAGCAAAGCAAGCGGAGAAGTTTAACACAGATCTAACTAAAATTTTAGATCGGGTGGACAAAAACTCTAAGACCCTGGAGAGATTGGAAAAACAAGGGCAGAAAACACAGGATATTGTTACCTCAATAGATAAGAAAATCGATTCAATAGCTGATCGACTAGGTAAAAATATGGTCTCCCTTTTTGATGCCATCAAAGAATCCAAGGAAGCTATAACCAAGGAAATCAAAGCTAATCACATCTCCTTGGAAAAAGGGATTGAAGAAATTCATAAGGCAACACAAATGCTTGTAGAGATTCAGAAGGATAAAGATCCAGATTTGTGGGAAAGATGCCGTGAAAAAGTACAAAAGAGACTATCATGGTGGAAAGTATAGAAAATGGAGAGTAAGGAACTAAAGCAGAAGGTAGAGAATATTTGCATTACTGCTGAATTTATTCTTCAGAATCTACAGAACAATAACGAACATGATTATGACTATTCACCTGTCTTAATGGAGATATCAAAAGCTGTAGAATGTGTTACCCAAGAAATCTGTAAAGAACAGGAAGAATATCTAAAAAATAACCTGGGGGAACTAGGTAGTAAAAATATCGTAGTCAATAGGGTGTCTTTCTATTATAATGGTCGTTGGAATAAATATAATGATTATAATATGTACGATAAAACGAGATATGCTAAGGGTAATATCTTCCGTAACAAAACAGTCGGTACACATTTAAGTGCTTTCTGTAATTATGGCGTAGAAGGTGGAAATTTGAACTACTATAACACTTTAGTATTTCTGATTGGGAATCTAAAAAAAAAATTGAATTTAATGAATTTGGAACAAATTAAAGAGATTTTTTTTCTGACAAATGACAGGAATATTGCTGCACATACCGGCACTACGGAGAAAAAAATCGCAGAAGAATGGTATGAAAAGATTCTTGATGAACATAAGGGTATCCTTCGTAGTCTTCGTGAGATCCAGGAATCGCTATAGCCAATATAGTTAAGATATAATCTTAATTATACAGACTAATTCTAAATAATAACCTCGGCCATCTATATTCCTATAAGGGTCGTGACCACCACGGGAGGTGTTTCATATGAAGCACAAAATAAAGAGGGTCGAACAAATCGATCGTCTTGCACTCATCCGAGATCTCATCGGACAACCAGCCATCTTCCACCTTGCATCTGAGCCTGGCAGGGAGATGGAGATCCTTGCCATCGAGACTATTCCTATCAAGGAAAAGTCTAAACCCAGGAAGGAGGTGAGTTACATTGGGTAAACACCACAAAAAACATAAATCCAAAGTCACGAAAGTGACTGGTAAGATAAACGGTAGACCTGTAAAGGTCATCCGTATTGAGAATCCTGCCAGCGGAAAACCCAGAAAGGTTGAACGCTGGTATGATGATGGACACTACATCAGATATATCATGCCTGGAGGTGTATGTATATGAATAATCACAGACTAGAGTCTATACCTAGGCTCATTGAAAGTATCAAGACTATCGGCTTCCTCAAGAGAATCTTCAGCTGGTCTTCAGTAGTATCCCTCGCTATCGATGCGTCCAAAGAATCAGGAACCATTGATAGTCATATTTCTGAGCTAAGTGATTCAGTCCAAGAACAGAAAACAGAGATCGCTACCCTTAAAACGGAGATAAAAGCAAAGGAGAAAGCTATCGAAGAGCTCAAGACTAATATCACTAAGGCTGAGACCAAACGAGATCAACTTGGTGAAAACAACACAGACCTTGAGAAGGAGATCACAGCTTTCAAAAAGGCTGAGAAGCAACTACAAGCAGACTATGAGAAGAAACAGAATCAGTTGGATGACCTCATCAAACAGATGGATGCTGATAGGATTCGCCTTCAACAGGAGAGAGAAGATGAGATCACACAGCGATTTGAGGACATGAAAGCTCAATGGCAAATCCATGAGACAACTGCTGAGCAGCATATCAAACAGATTGCTAAATTTCTCAATATTCAATACATTGGTAAGGATAAGGTGCCTTTCAAGGGAAATCCAGACAATACACTGCTGATAGCTAATGAATATGTCATTTTTGACGCTAAAAGCCCTCAAAATGATGACCTTGACAACTTTCCCAAGTACATTAGAACGCAAGCAGATTCTGTGAAGAAGTATATCAAAGAGAAGGATGTTAAAAAAGACATCTTTTTGGTCATACCCTCAAATACAGCTCATGTTATCAGTGATAATTACCTCAATATGGGAGATTACAATGTATTCGTTATCACTTTTGACAGCTTAATGCCAGTAATCAAGAGTCTTCAGAAAATTGAGGAGTATGAATTTGCAGAGGCTCTATCACCGGAAGACAGAGATCAGATATGTAGAATTCTAGGAAGGTTCGCTCATGCTACTAAGAGACGCATCCAAGTTGATCAGTTCTTCAGTGATGAATTCATTGATATTCTTACTAAGGCAGGACAGTTACCTACAGAAATCCTTGAACCGACAGTAACTTACGAGAAATCGACTAAACTGAATCCACCCATGGAAAAAGCCGTCAAACAAATCCAATTGACTGAGCTCAGTAAGGGTGTAAAACGGATAAAAAGTGAGGCAGAAGGTAAAAATATATCAATGAAAGAGGATATGAGCATTATAGATAGCATCCCTCTGAGGAAGGATGATGTTCCTGAGGACAATAGTGGAGCAAAGCAATAGGAAAAGGGAGAAAGAATATGGGGAATTTTCAGGAAAAAGTATCATTCATTTGGGATCAGGCAGATCTATTGAGGGGAACATACAAGCGAAATGAGTATCAAAAGGTTATTCTACCATTTACGGTATTAAAACGATTCGATTGTGTGCTTGAACACTCAAAAGAGAAGGTTCTCAACCAGTACAACAAGCTAAAGGGCCAAATAGACAATCTTGATCTCGCACTAAAGAATGAAGCCAGAGATAAGGATGGAAAGAAACTAGGGTTCTATAACTACTCAAAGTATGATTTCAAGACTCTGCTTGAAGATCCAGAGAACATTGAGCAGAATATGATACATTACATTGATTCCTTTAGCAAGAATGTCCAGGAAATCTTTGAGTACTTCAACCTTAAAGGTCATATCTCAAAGCTATCCAAAGCAGACCTCCTCTTCAGATTAGTCAAGAAATATTCTGAATCTCGAATTGATCTTCACCCAGAAACCGTATCAAACCATGAGATGGGTACAATCTTTGAGGAACTCATCCGGAAATTCTCAGAACAGTCAAATGAAGAGGCAGGAGACCACTTCACACCAAAAGAAGTTGTTGAGCTTATGACGAAGCTGCTCTTTATCTATGAGAAGAAAACTGAACAGAAAGATGTTATCAAGACAGTTTACGATCCTGCCTGCGGCACCGGCGGAATGCTCTCTAGTTGCCATGATTACCTCTCAAAGTACCTAACTGTTGCTCTCTTCGGGCAGGAGCTCAATGAAGAGATCTATGCTATAGCCAAAGCAGACATGCTCATGCGTGGGGATGATGCAGAGATTAAAGGCCCAAAAAGCACGCTTTCTGAGGACCAGTTTGAGGACCTTCGCGCAGACTATATCATATCTAACCCGCCCTACGGGACCAAGTGGGAAAAAGACCAGGATAAAGTCCTTGCTGAGGCTGAACTTGGTGAAGAGGGGAGATATGGGGCTGGAACTCCCAGGATAAATGATGGACAATTACTATTCCTACAGCACATGATTTCTAAAATGAAGACAAATGATGAGAAATCAAGGATTGCTGCAATCACAAATGGTTCACCGTTATTTACAGGGGATGCTGGAAGCGGTGAGAGCAATATCCGTAAATGGATGATTGAGAATGACTATATTGAAGCGATCATAGCCCTTCCTGGTCAGCTGTTCTACAATACAGGCATTACTACATACATCTGGGTAATGAGCAATCAAAAGAGCACCGAAAGAGTGGGCAAGATTCAGCTTATAGATGCTCGTTCATTCTTCAAGAAGATGCGAAAAAGCCTTGGAGACAAGCGTAATGAGCTAGACAGAGAGAAAGACATTCCTAAGATACTTGAGCTCTACAAGGACTTCAAACCGAGCAGTCATTGTAAGATAATGGAGAATGAAGTCTTCGGCTACACTAAAGTGACCGTTGAACGACCACTGCAGCTAAATTTCACATGCTCGCAGGAGCGTCTTGACCATCTCTATGCTCTTTCTGGATTCGCTAAGCTCGCTGAGAGCAAGAAAAAGAATCCTGAAGATAAATTAGCGGAAGAGACCGCTGGTAAAGAGCAGCAAGACAAGATAATTGAGGCACTTTCCAGCATCAAAGGTGTGTTCAAGCATTGGGATCCCTTCGAAAGTGAGGTGAAACAAGCTCTCAAAACATTTGATCTTACTCCATCCATGGTAAAAGGTATCATACTAGCTCTTTCTGAGCATGATGACTCTGCTGAATACATTACTAAGAAGGGAAAGAAGCAGCCAGATGCTAATCTCCGTGATACGGAGAAGATTCCTCTCAAGCAAGATATCAATGAATACTTCAAAAAAGAAGTCACACCCTACTACAAAGATGCTTGGATGGACAGGAGCAAGGACAAGATTGGTTATGAGATCAACTTCACTCAGTATTTCTACAAGTACAAACCACCTAGATCCCTTGAAGACATCCAGAAAGACATCGATAAAATCACTCAAGAGATTCAAGACCTTCAAAAGGAGGAATTATAATGGCCCAAAAAAAGAGGACAGTCAAGAAAAGGAAGAATACCGGTGTTTCAAGGACCAAAGTACGGTTTAAGCCCCTAAGGAAACCAACTAGAAAGAAGACAACTCGGAGGACAAGATGACGATAGTCTTCCTTGATACTTGTGTTCTTCTCGATTATATCGAAAACAGAGACAGAACTGTAGCTCATCTAATTCAAACAATGATTGAAGATGAGAGTATCGAAATTGCTACTTCAATATTCAATATAATTGAACTCCTAGACAAAGTTCAAGAGATTCGACATATGGCCAAGTTGGTTACCCAGAACAAATTCTCCTTTGATGAGATAGCAAGAGATAGACAGAGTAAGAATCTATCTGAAAGTGAAAGAAATGATATACTAAGCGATATCAATAAATTCCAAGAAGATTCATCTATAATTGTATATCAAATGGATAAATCCAAGGGATATGCTGAAGTCGTCCGTCTACTATCAGAGATTAATCTGAAATCCCAAGATGCATTAATTGTAGGCAGTTATTCAACTTCAGAAGCAGAAATCTTCGTTTCTAAGGATTCTTCACTCTTAAAAGCAATTAAGAATCAAATACCAAACAGTTATCATGTAAAAAACGACATGAAAAGCATCAAAGAGAGGTTGAGTATTCGATGAAATTAAAACCATATCCTGAGTTGAAAGATTCTGGTTCTGAAAGAATCGGTTATATACCGATTCATTGGAAAGCAAAGAAACTCAAGTTCTTCGCAAAGATCTGCAATGGTCAAGATCAAAAAGATGTGGTTGATGATGATGGTAAATTCCCAATCTTAGGTACCGGAGGTGAATTTGGTAGAAGCAATCACTATCTATATCACAAACCTTCAGTGCTCCTTGGCAGAAAAGGCACTATAGATAATCCTTTGTATGTGAATACAAAATTTTGGACAGTCGATACCTTATTCTTTACCAAAATCAACCAGAATGTATTTCCAAAGTACTTCTACTATTCATGTAGAACATTACCTTTCCAAAAATACGCTACAAGTACTGCAGTACCTAGCATGACTCAAGAAGTGTTGAATGCAATAGAGTTAGTTGAACCCCCTTTTGAAGAACAAAAAGTAATATCCAAGTTTCTGGACATAAGAACAGAACAAATTAATGACCTCATCGAAAAAAACAAGCAACTCATAGAGCTCGAGAAAGAAAAGCGCGCTGCTCTTATCAATCATGTTGTGACCAAGGGTCTTGATTCCAATGTCAAGATGAAGGATTCTGGTATTGATTGGATTGGGGAGATTCCTGAACATTGGGAAATTATGAGAATCAAATTTTTGCTGCATACAGCAAGAAATAGTCTAAAAACAGGCCCCTTCGGAAGTCAATTAACTAGCAAAGATATGGAAGGGAACGAGTTTAAGGTATATAATCAAAGAAATGTACTTGATAAAAATCAGGAAAAAGGAGAGAATTATGTATCTGAGAAAAAATTCAAAGAATTAGTTGGCTTTACAACCGGTCCAGGTGACATACTTGTTACTACAAGAGGAACTATAGGTAAATGCTTTAAGTTGAATAATAAAGCTCAAATAGGTATTTTACATCCTTGTCTGATGAAATTGAGAGTTAATTCAAAGTTAATGCTCGATGATTATATTGTAGACCTGATAGAAGAAACGGAAATATCAAAGATTCAATTTTTCCTTCAAAGTAATGCAACCACAATAGAAGTTATTTATCAGGATAATCTAAAAGAACTGATTCTTCCAATCCCACCTATAAAAGAACAAGTAGCAATTCATAAACATATTACAAAGATAAACACCGTAACAAACAATAAAGTATCTAAAATAGCTTATAAACTTCAATTATTACAAGAATACAAACAATCACTCATCCACCATGTGGTCACAGGTAAAGTAGATGTACGAGAGGTAGAGATATAATGGAAGCAAAAGAAGTTAATTTTCTAAGATTCTTGAATGCACCTAAACAATTGGTCATCCCAATCTATCAAAGAACTTATAGTTGGAAAGAAAAAGAATGCAAACAATTATGGAAAGATATTCTCAGAGCTGGTTCTGATGATGCCATCTCCGGACATTTCATAGGATCAGTGGTATATGTAGAAAAAGGATTATATCAGGTCTCATCATTACCTAAATTATTAACAATCGATGGACAGCAAAGATTGACTACAATAACCCTTCTTATAGCAGCTTTATGCAAGTACATCAAGGAGAGCTCAACAGAAAGTGAAATAAATCCGGATAAACTTTTGAATTACTATTTAGTTAATTCTAATGAAGATGATGAAGACAAGTATAAACTTAGCCTTACAAAAAGCGATAAAACCAGCTTGTACAAAGTTATTGATGGACTGGAACTAAAGGATGATGATTCTCAGCGCATATCAGAGAACTACAATTTCTTTCTTGAACAGATCTCTGAAAAAAACCTTGATACTCTCTACAAGGGTATCTCAAAACTCATAATTATTGATGTATCCTTAGATAGAGAGAAGGATAATCCTCAGTTGATATTTGAAAGCCTAAATTCAACAGGATTAGAACTCACAGAAGCAGACCTTATAAGGAATTACATATTGATGGGTCTCGAGAAATCAGAGCAAGAGGAACTTTACAATAATTACTGGTTTGACATGGAGAAAGACTTTAGACAGTCAGAATTCGATGATGAATTTGATTACTTTGTAAGAGCGTACCTAGTTATGAAAGAGAATAAGATTCCTAAATTTGGTGAAATCTATGATTCATTCAAAACCTATTCTAAAGGTTATAAATCTATCAAGAAATTGGTAGAGGACCTATCAATGTATGCAAAATACTACATCAACTTTTCATTGGAGAAAGAACCTGATGTTGAGGTCAGATCAGCATTCAAAGATATCAATGAACTAAAAGTTAATGTCTCGTATCCATTTATTCTAAGTATTTATAGTGACTACAAAAATGAAATCATCAACAAAGAAACTCTAATTGAGATCCTTCGTTTGATTGAGAGTTATGTATTCCGGAGAGCAATTTGTGGTGTTCCCACAAATTCCCTTAATAAAACCTTTTCAACTCTTTACAAAAAGATTGACAAGGAGAATTATCTCGAAAGCATACAAGCAACCCTTATGTTACAAGATTCTTACAGAAGGCTACCTGATAATATTGAATTTGATAAAGAGTTCCGCATTAAGGATGTCTATAATTTCAGAACCAGAAACTATATACTAAAAAAACTTGAGAACCATAATAGAAAAGAAGTAGTAGATGTGGAATCATATACAATTGAGCATATTATGCCTCAAAATCCAAATCTGTCTGAAGCTTGGAAAAAAGATCTTGGAAATGAATGGAAAGAAGTACAAAAAAACTACCTTCATACACTTGGGAACCTTACACTGACAGGATATAATTCAGAATTGAGTGACAAACCTTTCTTGGAAAAAAGAGATATGGAAGGTGGTTTTAGAGATAGTCCTATCAGAATGAATAGGTATCTTGCAGACTTAGATACTTGGAATGAAACTACTATCCTTGAACGAGCAAAAGAGCTTATAAATTTAGCTATGGAAATATGGAGATATCCTCAATTGTCTCAGGAGACCCTTGATAAGTACAAAGAAGAGGAAGAAGAAGAGGATAAACAATCTTATGGTTTGGACGATCACGAACATGTTCGTGAAGGCGAACCTATGCATGAGTTGTTTTATGCACTAAGAAAGAGATTACTCAATATTAATTCAAGTGTAAAAGAAGAACCTCAAAAAGTATACATAGCATATAAATCTAGCACCAACTTTGTTGATATCATAGCTCAAAAGAATTCCCTGAGATTATCACTGAATATACCATATGAACAAATAAATGATCCTGAGAATAGGTGCAAAGATGTATCAGGCAAGGGAAGATGGGGGAATGGCAAAACCGAACTAAAAATAACATCGCATCAAGATCTTGATTATGCTCTTTTTACTGCTAAACAGGCTTTTGATAAAGTGGAGGATGAAGATGCAAACTGATACATCTGAAAGAGGATTCCAGAATGACATAATCGCCCACCTTGTAGCACATGGCTATCATAAGCGAGGCACAGAGACCTTCCACAAAGCATCTTGTATTGATCCTGAACTTGCGCTCAAGTTTGTACAGGATACACAGCCAAAGGAATGGAAGCGTTTCAAGCAAGTATACAGCGAAGATACTGAAAAGAAATTCCTGATCAAATTGGTAAAGGAACTAAATAACAAGGGAACTATCCACATTCTCAGACATGGCTTCAAAGATGTTGGAACTACATTCCGATTATTCTATCCAAAACCCAATAACAAGAAGAATCCGGATCTTTTTGATAAATATGATAAAAACTTGTTCTCAGTTATCGAAGAGTTAGAATATGAGAATAGAGAAAGGGGAAATAGAATAGATCTTGTTGTCTTCATAAATGGCCTTCCTGTACTTACCATTGAACTAAAAGATACCTTCTCTCAAGGAGTAGAGAGGGCAATTACACAATACAGAACCACTAGAGACCCTCGAGAGACCATCTTTCAACGATGCTTAGTTCATTTTGCTGTAAGTGATGAGAAAGTATTCATGTCTACGAGACTCGATGGAGAGAAAACTCGTTTTCTTCCATTCAACAAAGGTCTTGTTAATCCCCAACCACTAAGTCCAAATGATTATCAGACATCATACCTCTATCAAGAGATTTTACAGAAAGACCAACTCTCCCGTTTATTCTCAAATTTCATATACCTTGAGAAAAGCGATAACGATTTACCCATATTCCCTAGATACCACCAGCTTGACTGTGTTAATAAGCTGATGAGAGAGGCTACACCAGGTACAAATTACCTTGTACAGCACAGTGCGGGATCTGGAAAGACTAAAACCATAGCATGGCTCTCTCACGGACTAATAACCAAATTTAATCGACTAGATAACAGAGTCTATGATATAGTCATAGTGGTCTCTGATAGAAAAGTAATTGATAAGCAACTTCAGGAACAAGTCCAACAGATAGAAAAGAGAAAGGGCATAGTTGATAAAATTGAGAAAAACTCTGACCAATTAAAGGAGGCCCTTAAATCCGGTAGTAATATAGTGGTGACAACCATTCAGAAGTTTCCTTTTATACTTGATGAGATGGGCAATCTCCCAAAAAGGAACTATGCTGTAATTATAGATGAAGCTCATTCTTCTCAGACAGGTACCATGGCCAAGAAAATGAAAAGAGTTTTGGCCACAAACAGCCTAAATGAAGCAGAGACGCTGGACAATGAAGATCAAGATGAGATTGACGAAGAGATTCTAAGAGAAATTGAATCCTCCAGAAGGCTCAAGAATGTCAGTTTCTTTGCTTTCACTGCTACTCCAAAGAACAAGACTTTAGAGACATTTGGTGTAGAGGGTGAAGATGGCAAATTCTATTCCTATCATCTATATTCAATGAAGCAAGCTATTGATGAAGGATTCATCCTTGATGTGCTAAAACACTATCTCCCTTACGAGACTTATTTCAAACTAGCTAAAAAAATACAGGATGATCCTGAGTATGATGATAAAAAAGCCAGAAAACTCCTACGAAACTATGTAGAAGTCCACCCTGCTGCAATTGATAAGAAAACCGATATTATGCTTAGCCATTTTATGAATTCTACAATCAATAAGATTGATGGTAAGGGTAAAGCAATGATAGTTACGAGATCTCGACTTCATGCTGTACTCTATAAAAGAGCGTTTGACAAAGCGATTAAAGCAGCAGGCTATAGCATAAAAACGCTGGTTGCCTTCACAGGAAAGGTAGAGTATCCTAAAGAGTCAGGAAAGGTTTATACAGAAGATAGCATGAACGGCCTTCCATCAAAGAAATCTATAAGAAAAGCCTTTAATGAAGATGATTATAAGGTACTTATAGTCGCAAATAAATTCCAGACAGGATTTGATCAGCCACTTCTCCATACGATGTATGTTGATAAAGTTCTTAATGGTGTAACAGCAGTACAAACATTAAGTAGAGTTAACCGTATTCACCCACCACACAAGAATGACACGCTAATAATTGACTTTGCTAATAAAACAGAAGTCATCCAAAAATCATTCAAACCCTATTATGAGGCCTCATTCCTTAAAGAAAGGACAGATTACAAGAAACTCTATGATCTACAGGAAAAGGCTCTTGAGTTCTACATATATGATGAATCGGAAATTGAGACCTTTGTTAAGAAACTAAGAAGAAATGTTCATCAGACCGAACTCCATCGTATTCTGAATCCTATGGTAGATATTTTTAGGAACAAAACAAAGAAACAACAAGTAGAGTTCAAGAAGACTCTCAGAAGATTCCAAAATATTTACTCCTTTTTATCACAAATTATGCCATTTCCTGATGTTCAGCTGGAAAAAACATTTATTTTCCACAAATATTTACTGAAAAAACTACCTACCATTAACGATCCGCTTCCTTTCAATGTATTGGAAGATGTGGACATGGATAGTTACAAGATTGCTACCAAGGGAAAGAGAGGCATACAACTAGTCGCTGAAGGTGAACTAAAACCCATCTCTGCAACAGTAGGAGAATTTCACCAAGAACACATGCAGAAACTATCTCTCATAATTAAAGAGCTAAATGATGCTTTCGGTACAGATTTTACTGAAGATGATAGAGTGTTCTTAACAAGAGTTAAAGACAATCTTTCTGAAAACAAGGATCTTATGAACAAGTTTGAGCATAATTCAAGACAGAATGTTAAAGCTGTATTTGATGGCTATTTTGAAGAGGAGATGACCAAACTTCTTAACAGTAATTTGAAGTTTTACAAGAGAATTGTGGATAATGACAAACTGAGAAAGAGGCTAAAAAGTTCATTATTTGAGCTAGTGTACGAAGATTTCTCCAAATCAAAGATCAATTATAAGAAAGACAACCTATCGATTGATCATAAAAAGAAAAAGACATAACATACAATAGAAAAGTATATCTATTTCCATTCTTTTATTTTTTGCATGACTTCTCTCACAGATGATATCGCAGAAATCAAGTCTATAGGGTACGGAAAAGATCCCCTCAGAACCATTGTGTATAGATCAGATACTCAAGGAAAACCAATTAGTCATCAACGACTATACAAAAAGACATATTTCTTGATGAAAAAAATAAAACAACATGTTGAGCAATTCTATTTTAGACACATGACAGCAAAAGGCCCTATCCGCAAACTATCAGCAAAGCAATTAGCAAAAGATTTAGGAAGCAATGAAGCTACAATAAGAAATACAATTCTTAAAATGAGTGCTATGCGATACATAATGATTCTTGAAGATGGTAAGTGGAAATATGAACATAAAAGTCCGCTTCTTATTATGCAACAAAAACCAAAGTATACTGACCGGAGATACTGGGGAAGGAAGACTCCAGTTTATGTGTACCCATATCAGACCAGATTCATCGAATAATACACTCACATCTATGCTGTAAATAGTACCTAAATAATCTATAAAAGTATTATATGATATAAATGATTAATTGACATAGAACCATTGGAGAAAATTAAGTAAAAGTGAAATATGCAATTTATTGTCGAGTAAGTACCTCTGAACAGCATACTGACAATCAAAGGATAAGATTGGAAGAATATGCTAAAAGGCAGGGATTCCTGTTTGAAACATATGTTGAAACTCAAAGTAGTCGAAAGACTAGACCCATAAAAGCTAATGTTCTAAACAAGTTAAGATTAAGGGAATATGATGGAGTGATTATATGGAAACTGGATCGTTGGGCAAGGAGTCTTCAGGAGCTTACCTTGGAGATTGAAGAACTATACAAAAAAGGAATCAGTTTTATATCACTTAGTGACAACATTGATTTAACTACTGCAACTGGACGACTTCAGTTCCAGATTTTAGGAGCATTTGCTGAGTTTGAAAGGAATCTCATTAGAGAGAGGACACTAGAAGGTTTAGCGAGAGCCAAGAAACAAGGCAAGCGTCTAGGTAGACCTAAAGGCAAGAAAGATAGCAAAGTTAGAAAGAAATCTGGATATCTTCTCAGGTATGCCAAATAATACCTCCCTGTTTATTCAACTCATTCTTTATAAAGAAACTAGGAAACAAATAATCGTCCGTTTAATTCTGAAAAGAATTATTTTTTCAAGTAATAAATTGTAATATTTTCTTTAGAATTTTCTTTTCAGTTATTAAGTCTTTTCTACACCTATTACAAATGTCTTTTACCATCAATTCTCCGTGTGCTGCTTCACGACGATAACAACGATTGACTATTTCCAATACATTAACTAAGTTTTCGTAATGGTGTTCATTTAAATCATCAATGATAGGAGTATCACAAAAAAGACTATTGGGTAATCTATGAACTGTAGGATTAAATTGAAGCAACCTGCTATTTCCTGATAATCTTTGTAAAATACCCCTTAAATTAGAATTTGCTCGAAGGACATGAGCCATAGTTCCTAGTTCAAGATGATTACTGCTCGAGTTTAAGAACCTCGCTAGATCACTATTAGGATGACCTGATTGGCACTCTTCCTCAATTATATTATTTACATGAGTTGGATGTTCTTTAATTTTTTCAAATATTGAGATCTTAATCTGAGACTCAAATACTTTGCGATACTCATTTATTACTGAATCCCAGTCTATCTCTGCTTCAGGATATTCACTATGATTTTCATAGGTTATTTCTGCAGTATACAAAATTTTCTTATTGTCAGAACTCAATAAATCCCATGAGCCCCCAAACATACTTTTAAGGTATGCTTTAGCTCTATCTTCTTTTGTTATTAAGTAATCAGCTAATAGGGGTGAAGATAGTTTAACCTCCTCTTTCGCAACCAAACTCCCCCTCTTAATCAGTTCAACAACTTCCGGTGCGTTTGGATCGAGGTTTTCACTCCTAAGTGCATTTAATAATAATAGTTGCTGATTATTAGTAAGACTATTCCACCAGTGATCCAAGTTCTGCTTAGCTTCCAACTGAACTTTCTCTTTTACCTTATCATCCAATTCTTTATTATTCTTTATGTAATAATAGGCGACAATTTTCACAAGAACTGGGTGAGTACCAGAATACATTAATATTGACTTTGCATCTTCCTCATCTAATTCACATTTATCTCTTTTGGCCAGCTCTAATATCATACTTTTTGTGGAATCGTAATCCAGATTTCCAATAAATATCCTATCGAAATAGCTAAAAAAATCAGAAGTTGTTAGACTAGAGGGTACAAAATTTGTCATTGATTTAACTGAGGTTGTGATATACATGATGTATTGTGCAGTCTGAAGAGCCCGTAAAGCATCGAAAAAATTTAAATCTCTCAAGTCTAATGAATCTAACATTTGAAACTCATCAAATATAACAACCAATTTAGTATTTAACTTATGTAAGGACCTACATATTCTTCTAAACTCAAGATCTTTTATTGAGTCTGAACACAGTAATTCCCTAATTTTGGCTATTAAATCTTGATATACTGAACCCTCCGTACCCTCTAACTCGGAAATGAGTAAATCAAGTATATTGAGATAAAAATCAGACAAATTTCTTATACAACATAACTGCAAATCTACGATAAGAAAAAATCTTCTTGAAGAATCAAAGCCCAAACTATCATGTAAACTTTTCTTTGAGATGATATTAATAAATGATGTCTTACCAATTCTTTTGTCACCAATTAGTTCGATGGATGTCGGATTAGATTCATACACAACTGATAAAACACTTCTAAGTAATTCTTGTCGACCAAAATAGTTATTATATGCCACTACCGGCATCTTCCAATCTTTGAAGTTGTTTTCCATCCTAAATAAATACTATTTGGTAAAAACTATTACTCTAATTTCAACAGGTCTCATGTGATGCATATTTGTCATTTTTGTTGCGAGTCGTATTTTTGCATCTGGTACTATGTTTCTTATTTTCTGACCTATTTCAACAATTTGTTTTTCATCCATTTTTCTATTAAAATTGTAAAAAATTAAATAACCGATTACCTTGCGTCGGTCAACTATGTTAAGCATATACTCACACACTTCGTTATTAAGTGATTGTTGAGGGTTCTCGCTGTGCAAATTATATCTCTCTAATTCAATAGTACTAGCTTCAAGTTCTCTTTGATAAGTAAAAATCCTATGTTTTAATTCTTCCTTCATCTCTTTGTTTGGGTCGGTATTGAACTTTTTGGTACAAATTGCTATGTTATCTTTAAGGAAAGTAATTCTTCTCTCAGTCTCCATTTTTCGCATTTTTATCATGCTAACAGGCCTGAATCGAGGAAAGTTCATAGTCCTTATGTCAGTAGAACTGAAAATGCATTTCTTTAATATATCAAGTGATTTTTTATCTATAGGCCCTTCACTTATTAAAGATCTTATATCATTAATACTCGTAGTGTTTAATCCTTTATCAAGTAAGATTTCGCTCACATTGGTTGCCATATCATCAAGTTTTGATACCTTTGATGAGATAGACATATTTTTTATAAGATCTTCCAGGTGTTCTTCAATGTTCTTATTAGTGAGAATCCACAACCTTAGTAAATCAAGTCTAAAATACCACTGGTTTTCTTTGCTAACATTAAGAATAAGTTTCCTCTTCAAATTATTCAGAATTTCTCTAGCAATTGATAAATCAAGACTGTATCTATAAGTATCTGATAGATAGTTAACAATATCTGTTACAGAAGAATTGCTCTTATCTCTCACTAATTCAGATATTGCTATTAATAAAACTTTAGTGACCTTATCTCTAGCCCTTTGTTGTGTTTGGCCAATGTTCGAAGAGTCACCCCACAGATGATCAAAGAGTGTGTATTGACCAACTATAATTTTGTCAATTACTTTGTCGACTTCTTCTCTGCTTATTTCAGCCAGCAATTCTTTATTGTAAAGTGTCACCAATTCCCTACACAAGAACTGAACGACATAAGGATGCCCTGCAGATAACTCATAAATTCTATCCAAAGCAGATTTGGTATATACCATTCCATAATCGCTTACTGGTTCAGTAATCAATTGAAATGTATATTTTTTATTCAGATAACCAATCTTACAATATTTAACCATCTGAAATAAAAAAGACCAATAATCTGACAAATACTCATCTTCTAATTTATGAGTGCCAGAAAAAATAAAACATAGTTGCTTGACATGCTGCATCAAATGTCGCAAATTGTCAAAAATATCTTTATCAATTTTACCGCTTTTTACGCCCTCATCTAGTGCTTCAAACTCATCAAACATAATGATGATCTTATTTTCTTTCAACTTAGGAATCACTTGTTTATGCAAGAACTTTCTTTCAAAAGTATACATTGGTTTCTCTTCGAATGAAGAGTCTTCAGGTAATGTTACATCAAGTCCCCTTTTGGAGAGAGATTCTTGGATATCTTCAGCTAGAGAAATAAAGAAAGTTGATACTCCTTCTTTTGTAAAGCATCCAGCCTGCAAATCTATATATACAGGTATGTATTGTTCAGAAATATTTAAGTGAAGCATTCGAAGTGTAGAACTCTTACCTACTCTTCTTGGTCCAATCAAAAGAATTATACTTTCTCTAATTGTCTGTTCGAAGTTCTCTTGTATAAATTTAAATATATCTTTACGCCCTTTAAACACATTCTGATCAGATTCCATTAGAGCTTGTCCAATAACATAAGGATTCTGCTTAATTTTTACCCTTTTCAAATTCTGAGGTAAGGGGATAGAATCTTTAATCTTAACAATTTTATTTTTGTCAGGATTATAGTAGGCTGTACTAACAATTGCATCTTCTATGTAGTCTGCATGAGCATGAAAATTTCTTAATGATTTTATGACTATAGTCCATGATTCAAGGTAAGAAAAGGAAAGAGGACTCATATAATCAATAAAATTGGAATCATGCATGTATTTATCAATTGTCTTTAAATGACCGGTTAGTAATTTTACATTTCTAAATGTACTTCTTCGATCTCTTGTATTAAGGAGAGATGATACTAAATTTGGTACCTGCAACAACGATTTACTAAACTTCTCTGGTAATTCATATCCATGATACTTGGAATAAAGATCCAGCAAATTTGTTATTTTTAGTTTAGAAGTAATGATTCTTTCTATTGTCCGGAAAGCTAGAAATTCATTCTCAATCTCTTTTATCCTTTCATATATTCTTTTTCGTTCTAGTTTTCGACCTTGTTCTAATTGACCAATAATTCTGACCTGTTCATTAAGGGGAGGGATAGGAATATGAATTTTTCTAAGATTTACGAGGCTTATGTTTATACTTTCATTTTGATCATATTTCTGCTTTAGAAAAGCTAAGAGCAATTCAGGCATAATATCTGATTTATGTGTTATTCGTATCCTCACCACATCGGACTCATATGTATATCCTTTGAGGTTCTGTCCAGCGAGCATAAACAAAATATTTCGATTGTTTTTCCGATAAAGAAGTACATCACCTTCCTGCACCAAATCAATTGTACTTATTAGATTTTTGTCAATTCGTTTTGTTAATATCTTATTTTTTAGAAATGGATTAAAAGCAGATTCATCAATAATTGGTACAGCTGTTGTTGGCTTAGCACTTCTCACGAGTTTTGATCCTTTCTTAATTTCTACAATTTCTCCTAATTTCCTTGTTGGATAATGATCGTATTCAATAAATTTGTTCGTCTCAATTGGTGAATTAAATCCTGTAAGTAATGTTATAACCATTACTTTCCCTTTCATATCGTCTGATACCTGACACCCCCACAATACATTGGCATCCTGATTCAGGTTTTCTGTAACATGTTCACCAATGATATTTATATCTTCAAGTGTTATATCTTGTCCTGCAAAGATTAAGATTAAGGCACTTTCAGCATTGACAGGATCGTTTTCCATCAAAAGGTTATCCATCGCACCTTTGACAACAGCTTTTGTGCCTACACTCAGATTTGCTGCACCAACACCGATTGTTCCAGTTTTACCATTTTGAAGAATTGCTTTAATATCTGCAAAATCAAGATTCACAAGGGAAGGTACAGCTATCATCTCCACTATTCCTTTTAAAAGAGATGATATAATGTCATTACATACTGCGAAAGCCTGTTGGACAGGTAAATTGCCTGCAATATCAACTAACTTATTGTTGTCAATGATAATAACTGTATCACAAATATTAGATAACCTAACCAGACCCACATTCGTAGATTTAATTTGACCCTTTAGAGATTTGAAAGGTAAAGTCGCAATGCCAACCACCATAGATCCCTGCAATTTGGCAATTTCGGCCACAAAAGGAGCTCCTCCAGTACCAGTTCCTCCACCTAATCCAGTGCAAACAAAGGTAATATCTGGTGTAGCAATAATAGATTTTATTTG
Organism: Candidatus Woesearchaeota archaeon; assembly: GCA_020637435.1. GTDB lineage: Archaea > Nanobdellota > Nanobdellia > Woesearchaeales > JACJVW01 > JACJVW01. The sequence goes on from JACJVW010000001.1 coordinate 90,410, forward strand.
GTCATAATCCTTTTCTATAGCGTCCGAACAATCCTTGAAATCACCTGATCCCTTACCTTTAAAATGGGTTTTGCCAATCAAGAATTTCTTATCTGCTTTATTTAGGTCTAAGTTTTCTTGATTTGAATCCATTCCTATGAGTTCGGCCCCTTTTATACCTTTCATAAACAACCAGTTAATGTAATTGCATCCTGCTCCTCCAACTCCAATTATTTTACAGTCTAGTCCAGATTCAAATTCACTCAACTGATTGGATATCATAGATGATTTTCTTTCACTTATTTCTTTATCAATAGCTTGCTCTATTCTAATCTCTTTTTCTGAGTCCAAAGCATCCTGTAGTAATTTTTTAAAGAAGTAATTACCGTCTTTATTCAAATCTTGATCAATTCGACGATCATTAATTGTTTTGTTTTTGTTTTTGGTATTTGGACTCATAATAATCAACTTGTAATACGAAATTATTTATATTAATATAGCATTATGATTAAGACTTTTTCTTAATCTCTAAGATTTCGGCTAGCTTCAAAGCATCTGATAATTTCTTCACACGATTTGGATCTTCTGCCAATGTATTTAGTAACTCCACATTCATTTGAACCCTATCTAATTGCCCTTTTAGTTCCTTATTCTGCAATTCCATACTTGAGATCTTTTCAGTCAATTTCTTTTGTTCCAACTTGCTATTTTCACTTATCGCTTGCAGCTTATCCATTGTTTCCTGGTAGGCATTCAGCAGCTCTTTGTAATCCACCTTCTGAATCTTTCCAACCTGCTGCTCTTCATCCAAGCCCAGATAGCTCACATATCTGTCAATCACTGTACTCGATGGCTTGTGCCCTAATCGAGCCTTCACAAAATCAATACTATACCCCTTCTTCAGTAGATGTGTCGCACAGCTCTTCCTAAAGGTGTGTAGTTTAATCGCTTTTTTCTCTGGCTGGGCAACCACTTTAGCCTTTGTAGTAACCCGATGGATCAACATCCGAGCATTTGTATGTCCAAATGGAAACAGCAGTTCCCCATTCTTCAGGTCCTTCAGATACACATTCAAGAACTCAACCGTCTGAGGCAATACCGTTGTAGCATAATGCGTAACCTTACTCTTCGAAGCCTGTTTTAGAACTCTGATTCGATATTCATCCCTATCACTAACAACATTATGCCTTTTAACACAGTCTTTCTTCGTGATCTGCAGCGCTTCACCAATTCGAAAACCGGTATCGAACAGAAAAAACAGAAACAGCTTATTCCGAACTCCAGTGGTATACTCGACCATCCGAAGCAATTCCTCAAGCTCAAAGAACTCGACCTCAGACTCACCATCCTTCTCTATGATTACAAGTTTACAAGCAAGCTCTTTCTTTCCTATATATTCAAAGAATCCGCTCTTGAAGATCTTGTTATACAGATCAGTCTTCGTTCCTGCTCCAAGAGGCTTCCCCTGGGCATTCTTTAGCTTATCCTTCTCAAGCCCCACGAACACTTTCCGGATATCATCCTCAGTAATTTTGCGAAGATCTTTATTCTTAAACAACCGATTCGTCAGCTTCAACAAAGTCACATACTTCATCAGCGTCTTCGTATAACGAATCTTCGCCTCTTCATCGCCACCCTTTCTACGAAACAGTTCATCCTCCTTGATAGCTAACCAATCAGTAAACAGCTTCAGATTAGACGGCAGAATATCCTCTCTCTTGGATAAACTCTTCTTCGCTGTTTCAAGAGCATTTACAGAACCATAGACATCTCTCATCAAAGAAAAGGAATGCTAAGCGCATATATAAAATTACGCCCAAATTATGCACAGAATAGTAATAAGCCTCTGGAGGGATTTGCACCCTCGACCTTGGGATCTCTTCAATGCAACACCTTCTTTGTCGCACTATACAAGTCCCACGCAATAGCTAACTATGCTACAGAGGCATGAGTGAAACGAATGACTTTGTAGCGACCGAATGGATTTCCCATTCGAGTATGCTACAGAGGCATGAGTGAAACGAATGACTTTGTAGCGACCGAATGGATTTCCCATTCGAGTATGCTACAGAGGCAAGTTATTTCTGTGGTTTAATCCTTGTTTATAAAATTAACCGATAGAATTCTTCAGTAATCGACAGGCACTTCGTCCATGTTCGTCCGAAGGTAAGCCACCGTCATGATGATAAGTATCGTCGTACCGATGACTACAACACCCTCAACTGAAGGCTTAGCCATCACCGCAAAAGCCGAGATCACGATGATCGAAAAAGCAACGAACAGCGTCCGGCTTATCTCCCTAACAGCACCAGCCTTAGCAGGGTTGCGATGCTTCCTCTTGTACTCATAGAGCGCATGTAAAAGCTGCCGTTTGCGAAGCACGGTACTTGCCATATCAACAACATCATCCGTTGTCATATATGCGGTCTTCTCCTGGCTCACAAGCTCGATAATCTCAGCGGAGACCCCGTCATCAGGCAGACCATAGTCCTCAAGCAGACGTTTTATCGATCTTCCCAGTTTTTCTCCGGAGAACGGCTCTCGTGTACCATTTCGCTTGATGACCATGGTCGATTATATGGAATAAGGAGTTTATATATTTTGCGATTAGTATACATTTTTGTAAACTGATTATATATCCATTTCAATCGGTTTAATAGGAAATATCACCTTCAAAGAGCTCAAATATAAATCATATCGCCGTTACTGACAGATATTGAATCCATTTCCATAGTGTAGAACTGCTCACAGACCATATCATCAGATTTGTCCGTATGTCCGATAAAAAGCGCCATCAGCAGACCATAGAAGAAATCAAAAACATTCTCAGACAGCCTGACGCACTCTAAAAAAAGAGGGGCTATGCTCAGAAATAACTCCGATACAAGTATCATATAGCATCTGTGCCAAATTTTATAAATCCACAAGCCCTGTTGAGAGGATATGGTCGAGTTTCGGACAATTGAGCATATCGACGACAAATATCCGGACCAGATAGATGTTAACGACGGTGTGCCTGCTAAAGTAGAGGTAAAAGATTTCTTCCACGCAAAAGAGCTCATGGAAGTACTCCACGACTGGCTCGTCCATAATGGTTGGGGACCAGCTCCCGATTATGAATTCCCCGAAGTATTCTATCATCATATCTTCTTCCAAAACGGCGCTGAAGAAGTCCGTTGGTGGTGGCGAAATGAGGTTGATCCTCCCGGGCAAGGCAAAGGTGGTTTTTTCAGATACCAGATAAATACCTCCGTCCGTATCAACAACCTTAAAGGTGCCGAAGTCATGAAGCGCGGGATGAAGATCAAGACCAATGTGGGTGATGTTGAGGTGGCGATGCGTGGCAAACTTATTCTAGACCCGTATAAGACCTGGAAAAACCACTGGTTGCTCAAGAATTTCTGGCACTTTTGGATACATAGGATGTACAACGCGCAGATTGAGAGACAGAAGGCCCATTTAAGAAGAGAAGTCAACAGATATAAAGACGCGGTGCGTGCTTATTTCAAACTGCCAACCGTACGGCCGGAAACTGAAGGTTCAGCAGGATACGAATACAACAAAGACTTTGAGTAAGATGTTAGTAGACGTGCATTGCCATCTGGACCATCCCGATTATGACGACCTTGAACTAGTTCTCCAGCGTGCCAAAGAAGCAGGAGTAGTCAAGATAGTCTCCAACGGCCTTAACGAAAATTCCAATCAGAGAGTGCTTGACCTTGCCAAAAGATACGATATCATCAAGCCGGCGCTCGGCCTCTACCCCACCTGTCTTCTTGAACGTGACTATGAGGGTTATCCGGGCTCAGGCGCGGACATCGAGAAAATTACCAACCAAATAAAAAACAATGACATCGCAGCCGTCGGAGAGATCGGCCTTGATTATATCGACGTCAGTGATGAAGAAAAAGCGATCATGAAAGCCGCTTTCGTTCGCATGATACGCCTTGCCAAAGAAAAAAACATCCCGGTCATCATCCATTCCAGGAAAGCAGAGCTGGAGTGCATAGAAATTCTAGAACAGGAGCAGGTCAAGAAAGTCATCATGCACTGCTTTACCGGAAAACTAGCCCTGGTAAAACGCATTGCAAAGAACGGTTGGTACCTGAGCATCCCAACTGCCGTTGTGCGAAACGAGCAGTTCCAGAACAATGTCAAGGCAATGCCTTTATGCAACATTCTAACCGAAACAGATGGCCCCTATATGGCTCCTGAACCACGGACCAGGAACGAGTCAGCTAATATATCAAAGAGCATCAAGACCATCGCGAAGCTCAAAGGTATCGACGAGAAAGAAGCCATCCAGGCAGTCTTCATGAACTACCAGCGCGTATTCAATTAAACATTCAGATGCTTCTTGTTAAGCTTATACAAAGCAACAAGGAACAGACTCTCAGACCAGCCTAAAGGAGAATTCTCATTCGGATTAGTAGAGTTCGAGAAATACAGTTCAGGAATCTCATGTTCTTTCGTGATGGTCTTCTTCGCAAGCTTCACATAGTACTTGGCTTTTTCCATATCCCCCTTCATCTCATAGATGATGGCAAGCCAGCTGAAGCCAAACGTCCATTCAGCTTCCTCAGAGAAACCATCTGTATTTTTGTTATAATAATGGTCGTTCTTGTAGCGGATTACGCCCATGTGCTTCACCAGATGGTACTCCACATTCTTCAGTATCTGCTCGCATTCTTTCTGGTTCACTACGCGATACGGCCATATCAAAGACAACAATGCCAGATCCACAAATTTTCTCGAAGACTCTCTGGGCAGCTGCTTGCGAAGCGTAGCCTCTCCCTTCTTTATGAGCGCATCCGGTACCTTGATCTGCGTATGCTTCTTGATCATCTGCAGTCCCGCAACACAAGCGCCTACGGAAGACGAATGGATCTCTTCATCCTCCTCCCACATACCGCTGTCAGGATCATGCCAATACTCGATGCTGCCAAGATAATTGACCAGCTTCTGGACAACACGGACATCATCATCGTCCTCAAGGATGTGGACGCCACGCACATGCTCAAGCACGCCTATCTTATAGAGGATGGCGCCGATGGCGTCATTCTGCTTATTACCCCATTCTTCCCAGAACTCATCGAACGTCTCCGGATGGTATCTCGCATGGATGTACTCATAGCGAAATTGAGGTTTCTTATCGATGGCGTAGTCGATCTTATACTCATGCTTCTTGAAAATATCAAGCACTGCGCGATAGGTTTTACGTACCGTCTCCCAGTCGCCGATTTTTTCAAAAGCGAGACATTCATAGAAATTATCCCTTAGCCATGCCTTGTCATAGCCTGTAGAAACATTCATCTTTGATGCGGCGAACAGGCCGGATTTGTATTGCAGACCCCGAAGGATCTTCATATGTTGGTTCAGCATATGCCGGTACGTGATAGTCATCCGATCACCGCCCGTGCGCAGCCCTTAAGACCGACTTCTTCATCGGTCACGACATAGACCGGTATGCGTAGCAATAGGTCTGACATCTTGTCCGTATGGACAAAGGTGTCCATGAAAGAGGGTTCCTTAAAGAGTGTAAGATTCTTTGCAGCGATCCCGCCAGCAATATACAGACCTCCATAAGGAAGTGTCGTCAATGCAAGATGCCGCAGGCGATGAGCGTAATGCCGTGCAAAAAATTCCATGGTCTTCTTGCAGACATGAGAATTGCTCACATGTGTGCTGATCATCATCGGACGTTTCGAGATGTGCAAGCGGTCAATCTGTAAAGCGACCTCCTCACCTTCTCCATAACCTTCTGATCTGAGAAACTCGTAAACATATGCGATGCCTGTACCAGAAAGAATGCGTTCATAATCAGGATGCTGATCATGGGGCAGTATATGGCCCCGAAGATACTGGACGAATCGCCAATCCTGCTCGTCATACGAGACGATATCTGTATGTCCTCCTTCAGAGGGATAGGGCCTATACCCCCCCACCCCAGAGATAAGCATACCACAACCAAGCCCTGTTCCCGCGCCAAGTACGCTTTTCACGCCGCCGTGCTGGGGATGCACTATAGCCGCATCATGGTGATGCAGTGGTACGACATGCGCGTCATCTGAGATATCAAGTGAAGGTATACCAAAGCCTATCGCTTCAAAATCATTAAGCAACTTGATTTCTTTAAGCAAAGTATGCACATAAAGTTCATCAACATCCACCTGCCATGTATTATTCGTAAGACAGCTTACCCGACCGTTGCTGGAAATAGGTCCCGCTATCGCAAAGCAGCCCTTAGCAACCGAAAGACCGTAACGCTCATGGACCTCTTTTAGAACCTCATTGACAGGGATATAGAATCTGGTGATATGATCCGAGTCATACACCCTAAGAAAGATCTGTTCATAACCCTGTTTCCATTTGCCGTAGACAGCTACTCTACAGTTCGTACCGCCCACATCTGCGACAATACTCTGCTCAGTGAACTTTTTGTCAGCGCACTCGGATATTTCCATATATGACTCTGATATCAACCGGCAAACCTCTTTTTATATAGTGAAAAGGGTTTTGCACATTTAAAAACATTGCGGATTCTAGAAATCAGAGACAGGGACGTAAGTGTCAGTTATGGTAAAACCGTCAAGCAGGTCCTTTGAGAACGCATCGCCAAGGACCTCTTGATATAAGCCAACGATGAATCCGATACCTTCAGATACTGTCATCTTCTTGTACGAATCCTGTAGTTTTTCATGAAGCTCGTCCGCGTGATCGCCTATTGAAGCGGCTCTGTAACCGTAGAAGCTTCCATTGATATCCGTCAGGTACAACCGGGGCTCACTGTCGACTCCTGCGACAAGCATACGCACACCATAAGGTCGCATACCATCGAACTGTGTATTATTCTGCAGCATAGCGCTGACCTCTTCAAGCATCTCTTTGACGCGCACATGCGAATCAAAAGTGAGCTTATGCCGCTGTGCAACAACCCTAAGGCGTTCAACGATCCTGCGTCCGTCGCTCAACAGACCGGAAAGTCCCATACCCAGATGGGAATCGATTTGTACCACCTTATCAGAGAAACCGTCGGCCAGCAGTCTGTTGCGCTTCCTGTGGTGCGCGATGACAACAACTCCATCTGTGCAGACCAAACCGATACAGGGACTGCCCTGGGCTGCCGTCTTTGAAGCGTATTCCAACTGAGAGATTCTTCCCTCTGGTGTAAACATCGTGCTTGACCTGTCGTACTCATCTTCCATACAAATCAGGATAAGCAAGCTATATATAAATACTTACACTCAACATCACATCATATGAAACTATTGTTAACATATCTCCCTCACCACCTGCCCATCATGCCCCCCTATGCGCTTGGCTATCTAAACCGGTTTCTCAGCGTCAATTCCACTGACCACATCACAACTATTGATCTTAACGCCCGTTGGTGGCAAACCTTTCACCCAAACATCTTACAAACCATCAGACAAGCCACATCTGACGAGGAACTCACAGTTGCCCTCCAAAAAGCCGCAAACATCCAAGTGTCACCGGACATTCATTGGCTCCAAGAGCAATGCAAAAACTTTGACCTCATATGCGCAAGCATTCAGTACACAGAACAAGACAAGCTCGCAAATCAACTCAACATCAAGATACGGGGCGGTCCTGCTGCGAGCAATCCAATGCATGAGTTTGCTCTGCTCGACATGCTTACCAAAAAAGAATCAATTGATGAACACCAACTCACCAGCTTTGATTTTAATCAGGGTGAGTACTGTAGTGACATTATTCCTCTGCGCACATCGACAGCGTGCTGGTACAGAAAATGCAGATTCTGCACGCACTACAATTACAAGCACTTCTTTCAGTTCCCTCTCGAAGATATCGCCAGTAATATCAGCAGTAGACATCTCTTTTTTACCGATGACATGATAGCTCACCCCTACCTCCTCAAACTCGCACCTAAACTACTTAACCATGAATGGTGGATACAGCTGCGTCCTACCCTTGACATCACCTCACATCTGCAAAGCCTCAAGAACAATGGACTTAAAGTCGCCGCTTGGGGTGTTGAGTCAGGCTCACAACATATTCTCGATGCAATGGACAAGGGAACACGCATCGATGAAATATCACATATACTAAAAAAGAGCAAAGAAGCAGGCATCATCAATATCGTCTATATCATGTTCGGGTATCCCGGTGAAACAGACAAAGACAGAAAACAGACCATCTCATGGCTGCAGGATAATGCAAACTGCATCGACCTCCTCTCTTCAAGCCTATTTGTCCCCGGAGGAATTGAAAAACGGCCTCCTGCAATCTCAAAGATACCGCAACTTCCCAAGATAGGTACCATAGACCCGGTTTTTAATAACTTCCGTGAATTAACGCTCAATATAAAGCGTAACTTTTTATAGCAATATTCCTATTTTTAGGTCATGAGGTGGTTACTGGTCTTCTTGCTCTGCATCCCTGCAACATGGGCATGCGACTACGTCGGTGACGAATGGGTTGGATGCACAAGCATCGACCACTTTGAAGCGCAACGCTATGACGAAATCAATAATTGGCTCATCATAGACAGCATTGATGTCAAAAAGCATGCTGAACAGGGAAAGCTTGCGGCAGTACCATCAGATTACATCCCGAACCTGAACATCAAAGATATTGAGACTGACCATTACATCCAGCTCTACTTCCCTGCCCTGACAGGTGTACAGCTAAACACCATAGATTGGCCGTATACCTCAGCCAACCAGGTACAATCCCTAAGTAGAGAACAGCTAACCCTCATTAATGACCTCTCTGGATTGCTCGACAAATTCTCAAAAGAACAGATATCATCCATGACCGTCACAGACATGGGCAAGATTGATTGGCCGAACATAGTTACACCTTATCCGGAGGGTATACCCTGGGAACGACTGCCTGTGCAGGACTATCCCTACATAGACTACTCCTTCCTAAACGAAAGCGACATGCAAAAGCTTGACGCAAAGACTCTCGCAAGACTGAATCCTTCACTACTGCAGGGAAGCTGGAACAAACTGAGCCTTATTCAGACAGTCGACCTCTTCTTCGAATTCATCCACAACCTGTTATTCGGACGTGATCCGATCATTATCGAGGGTTTCGACAGCAGTAAACTGACCAAGACCTTGCATGAGCTTGGATATACAGGCATCACGATTACCGAGAATGGTGCACCGCTCCAGATAGAAGGCGATCTCCTCATAGTCTACAACACATCGATCAATCTCTCGACATTCCAAGAGGGCAGCCACAATTTCAGCATTGGCGAGAAGTTGATCATCGATGACAGACTAGTCATCCAAGAGGCGAATATGATAACGGCTGCAGGTGATGATATACTTATCGATAGAGGAAAAGCCGCTATACTAAATGATGAGTCTGCAATGGTCGTTGAATTCAATGGACTCAATTTCTCAGCCCAGATAACATCTGTTGAAGACGCCAAAGAGCTCATCCTCAACAGTTCCGACAACATCATCCACCTTATCGACATAAAAGAGGTGAACATAGAAGAGGATAAAGTATCAACAGGTTACGCATCCTCAATGATAATCAATGATGACAGTATCGCAGCAGCACTGTATAATTTCACCTATAATGTGCGCCCAAAGCATGGATACGCAGCCAACTTCATCGACATCTCATCACTGCAGCAGTTTTCCTTCGATGCCGTCGAGAACATCATCATAGAGAACAAAGAGTTCCAGAATCTTGGACCCTCAGAATTCCTCTTGGGTGAAGAAGGCAGACAAACCCTCTACAAGAGCGCGAGGATACTATTCGCTAACATCACGCTAACTGAGGAAAACCGTCTGCGTTTCTTCAACCCCCTGGACAACCAGGACAACCTCATGATAAAAGCCGAATCAGAAGACAGGTTCATGCTCCTGTATATGACTGACTCCTTCAATATCAAGACCAATGATACCATACAGGTGGATTTTCCTGCAGGAAAGACTAAAAACACCTACGCAAGTTACGCGAATGCTTCTGCACCAATACTCAGATTCACAGCAAACAACAGGACGGTCATGGTCATCTACAACGGGAAGACCATCATCAGTTCACAAAGTGAAATACGTATAGAGAAGAGAGATGAAGATGTGCTTGTGGGAACGACACTCATCGACGCATATCCCTACGGCAATGTCAACGAGCACAATGCGATAAGCGTCAGCCTTGTATGCGTCAGTGCAGTCGACAGCATATTGCTCATCAACAACGGTTGCGAAGAGATATTCAACCTCGACAGAGATGTAGAGGAGCACAACCTTTCACCGTTCAAAGTGAGCACATTCGGACAGACGACTATCCTTGATGATGGCATCACCATGTACCAGATAAAGGGTGAAGTTTCGGTCACAGACGGTATCTATTATCCAGTCATCATAAGTGATGATATCGAGTATCTCAAGACGAGCGACGAAAGGACACTGCGCATAAAAACGCTCGGCCATGATGAGCGCATGGTGTTCTATGAGAAATCCATAATGCTACAGGCCGATGAGCTCTTTCTTGTGCAGTCTGGCGAGAAGATATATCTGACTAAAGAAGAAGGACTTAGCATACCAGAAGTATTCTCATTATCGGTAACGAATGATACCAGGATCCGTTTCCATATCTACAACGGAGCTCTGGAGATAGAGACCGACAAAAAAGAAGTCATCGAAGCGCAGTTCCAGGCAAAGGGCACTTTCGATATCTACCAAGGGCTGGAATGCTCATTCATAACAGTAGACGGAAGATACACCCAGTTGCACAACGACCCGCTTTCGGACTATCGTGTTCGGCCGACAGATGTCTATTTTGAATTCTGCGCAAGAAAAAAAATGAACGAGCAGAATCTGGGAGAATGCATGAATTGCGGCATGCTTGATTATATCGACCTCCAGCTTGAACTTCATAATGCGGTCATCTTCGAACGCTACCCTGTTGAGGACAATATTCCGCTCTCGCTGGTGTTCAGAAATATCTATGAAGGATTCGGTCATGGCAGCGCACTGGGACTCATCGATCCTGTACTCTCACCAAGAACACTATCCATAAAGAGCCATGGACTTGGCAGAATCTCTACAACACGTCCATTCGCAGATGATGCATTTACAATCTTTGAAGAGGTCATCGACGATGAAGTGCACACGACAGTCCGGGTCAGACAGACTCAATCACTCACCCCTCACATAAGGAGATATGTCGGAACTCTTCCGGGACAGATAATCATAACAGAGAACAACTTAACCTACAAAGATGGAACGACGTGGATCAGCATCACGAAATAGGGCACAGATAAGCGTGTTCATCATCATCGCCGTAGTGATAGTGCTAGCTCTGGTACTCTTGACTTTCCTCTCAGGAAAAGGGTACATCAGCGAATATGGTCTCACTACTACAGACAAGATATCCAGGATGATTGAGGATTGTCAACGCCTGGAAGCTCAAAGGGCGATTGAAGTGCTTGGAAGCAATGGCGGCACGCTAAAGGGCAAAGCACAATATCTTCAGCATATCGCGAAAACCCCTACCATCGAAGAAGTCAGCGAAGAGATTGCGGAGGAGATAGACAGAAAGCTTCTGGCCTGCCTTGAAGACCTGGCATCCCTCAAAGCACTTGGTTACGAGGTGCACAAAAGTAACCCGACTACACAGGTTGATATTTATCCAGACTCGTCCGTCATTACGACCGCTTGGAGCATCAAGCTCACCCGTAGTGAGAAGACGCTCAATCTTGACACCTTCAAGACCATCATCGAGGACGTCCGTATCGTCGACTATCTCAAGGACACGCAGACCATTGTCCATGAACAACCTGAGCAGAAGGTAGATCTTACAGTTCTTAGGGAAAGGAACGTAAACATCCATATTGTGGCCGTTTCAGACAATACTGCGCAGTATACCATCTACCGCCAGGGAATACCAAAAGAATTCTCATTTATGCTACTATATTGACACTCGTAGTACGTTCCTTAACATACGTTTGAGCGACAAGATGCGTAAGCAGATCCAAGGGACGGATAAAGTCTCGGGTGACTCTTGCATAGCAGCGTCCGTCCTCCTCATAGACATCATCATATTTCTCTTTGAATTTTACAACATCATCCGGCCTACTAAGCGGCGGACCTCTCCAGATATGTTCCCTTGGCAGCTCCTCTTCTTTGATACCATAAAAGAGCATCCCTTTTTGTCTCTTATCAAAAGTCCAGTCTGATTGTTGCACAGTAAAACCGTACTTCTCCAACTGATCTCTGATATACTCGTAGACCTTTAATATCCTGCAGCCGGCAACGTCCTCCTTCGCCTGTTGAGTGGACACCTCGATACTGCAGACAACCTTACCCTTAATATCGGAAGCCGTAAGTTCATCCATCCTAAAATGAACAATATTCGGGCTCTTGAGGAATGATTTAGCATGCTTGATGAATCTTTGGAACATCACTCTGTTAAGCGACGCAGAAGCGTTCCTGCCTTTCTGCACAGGATCTATGAGTACCAGTGGACTAAGCAGCTTAGAAGCGTTCACCTCGAAGAGCACATGTTTATGATGCTGCTCGGGATCGATGATCTGTTGCTCCTTCCACTTCGTCGCTGCTTCCACAAGCTGCACAAAGCCACCATAAAAAGCGGTAAGTATCTCCAGTGAATACCCGGAAAAACCGTGGATATATGATTCAGCACCATAGCAGCGACCGCCACGCGCAAACGCCTTGGCAAGCCGCATATCATCGTGCAGCTTCGCATGGCCCAGTACCCATTTTACGTGCAACGGGCTAATATCTGTTATGTTCAAGGCTTCATCCGCATCAGTGATCTCAATAATAGGAATGATCTCAAGAAGAAAACCATCTTCATCATGCATCTGAAAATAATCCCTGCTACCATGTACCCTTTCAGTAGCATAACCAAGCTTACGAAGTACAGCTTCAAGTTCATCGGAAAGATTCGCATCAGCGTATTTTCCTTTCGAAAACTGCACATAGATATCCGCATCACGCGCATGTTTTAGAAAACTCTGCTTAGCTATACTTCCACCGACAATGGCATGAGCATCAGTCAACGCACCATTTAGATCATGAAGCACCTTCTCTGTCTTGGCGGTTATACGTTGTACTTCCTGCACATCCGGTGTCACTTCAGCCAATGCTTCCTTAAGTAGCTCCTGCATAGTCGACCAAAAAGAATGGACGGATTATAAAAGTAATGGTCTATCCGAAAAATCAACAACCAAATAACCTGGCCAGATTCACACAGGTATATTCATCTCGATCACCATCGTGATGACGGATGCGAACATCTCAAGAATCTCCTCATCTTCAGGAGTGAATCTGCCTGTATGCTTATTGAGCGCCTGGATGACACCGATAGGTTTCCCATGGAGTTTAGAAAGCAGGGGGATAGCAATCACCGATTTCGTCTTGTAACCTGTACCCTCATCATGCTTCTTCTCGAAATACGAAGAATTGTACGCATCTTCCACATTGATGACCGTACCCATCTTAAAAGCGGTACCAGCGATGCCCTGTCCAACGTCGACCTGGATAGTCTTCCCGTCATGGCCCTCAGCCACATGCGCTACCAGTTTGTCTATCTTCTTGTCATAGAGGAACAGCGTACTTCTATCAGCTTCAAGTGCTTTTGTAATACGTTCGATGGCAGTAGTGATCTGCGCATATTGTTCTGAATCCTCAAACTTGATGACTTTGTCAGTGCTCATACCGAATCATCAAAACCCAAGCCCTATATAATCCTTGCTGAATGCCACTATGAAAACTCATCAGTTTCTTGTCCTTTCAAGGGGCAGGTGGTCGCAGGAGGAAAAGGCCCGATTTTTGCTTCTCTCTTTGCATAGTTCACCCCAAGAACATTTATAAATGAAAACCAACCTTCAGACAATAGATGAAGCAAGTCATCCTGGATACCAATTTTCTGCTCATACCCGCATATTTTGGCGTGGATATAATCACGGGCATCGAAGAGCTCCTGCCAGGCGCAGAGCTGGTTATACACCCGGGAACGGAAAGGGAGCTTAAAAACATCCAGGAGAAGCAGCGAGGCAAGGAAAAAAAGGCCGCAGCGCTCGCCATGCAGATAATCAGGAACAACAACATTAATAAACTGAACATGGATTGCGAAGGATATGTGGATGGGGATATCCTGACCCTTGTAGATAGAGAAAAACACATTGTGGCAACCCAGGACAAGGAGCTAAAGGATAAGCTTAAAAAGAAAGGTATACCCATCATAATACTGCGCCAGAAACGTTACGTTGAACTTGTATAGAGGAGAATAAAATGTTTTACAAGACCGTCATTAAAGATCATATCCGGGTTCCGCCTAATCTGTTCGACAAAGAGGTCGAAGAGGCGATCCTTAAGAAAATAAAAGAAAAGTACAGCGGTTATATTGACAAAGATGTCGGTATTGTTGTAGAAGTACTTAAGCTCAATGATGTGGGACGTGGAGTCATCATCCCTGGCGACGGTGCGCCACATTACGAAGTTGAGTTCGAGCTTATCGCGTTCAAACCTGAGCTTCAGGAGATAGTGTATGGACGTATCAAAGACATAGCTGATTTCGGTGCATTCATAACCATCGGTCCTATCGAAGGTATGATCCACATCTCACAGACTATTGACGATTTCGTAAGCTTTGCGAAAGACAAGACACTTTCCGGCAAGGAGACCAAGCGTGTCCTTAAGGTAGGAGACTTGTGCAGAGCACGCATCATCGCAGCATCATTCAAGGATGCTACCAATCCTAAAATTGGCCTTACCATGAGACAACCAGGTCTTGGTAGGCTCGATTGGGCAGATGAAGACAAGAAAAAATAAAAGAGGGTAATGCATGCTTCAGTTGAAAGACTGGATGACGGATAAGGTCATCACATGCAGCAAATCGGATACAGTACTCAAGGCTGCGAGAAAGATGGCAGATCACTCCATCGGATCGCTGGTCGTAGTCAATGCTGCAAAGAAACCTGTAGGTATCGTCACCGAGACAGATATATTAAGAAAAGTTGTAGCAGAAGATGACAGTCCAGCTGAGGTGACGGTCGACCAGATAATGTCAGATAAGATTATCACAGTCGACATCAACACGTCCATATTGCAGCTGAGTCAGAAGATGCAGGAACACCACCTGCGTAGGATCCCTATCACAAAGAATAACAAACTGGTAGGCATCATCACATCTCGTGATCTGGTGCGTATCATGTCTGGGTGTTAATAATGGTCAAAAAGAAAGTATGTAAAAAATGCCGGGCATTTGTCGACGGTAGCCAGTGCGAGATCTGCAAAAGCACCGTATTCTCGACAAGCTGGCAGGGAAGGATCACTGTAGTGAATGCCGAAAAATCTCAGATAGCTGACAAAGTCGGTATCGAGAAAGAAGGCGATTATTGTATCAAAGTACGGTAAGTAAAATGAAAGTAGAAGTATTGAACACAAAAGATGCTCCTCTATTGAAGAGAAAAGAAGTTGAGCTGAAAGTTACATTCGAAGGAGCTACTCCCTCAAAAGTCGAACTGGCACCAGAGATTGCGAAAGTCGCAAAGACCCAAGTGCCTAACATCGTTATAAAGACGATAAGAAACTCGTATGGCGAACAGGAAGCTAAGATTAGCGTATATGCGTATGAAACACCTGAAGCACTCAAAGAGATCGAGTCAAAAGTTCCTGATTACAACAAGAAAGAGGAGAATGCAGAGGCATAAGAATGGGAAAGAGTCCGAAAGGTAAGAATCATCCATCTCAGCTGCACAAGCTTTACAGTAACGGAAAGACTAAATCAGAATTTTGTCCAAAGTGTGATGCTACCTTCATGGCGACGCACAAAGACCGAAAGACCTGTGGCAAATGTGGTTACACCGTCTTTATCAAGAAATAATTTCTTCTATTACTTTCTGATATTTTTCTAATTCCAATGCCAGTCTATTTTCCAGAGGCCTGCCAAGAAGATCAGTAAGCTCTTTGGACAGCATATCTGGCGTTCCTACAAGTATCTGCTGTTTTGAGATACCAAATGCAAACTCTCCTTCCTTTATGTATCTCACTCCTACAGGAAGAATATGGTACCGGGAGTTCTCGATAAACTCATAAGGCCAACCATCTTTAGTATGGATTCCATCTCTATCCACAAAACGCATCAGATCATGACCATGTGCTGTGTAGAAAGTGAGCATATAGCTAGGATATAATGGACCAAGCAACTGAAATCCGACGATCTTTCCTTCTAAAGGGGTCATAGGTACATCTCCAATGACTTTTCGAGCATATATGTATATTTTGCAGTCGATCTTCCGTCATGAAGCCTTCGTTCTATCGATTCACGTATGAACTGGTCATCTCCCACCACTACATCATCGACAGAGAATGCAAAAGCAGAAGCATCATTTGTCAGATACAAACCCAAAGACGAAGGGATAAAATGATTCTTGTCAATCATATCCTCAAATTGAGCTAATATGAGGGAGTCACCAGAAGGATATCTTGCATATAGCTGTACTCCTGATGCATAGATAGCTATGACAGGTGATGGAAAAAACCTGTTTGGATTATAGAATCCCGCTACGGTTCCTTCGAGTTTCATAGGATAGAGAATCCAATACTATTATTTAAGTGTCACATATCAGAAGAGTTTGAAAGTGTTCCATACACATCAAGCAGAAGCGCCTTATATGATCCCGCAATCCTATCATTCTCAAGCAACTCCTCGATACAGCCAAGAACCAGGTCATGCGATCCGAGCATAATCTTATTGGGTGAAAGAGTGATTGCGACATGGTCTCCACGTATATAGTGTTCACCTTTAACCGGAGTATAGACACCAAGACGCTTGGCATCCCTGACCTGTTCAGAATGTCCATCAGGAAAAAGTAGATATTCTCCGTGCGCTGTCGAATAGTGGATATGAAGTGGTGCGGGCACATAGTGCCTCATGTTCACAAATCCCAGCACCTTACCTTCCAAAGCCATGTAAACGAAACAGGCAAAAGAATTATTTATTATTTTCGGCAGATTCTTCAGAATCTTTTTTTGAGGGTTTGGAATCCCTGCCAAAATCGATGGTTTCCATCTGTTGCATGATGAGAAGGTCTTCGGTGGTAAGTTTATCGTTGTTACGGATCTTTTCCAGAACTACTTCTTCCTTGCTTCGAAGCTCCTTCTCAAGGTCTTTTTTCTTCTCCTTTTTGGAACGGCCTGAGTCCTCCTGGAGGTGACCTTCAAGCTCTTTGAGCCTGTTTAGCTTTTCTTTTAAGACCTTATTCTCTACCGTATAATCCTGCTTCAGAGCGAAGAATTTCTTGTAAGCTTCTTCTTCTTCTTTCTTCAGTTCATCAATCTTCTTTGAATTCGAAACTATAGCCTCATGCTTCTCCTGGCTTGACGCAGCGTACTCCTGAATCTTCTTGTGGGTGCTTTCCGCATCTTTCTTCATCTGGTCGATCTCTTTGCTTGCACCATGGACCTTTTCCCAGACTTCGCTGACCCCGCCAAGCTCTTCATATTGCTTGCGAAGGTCACGGATCTGCTTCATAAGACGTTTTTCTGCTTCGAAACCCATAGGCTCGATTTCCATCTTATGCTCTAGCTTCTCAATCTTCTTCATGATGAAAGAAGGATCATGCTTGACATTGATATTATACTTCTTGACAACCTCGTCACGCTCGCTTCGCAGTTTCTTGACGTTGTCGATCTTCTCCCTGATACCCTTGTTTGAACTATCTCTTGAAGTCTTGAGTTCCTTGACCTTAGCAGTAAGCTGATTCCTTTCTTTCTTATCTTCTTTGATCTGATGGATAAGTGTCTGGATCTGCTTGGAGAATTCTTCCTTCTTACCGAACCAGGTCTCTTTATCCTGGTTGATATCTTTGACTTTCGTCCTTAATTCCCTAATTTCCTTGCGTAGCACATGGGCTTCGTCCAAGAACTCCTTTTTGTTCGACTCTTCTGACATAGTTCATTCACGTAAATTGATGGTAAATAAAAAAAAATTTATCCGAAAAGTGCGCCTAGACCTGCAGCTGCAGCTCCATCGTCTTGCTTTTCTTCTTTCTTCTCTTCTTTCTTATCTTCCTTTGCTTCCGCAGGAGCAGCAGCAGGTGCAGCAGCTACAGGAGCCATTGCAGCGTTCTTGATAGCCTCTGCAATGTCGATGCCTTCTAGTGATGCGACAAGAGCTTTGACTCTAGCTTCATCGACTGCGACACCAGCAGCCTCAAGGACCTTTGTGACAGTAGCTTCATCTACCTGTTTTCCTGCTTTGTGGATAAGCATTGCGGCATAGATGTATTCCATTTTACATTCCTCCAAATCTAAGCTTCAGTTTTGGCTTTGACAGCCTCTCCCTGAACATATGCTCGTGCGAGCAGCTGTTCAGCGTTATCTTTGTTGATGATCGCGGCTTCCATGCCAAGCGCATGTGCTTCCCTAGATGCTTTGGTCAAGAGCGCCAAGATATTCTCAGGCGTTACATAACCAATCTCGAGTGACAATGCGAAAGCATCGGATGCAGCGGTTGCGAATTTGTTCCTAAACTCGTCTTCATCTACATCAAGGACGGACTTCTCGAAGATAGTGCCTTCCTCATATATCGCGATAAGGTCAAGACCAACTTCCATCGGCTTGACTCCAAGTCGGGTTAGGATACCCGCAAGTGGTCCACTGATGACCTCGCCTTCTTTACAGACGACCTTATCATCCTTCACAGCGACTTTCCCTCCTTCAACGCCTGTCTTGATACCGAAAGCACCAAGCTCTCCGATTATCGGACCAGGTGAGAAAGGTGTTGCGCCAGCTTTGACGACGATGTCCTTGACCGCAGTCTGACCCGCCTTGGCCGGTGCTGCACTCTTGTTCTTCTTTAGGATAGCGAACAGAGTGAATGGATTATCTCTGGTGAATAGAAGTGCTGGCATGCCCCTGAAGTATTTTTCAAGCGTTTCAATACCGGGGATTCCTGATTCTTTGAATGCGATTCTCATGAGCCTTTTCTTGGTCATGATGATGGTGACCTTGTCACGCAGATTCTCTCGCATATGCTGAAGCTGCTGCGCTGGCAGATTCTCCATGTTGACAATACCTATGATAGGGTATTGCTTCATCGTCTCAACAAGCTGCTTGACGATGTCCTTCTTGTATTCTGCTACATGTGCCATGATAATCATTCCTTTTGTGTAGCCTGAACCGCAGACTGTTCATCGCCCACCTTGACCGTCTTACCCATGGTAAGCTTCAGATAGACGCATTTGATGTTGTTCTTTTCCTGAGGGAGGTGATGTACAAGCTGGTCGAACAGCGTCAAAGCATTATCGACGACGACTTTCTCATCAGTATCCTCATAACCTATAGTCAACTGCACCATAGGCTGGTTCTTGATCTTGACCTGCTCAACCTTCTGCAGTCGTTCAGCGACCTGGGTCAGGTTAGCGTTAGGTGGTACGACGCAACCGCCTTTAGGGTTGGGCATCTTCCCACGTGGACCAAAGACACGACCGAACGTAGCTGCGACCTTATTCATGATATTTCCCTGTGCGACAAAGAAGTCATGTTCATCAGCCAATTTCTTGATGTCTTTCTTTTTGGTAAAAGCATCGAAATCATCTACAAGGATAGCCTTATCAAAAGCCTTCTGAGCCTGTTCGTAAAGTTCAGGTCCTACTAGGCCGCAGATCTTCCGTCGTTTTTCGATTGGGTAGTGTAACTGAGCGAAGAAATCAATCTGCTGATCATTCTTCTTAAGATCGATACCCTTGATCGCGACGATCATATCGATTCGTTGCTTAAAATTCCTTTTAGGAGCGATTTGTTTCGCTACTGCAATAGCTTTAGTAGCCTGAGTCTTATCCATAATATCTCCTCCCTTCTATCTCCAGATAGGTGATAGTCAATGGGATATGCCGACTAGAAACAAGGGGTCCTTTATAAAACTATCTCTCTCATAGGGAATTGACAAAATTTGCCCCCTCACAGCCTACCAGTTGAGAATTTCACTAGATATATAAAATTGTACAGAATCTATACAAAGTATGACAGATCTTAGCCAATTGATCAAGGGTTATCTGAAACAGGATGTACAGCTTGTACCCATGCGGATACTTCGTGAACTCTATGGAGCAGAAGATGAGCATGAACTGCTGCAGGCACTTGGCAAAGAAGACAGGAACCACACTTCGCATATCGAAGTCACCGCGACAGATTTTATTAGACATTTCGGATCAACGATCGATGAGCAAACCAGATACCATATTATTGACCGTATCGAACGAGAGGCCGAATGGGACAGGCTCTACCGCCCTGATGAGTGGTCATGGTACGAGGCCGCCCAGACCTTACTGATGCGGGCAGTCAATAAAAAATCGAAAATGTACGGCCAGGATGGCCAAAACACTATCAATCCTTTAGAGATGTCTTATGTGCTCGGACTATCCGTTCAAAGTATCCTACCGAGACTCAGGAACCACAGGATGGAATATATGATTCTTGGTGTACCGCATTTCAAGAGATCAGTATTCATGTATGTAGTGCAGGACCTTATGCCGGAACATACACAAGTATCCAAAGAGCTCATGAGAGACCTCAATTATGTACTCGACCAGACTAAAGAGAGCGGCCTTTCACCGCATAGTCACGGCGAGGTCTTTAAGCAGTACATACTCTGGCATGGCCGCACAACACCAAACAGAGTCATTGATGACACCATAGAGATGGGCAATTATTACATCGACCAGGAATCGCATGAGAGACCCTCAGCACCGCAATTTCGCTACAAAAAGTATTGATGTATCGTTTAGAAGCAAAACTATATCTATACTAAAAACATCCTGCATTGACGGGGTGATTAGACTATTCGATTTCAGTTCGGAGCTTGAGGGGATTGTCCGTTCGGGTCCCGCATCATCCTATCCAGAAGTAGCTCATCGCGAAGCGTTAGAAGCGACATTCGGACATGAATTACCTTACTACAGAAGACCTGCCCATTATGAGATTCCGATTGCACCTGCCCTTGAATCGGTTATGGAAAGAGGGATACTTGCCCATTCACCACCCATGCAAGGGAACCAAGGACCGCTCACTGGCGAACAGCCAAGCTACTTCTTCAGGAATGCGCACCTAGACCTGGTTGGATTAATGCGCCCGGTATACGGGCGTTGATTTTTTTATTTCTGTATGCCCATCTTTGAGACAGCGTTCTTCCACATTAGACCGATACGCATCATCTCATTATAGAACTTGTCAGAAATGTGATATGTCTTCTTGTACATATCGTAATCTACCAGCCCCATCGTTTTCATAGGCGTCAGGATACGGTCATAGAACTGCCGTTTATTGTACGACAATCTTACTTTCTTTCCCCTATATGGTTCCTCATCGATGAAGGCTTCATACTTACCCTCATGCAGAGTCGTCGCCAGATAGGACATCTCTGTCTTACCTATGCTACCGCCATGCTCAGCTATGAATTTGACAAGAACTTGTGCCACGATCTTTTGCTGCTTCGTAGCAAATACAATATCAAGTACATCTTCCGGCAAATGGTACCGGTCAAATAGTATTACCATAGTAAATACCCCCCTGTGAGGCAATTAAGTGAGCCCAATATATAAATATTGTTATAAGCACCATCAGTTTAGGAATATGCCGCATCCGGATACTCAATCTACACATTACACCCCAAGACGGGCAAAATCTGACACAAAACTATGAAAAGGAAGATCGAGCATTTTGTCCGAAAAGTCTGCACATCATGCTTCAGGCTTATAAAATAAGCTAGGTTCGCGTACAGCATGGCACTTCAGGATGATCTACGCAGTCAGATAGACTACTCAAACTACGGATTTCATAATCTTTTAGACCACAACATACGGTGGGCTATGGACGGATATCTTGTCATCGAAGATTTCTCAATCTATGCAAAAGACTACTTTGACTGCATTGGGCTTCATATCAGGACACACGAGCGTCTCCATGACTGGGGTCTCAGATTAACATGGGGAAGAGATGCACAGAGTTTCTGGAATGACCATCTCTACTTGACTGATATAGACGATAGCCTCATTGACCTAACACCACCATATAACAGACAGCGCAATAACCATGAACACCTGCGCAACGTATCTCAATACGAAATTGAGAGATTGCAGCGATTAGACAGGTTCAGATTGGACGACCAAAGTTTTCTC
Organism: Candidatus Woesearchaeota archaeon; assembly: GCA_020637435.1. Classification (GTDB taxonomy): domain Archaea; phylum Nanobdellota; class Nanobdellia; order Woesearchaeales; family JACJVW01; genus JACJVW01. The sequence continues at coordinate 112,545 of JACJVW010000001.1, forward strand.
TTTGGTCAGGTTGAAGAGAATAACTCCCTCTACATCATTCTTATGGCACTTGTTGGCTTCACATCACCTTCTCAGCATCAAGGCATAGTATATGGAGCATATGAGTTCCAGCAAGGAAGACAGGTAAATCTATACAAGACAAGGATAAGCGTCGACCTTGAGGGTATCGATCAAAGAATATCCGCTGATGAACTTCTTCACTTAGGAAGGGTCAAGATTGAAGACACACCAAAAGGCATGCATGCAAAGTACCCCGACCATCTGAAAAAGATGACTGAATTTCTTGATAACTTACTGGCAGCAAAACTTGATACAGATCTCAACATACCAAGAACCCCGTATCACCAATATTTAATGAACAGATAAAAAAGGGGGAAGTAGACTCTCTTGGAAGAGTGTGGGGGGGTGTCTAGAATTTCGACAAGAGAGTCTACGTGATAGGGATACCCTGAATGATCAGGGGGAATGATTGGGTCCGAAAATCGGAACCCCCGTTGATGTTTCGACTTCATTTCTTACGCGCGGGTCACGCGCAACATGCGTTTTTGCTACAAACTGTTATCTCTTTCTCCTCACTAGTATACTATAGTGTATACTTATATATAAATATTTCTTTTTCGGGATTGCAGAAAAAACGCTATACTGATATTTTGTGGTGAAATACTACTGTAAAAGTGCATTGTGCCGGGCATCAACCCCCATTTTCCCAAGCAACAGGATTTTATACATCTGGATACAACCTCTCTGCATGATACTATTGTGGCAGATCCCTCTGCTCCAAAATATGCTCGTGCTACCAATATTCGGTTTCTACTGCTTCCTCGTCTACAAGCGGCTTAGAAGGGAACACGCCAGCAGATTCCTGCTTAGCGTCATGGCAAGCATGCTCTTCTTCGCCTTCTTCAGTGGAAGGCTTTGGTACGCCATTTTCGAAGGCGATTCCTTCACCGCATGGTATGACTTCTTCAATCCGATGATCGATGGCTGGGTATCTTGGGGAGTCCTGTTGGGAGGAGCCTTCGGCATCGCCATCATCACCTGGACAAGAAAAGGGATGACACAGGAACAGTTATTGAACATCCTTGATGCATTTGCACTTTACGCACCCATCTTCACAGCATTGTACTATACAACATCAGTATTTCACGGTTCTGGCGTGGGCATACCAACTGATGTTCCCTGGGCGATAACCTACCCCGGATGGCCTTCGTCATATCACCCGACGCACATCTACACCATCCTAAGCATGATACCTATCTTCCTCTTCCTACGACGTCAAAAACCAAGACAACCAGGAGAACTCATGGGATACTTTGTGCTCTTATTCTGTGGCTCGCGTTTCCTTATTGACTTCCTCAGATGGTACCCGGACTACCTATACCACTATGGACTAGTTCTTAGTCAATGGGTCTGCATCGCACTTTGTACCTCAGTTATTGTTTCACACTTGATGAAGCGACCAAAGAAGCATACGCGCCCTCAATCTCTGGTCCGATAACTGATACATCAAACCGCTGAGCCTTTTCCTGATTATTCTCTATGCAACGCAGCCGAAGCGGTCTGTTACGAACCAGAATCTCTACCTGCCTAGCCAGATCATCAGGGTCATGAGGATAGAATAAGAGCCCATTCACATAGGGAACAACGACATCGCTCTGCACATTCTGCGAACAAGCGATAGGCATGCCTGCAGCCATCGCCTCCAAGAGAACAATGCCAAACACCTCATGCGTAGAAGGAAGAACAAATATATCATGCTGCTTATAAAGCGAAGTCACCATGGTATGATCAAGTTGCCCTAGGAAAGCGACAGGTAAACCCTTGGCTTTCCGTTTAAGTCGTTTCTCTTCGCTTCCGGAACCTACTATGGTTAAAGTGCAAGAAGTTTGTAACCGCCTCATCGCGGTAATGAGCGATTCCACATTCTTTTCTTTATCAAGTCTGCCCACATACAACAACTTTCCGTGAAACGACTTTCTCTCAGTCTCATAATGCTTAACCTGCACAAAGTTTGGCACATGCACTTTGTTCTGGTGGGTCACCCGTTGATACATATGCTTAGTAGGTGTAAGCAGTAAATCTGAACACTGTTGAATTTTGGTGTGTGATGATTTCAGATACGGTAGAAACATCTTTGCCATTAGACTATTTGATTGAAAATTTTCCATAACCAGGTGATTTGTATATACATGCTTAATCCCAAGTCGTTTCGCTTCAAAGTACGCGGCGCGCACAAGTGGAGACAATCCCTGGTAATGCACCAAATCTGGCTTAAATTGAGTAAAAAGTGTGCGAATGCGTTTTTTCTTAGGAAGCGCAACGGAGAAATGTCTGCCCCTTGGCCTGTAGCCGGGAAACCGATACACAGAAAGATATTCACCCTTATCCCATACAGGCTTGTCTTTTGCGTCAGAAGTAAGCACAAGTACTTCGTGCCCCCTATCAGAGAGATACTGTGCAAGTCCGTTCGTATAGACCCCTATACCAGTAACTGGCGGCTCGTAATCGTCCGCTACCAACACAACCTTCATACCAACAGAGAACCAGGGAGCCCTTTAATACTTACCTGTCATACCATTCAGGCTTAATATTAAAATTATAAGTCGTACCTAGCAGCGATTGCTGGGCAATCGCACGTAGAATGCGAAACGTCATGCTCGTCTTTGACCTGCCCACACCACGAAACCCGGAGCCCCTTCTCTTCTTGAGCTTGATCATTTTGCTATATCCTTTCCTGTATGCAAATGTCTTTAGCTCCTCTGTAAGCATGCTATACAATAACGCGCTCCTACTCATGTAGTGCGTCCTTGCAATCGGGTTGACAAAATTATAGTACTTGAATTTCTTCACTTCAACTAATCCACTGTCAACAAGTTCATGAAAATACTTCGTCCCCGGATTTGGCGTCAATGGTATAGGAACTCCGATGTCAATAGGCAAAGTCCGCAATTTATCGTAGAAAGCCGATATCCGTTCGGGTGTATCATCCGGAAGGCCATAAATATACGTAGCAACCGAAAGCACATCTGGATACGACTGTATAAGTTCAAACGTCTCCTTCAACTTCTCGTACGAATACCCTATCTTCTCCAGGCTTTCCAGTTGGTCATCCTCAAGCCGCTCCACACCAATCATGATTTGCTTTACACCTGCTCGCATCTGCATATCGAATGATCCATTCTTATTGTCCCGCAGGATATAGTCTGCTCGCATCCAGACACTATGGTCCACTTCAAGACCACTCTCAATCATGAGCTCCGAAAACCTGCGGTTCCACGATGGAATAGCATTCCAGGTCGGGTCAACCCAGCAAAATGTCTTGCGTCCATACCTCCTGTGCAAATAGCGAACTTCTTCAAAACTCTTCTCCGGTGACTTCGTTCGGTAACACGCAGTCACCTCCCCATCCTCTCCAGGCTTCCCTAGCTGTTTCCACAAGATGCAAAAATTACAGCTTGCAGTGCATCCACGCGAGTGTTCAACCGCTACCAAATCCTTATGGGTACTCGCACCCTTTCCATATAATTCCATTGGCAGCAAATCATAAGCAGGCATCGGTAAATCATCCATCTTCATCGGCATCCGACCAGCAGTCCTGCGAAGCCTGCCTTCCCATAAGAAGCCAATTCCGCATATCGAATCAAGGTTGCTCAGTATTTCCTTTCTTTCATATATGTGCTCGATAAGTTCAAGCAACGTTAGCTCCCCTTCACCAAACACGATATAATCCACAGGAAAGTTCTGCAACGTATGCTCCGCCATATGTGAGAAATGAGGCCCACCTGCGATAACCCGGCAAGTAGGAAACTCCTGCTTAACAAATTGTACAATCTTGATCGCTTCATGCGAACTGACCGTCTCTTCTCCAACGCAGACAACATCCGGTTGCTCAGCAATAATCAACTCTTTAGTCGTTCGCCATCCTGCTTTGATGATGGGTGCATCAAGAATCTTAATCTGCAAACCACCCATCTGTTCTCGAAGCACCGCTGCCATAGACGCAAAACCCAGTGGCTGCCAAAAACTACTATGCTCAGAATGCAGCGGCCACCTGTACCGCGGAGGTCTAACGAACAGAATTTTCATACCAACGCACAACACATCGCCACTTAAATGGTTTTAGCTTATACATAATAACAAGATTACCCTGTAGTGAACCACATCCCAAAACTAAGTACATTTTCGGTGCCATAGAAGCTGCAAAGCCCAGTATTGAGAATCGATAAGAAACCTTTATAAACCGCCTACTAATCCTAAGTACAGTTACGCTACCAGACGTGATGCAATGTCTGGAATCATATTCAAGGTGTTAAATTATGGCAAAAGAAACTGTTGAAGTCCTTATTGAAGGTGGCAAAGCTACCGCAGCTCCACCTCTAGGTCCTGCGCTTGGCCCTATGGGAGTGAACATTGGACAGGTTGTCCAAGATATTAATAAGAAGACCGCATCATTCGCAAAGATGCAGGTACCGGTCAAAGTCACCATCGACATGACCGACAAATCCTATGAAATCACCGTAGGAACTCCGCCAGCATCCGCTCTCATCAAAAAAGAAGCAGGTGTTGACAAGGGAGCAGGCAATCCGCTCACTGATAAAGTGGCTGATCTGAAGATCGAACAGATAATCAAGATTGCGCAGATGAAAGCAGACGATACCCTAGGTAAAGACACCAAAGGAAAAGTAAAAGAGATCGTCGGCACTTGCCAGTCCATGGGCATCCTCGTCGAAGGCGTCCCGGCGCACGAAGCGATTGATCAAATAAATGCTGGCAAATTCGATGCGCAGATCCTTGGCGGCAAGACTGAGCTTTCCGAAGCCGAGAAAAAAGAGCTTGAAGAGGAAAAGAAGAAGCTTGCAGAAGAACTCAAGGAGAAGCATGATATGTATGCTAAGCAGGCTGACCAGATCCTTAAAGATTTGGCTGGCAAAGAACCTCGTGAGATCGTAAAAGCGATGAAGGACGCAGGCATCCCTGACCCGGTCATCCACGAGAAAGCTCCTGCTGAGGATAAAAAGAAATAATTTTCTTATTTTCTTGCGCTATAGTGCGCAAGGTTTACCCTATTATACGCGCGTGCAATCGCTCTTGCAGACAGGTCAGGATACAATCCTCCGCAACCGGTGCCAAGCCCAGGCACAATCACTTTCTCGATGGGTTCGATCCTGGATTCCAGATCACTGACCTTCTCATTGAATGTCAATACTTCACAGAGCATAGCAGTCATCGCATGATAGATATCTTCTTCAGAACTTAGGTCACGCGGCTTTCGCACAGTCGGAACAACAACAAGATACGGATGCTTTGCATCATTTGTCGGAACTATCTGAGCGGAGCCGATAGGCAGTTGCCCTCCATGGTTCTCATGGATATACCTCTGGACTTTCTTCTCGATACCTGGAAAATATTGTGCATAATCAAGGTCGATACCATCCCCCATATCACCATAAGAATTTGCTGGAGAAACAAGACTTCCGTCTTTATATTCGAATACATTGCCTATCTTGAAATGGCATCTCTCAAGAGCCTTCTGCTTAGAAAGTTCCAGAATCACCTCAGGATTGGTGTCTACGAAGTGGATATCCAGACTATCAAGAGCAGCCATAGCACTCAATAAGCCGGTCCTATTTATAAAACTATCGTCCCTAAAGAGTAGTTATAGTCTCTGCACTATGATAAGCCCCTTCGTGTAAAACTCATTGAGATTAGGGAAGAATGTTGGACGAAAGACCTTTGAATGCTCAAGAGAAGGTCCCATCAAGGATACTTCATTACTGTCATTATTGTCTCTAAGCGCATACCTGAACACATTTCTTGGTATCTGTAGTTTGAAGACTTCAACTTCACTTGGATTCGTGATACCGTATATCTTCTCGACGACCATACGGGTTTCAGCGGCACTTGTATCGACGAAGAATCCGGTAGATTTCTTTCGCGCATCCAACGGGAATAGCGGTCCTCGGATATAGATAGGTCGGGCATGATAGCAGGTCACCATAGAACCCAGATTCGAAATTTTCCGGCCGTTCACCTTAGCAATATGCTCTTCTATAAGCTTGCCCAGAAAAGAGTCATGCGGAATATCATGCTGATGGATAGCCTTAGCAATCTCTGCCTGGTAGCAATTGTAGTTCCTTGTTGTCAATTGCATATTGAACAGCAGTCGTATCTCTTCGAACACGCTATCACTAAAACTCTTGGTGAATAATGTGTCTTGCGCATTAAGAGACCAGTTCTTCAGGGGATACAGCTCATCGATAAACGCCTGTTGATGCTCAAGATTAGACACCAGACGATGCAAACGTTCCCGCAATTCTTCAAGCTCCTCCGCGGCATGTTTGTTGCGCACCTTGCTCAGTCGGTTCTCGATACCATTTACCGCATCGATGATGGAGACCATGTGCTGCACAGAGTGTTTAGACCTTAGTTCCAGATGCAGGATCTTTTTGATCTGCTTGAGGCGTCGATTCACCCAACCCTTGTAGTACATAGGTTTCCGGTCTTTCTCATAGTTGACATTGCCAAGAGGTTGAGCGCGCAATGCAAAATTCTTTTTGTCATCATCGATGAAACCGCCATTTTCGTTCCTGATATCGAAGACTTTGTTCTGGATCTCAGTTATGATGCGCACCTTATCGTAGACTGAAAATACATACATCTCAAATGAGCGCCTAAGCTCTCTAAGGTCTTTCTGTTCATGATAGAACATCCTGATATGGGGATGATCAAAAAGATAGTGTAAAATGTGCATATGTTGAAGGTAGTGTAACGGATATATAAGTGTAATGTACCAAATGCGCAACACATAAATACAGCACATTATGCATAGGATGCATGAGTAGATACAAATACCTCCACAAGGATTTCGCCAAACTCCCGGTCTTCCTTGATCATTGCACGATTTTTATCAATTTCCAGCCGCACAACCAGGTTCACGTCACCAATACGATGAGGTTAAGAGCAAAAGACACACTATCATCCATTGTACTTAATGCGAAAAACCTGAAGATTGAATCCGTTGAATGGGTTGAGCACGATGCCGCTGATGGCACTATGCTTGAACATGAATACGACACAGAGAATAACCATCTCATCATACAGATTCCCACTGTAAAAACAGGCGAAGAATTCTCCATCCGCATAAGAAATATCTGCGAACCATCAGACCATATTCTCGAAGGCATCTATAAAGATGTCACACCAAAAGATGCGCCGCAACAGTACATGTCCCAATGCCAGCAATGGGGTTTTCAGAGGATAACTCCAATCTTCGATGATTGCAGGGCTAAATGCACGTACACCACTACTATCGAGGCAGATGCGCGGTATACGCATCTTATCAGCAACGGTAACATAGACAGGTCACTGCATCCGGACGGCAGACCTATGCTTACGCCTCAGGATCCAGCAAGACAGATGATCACCTATCGAAATGAGGTTCCGATGGCACCCTACCTATTCTGTATATGCGTAGGAACCTGGGATGTTCTGGATGACGGTATAACACTGCCTACAGGTAAGCACGTCAAGCTTGAGTACCTTGTTCCAAAAGGCCATGTCAACGACGTCAAGATACCTATGCGCATACTCAAAGACTCTATCCAATGGGTCTTTCGAACTCAGGACTACGAATACAGTCATGACACCTACAGGACAATCTGCATGAGTAAATCCAATTTCGGAGGCATGGAGAATGTGGGCAATACCACCATCGTGACCGACGCCGCGCTGATTGACGAACATACCACAGACCAGAGTCTCATCTACGCGCATAGTGTTATCGTCCACGAATTTGAGCACAACCAGTGCGGATCAGAGACGACAATGGAATCACCCTTTGATCTCTGGCTCAATGAAGCGTTCACCGTAGATGTAGAAAGGCAGTATGTGCAGGAGATCTTCGACAAAGATATCATACGTCTTGACCAGATAGACACCATCCGGCACCCGCTCATAGGACCCCTCGCAATAGAAGACTCAGGAAGAGCGGGACGAATCGTTAGAGAGGGTTTCAATGATCCTGATGAACTCATCGATAGCGTGACATACGTCAAAGCTGCTGAAGTCATCCGTATGCTCCGTCTCATTCTTGGTGATGATAAATTCAAAGAAGGAAAGACACTCTACTTTAGGCGATATCATGGGGGTAATGCGAACACCGACCAATTCTTCGCTTGCTTCGAAGAAGTGAGCGGCACAGACCTGGCACAGTTCAAGCAGGAATGGTTGCATCGCATAGGTTATCCAAAAGTTCAGACATCTGAGTCATATGATGAAGAGTCAAGGACATACACCATCTCTATTGAACAGGACAAAAAGCCGTTCCATTTCCCTCTCACCATCGCGCTAATAGACGAAGACGGAAACGATATGGTCGAACAGACAATCGAGGTCAAAGAGACAGTGCAGGAGATAAAGATACATGATATTGACAGACCTTCATTCGCTTCGCTCAATCGTGGATCAAGTTTCTACGGAATCATCCACAATAAGAGTCAGGATAACAAGACTCTGGCGATGCAGGCAAGATATGACCCCAACATCTTCAACAGAGTTGACGCGATGAGACGTCTCACAGACATCGAACGAGTTGCGCTTATGGAAGATGAGCACCATCAAATAAGTGAAGTCTGGTTAAGCACCTATGCTAAGACGCTTCTTGACCAGGAGATATCCGACCCTATCAAAGCTTACATGCTTCGTATAGATGAGACACCGCTAAACAGGGAATACCTTACATGGTATCCTGAGATGGTGCGCGCTCGCGAACAACTTGCACTTAAAGTCTATGACGAATTCCATGAGTCGTTGCTGTCGTCATTTGAAAGCATCGACACGTATGCCACCGCCCCTTCCCTGCAAGAAGGAATCATGCGAAGGATGCTCAAGAACACTCTGCTCAGCCTCTTGGCGGTCGACGACAATCCGCAAGTGCATGACATGATTATAGCTCACTATCTAAAAGCCACTACCGCGCAGGACCGCGTCAGCGCGCTTGCGCTGCTCAACAGGAGCAGCAGTGACCAGCGCCATGCTATACTCGAACAAGTCTATGAGAAATGGCATAGTCATCTCAGTGGATATGCTAATTACCTCAGGATCATCGCATCCGGAACGAATAAAGATGTTTTTGAAATGATACAAGCCGAACAGGAAAGGGAGACGTTCGATATCAAACAGCCCACTTGGTCGCGGGCGCTTTTCCTTCCCCTGGCAGTCAATAACAAAGTCCTCTGGACAGAACAAGGCATCGTATGGATGCGCGACAAGATAATTGAACTTGCGCCAATCAACATGACCACGACAACAAGATTACTAAATGCCTTCCAATTTGCAAGCAGGCTAAAAGAACCACTTCAACAGATGGTCATAGCTGCGCTGACAGAGATTACGGTGCAGATCCCAAAAGATGTGCAACCGACCATCCACGAGCAGGCACGCACGTATCTAGGCAAGTGATCATCTATCAAGAAGATGTGCTGCCCGCTCAACAGGTATATTTATTTCTGTGAGAATATCAAGGACATGCTGTTTATGTGGACCTAGTCCTTTCCAGTCAATCACAACAAGACTTGACGGAGGTATACTTCTTTGCACAGCATCACCAAGCAACTCTACAGTGAGATACTCAAGCGCAAACTTTGGACAAATGTGTCCTACAGCGTATTCCGTACGTTCCATGATTTTATTCGCGACAGCATTGTAATGCCCTCCACCAAGAACTACAACACTCTGTGTAGACTGGTCTTTTGGCAGAATATCCATAATAGCATCGCTGATGATCTTGCCTGCCTCAGGGTTCTTCCATTCCTCGGCATGGCTGCCTATCTCGATAAAGAATGACGGAGTATCCATCGCAGGACCATGATGCGTAGCTTCCATCGTGACTTCATATCCCTCAAGCGTATTTCTATTACGAAGAGCTTCAAGAGCTAGCTTCATATACGAAGTTGCAGCCACACCTAGGCTTCCTTCCTCTCCTCCATGCTCGGCTGTAGACCAGTTGCCCTGGACATGTACTGTCAGCGACGGTTTTCCCGCAGCGCTTTGATGCTTTGTCGCAAAACAGAACAGATCTGATGTGATCTTTTTATCAAGATGTTCCGCATGTATATGTTCAGTCGCCAAAGTATATAGCTTAATATCAGTAAACTCATATACTGGATTGCCTTCAAACACCTCATCATTCTGAACAAACTCATACTCTTCCAGAAGATGCGCACGTATATTCATGCTGGCAGTATCACCAGTATACGTTATTATTGCCTTTTGCATAAGACATCAACACCAAAGTCTTTGAGCAGGACATACACACGATGCAAGGGGAGACCGATGACATTGTAATAGCAGCCATCTATCCGCTCGATGAAGATACTGCCAAGACCTTGCGCTGCGAATCCGCCTGCCTTGTCAAGACCTTCTACATTCTCGGCATACCTCCTTATATCTTCGTCAGAAATATCAGTCATCTTGATGACCGTCTTCTCTACATGCTTCTTGCACTTGTCCTCTTGTATTATGCAGACTCCTGTAAAAACATCGACCTCTTGTCCGCGGATATGCATGAGCATCTCTACAATACCTTCCTTTGACCCAGGTTTGCCAAGGATCCTTCCCTCATGGACTACAAAAGTATCAGCTCCGATCACGACGGCATCACGAAATCTATGTGCAACTTCCCTGGCCTTGCCCTCAGCGTGGTAAAGGCAAAGGGCCTCTGGAGTCATATCCAGATTATTGTCCTCTTCATAATCGCTCTTGACCACTTCAAACTTGCACACGATGCGTCCCAGCAACTCTTTGCGTCTTGGACTTTCTGAAGCTAGTATAATTCTCATACCCTAAGGGACAGGAACTCGCATTAATAAAATTGACCTTTTAGCACCCTATTTTCATAATACCCAGATACTACGGCATAGCATTGTCTGCAACGCATTCACCACAAACTATTTAAGCGCTAAAAGCCCAACATAGCATATGGCAGTCATCACCCCATGGGATGTCAAAGGCGATATCGACTATGAGAAAGTCATAAATGAATTTGGACTCAAACACCTTGAGAAACTCCCCTCTGAATTTATGGAGCACATACTCTTTCGCAGAAAAAAAGTCTTTGCACACCGTGATTTTCAAAGCATCCTAAAAGCGAAATCTGAAGGCAAAAAGTTTGTAATGATGACCGGCCTCATGCCAACAGGCATGCTCCATATAGGACATATGATTCTTGCACAGCAGATGATATTCTATCAGAAACTCGGTGCAAAACTCTACATCTGTGTTGCTGATATTGAAGCCTGGAACGCCCGCGGTCAATCTCTTGAAGTCTCCAGGGAAAAAGCCATCGAGCAGTACATCACCAATTACATTGCTCTTGGCCTTGAACCAAAGAATTGCGAAATCTACTTCCAAAGCAACCGCTCAAGTGACCCGGTCAAAGCAAATGCATATTACCGACTGCAAAACGTACTCGCAAGACATGCAACTTTCAATGAATTCAAGGCAGTATACGGGGAAATCTCCCCTGGCAAAATGGTCTCATCACTGCTGCAAGCAGCAGATATGCTCCACGTCCAGCTTCCGGAGTTTGAAGGACCTGTACCAACGTTCGTTCCGGTGGGTGTTGACCAGGACCCTCATCTGAGGCTCGCTCGCGATATTGCTAAACGCTACAAAGAACACAGATTCATGCAGCTCGCATCAACCTATCACCTCTTCGTTCCAGGGCTTGGAGGAGGCAAGATGTCATCATCCGATCCAAGTTCATTCATCTCCTTGACCGATACACCAAAAGACATCAAGAAGAAGATAAACAAATACGCATTCTCCGGTGGGCAGGCGACCATAGAAGAGCACCGAAAGCTCGGCGGCGATCCTGATATCGATACCAGCTACAGATGGCTGACCTTTTTTGAGGAAGACGATGAAAAACTTGCTAAAGTCTACAAAGACTACAGATCCGGAAAACTGCTTTCTGGCGAACTCAAAGCGATACTTGTCGAGAAGATGAGCGCATTCCTCGAAAACCACCAGAAAAAACGCGAAGCGGCTAAGAAGAGAATATCAGAATTTTTTGACTAATCCTTTTTATATTATGCAAACTTCCAGGTTGAGATGGAAACATACGAAGGTGTCGCAAAAGTCCTAAGAGTGGACATTCCCGGTCCTGTACACCGTGACGGATGGAAAAACGACACATGTAGTGGTTGCAAAACGTGAGAGCTTCGTACCTGGAGATGTGATCCACATCACAGGTAAAATAAAGAACCGCAAAGGAAATATTGAGATTGTAGCAACAACTATCGAGAAACTGAACATTAAATTTGAGGAGATCACTATGAATAATGAACATACTTGGCAAGTGCCTTCAGAGATATATAACAGATTACAGGAGAGATTCTTTAAGGCAAACGATATGATTGCTGACGCCCTTACAAATAATCGTCTGATTGTACTTCGCTATCACAATGACACCGACGGCATTCTCTCGGCAGTCCAGCTAGAGAAAGCTATCGGTGCGCAAGCACATAAACTCGGCCTTCGCCGCCATAGCTGCGTAAGGCAATTATGCAAAGCTCCTTTCTATGACCTCACCGACGCGCTCAAAGATATTGGTCTCAATGAACGCATGGGAAGAGGAGCGCCACTCATCATAATTATGGACAATGGTTCTACACCGCAAGACCTTATGGGCATCCGCATAGCAAAATCGAACCACAGCAAGTTAGTCATCGTTGATCATCACAAACCCGAGATGGTAAACGAACAGCGATCGACCATCTGCGATGAAGTTGATGTGCACATTAATCCTCATCTTGTAGGAGGTAGCAGCCAGATCTGCACAGGCATGCTCGCACATGAGCTTGCCAACATCATACACCCGGGCATAGGTCTGCAAGAGTTGCCGGCCATAGCTGCGATAGCTGACAAATCAGAAGGTCCTGAAGTTGACGCGTATACTGCCAAGGTACAGATGGACAGAGAGCAGGGCATGAGATATGCCAATTGCATTGACTATATCGCCTTTCAGTTGAGGACCGACTCTGGAAAAGGTGTCTTTGAGAAAGTATGGTCTTCTGACGCTTTCTTCAGTATTATCTCAGGTCATGTAAGTGAACTCATCAAGAACAGGAAAGATGAGTGCAAAGACCACTTGCGGGTGATCAGGGATGACGATATAAAAGTAAGGATGATCGACCTCGAAGACAAGACCGGGCCAGACCGATTCCCTCAGCCAGGAAGGACTGTAGGCTTATTGCATGACACGTTCTCTGATGAAAAAAGAGTGACAGTAGGTGTAGTGCCTGGAACTATCATAATTAGAGAGAGCATGCCAGTCAAACCTCTCAGCATGGTCATCGCACGGCTTAAAGAAAGCTTTCCCACTATCGAGGGAGGAGGGCACGAAGTTGCAGGTTCTATCAAATATCCAGTCAAAGAGAAAGATGCGATCCTGAAGAAACTGGAGGAGATCCTATGCGAATAACGGTCGGTGGAACTCCCGGCTCAGGCAAAAGCACTATAGCAAGAAAACTTGCCGATAAGTTGCACCTCACACGCTACTACATGGGTCAAATATTTCGTGATTGCGCCAAAGAGAAAGGCATGACACTCACCGAATATCTTGAATTAGGCGAGACCGACCCACATATCGACAGAGAAGTTGATGAATATCAGAAGCGTCTCTCATCAGAGGATAATATCATTGTTGAGGGGCGCACATCCTTCTTCTTCATTCCAGATTCAATAAAGGTATTCGTCAAAGCTGATATCGAAGAAGCGGCAAGACGTATACATCATGACAAGAGCGGTACACGAAATGAAGGCGATCTCGACAGTTTAGAGAAGACTCTGCAGGAAGTCAGACGCCGCATCAGGACGGATACAAAAAGATATCAGAAATATTACGGAATAGATGTCTACGACCCAAGACACTTTGATATCATCATAGACACGACAGCACTCGATGAAAAGCAGGCATTCGAAGAAGCACTAAAGAAACTCAACGCAGAAGCGGACGCCCGGTCATCTCAGCAGGCTGTGTAAGTCCAAGTATTTTCAGGATTGTTGGAGCAATATCGCTTAGATCCCCTTCTTTCCTATCTAGAATAAACTGCTTTTTACTGACTATGATGCAATGCACAGGATTCGTCGTGTGCGACGTCAAGACATCACCGATCATCTCTTCGCAATTCCCATGGTCTGCTGTAATCAAAACGAAGCCGTCCTGAGCAAGTGTCTCCTCAACAACCTGCTGCACACAATTATCAACCGCTTCTACTGCTTTGACTACCGCATCATACTTTCCTGTATGACCGACCATGTCTCCATTGACAAAATTGGTAATGATAACATCGTGTGTCCTATGCTTCAATGCTGCGACTATCTGCGAGGTTATACTATGCACCTCCATCTCAGGCTGTAAATCATAGGTCGCTACCTTTGGACTCGGTATCAACACGCGATCCTCGCGAGGGTACGGCTCTTCATGCAGACCGTTAAAGAAAAATGTTACATGCGCATACTTCTCAGTCTCTGAAATACGCAGCTGCTTAAGTCCAGCTGCACTCAATACAGAACCTAAATCATGATCTATCCTTTGCGGTTGAAATGCGACTGGGCAACTTATCTCCGGGTAGTATGCAGTCATGGCAACAAAAGTGATTATGGGATGCGCAAGCGCAAATCCTTCAAAGCCTTCCATACAGAATGCTTGTGCAAGTTGTCGTGCCCGATCATAGCGGTAATTTGCGAAGATGACAGCATCACCTTCCTTAAGTCCCTCATATCCATCGACTATACGTGGAGTGATAAACTCATCAGTAAGACCATCATCGTAAGCCTCAAGAATTGCGGTATCCACATCTTTGGTAGCTCTGCCCTTTCCTTTGACGATGGCATCATAAGCAAGCTGTGTGCGCTCCCACCTAGTATCCCGGTCCATCGCGTAGTATCTCCCGACAATCGTGCCGAATCTCCCACCGTACTTAACCAAAGACCTCGAAATCTCATCTAGATATTGCTTGGCGCTTTTTGGAGGGGAATCACGACCATCGGTAAACGCATGCACTACAACATCATGTACTCCAAGTTTGTATGCCATCTCAAGAAGCGCAAGTATATGGTCATTGTGAGCATGCACACCTTCATTCTGGACAAGACCCATGATATGGAGACATCCCATAGTCTTCATAGCTTGCATAAGCGCTGGATTAGAAAAAAAAGAACGGTCTTCGATACTGTGTTGGATACGGGCAAGCGATTGATATATCTGCCTGCCGCTGCCAAGTGTCAGATGTCCTACCTCGCTATTACCCTGATACCCCTTAGGCAAACCAACAGCTTCACCTGAAGCTGCAAGGACCGCTGTAGGGTACTGGTCCAAGAGTTTCCTGGTAAACGGAATCTTAGCCGTACACAGTGGATTACCCTCACAGTCAGCACGGACTCCCCACCCATCCCTAATCAGCAGAACTACCGGTCCCATAAAAGAAATCCAGGAAATTTCCGTTTAAAAACCTATCTCAGTACTGCGAAAAGGGCATGAGACATCTTGCCTTTAAAATAGAGTCTAGAGTATATATGTGCATATAAAAAGGAATTGATTTCTTAGAAGTAGTGACTGCACAGAGGGATGTATCATACCTGCACCAAGACAACTTTATGGATTAAGCAATAAGCTAAAGATGCTCGTCGATAACACAGATGACTTTGGCCAACTCTTCAGCTACAGCATCATGAGCAGTCTCATAGATTTCTCGACGACCACGGGTGCCGAAGAACAGAAGCACTTTGAGGAGGTCAAAGCCGTGTATAATGGGCTTGAGCGGACAATCGATGCATGCAAAACAGAAGCGAATCCTTATACTGCCATATTCAGCCATGAGCAGAATATCAGGCAATATATGGACGCAGAAGCTACCAAAAAAGATAGTAGTCTGCTTGGAGTCATTTCAGAGCGCCTTCGCTCAGGTAATAAAAGCTATCCTGATAGGATGCGCAGGAAAGGTTTGTGCCTCTATGACCTCATCCAGAACGACCGTGAACACAAATCCACTAAGACTGCGCTCACCCGAAACTATAAACTCATCAAAAGGTGTTTCACTGAATGAGCCGAGAATATCACTCAATCAATCTCCTTTTCCCGGATGTTTATCTGCATGGTGGCCCTGATGCCTTCGAACAATTCAGCAGGAACCAGGACAAGCATGCTGGTGAAAAAAATCTGGTAGTTATTCCAGGGCAGTTTATTGACCGTCTTGACGTGCATATGAGTAAACAAGGAAGCGCCGGAGCGCTTGATACCTTGCGTTACCTAACCAATCTTATGGAAGATCGTGACAGTCGGGTACCCCTGGATATCGATCCCAATGTATCCGTCTTCTCAGCTTCTGAAGGTCTTGACGTAGCTGTGCTCGATGAGAATGTATTCAAGGGAAGAGATTTCTCTAACAGCGAGCTTGCAAAGCTGGCATATGGGTTTTTCTCACCAGATATGCAGGGAAAGAAAACCGAAGAAATTGAGATTCCAGAACTGCAGAATCTAAAAATTATCACTACAGAATATCGTCACAGGATTAAATATAACCGTAGAGGATTCAATGTTGAACGACCTGAATTCCTCATTGTTGACCAGGACATCGTGCAAAGAGGCATGGTGACAGGAGACAGCAACTCACTTCTTGCTGCGCTGTACGAACACAATGGAAAACTTCCCATCGCTGAAGCTACTAGACTACACTTCGGTGAAGACAATGAATTCGGGCAATTCTTCATGAATCAATTTGTGCGCTTTCCCAGTCAGGATCATCCAGTCTACGCTAAAGTTACTGGTGATTTGGTACGCAACAAACATGGTAACCGCATTATCGATGTAGAAAACCAAAGACTTGAACTTTTGGCAGACAGAGAATATCATAAGACCCTGCATTTCCACCATCACGAGACCGAACACATCTTGGGCATCAGTCCAAGAGATATGGAACAATACATTGCTATGCAATATGGTCTCATGAATAAAGATGTCCAATTAATGTTCCTGACAGGCACACAAGGTTCTGGAAAGACCGTTCTTGCATATGCGTGCGCAGTTGATCAGATACTTTCGTACGATAAAGAGCCTCGGGTCAAAAGAGGCGGAGAATCTGAAAGCAAATCCTCAGATTATGATCAGATCGTCCTGCTTAAGCCAAACGAGATTCTAGGAGGCAAACGACGTGACCCAGGAGCACTTCCAGGAGATCTGTTCCAAAAGCTCAGCCAACATCTTGCACCTTACGCAGATGCACATAGGGTATCGTCATTACGCTTCCCGTTTAAAGAGATGTTCCTGCATCCTGAATACGATAATGATTATGGTCCGCAAAGGTCAAGGATAGACAAAAATGCCATCAATGGTGAAGCCCATCTTCCTTACAGGATGGAAGCGGTGCAGATGACCTATACCGGTTTTATGCGCGGCAGGTCATTTGAACGTACGCTAGTAATCGTCGATGAAGCGCAAAGCCTCTCGCCCTATGAGCTGAAGACTATCGCTGAACGTCTTGGAGAAGGTTCAAAACTGGTGGTCATGGGTGATCCCAGGCAGACAGACAATCCCAACACCTCACTGGATTACAATGGTCTAACCTATCTTATCAAGCAATATCTGGACAAACCGTATTCCATGCTCGTCAATCTTACCGGTAATTACCGAAGTCAGGTCTCAGAAGATGCACTTGACCTCAATGTATACGCAGGATAGCTTAGTCCAAAAACGAGCTGACTATAATGTTTTCTTAAACTGCGAAGCAAGATGCGCTACTGCGGTACGGTATTCTACAGAGACAGTATCATCTCCAAGGGCCGTCCTAAGAACACCCATAGTAGGTATCCGCTGACCAAGTGTAAGGTCTGTATGCGAATCATTCCTATACAATCTAAGTGTATCCGGACTCATGAGTACCGCAGCCGGATTTTCCTTATATGCATGGTGTTGAGTGTACCCGGTATTAAGGACATCTTCAAAAAGCAATTCATAGTGAGTACCGTTAAAATCAAAAGGTACAGTATAGCATTGAGCTGTGAGATTGATGTTTTGACGCCTGGTATCATTCGGCTCAAAATGAGAAGGAATATGGGTCATGATGAACTCAAGGTCTCTAAAGTATTGATTCGTGATATCTTGAGCATGTTGTTGACTGCAACCTGAGATAAGAACAGCTGCGATGAGAGACATATGGCGCATAGGTCAGACAAGAATCAGAATTGATATATAAAGATGAAAGAAAAAATCTGTAAAAAAATTACTTGAAGCTGCCACCTACGAACATAGGCGGCCTGTTCACATCAAGGACAGTGACCTTCACTTCTTCAGTGCTCTCGAGTTCACCGTCACTTACTGTGATGACGACAACATGGACGCCTTCGTCGTCGAAGGTGGTCTTATAGCTGCTCTCGCTCATCCAGCCTGAATAAGCGATGCTGATCTCTTCACCCTCCGGGTCATAAGCCGTAGGATTAAATGAGATGATCTCACCTTCCTCTACTTCCACATCATCGATCTCTGTGATAACAGGTGGCTTGTTGCTCGAAAGAACCGTGATGATGAACTCTTCAGAGACCTTCTCAGTCTCATCAGAAACTTCTACCTCAACAAGATATTCCCCAGCTTGTCCTTTCTCTGTCTTCCATTCCCCTTCATCATCAAGCGGCTCCGAGAATTCGATGGATAGTTCATCTCCATCCTCGTCATTGACATCCAGAGTAACTACGACCATTTCCCCTTCCACCACGGTGATGTCATCAATAGGTGCAAGTGTTGGAGCTACATTGACTTTATTGACGATGATAAGCACATCCTGTGTTACATCATTCACGCCATCACTTACGGTAATAGTAGCTATATACTCGCCTGCGTCACCCTTCTTGGTCTGCCATTCTCCGCTTTCATCAAGAGGATCCGAGTACGAATAAGTGAGCTCATCTCCTTCCGGATCAACAGCCTTTAGATTGGGAAAACCGACCAGTTCGCCTTCTTTGACTTCCTTTCGCGGAAGCTCAGATTTAGAAGAGATATCAGCCATGTCTTCTTCATCAGCTTTCTCGTCTGTCGGCTCTTCAGCTGACTCTTCCATGGAATCATCCTCAAGTCCATCAGCGGCTTCTTCAAGGTCTTCCCCGACAGAACTATTATCTTCAGGTAAACATACTGTATTTCCGTAGATATCCGTCATCGCGGTAGTTCCATCTGGACATGAAGTCGTAGGAGCTGGAGCGCAACCGACGGCAAGAACTGCTATAAGCAGGGTAAGCAATAGTAAATTTCTTTTCATAGACACACCTCATTCGAGAATTGTTACTATTCAACAGAACTAACCTATTATTTAAACTTTCCGGTAGTTAAATAACAGAGATATAACTGATAGACTCTCGATTAGTGATGAAGCGCATAGTGAGACTGAAGCACAGGAGAATCTTCAGGATAGTCCTCAAATCTCTATATATTATCACCATCTATCATCTCTTGCTTGGATGCATCACATTAATCAACATATATTCGACAGATCTGAACGCAGACCTCCCCTCCGAGAAAGTGATGCAAAAACCATGGTATACATATAGATACATAGAGACCTTCTTTCCCGGTTCATCTATTTGCATGGAACATATTGCGGGTCATATATATTGCCGCCATATTAACCAAGACCGCATCGTCTCCATGTACGAGTTCAATAGATCTCAAGATAGCATAATCGTGCTTGGCGACTCATTCTCGCAAGCAGATGGCGTACATACCAACCAGACCTATGCTTACATTCTTGACCAGCTTCTTCCCAAGCACCAGGTGATCAATCTGGGAGTCAATGGGTTTGACACCTATCAGGAAGTGGAACGATACCTTCGCCTCGGAAAAAGATACCCACATGAACTTATCATTCTGCAAGTGCTGAGCAACGACGTGCTCAATAGTGGAGAATTGGATAATACAAACTACAAGAATTTCTTTCTCTGGGAAAAGTACAGTGTGCTAAGATTCACCAGAGCAGATTTTGGACTTCCCGACATGCTAAATAGCCTCAATGCTAAAAGGGCTTACGCACACTATAAAGACCACCCCTTAGAGATAACGGATAGAAGGATGATACAGCAGATTGACCGGCTGACAAATTCAACAGATGCAAAGCTCATCATCCTTTCCTTCAGAATAGATACCTACCAACGCTCAGCGATAAACGCCTATTGCAAAGACAGGTGCATGCACATCGACCTTGAAAAAGAGATAGATTACAATCAACATGACCCCCTGATGATTCTGCATGAAGAAGACAGGCATCCTTCCCCTTACCTGCACAATCTGACTGCGCACTATATCAAGAAAAAACTGGAAGAAAAAAGATTGATTTGAAAAAGAAAAAAATTAATCACGTCTGATGACTTTGATAGCGTCGATCCTGACAGTGATAGGGATAGGCACAGCGGACTCGAGCAATTCGACGACAACCTCTTCCTTGGACTTGTCGACTCTCGTGACCTTTGCTTTCTCACGCTTAAATGGCCCGGAGATTATCTCACAGATGTCGTTTTTCTCTATATTGACATCTTTCTTGACCTTCTCAAGCATGTGCTCTATCTCTTTATATTTGACTTCAGCAGGAAGGATACCTCGTGCGTATGGGATATTGAATGCTGCCTGCTCCGCATCTGTGCGCGTCTCAGCTTCAAGGAAAATATATCCTCGCAGTCCATGTGGCTTGATGACGGAATAGACAGCCAGCTTTTTCTTTGCGGCATTGCTCGCCACAAAGTCAAGAACTTGTTCTTCTCTATTGGCGGTAGTACGTAGAGAGAAGAGATGCGTCGTGATACCTTCATCTTCGCTGGAAGCCTCTTCCTTCTTCTCTTCTTCCTTCTTCTTAGCCTCGCCTTCGTCTTTTGCGATGGCAGCAAGTTCCGCCTTTACGTCAGCGAACTCATCTTCAAGGATATTCTTATCTTCTTCACTCATGGTAACTCACTTCAAAATAGCAATTGTTTTGTGATAGAGATGATGAACCCTATCATACCGATAACCAAGATACCGATACCACTCACCTTGACGATACTTTTGTATTCATTCTTCGTTGGTTTCTTCGTAAGGCGAAGTACCCTGTAATACTCTTTGAAAAAATGTTGTATCTTTACTTGTAGCGGTAGGTTCTCAGTCATGGTTATCACATCTAATTGACAAATTCGATTCCTAGTTCATTCTCTATCTCTTTCCGGTGACGTTTGGAAAGCGTCTTTGATCCTAATATCTGCGAAGAGGTCACACCGGTGACGACCAGCATCACCCGTAGCATCTTCTGCATATCTTCGTTCACCTGGGCGCCCCAGATGATTCTTGCATCATCATCAAGCTTTTCAGAGATGGTCTCGACAACTTTCCTGGCCTCTTCAAGAGTCATATCCGGTCCGCCGGAAACATTGATAAGAGCGCCGTTCGCGCCGGCGATATCTACGTCCAGGAGTGGATTGCTGATAGCTTTTTCCACCGCTTCAAGACTTCTGTTCTCTGAGTCACTCTCACCTACGCCGATAAGAGCGACACCTCCGTTATCCATGATGGCACGGACATCGGCGAAATCAAGATTGACAAGGCCTGCAGTCGTGATGAGCTCAGCGATACCTTTCACGGCGTTCGTAAGAATCTCATCAGCCACCCTAAAAGCAGTCTGGATAGGCAAGTCTGGAGTCAGCTCGATGAGCTTGTCGTTAGGGATGACAATAAGTGTATCGACAACCGCTTCAAGCTTCTCAAGGCCGATGACCGCGTTCTCATACCGCCGCTGACCTTCCATCGAGAAAGGTACAGTGACAACTCCTACGGTGAGTGCGCCTATCTTCTTTGAGACATCTGCGACCACAGGCGCGCTGCCTGTACCTGTACCGCCGCCAAGACCGCAAGTGATAAACACAAGGTCAGAGTTGGACAATGCCTGACGTATATCAGATTCGCTCTCACGTGCCGCTTCCTCACCCACTTTTGGGTTTGAACCCGCACCAAGTCCTTTCGTGATCTCCTTGCCTAGCAGGATCTTCTTATCAGCTGTCGTATACAGCAGGTCCTGTGCATCCGTATTAAGTGCGACCGTGCCGACACCTACGATGCCAACCTGTGTTATCCTGTTGATTGTATTATTGCCTGCGCCGCCGGTACCGATAACCTTTATGCGTGCCTTTTGCGCAGCCAAAAACTGCTCAAGCTCCGCATCGGCATCATTCACTACACGTTGCACATCATCCATTCTGGATCCAATAAACTCATCGACCATGAAAGTTCCCCTATGCTTTCTTTTCCTCTTTGATTTCGGCCGCAGCCTCCTTTGCCTTTTCGGCTTTGACGAATGAACATGAAAGTCCGGTAAGTTGCTGTATCTCATCACCAAGCGGCTTGGTAAGCTGCTCAGGCATCTCAAATGGAGTGGTAATCGTTGCCACCTTATCCTTGATGCTAACTTCAGCAGTATGCAAGTGCAGGCGCACATCTAGCAAAGCCTTGACCTGTTCAGCAGGATCTGTCACGACTCTTTTGACCTCAACATCATAGAGGAGATCCTTGCCTGACAATGGATGATTGAAATCTACGATCGTCCTTCCCCCTGTCACGCTTCGTACCACACCGATCTGATTGTCGATATTCACTTGCATGCCTGGCCGTGGTTGGACACCTTGTTTCTTGAATTTTGATGTGGATATGAGTTGGATAAGCTTTGCGCTCTTCTTCCCAAAACCATCCTCTGCCTTGACAGGGATCTCATGCTTTCCCAGGTCCTTTCCTACCAGGGCTTTGTCGATACCCTGCATAAGGTGTCCTTCACCGACCACGATAGTCACAGGGTGGAAATGCCCCTTACCAGTATCAAGCCCCTCAGCCTCAGCTACGGACTTAAGAGTTGTATCGAAGACTTCTTTGGTCTCCTGTAATCTTCCTGTATATTCTACTTCTACAAAGTCTTTCTCTTTAATCATTCCCCTTACACCTACCTTACAACCAGCAAGAGAAGTATACCCCAAAAGAATGAAAGTCCGGTATTTAAAGCTTTCCCTCACCCCAGGAACCCTGATTTTCCGAGCCTCAGCACCCAGAGAACAAAATGTAAAGATAAGGTCAGTTGAAATATACTGCAAAGAAACCTGACATTGTCAAATGCTGCAAAGAGGCCCATAAAAGGTAGTTTTATAAATGATTGGCTCACTTCGGCAACTTATTCGTATTATGGAAACTGAAGACCCCGATTCAAATCAACCTTATTCTTTGAGTGTGTAAAGCATGGACCTATTGATGATACAGATATTGATATTGATTATCCTACTCCTGCTCTCCGCATTTTTCGCAGGAGTGGAGACCGCATTCGTCTCGCTGAATCACCTGCGGCTTCAGCATCTGGTTGAGAAGAGGGTAAAGGGAGCACAGCTTATCAAGCAGCTTCGTGACAATTATGAAGTCTTGATCACGACACTCCTTGTAGGGAATAATCTGGTAAATATTGCAGCAAGTTCGCTTGCGACCGTCGTAGCACTAAACCTGTTCGGCACCACAGGAGTAAGTATCGCAATAGGAGTGATGACCTTCCTTGTCCTCATATTCGGTGAGATTACGCCAAAGACAGTCGCCATGGCCCATAATGAGTCCATCTGCTTCAAGACAGCCCCGATCGTCAATCTGCTCACCATCATTATGGGACCTATCGTAAAACTCCTAAATGGAATAAGCAGGTTGCTTGGCAGGTTTGCTAAAAAAGGGCGTAAGAAATTGCCTGCGATTACCGAAGAAGAGATCAAGAGTGTCATAAATCTTGGCCAGAGCGTCGGTGAAGTCGAAGAAGACGAAAAAGAGATGATACACAATATTTTCAGGTTCTCGGACATGCAGGCGCATGAGATAATGACCCCGAAGACCAGAGTATTCTGCATAAGAGAGACGGATTTGCTCAAGGATGTAATGCCGATGATTATCGAGCAGGGATACTCAAGGATCCCAGTATTCAATGATTACCCGCAGAACATCACAGGTATCGTCAATATCAAAGACGTTTTGGAGAAACTGCAAGAAGGAAAATTACATGACACGGTCAGTACCATCAAATCTGAGACCTTCTATGTACCCGAAAGCATGTTGCTTGACGATGTGCTTAGGCATTTTCAGAAACAGAAACGACACCTTGCTGTTGTCGTCGATGAGTTCGGCACAATGTCCGGCATCATCACATTTGAGGATGTCCTTGAAGTGATCGTAGGAGACATCTATGATGAGAGCGATAAAGAAGACGAACAGATAAGGAAGATAGACAAGTCCACATACATCGTCAGAGGGGACACAGGCATCGAAGAGGTCAATAAGACCTGTGAAACAGAATTCCACAAAGACGAAGCGTATTCAACTATCGCAGGCCTCTTCCTCGAGAAACTGCAGAAGATGCCAAACGTGGGCGATAAGATCATCGAGAACAACGTCTTGCTCAAAGTGAACAAGGTGGACGGCCAGAAGCTGGTCTCTTTGCTTCTCAAAAAATGAGAATTATAAGCTTATCCGATGTGGAAGATATAATCGAGCATCTTGACCTCATGAGCACAGACAGGCTCGTCAATGAGTCTGGAACGATTCCTTCTTTTTGTTTCGAAGATATGGAGCCTACACTTCTATTTGAAGAGAAAGAAGTTTTTGTGGGCAGCAGTAAAGCAAAGGCCGAGCATCTGATAAGCTCGTTCATGCTCCAGTCAGATAAGAACGGAATGCTCATCTTCAGTACTCGACCTATGCTCAAAAGTACCGATACCATCGGTGCCCTGCTGGAGAAAAAGCAGATAGCTCCGTCATCGATCGTTAGTTGTGGAACTCTTTATGCGGAGCAGGAAGAGTATCGCATTATGAAACAGTTCAATATAAGAAACTATTCGATGCGTTCGCTCACGTGGGACAGGAGTATCATCGATACTATCATGGAGCAGTGCGTTAGGTACGAGAAACTTTTCCTGCTGCTGGATACTTCAGTGCTCGGCAACCCAACAAGTCCTAGAACATCGATAAGCGTGGATGCAAGAACACTATTGTACTATCTGCAGCGGCTGAGTTATCTCAAGAACTTAAGAACCATTTTCATCACCGGTGAATTTGTGATATCTTCAAGCGGCGCTGCCAAAGTCGCAAAGATCATCTACGAATTGTCCTGATTGAAAGACAGGTCAACATCGCGACTCTCGATCTGCGCCTTCACTTTCTGAGCCATATCCGTCACTTTGACCAATAGGTCCAGATCAGAGAATGTTTCTCTTGCGCATTCCACACAATAATAGGTGGTGGAATCTTTGATGCAGTATTGTGCTTCAGCATCACAGATGATGCATTTCTTCCCCATACCGCCCATAATATCAGAGTTCTCTTTTAAACTTTTCTTTATAAAAACCCATCAATGACCGCAAGAACAAACAATGAGCAAGGAAAGTGGGCCCGGCGAGACTTTCATATATGTAACATCATTTGTTAACGTGGGCTTAAGTCCAAAGGACGAAATATTGCAGCGCAATATTTGAAGGATTTGCATCCCGTTACCCAACTCGTACTTAACTGATGTAACATTTAATTTGAACTCGCGACCACCGGCTCACTTCGGCACGTTGCAACGTGGCCATATAAGACCGGCGCTCCAATTTCCCTAAGCGGTGGCGCTTAACCAGGCTAAGCTACGGGCCCGAATGAGTAGATTGGAAAAGGAAGCTGTTTATAAAATATGCGCCTGAAAAAACCAGCTCGCACGACAAACGAGTCAACAAGATTTTTCCAGTAAAGTTTTATAAAGCCGAGCCTTTTCTCAAGATGTGATGCCGACTAAGAAAAATTCGATAACAGACGGTCAACCGGTGGTCAATATTGGACTTATCGGACATGTTGATCATGGAAAAACTACACTTACCGAACGCCTGTCCGGAAAATGGACGGACACCCATTCTGAAGAGCTCAAACGCGGCATCACCATCAAGCTGGGCTACGCGGACACCATCATCTGCAAAGATAAAGATGGCAGATTCACCGTAGAGACTAAGGGCACTGAACCTGTAAGAAAGATAAGTTTTATCGACGCACCAGGTCACGAATCGCTCATGGCGACCATGATTAGCGGCGCCAACATTATGGATGGTGCCCTATTGCTTATTGCCGCCAACGAAGAATGTCCTCAACCGCAGACCAGAGAGCACCTGATGACTTTGGAGATCTCAGGCATCAAGAACCTGGTCGTCGTGCAGAATAAGATAGATCTTGTCAGCGAAGAAGGCGCAAAAAAAAGCTACAAAGAGATAAAAGAGTTCCTCAAAGGCACCTCATACGAAGATGCACCGATAATCCCGGTCTCAGCAAAAATCAATATCAATATGGACATCCTCCTTGAAGCTATAGAAGAATACATACCCACTCCTGACAGGAAGAGCCTTGACAAAGAGGATCCCATCATGTTCATAGCGCGTTCCTTTGACATCAACAAACCGGGATCACATCCTGACGACCTTGTTGGTGGTATCCTTGGCGGTTCTGTCAAGCAGGGCAGATTCAAGAACGGCGAAGAAGTGGAAATCCTTCCAGGTCGTGCTATAGAAGATAAGAATCAGAGAAAGTGGATTCCGATAACTACCAAGATTACAGGTATGAAGACGGGCGGAAAAAACGTCACAGAGCTTCGTCCTGGCGGTTCAGTCGCTATGATGACTGCGCTTGACCCATCACTTGTAAAATCTGACTCTTTAACAGGAAATATCGTAGGTAAGAAAGGTAAGATGCCTCCGGTATGGTATGAGCTTAATATGGAATTGAACCTACTTGACCGTGTGATCGGTGCAAAAGAGAGCACAGCCGTCGATCCGATAAAGATGTCAGAGATGCTCATGCTCAATGTGAATTCTGCCGCCACCGTCGGTGTGGTCACCAACCTCAAGAAGAACAAGATCCATTGCAGGCTTCACCTGCCAGTATGCGCAGATCCTGGATCAAGAGTCACCATATCCCGACGAGTGGGCAACAGATTCCGACTTATCGGCTACGGCGTAATCCAATAGGGATCTTAAAGCACTCCGACAACTTCTACGATCTTGAAATAGAGCGGAATAAGGATGCTCAAGAGAATCGTCCACAAGAAGAATACATTTACTCTTGCGAAATATCGCTTCGCTTTTTCTTCGTCTGCATAGATCTTCTGGAATGCAAGTTGCAGCATGCGTGCGCCGTCAGTGATGAAGAAAGGCAGAAGATTGATGATGCCTACTACTGCGCTAAGGAATGCGACCCAGAGGAACAGCTTGTACAGCCAGCTTACCACCATATAGACAGGAAGGCCTGCTCCTGCCCACATGCCGAAAGGCTGATTATTGAGAAAGACACCGAATTGATTCTGCATCTTCGTTATCGGTGCGATGCCCAGAAACGCCTTTGAACTATTGTTCGGATTTGCAGTAGTCTCTACCTCATAGACAGCACCATCGACTTGTAAAGTTACCGCATCCCCAGGTAGGACTCCTTGCATTTCCTGAGCGATGTCCTCGAATGTGTAAACCTCCACTCCGTTGACAGCCTCTACAATACTCATCGAACTGATATTTGCATCATGGGCTGGATAGCCTACATATGGTTGGATCATAAGGCCCTTTTGCTCCGACATTACATCTAGAGAAGGACTAAGCACGAACATCATAAGCAATACGACGACTCCAGTCAGTACGAAATTTGCCCAGGGACCTGCTGCGTAGACGCTATACTGGACAACGTCACTCGCTTTTTTCAGCTGCTTCTCATCTGGTTCTACAAACGCCCCGGGAAAAGGTCCAAGGATTGCCAGGCCGCTAGACTTCACTTTGATATTGTGCGAACGCGCGACCACACCATGAGAGAATTCATGGATAGCAATGATAATGAACAATGCGATAAGTCCGGTAAACAAAGGAAACACAACTCCAAGACCTGCCAAAGGCAAACCCGGCAGGACTACAGGGCTCCCATCAAGGACCCATTTCTCTTTGACCATAAAATATAGACTGAACAGCACCTGATAGATGACAACAGCCATGCCGACAAAACCGACACCTACACCTACTAGGCCATACAAACGGACGAACTCCCTATATCTCTTGCCCCAGGAATCCATCAGCTTCAGACCAACTTTAGTCCTGTATACTCCGATGATCCCCTGGAACTGGAGTTTGCTCCGATTCACATAGATCAATATGATGAGCGCCCCGTAGAACAGGATCGCCTGCCATTGCCATGCTTCTAACATACACCCCTTTACCGCCTTGAAACTTTATATGTCTTTGCATTGCGCTGCCCACTCAAATGTATAAAAAAAAATTCTTCCAAGATTCCATTATGTACCAAGTAGCGGTTCAACTAGTGACCCATAAAAATCTTGGAAGAACTAGCATTTGAGGGGGCAGCAAGGTATTAGACCCCTCAAATGTATAAAAAAAGATTCTTCCAAGATTCCATTATTTACCAAGTAGCGGTTCAACAAGTGACCCACAAAAATCTTGGAAGAACTAGCATTTGAGGGGGCAGCAAGGTAATAGACCCCTCAAAATGTACGAAAAAAATAAATCTTAGCTCCAACTTCATGTATTCCCAAGGACAAAATATTTAAACTCAATTACCGAGCAAATACGTATGCGCATACCAAAACTAAAGAAAAAGATATCCGCATATATTCTTGGAGAAGAAGGCAAGATATCCAAACAGTCGATGATGGCTCTAGGTTCCCTTCTGGGAACCGCCGCTGTAGGTGAGATTGTTTCAGCCTTGCCGACAAATTGTCCACCTACAGGCACACCTGATTGTCCAGGTGCACCCGCCTCTATGACCGCGACAAAGAGTCAGAGCGGTGGCATGTGTACCACAAACTGTTATCACGCAAATTCACTAGCTGCGCAATACGATTCTAACAATTTCGATGTACGTGTCCAGCACGGCAACTGCATCGACCATTGCAGCTACTAGGAACTACAATTCTCACAAAGAAAAAGTATCTATTTGTCATACTGACGATAGATCCGGATCATGATGATAGTCTGTGCCAATACTGCCATGATGATGATGATAAGCATCTCTATGATGGCAAGATTTGCGAAATTGATAGCCGGATTGACTGCCGCTGAACCAAGAAGAGCGATAGAAGCAAAAGCAAAAATAATGAGAAGGTAGATGATCACTTGTTCCAGGACTAATGATTCTACTCTTCTCTTCATGTGTGCACCTTATGGATAGAGATAGACCCTCTCTACACTGATGACCTCAGGCGTGATGAACTCAGTAAGTGTAGGTGTTCCGATCTTGGGGATGAAATTGATCCTGATCTTCTCATCTTCTCCTACATTTTTCGGAGCTTCATAGTAGACTTTGATAACATCACCACGCTGAAGATTGCCTTCGACAAAGTTGCTGCCCTGCTGTAGGTATTCGACAGCGAAGACACCTTCACTCTCATTGTAAGGCGTAACTTCTACAGTAGTTACATTATCATCTGCTGTGCAGGATCCGCCCGTCACCTTTGTATAATTATTGCTAGCAGGTGTCGCATCGACCCAGATACCGCCGGCGCATGCACCGAGCAAGACTGTTGAACTGTCAAAAGACAGGTTAAGGAATGCGTTAGCTCCCTCAAGTCCACCTTGATACGTATCAGGAGTACCGTCAAGGTCATAATCATTACCGCCTCCTAAAAAAGTGGTGCCATTATGCGTTATCGTCTCTACATCGAATGTGTAGTAGCCGCTCACATCATTGGTAAATCCTGCGCCTGTTCCCGCATAGGAAAGTGTTGCCGTCCTATCGAAGGAATTCATCGTCAGCAATACCTGCTCAAGCTTTATAGGTTCACTGCCTGGTGCAAGTTTGATTATCTGCTGAAAATATTTGACGGTTCCGTTCGATCCGTCAGTAGCCGACACTTCGACGACCCGAACATTGGTCGCGATCTGACCACGAGCCTGATCGCCCGTGGTAAGCGCTTTCTCTTGAAGACTTCCTGATGTCTGTATTAATACTCCTGCCGCAATGGCTGCCACGAGAAGCAATGCGATAAAAATGATAAGGGTGCCGATGCCCATCTCACCTTTCTTTGATCTAAACATGATATTCACCTCTGGATATGTCAGAACGAGGATTGCCGGTATTTAAATGTTTCGATTAATATACGAAGACGTATACTAGTTTAATTTACATGTCCCAGGTAAATGAGGCGTTCTGAAATTACTAAGGCCCCAAAATTTTGGGCCTAGAAATAAAATCAGGTCCTTCGAGCACGGGGAAATAGACGATAGATAAAAGAAAGATTTAAATAGTCCCAACGTTGGTAGGAAAGTGTATACTACTATAAGCTATGATAAAAAAAGGTGAAATTCAAATGAGGAAACTAATACCAATTCTTGGCGTCCTCGCGCTCATGCTGTTGAGCGTCGTATCAGCATATCCCACTTACTTGGATATTGCGATAGCAGAGACGGTAAACCAGAACACGACATTCGCGGAAGATTTCGATCTTGTAGAGCAGACAAAATACTGCGACATCATCGGAACCATTAACGTGACCAACCCCAACGAGACCCTGACAGTGTCTGATATCCTGCTTAACTTCACAGAGACAGGAGCGATGCAGACCAATTTTACATATCTTTCCGGAAGGACAGGTGCTCAGCAAGGAAATTCGACCCCTGGTGAAGAATGGTTCCTTCATATCCCTGAACTTGCAGCGGGCGAGAGTTCTGTTTGGACCTACAACATAAGTTGTTCCACCGCTCCCCCTCCCGTAAACATAAGTACCAGTTACGCTACAACCGTATCCGGTGTAGACAAGAAAGTTCTCGCAGGAAAGAATTTCACCATCACACAATTTGCGCAGAACGACCTTACTTCCGGTGCGATATCCAATGTGAATATCACCATCGAAGCTTTAGCAGTAGTATGGAACGCATCAGATCCAAATGCATACGACATCTTCAATTTGACTTACTTGTTAGCAGAAGGAGACGCAGCAAATGTGACTCAGAAGAATGATACCTACTGGGAATGGATCGTCGGCGGAGGAACCATCCCTTATGCAGGTGAGTTCAATATCTCCTATGTAGTCAAAGCACCTGCATCTGTTCCATCAAGTAACACCTATCTCGCAATCAGAGAACGAAGTCAGTACAGCATCCCTATTCTAGCTTCCAACCTGACGCTGCAGAAGATAGACGCTATTGCAGACATAGAATTCAGTCTTGAAAAGACCATCATCAGGCCAGCCACCAATGTCAACGATACTAATGTGACCTGGCAGGTGGACACAAACCTTAGTGTCCCTTACAACATAGGTTTCAACCTGACCTTTGTCTCGCTATGGGTGACGCACAATCTAAGTCCACTAGCAACAGACACTCCATTCGGAGCCCTTGGAAGAAACTACACTCCCAACAGCATCATCAACCAGAGTGTAGGATGGGCGACTAAAGGCAGCAGCTACGAGTTTAACTACACTGACGGATCAAATGGACAGTCACCCCCACCTATCGTGTGGGTACGGCCATACTTCAGCCTCTTCGGCGGAAATCAGATCCTCTCAAGCAATGTGACGCAGAGCGGAGCTGACTTCTACATGAAGTACATCTACGTCGTCAACGGCTACTGGCTAGAAGTGGACAAGAACATCACCAGCCAGGGCGCAGGTCAGTATGACATCAATGTGACGGTCAGAAACATAGGCAACGCATGGACGCCAAGCGGGCTGACGGTCACGGTCTATGACTTCATCCCTGCAGAGTTCAGTCCATTCGCATGGAATCCGCTCGCTAACGCAAACCAGACCGTCGAAGGTCCTGGATTCAATGGTACGGCATTCCAGTGGGATCTGGGAGTACACGGCCCATACAATGCATCTCTTGGACCGCCAGGCTCAGGCAACGATACCTGGTCCGCAACCTACTCTGTCAATGGTACCGGCCAGTACAAGGCCTCTGAACTGTACATCGTCGGTTTAGATCCACGACAGGTTGAAGGCGCAGGTTCCCACGAGGGCATCACCATCATCGCTGGTATGTCCTCCTCGACCAAAGAATTCCTGTACATATTTGGCGTTGTAGCACTTGTTGTGCTCAACATCGTCAACTTCATCATGACCAGGAATATCCACCAAAGGTTGAGCAAATAATTTTTTATTTTTCACAATTCCAATCAAAAAGGGGTATGTGTTATCGCTAAGACCACTATAATGCTCATGGTTGTTTTGTTAGCGATAGTGCCAGGTGTCTTTGCAGAGATAATAGTTTTCGAAAATTACGATACTACTTTCGAGATGAAGGGAGACACCCTTGTTGTAAAGAAGGATATGCGCATGAAGAATGTCGGTGTCAACCCGATCATCCCCGGCGAGATCCATTTCAGACTTTCTGAAGAGGCAAAAGAAGGACCGGTAGCACCAAGCATCACAAATTTTGCGGTCTTCAATTCAAGGAATGACAAAGTGGATTCACGACAGCTCAAGTCAGATAAAGAGGTCGACTTGATATTCACGATATGGGATCCGTTACTGCCTCAGTTCCACTATGATTTTGTCATGGAATACGAGATAAAGTACGATGTCAAAGGCATCCTTTTCTACCAGATAACCATACCTGAAGAGAAGACGACCATCCCGATCAAAGGTTCAAGTGTAACATTCAGATTGCCAGACAAGTACCATGTGACATACGCCCCAGATGCGAAGATCGAGACCCAAGGCGATACACGAGTCCTTAGCTGGGAGCAGGGAGACAATCTACGATTTGAGTACTCTCCATTGCCGCTTCCCAAGACAGGTATGCAGATGGTCAACATCTTCTGGATAACGGTCATTGTCATTTTTCTTGTGGTATTCGTCCTGCGCATAGTGTTAAGTAGGAAGGGCACCTTATAAATGAAGACAAGGATATGGATCGCGTTTTTTCTGCTGTTTGTACCGATCAGCTTCGCTGCTGACGAGATAACAATCCTGATGCGGGAAGAGGGTTCAGTAGTCAGCTTCTATGACGACTATTACATATTCAATGTCAATGGTACCTTTATATTCAGTAACCCATCAAATCTTGATCTTTACAACATAGAGATACCCTTAAATCTAGGAACCCTCGAACTCTCTATCTTCAATAAGAGTTCTGAGGGCATAGAATTCAGATACAATAAAATAGCTATCACATCCGTCGATAAGAACAGCACGGTACGTTTCAACTATCGGGTCTTCGGCATCAGTACTGAACGGCGTCTTGTCAACAGATCAGGTGTTCTTGCAGAAGGTATCGAAAAAGAGAAGACCAAACTCACTTCAGTGTCCATCGGTACACTTCAAAAAGCACCTTTAGAAGATGTCGCGACTGGAGGTCAAATCAATACGCGCCTCGTAAGCGCAAGATATCAGAATCCGACCACCTTTCCTTACTACATCAACTCCGCAACCGTAATCAAGACCGCTACCCTCGATCCGAACAACGAACTGGAAAAATGGACCTTCACAAAAGAGAACGGCCAACTGATGCCTGGTGAGACCTGGAAGATAGATGTGTATGACCGCAATGCGTTCGAAGGTGAAATCTATTGGCTCTCATCGGACATGTACATCAGAGATATCTTCTACAACGAATCCAGCAATTTCTCCTTCTTCACACAGGATGACCTTTTCAAGCTTGAGGATAATTCCACGAATGTCACCGAAGAGCTAATCACCAGCTTATCCTATCTTAGCGACCGGGTCTTCCTTACAAAACGGATCTCGAGCAAAGTGGTCAATCCTGGCGATGTCGTCACGGTAACGCTCCTAGCCAACAATTTCGCTACTGCAGCCATAACAGGCGTTGCGGTCGAAGATACTATACCCGAAGGTTTCGAGTTCGTCGACAGCAGATTCGGTACCGCAGACGACAGAAAGATTAGCTGGACAAATGTCACGCTCAACTCAAAGGAGACCAGAAGGATAGAATATAAAATCCGCTATACTGATGAAGACGCGGTTGGTATCGACTACTTCTCCGCAGCAAAACTCATGTACGGCAACAAGGAAGTTTACTCTCAAGCCATCCCCTACATCCGTTCGTACATCCCAAAGAAACAGCTGTTTGTGCAGAAATCGATAAATTTCATCTCGGATGATGAAGTCCGTGTCGATATCACATTGCAGAACGTGGGCGAATCCCACATCGACAGTATCGTGCTCAACGACTACCTTGCGCCAAATAGTGAATTTAGGGAGATAACTCAGACCTTCACCAACAAGGGAGTTTGGAAGATAGACCGTATAGAAAAAGACAGCACATGGGAAGTCAGCTACGTCACTGATAGCGTAGGTGTACTCAACACCTTCCCTGTCGTCTTTGGTATCGAGGATAAATCAGTACTCAAGACCGTCATACTCAGTAACATCATATCCACAAATCTGCAGATCTCAACCGTTCGCTTCGTCGAGATAGGAGGCATCATCGCCCTGCTCATTATAGGAGTACTCTTTTTCCTTCCCTACGATTCATTCAACTTCGCAAAACGAAGAGAAATAAATGAAGTCAAGAATATGGACAATGAGCTTACCAGACTCATGGTGCAATCAGAACCGCACCATAGGACAGGTCAACCACATAAGCCGACCCAGATACACCCTTCCAATCCACAACAACAAGTGCCCGGACAAAAACAGCAGATAGAAGACGAAATAAACAGGACCACGCAGGACATTCAGCATATGCGCGATCGATTCAAGACAAAGTAGTGGTTATATTCGTAAGGACAGCCTGCGTCCTATTGAGTTCATCATCAAAATTAGTCGACAGAAGATCAGGAGAGCACTCACTGATTAGGATTCCATGGGTTGCGCAGTCCATAGCCGCACTCATATCTTCAGCATAGGCTACAGCTTTTTCTCCCGAATCCTGAGCTATCGATTCCAGCTGCATGGCAAATGAGATAAGCAGTAGTGCTACCCCCGGGACTATCAATAGCTCTTTCATAATAAGAGGCAACAAAGATGTATTTATAAATATTTGCAGAATTAACTACTAATAAGTGGTTAAAGCTAGTCATCCCACGAATCTATACCAAATGACTGCATAAATGAAGATATGACACCAAATTCAGCAAGATACTTGTACCCCCTCTGCGTCAAGTGAAAATACCTGTTTCCTTTTCCATCCTCTTGCTCCTCTACAAAATCATTCTTTGCAAGTTCACCAAGATAATCTTTAAGCATCTGTGAAGATAGATTTGATTTATAGAGAATATGTGTTGGACGCGCTTTGCCCCCTTTATCCTGAATCGCTTTGAGGATATCGTAGATTATTGTTATTCTCTCTCTTTTTCTCGCCATACTTTGCACACCAGATAGAGATTGAAAAGTATCAATGAATATCCTACAAGTTCAAGCATATGTCCAATAGCATAGAACAGATTGTGATCCACCGAAATAAAATAATGCAATCGTGCAACCAACAACAGTACAAACGCTACCGCAATCAATAGTGTCTGTACTTGCCTATGGTTGAGATAATTCTTGATGTAATGATACAGGATAAAGCCCAAAAAGACTGTTGACATCAGGAAGAACGTTGAGAATACATGATCACTTGCAAAAATTGAGACTATCGACACAATCAAAAAAAACCACAACATTCGTAGACTCTTCTCACTAATGGTCGTGAAAAGCAGAACCGACAAGCCAACCATGAAGAAAATTGCATGTAGTAGAAGACCAAGATATTCAAAATAGGTGATCTGAGCGAGCACGACAATCTCAGGCGCCGCTTCATGCAGTCTCTCAATGATCAGGAAATTAAAAAGTGACTCCACAATATATGAGAAAGCAACAAAAAGGAAAGATATGCCAAAAAGACCAACACTACGTGATTTGGTCGTATTATAGACCATCATGCTAAGCACAAAAACCAGAAAGCATATTGCACCAAACAAGACTTCCAAGACCACATCATAACCAAAAAACCATATTGGAGAAAGGTAAACTGCCGTCATATCGTCCGACGGTCAAATATCTCTTTTAAATGTTGTGGAGGATTTATCAGAAGCAACCTTCTTTCTAGTTATAAATAAAGCAGGCTCACCAGTTAATGAAGGTGAAAAAATGAATGCGATAAACAGATTTGAACAACAGACTGAATACAGATTTCACACACTAGAACCGCTATATGAACATGTTCTAAGAGAGGTGGGAATATGATACAACACGCCTGGTTTGAGATCATGGAAAAAGAAGCAAGAACAACATATTGGGAATCTAAACACGAATTGCTACCGGAAGAACAACTCAGTGAAGAACTTGAAGATGATAAGCAACAGATGATCCTTGCAGACCTTTACAACATTCAAGTGGATACATGGGGTCATATTGATGTACAAAGAGCCGCCACCACATAGGATATCGAATAAATTGTAGCTTAGAATAAGACACCGGATCTAGTACTTGCAGACAAATATGCAATGATCCTTTTCAAAAGGATCTAGTTCCCGATAATCGATGATGGTAAGTACCTTTTCTAGTTCATCACGTACCTGCTTGTAGATTTGCTTGGGCTTAGTCGCAATATTGATACTCTTAGCCTTCACACAGAGGAATGCGAATCCTCCCTTTTTCAGATAGACCTTGATATTGTCAAGAAAAATCTTTGTCTGGTCTGCTTGTGCGATATCCTGATAGACATAATCCACCATACTCAGTCGGTGTGCATACGTCATTGGCTGGTGTGCATCACCAAGAATAGGAGCGATATTCGGTCGATTCTCGCTTAGGAATACGAGTTCACGAACCACTCGCGGGGCGAAATCAAGGGCGAAGACAAATCCTTCCCTGCCGACAATGTCTGAGACATGGCTTGGCGTCGTTCCCGTGCTTGCCCCTAAATACAGCACAATATCACCCTTGCGCAGGCCTGTATTCTGGCATCCCTTAAGTATGGCAGCGCAAAGCTTGCTTCGTTCTGGGTCCCATGCACGATACTCGACGGGTCCGTCGCGAACTAGCTGCTCACCATAGACCTGCTTACCTGGGACAAGAGATTTAGTGAACAATTGGCGATGCTTGCCTTTGCCGTCCTCATAGACTTCGAACACTTGTGCTCTTCTCATCCTAATCTCTTCTCCAGAATCTTCAGGAATGCATCCCCGACATACTCTCCTTTGAATTTGTCAACCTTTACGGCGAGCGCTATCTTATCAGCGACACTGCTTGCAGCCTTGCCTTTCTTAGGGTTTGGCTGCTTATTGACAAGAGGATGATATAGCAGCACGCCATATTTAGGACATCTGCTGCCGCTTCGGATATGCCTAAAAAGAGCTTTCTCAGCTCCAAGCAATTGAATAGTTGAACCAGGCATCCTGCAGAGGTGTTCAAATGAACCGGCAAGCTCGATAAGCCTTGCACCGATATTAGTTCCTGCGAGAGCTAGAAGATTTGGACAATTATGCGACATAAGTGAATGGACATACTCTTCCTGCACCTGCTTCTCCTTATACAATGCAAGTATCCGTTCGCCAAGCGAACGCATAGCATCAACATCCGCAGGGTAAAGCTCAGCACCCATCGTCGAATTGATACCAAGCTCTCGTATCAAAGTTACCTTGTCTTTCTCAAGCGTCAACCGTACAAAACTTTCATTGTCCGGCAGTTTCCTGCTGACCTCAGGGCAGTAGTATTCATACCATTCCCTGTATCTATTGATAAGCACATGTGCTACCTTGATGATATCATCGACCGTCCGCACGCTCTGGATGACGTAGAGATCCCAGCTCGTACTCAGAGATATCTGGTGCTTCGTCAGTTCAAGATTCTTGGTTCGAAACGAGGCAAAATTTGCGGCATCCTTACGAGCCTCTAACTCCAGACGAAGATCATCTATCATACCCTCATACATCTGAGGTCTCTGTACATCATCCATATCAAGGATTGAACTCATGACCAACAAAATCCTTTGACCCTTTATATACCTTATCTTACTGCAAACACTCAGAAGCAGCATCGTCTTTCCCACACAATAGAACCTCAATTTTGGGGCGTTTAAGGCAACGAAAACCTTTAAATATCGTGCTCCTTTACCCCCGAAGAGGTGATACAATGACTATCGTAGGATTCAATTTCACGAAAATTGTGACGGAGAAGAAAGCTCCGATCAAAGGAAAACTGAATATCACAAACAATGTCTCTATAAAAGATGTCCAGGCAGGAGAGCTAAATCTGGGCAACTCAGGACAGAAAGGACTCAAATTCACCTTCGAATTTACTTCGAAGTACGAACCTGGTTTCGGCGAGATAACCCTCAATGGAGAAGTTATGACCATAGAATCAGAAGAGAGCCAGAAAAAGACTCTCGAAAGTTGGAAGAAAGACAAGAAGATAGGTTCAGAGACGATGACCAGCATCTTAAACCATATCCTTACAAAGGCAAACATCCAGGCTCTCGTCCTATCTACAGAAGTCGGACTGCCTCCTCCCATACAGCTTCCAAAAGTGCAGAGTAAAGCACAATAATTTTTTGTCTTCTTGATTCGTGAACACCATGGGTAATGAGATAAAATTGAAGGTCGCGGAAGCGATCCAGGACGACGTCAACAAAGGCATAGTACGGACAGACTCCACGCTGATGCGCGAAATAGGAGTCAAACCTGGCGATGTTGTAGAGATAACCGGCGAAAAGACGACCGTCGCGACCATCGACCGTGCGTACCCTGGCGATATTGGTCTCAATATCCTTCGTATGGATGGTCTGCTGCGCAGGAACGCAAAGACCGGAATCGGCGAGACTGTGACTATTCGAGCTGCAGATGTCGAACAGGCAAAACAAGTCACTATCGCTCCTGCTCGAAAAGACATCATGGTCAAAGCGGACCCTATATTCTTCAAACGTGGTCTGCTTGGACGTGCCGTGCTCAAAGGTGACATAATCTCTTTGGGCAATCGCTCTCAACGAAGAAGACGGATGCCAAGCGGTTCTCCGTTCTTCGATGATATAGTCGAACTCCTTGACGAGGGACTCATGGGCGGAATAGGATTCTCAGACCTTAAATTCCTCGTTATTGAAACACAACCAGACAAAGCAGTAATCATCGGCGAAGACACCGAGATCATATACAATCCTGAAGCAGAAGTCTCTGAACAGGAGACAGCCCCAGAAGTAACCTATGAAGACATAGGAGGTCTCCACGAGGAGATCCGAAAAATCAGGGAAATGATCGAACTGCCCATCAAGCATCCCGAAGTCTTCGACAGACTTGGTATTGAGCCACCAAAAGGAGTTCTCCTCCACGGACCCCCGGGAACGGGAAAGACTCTACTCGCAAAAGCGGTCGCCAATGAGACAAAATCACATTTCTTAGTCATCAATGGACCTGAGATCATGTCCAAATTCTACGGACAGTCAGAAGAGAACCTCAGGAAGAAATTCGAGGAGGCTGAAAAGAACGCTCCATCAATAGTGTTTATCGACGAGATTGACGCTATAGCTTCAAAGCGTGAGGAAACCCACGGTGACGTTGAAAAAAGAGTCGTCGCACAGCTCCTCGCAGTCATGGACGGTCTTAAGAGCCGCGGCAAAGTAGTCGTCATAGCAGCTACCAATATCCCTAACGCGATAGACCCTGCGCTAAGACGACCTGGAAGATTTGACCGTGAGATAGAGATAGGTGTTCCAAAAGAAAACGAGCGCCTCCAGATACTCAATGTGCATACTCGCAATATGCCTCTGGCACCTCCATTCGACAAGAACAGCGCGGAAGAGAGCATCGCAGACTTTAGGCATAAACTAGAGCTTGACAGAGACCATGCGGATAAAGAGATAAAAAGCATTACCAAAGAGATAGAACGCCTAAGAAAAGACAAGAATAACGACAGTAAGATACCAGGACTTTCTACAAGGCTTTCTCATAAAGAGAAAGACAAGCTCAGGCTTGTAAGCAAGCTTGATGAGCTCAAGAACGCAGAAGCAAAGATACGCAAAGCCATTGAAAGCATCGATCCTGAGCGAAGACTTTTCGGACTCACCTATGTCGATCTCAAACAGATAACCGAAAAGACATTGGTGCATATCAAATCTGAGATAGCCAAACGCATCGAAAAATCAGACTTGCCCCATATTGAAGAATTTGAGAAGATCTCCAGCATAAGGGAACTCAAAGAGATTATTGACAAGCTTGACTCTGAAGAGCCAAGAAAACAGATCATCGAAAGTGTATTGACTGAAACAGACATCGATATCGACAGTTTCAGATTTTCGGTGCAGGGACTTATCAAGATCCTTCCCGCTCTAGAGGAGCCAGGACTCAAAGAATACCTGATGAGTGTAACTGAAGAGCTAAGGAACCTTAGCCCCGCGAAAGCTACAAAAGAGCTTAACGAGGTCCTCTCCGCATCATGGGTAAGCGAAGAGCTTAAAGAAAAGATTAAAGACAATCTCGTAAAAGATATGCTCGCTGAAGTTGCCAAAGTCACGCACGGTTTTGTGGGTGCTGACCTTGCGAGCCTTGCCAAAGAATCCGCGATGATCGTATTGCGAAGGATCACTGCAGACCTTGATGACCGCAAAGGCGACATCACTAAATACCTTGACAAGCTATTCATCTCTCTACATGATTTTAAAGAAGCTCTCAAATTTGTACGACCTTCAGCAATGCGCGAGGTACTCATCGAGATTCCTGACACCACTTGGGAACAGGTTGGCGGCTTGGACAAAGTCAAACAGGAATTGCTCGAAGCGGTAGACTGGCCATTAAAATACCCCCATACTTTCGAAAGGATGGGCATCCACCCGCCAAAAGGTGTCCTGCTCTACGGACCTCCTGGAACTGGTAAGACATTGCTTGCAAAAGCCATTGCCAAAGAGGCGCAATCAAACTTCATACTTGTCAAAGGCCCGGAGCTGCTCTCCAAATGGGTAGGTGAGAGCGAGAAAGCGGTGCGAAAAATCTTCGAAAAAGCACGTCAGACATCACCATCAATCATATTCTTTGATGAGATAGACTCCATAGCACCCAACAGAGGGTCTTCAGGAGATGCGAACGTTACCGAGCGTGTCGTCAATCAGCTTCTGACGGAGATGGACGGACTTATCGAACTGCAAGATGTAGTCATCTTAGCGGCCACGAACAGACCAGACATCATGGACACCGCCCTGCTTCGACCAGGCAGGTTCGACCGTATCATCCTTGTGCCGGCTCCCGATCAGGAGACCCGGGAAAAAATCTTCAAAGTACACACTAAAAATATCCCCATGGCTGATGATGTGGTCATCAAAGATCTCGCTAAAAAGACAGAAGGCTACGCAGGCGCCGATATCGAAGCGCTCTGCAGAGAAGCAGCGATTTTCGCACTGCGTGAAGACCTCGATTGCACGGAAGTTAAGGTAAGTCATTTCGAAAAAGCGATAAAGAAAGTCAGGCCCTCCATCACCAAAGAGATAGAAGAAAGCTATGAGAGCATGCAGAATTTCTTCAGCAGCGCTCAGGGAAGGAAACTTGCAAATGAGAAACCAGCGTACTTTGGATGATTTAGGAGCGTCACTTGGCTACTTTCTTCGTGTTGACGCAGGAAAAGAGCGCTTCAATTCAAGGCATTGCCTTAATGCGATAGTTGCTGATGCACTGCACCAGGGAAGACTTGACTTTGACGGAGAATTCCATATACGCATTGCACACCTAAGGTCATATGAAACAAGAGCGCTCAACGCCCTTGTCGATGCTGACACGATCGAACTTGGTGCGGCGCTGGAATCCATCCACTACCAAGAGGGTCCTGAAGCATTGGCTCATGCCGGCCTTTTGATCAATCAGACACCTGCTGCTTTGCAGAACCTTGGCATATTCCTCAATAACTACTCCCGTTCTCCAACGTACGAAAAAGCATTGGCAAGAGTAAGCGATCCGACAAACTTTCCTGATATCTTCGCAACACCCGATAAGCAAAATCAGCTGCAGAACTATGAAGCGGCTTTTGACTACCTCAAAAAAGTCCCCATCCACGAATCCGTGCTTGACGGCATAAAGTACTCATTCTCAGAGCAAAACATATAAACAAATCTGACCAGAAATGCAGTATATGCGATACCTGCTCATACTACTTTTCCTGATTCCGTCCACGTTTGCGATAGAAATTAGCTCAGGACAAACCCTTATCTGCGACGAAGACATTGTCTGTAAAGCAGATGATGAAGCAGGAATAATCGTTGCAGATGCCACCAATGTAATTATCCAGGGTTGTACATTGATTGATTGTTTTCAGGGAATTCTCATTTCCGATTCTACTGATGTGACAGTTAAAGACACAACTTTTATCAGATCTGGATTTGGAATATTTAGCTTAAACAGTACAAATATCAGGGCAGACAATCTCATCCTTCAAGAAACAATTCCAAATGGGACATCAATCTACTATGATGGAGAGAGTGTCACCTACAGTAATTTGACTTTAGGAACAGCTCTTGCGCCACGAGGTAAATTAAGAGATTTTTCAAACTCCTCTGAGGGAACTCCCATCACAGAAGACCCAGTCGAAGAAGAAATGCCAGCCTCGCAGACAGAATATGTCAGTATCACTCTCACTCCTGACAGCATCGACCGCATCCTGCGAAATGTACTTAGTTCTTCCTACCCTGACCTGACCACCGATCAGAAGCAGCTTGTGTTGAGAACAATACAGCAGCAATCTCAGGATATTATCGATCAAGTCACCATCACCAGAACCTTTCTC
This sequence comes from Candidatus Woesearchaeota archaeon, assembly GCA_020637435.1. GTDB lineage: Archaea > Nanobdellota > Nanobdellia > Woesearchaeales > JACJVW01 > JACJVW01. The sequence continues at coordinate 155,273 of JACJVW010000001.1, forward strand.
ACCCTTGACAATACAACAAAAGTGACAGTCAAGGTAAATACCACAAAAGGTGGTCTGGACTACTATGAAGACATACCAAAATGCGCAGCAGAGCATGCATCACAAATCCTTTTCTACGACAGCACACACAAGATCGTCATCGAAGACCCATTGATAGTATGGGAGATTGAAGCGCAGCGCTCAGTCAATTATGATATTCCCGGTGTTGTAGACGACCACTGCGCAAGACTATTCAAGAGCGTCCTGCTCGACCAGAATATTGAGAGCCTTAACCTCTACAACCAATCTGTAAAAGAAGAATATTTTGAAGAAGAGCACCAGAAAAGAACAGGCAATATTTCAATCTTCATCATCATTCTTGGAGTAGCGATCTTTGGATTCCTGCTCTACGTGTACAACAGAAGAAGGTAACTACTCAGGCTTGAGGAGATTGGGTATCGCTGCGCCTATTGCGCATGGCATCGCTACCACAAAGATGAGTTTCACGAAATTCTCAAGTGTTCCTGCAAGATAGATAAAACCAAACAGATACAGCAAAAAGAACGATACCACTACAGCGATCAGATACATCGCGATAAGTCGCTTGATGAGAAACTCGCCGAAGGGTCGCTCCTTAACATTCTTTACGTGGCGGTAGCCGACAAAATAGATCTCGGTAGTCAGAATAAACAAAGTCATCGTAACGATCATGATGACATTTGACCAGGGAAGGCGCATACCGACCTCGATAAGCAAACCTTTGAACACGAACGTCAGACCCACGGTAAGCGCGCCGAAAAGAGCGTTCGTGATATCTTTTCTGCTAAAACGCTGCAGTCGTTTGTCGATGAGTCGTTCATTAAGAAACTCGATATCCTTCTTTATCTCCTCAACATCGTGCTCCACGATATCAAGCTTCTTAGACTCCCTCATGAGACTTTTATATAGGAAGAGGGTATAAAAACCTTAGTATCCATCAATAAGTAGTACACTACTTGGCGATAACCCTGTTTGAGCGGTTGGATACCTTTGAATAGTGACGCCAAACCAGATAGCCAATAACCAATACTACCGCCACTGCGATAGATACAACATCCCAGTATTCTTCTATAAGAGCTATGATGGTATGTCCGAAATACATGAGCAGGAAACCTTCGATAAAAAATCGTCCACCACGTCCGATGATCGATGCTATGGTAAACTGCTTAAAATCGATGTAGAACACACCAGCTGAAATGGTCGCGAGCTTATATGGGATGGGTGAGAATCCTGCGATGAGCACAGCAAGCGCCCCCCATTTTTGGTACATCTTATGCACCTTGTCAATCTTATCATGTGCGAAGAACCGTTCAAGGATCGTCCTTTCACCAAGGTACCCTATATAATAACCGAAACAACCTCCAAGCACGCTTCCCACTGTTGCGATAAGCGCGAACCACAATGATAATTCTGGCTCAGCAAGGCAAAGCAGGAACAAGAGAGGCTCAATAGGCAGGGGATTGAAGGATGCTTCAGAAAAAGCCCAGACGAACAAACCCCATCCCTTATATGGAGCGAGCTTGTCCATCATCCAATTGATAGCGTCCTGTACAACCTGCATACATCTTCGAAGACATCCTGAGATTTATATAGCTTTGGTGCGGTATATCGACTTCATCCAGAAGAGGCTGGAGATGGCCACCCCCGTTACGATGATACAGATAGTGAATGCTAAGACTGGTGTCAGACTTAAAAGCAAGATGATGAGGGGGAGCACCACAAGCACACGTCCCAGGTGCAGATAAAGTTCTCTGTTAAGGACAACATCTCCAACATTAAGTTCAGCCCTCGCATACATCATCGTATGCAGTGGCACTAATATGAAAGGCGCCGTAAAACCACCGATACTTTGCATCAGTGTGATCCCCGCTGGATTCTGGAACGAAGGCCTTAGCATAACCGAAAAACTATGCAGCAATGCTCCGGAGCGAAAGACAGTCATCTTGCGCTCAGTATCTGAGAGTTTCCCGCTGATATACATCGAGATTGCGTACAGGAACGTCGTAAAAGAGTACAATGCTCCTATGATCATGAGCTGAATCTTTACCAGGAACATAAAGAACGGCCACAGCAGACCAAGCGTCGCGCTCTGCATTCCCTCAATCACAAAGACCCGATTTGCACTGGGGTTATCTAGCGACAGGACCCCGCTTTTTGTCAAATGGATCTCCTTGTACAGCTCCTTAGAGAAGTACAGAGGGATGCTTGCGACCGCAAGGAATCCTACCACCATGTACAGCGTGACATCAAATGAGAATGCTGTCGCTGAGTACCCTCCTATAAAGGGAGCTGCGATACCAAGCAATACAGGCATCGCATTCAAAAGACCAAGCTGCCTGCCTTTCTTCTCCTTTTGCACACTGCTGACGAAGTCTAGATGAAACGACATCCAGTACAGGCTTTCCCCGCAGACGCCTGCTAAAGCAAGAATAAACAATGACATAGGTTGACCGAACAATGAGATGAGGAAACTTATCTTGAGCAGGATAAGATAGAAGCTCAACGTGAACAGAAAGCTGATGATTATGGATTTCTTGATCCCAAATCGTCCACAGAAACGTATCACAACCAGATTGAAGAAGAAACCCATGATAAACAGGGCAAGCTCGAACACAAGTATGGACAATATGCTTATCCCTTGCATATACATATAGACCGGAAGAAACAATGAAAATAACGAGAGTGAGAAACTCCGCAGTGTATGGCTTAGTAGCAGTTCAGTATAATCATTGTGAAATAGGTAAGACACCATATGTTCCATATTATACTTCGTCTGCACCATACACCTTGAACCGTAAAACTACTTTATTATTCTATCGCCACAAAAAGTATCTCCGTACTTTCCTTTAGAAGATTCGTGCTGAGATACTATGTATGACATAAGCTTTAAATACACAGCAAACAAGAAATGCACTATGTATGATGTCATTACTATGGGCTCGGCGACCGTCGATATATTCGCAAGAACCGATTCTGAGATGATCAAGATAATCGATGCGCAAAACGAGACCAATCACGTAGCGTTCACTACCGGAACTAAACATCTGATCCATGACCTCATCTACAGTGTAGGTGGAGGAGGAACCAATACTGCCGCAGTCTTCAGCAAACTCGGCTTAAAATGCGCCTTCCTGGGAAAAGTGGGTGATGACATCAACGGCAAGCTCATCATGGACAGGCTCAAGATGCGAAAGATCGATACAAGCCTCGTAGCAAAAGGCAAAGGTCTCTCCGGTTTCTCCATAGTGCTCGACAATATGGAGAAAGACCGTGTCATCCTCTCGCACAAAGGTATTAATGACAGTCTTACTCCAAAGGACATTAAACCATTCAAGGCAAAATGGCTATTCTCAACATCCCTTATGGGGACATCATATGAGACCCTGCTCAGCCTCACTAGGAAACTTAAGAAACAGGGAGTAAAGATTGCAGTCAATCCAAGCCTCTACATGACCAAGCTTGGGATAGCACATCTACGACCGCTCCTTGAACGAACAGACTTGCTTATATTCAATCGTAAAGAAGCTGAAACATTAACAGGATTAAAGGAGATTGATAGCATCTTCGCGATACTCCATCAGCATGGACCATCAACCATCCTCATCACTCAAGGAAAACAAGGAGTCTACGCTTCTGATGGTAAGAATTGCCTGCATATGAGCAGCAGGAAAGTCGAAGCGGTCGACACCACTGGAGCAGGAGACACCTTTGCCGCGACATATCTAGGTGCATTCATCAAAGGAAAAGATATGGAGACAGCACTTCGTCTTGGTCTTGAGAATTCCTGCGCCCTCATACAGGAAATTGGCGCAAAAAATGGTCTGCAGTCATGGCCAACCCTCCTTAAAAGGATAAAGTTTAAGCCTGTACCTACAAAGAATTGTTAACGATGCTCAAGCTCATCCCGAAGCTTCTCCGCTTGTGAGTACAATCTCTTCGCTTCCAGGATATCATTTGAGCAATGATCCTCTATCTTCTGCCGAATCTGAAGAAGTCGCTCCTTATCCCCCTGTGAAGCTTTTGCGGCGATTGTATTGATCTCATGGATAAGGTCAGCTTCCTGGATCTCAACCTCTGTCTCTGCATCACAAAGAGCATGGAACTCCCGATGCACTAGTTTTACAAGATAAGATAAAAGATCTTTTACCTCTTCTCTTGACTTGGGTGAATCCTCTGCGATAAGTTGTGTGATATGTCTGCGGGTCTCCGCCTCTTGTTCTTCAAGGTCGATCTCCTCGCTTGCATCACCCATGACCCGGTAGTCTATAGCGACATCACTGTGAAGAAGATGACGGAAGAAATAGTGAACCGAATGCGCTTCATTCGGGAGCGCCTTCTCTTCTAGCGCCAGATCCTTAAGGATATCATCAAGTTCTTCCTTAAGGATAGTCGCATCCTCCAGGCGGTCAAACACATGGTATGCGAAGAACTGCTTGATGTATGAAGTAAGCATCTCAATCTTACCCTTTTCATCTTCTTCGGCATAACGCTTAATCTGCTCTATCGAACCGTTCAATAGAAGGTCCACCTTCTGCTCAAACTCATCGATACGGTCATAGCGTCCATTATGCAATGCTGCGATGACCTCTTCGATATCGTGCTGTTCTGTCTTTGCGGTGATAGCATTCGTGCCGAGCAATGATCCAAGGAGTGATACGGGTTCCATACACCACACTCCAACTCATTGAGATTATATAGATTTCCATTGTTAAGCTGCATCACTTACATGTACGAACGTTTTCCCAAAATATAAGGATACAGCGAAGACAAGAACTCACGTATACGGACGCAGAATAAAATGACTAACTACCCCAAAAGTGCGAACGAATACAACGCTCCGTAAGCGACTAACGAAGTCAGTGTGATATTACCAAGCAGTATAGGCAGGAACACATATCGAAATGGTATCTTAGCAAATGCAAGACCAGCAGTCAGTATATCGTTCGGAACGAACGTGAAACCTGCAACAAGATAAAGTATGAAGGGGATAAAATAGTTAGGAAACTTATGAAGAAAATCGGTGAACTTAGAGACCTTCTCCTGTATCCTTGGCGCTAGTGCGCGTCTACCCTGCCTTCCAAGATAATAGAAATACATATCACCCAAAGTCAACCCGATGCCCCCAACTATACCAAGCATTATAGGATGCAGACCGCCTTCCGCCAAAGTGGCTACAGCGATAAAATAAGATGTTGACGATACCGCAGTGAAACCACCGGTCACTGCTATAGCAAAGAGAAGTATATATCCATTGTGCAAGCCTATAATATCGATAAGCTGTTGCGGACTGACAAATATGAAGATGACTATCCAGGAGACCAGTAACAAAAGTGTAAAAAGGAATGAGATACGCTTCTTAAGCATCTAATGTTATGTGTTCCCTGAGTTTATAAGTATATTGACTCTAGCACACAAGACCATAAATAGATGCTCCACCTCGTAATACACAAGTAGTCATTAGTGGGGTGATAACGATGTTATTCCAGGACAAAGAAGGAAATCTCCTCACACCGGAAGAAGTTGATGAACTTTCCATGTGGGAGATTGAAGAAAGAAAGGTTCATGCGGTACTTGAATCTTAGTCCCAGACTATAGGCCTATCAAACGTTACCTTGTGATTTGACCTACTGAGTTTGCCGCGCTTATACTCATAGATAATAGGCTTGCCCGTAGGCAGTTCAAGCTGAGGGATTTCTGAGTCTGAGATTTGGTCAATATACTTAATGATTGCTCGCAGACTATTGCCGTGTGCGCTGATAACCACATTTTTTTTCCCTTCGATGACGGGCATGATGATCTTTTTAAAATACGGAACACTTCGTAAGTACGTATCCTTTAACGACTCCCCATTTGGCGGAGGCACATCATAGCTGCGCCGCCAAAGATGCACTTGCTCCTCACCGAATCTCTTTCTTGCCCAGGCCTTGTTCAATCCCTGCAGATCACCGTAATAACGCTCATTGAGCGCATCATCTGAATAAATAGGTATCTCGTTCTTCGACATCTTCTGGTCATGATGGGACCACTCCTTGCGCCGTTTGCTATCATGCTGGAAGATACCTGTATATTCCTGTTTAGCTAGAATAAGTAAAAGCGTCTCCTGCGCTCGCTCAAGCTTAGAAGTGAACGCAACATCCAACCTTAGACCTGCCAGGTGTTTTCCAGCAAGCAGCGCCTCTTTGATGCCCCTGGGACTGAGAGGTACATCAACCCAACCGGTAAAACGGTTCTCCAGATTCCACCTCGACTCTCCATGCCGTATAAGGATCACATAGCTCATAGTCCTTCTAAGCATTCTTGTACCATAAAAATGTATCGTATCTGAAGAGTATGTCTTATTAATGATAAACACCTTATGCAGAGGCATGGACAAACAAGGACTGCTGGCACACTTGTTAGCTGAAGGTTTTGATGAGAGTCTTATAGCGGCATTCGCCAAAGTTGACCGTAGTCAGTTCGTACGAAGTGAATACCTCAAGATGGCTTACGAAGACATGGCATTGCCTGTCTCTGAGTATACGACTATCTCACAACCCTACACGATAGCGTTCATGCTAAGGCTTCTTGAAATAAAAGAAGGATCACGGATACTCGAGATAGGCGCTGGCACTGGATATGTGATGGCGCTGATGGCACAGCTTGCTCCAAAAGGCGAGCTGATAGGTCTGGAGATAGATGAGGGTCTTGCAAGAGGAGCATCTGAACGCCTGCAGAAATATCCAAAGATTAAGATACTGCATGGTGATGGAAAACTTGGCCTGCCCAAACTGGCTCCGTTTGACCGTATCCTCATAAGCGCTGCATGCAATACCGTACCGATTCATCTCAAGCACCAGCTGACCGCCAATGGGATCCTGGTAGCGCCTGTAGGTCACAGCATATTTCAATACAGGGAAGAGAAATTGAGAGAATTTCCGGGATTCAGTTTCATTCCGTTAAGATGAGTTCATGCACCTGATGTTTGAAGCGTCGGGTATCCACCATCTCCATCACATCATCGAAGCGGTGGAAATCGAATATCGATACATCATCAGTCTGCACGTTTACCATCAGGTCTGGAACATACCTTTTGACCCGTTCTGATATAAGTGATTGTTGAAGTATGATGTAAGATGAAGACAAGACATCAAAAATACCGGGTTTTCCTTTGTATTTAGAGAACGTTGCTTCTCCTATAGGGTCTATAGCGATAACCTTGTCAACCTTCCCTGCAAGTGCGTCGAAAGGGACCGGATCAACGATACATCCATCGATATAATACCTACCCTTATCTTCCACCGGTTCAAAAACGCCTGGCATTGCGATGCTTTTTTGCACCGCATCGACAATCTTTCCGGATGAAATGATAACCTGGCGATGAGCATGAAAATCGGTCGCCACCACCTGCAAAGGTATCTTAAGCGAAGAGAATTGTTTGACCGGCATATTCTGCTCAAGCAGACGCATGACCTTCCTACCTTCGATGATACCGCTTTTTGTATGAAATGTGATATCCAAAAGGTCGATAAAATTCTTAAGCTTAAGATTATGGAATTTCTTACGAATCGATCTTGCGGACATCCCCCCTGCATACAGCGCACCGATCAAAGCACCCATGCTCGTTCCGGCTATGACATCGGGCCGGACACCAAGCTCGTCAAGCGCTTCAAGATATCGTACATGGGCATAAGCTTTTGCGCCGCCGCCACCAAGGATAAGTCCTACCTTCATGGTGTCATTTCCTTCCTCAGTATGACGCTTGCCCCTATCTCTTTTATCTCACTGACCGGGATATGATAAAGAACCTTGCTGAATGCTTTCTTATGCAAAGGTATCACAGTCAGCTGAGTGATGACCGAATCTTCAAGCACAACATCCTTGACATGTCCTATCTCAGTACCGTCGACCGCTATCACACGCATATTGCGGAATCGTTCAGCAGGCACCTTATTGAGCAGAACAGCATCGACGCCGAAATGATGGATATAATCGATACCCACAAACAAGTCTGGTTTTAGAAAACCAAGATCTACTGTGATTCCGGTTATCTGTTTGCTTCTGGTATCGATATGCAGCTTGACGACGACACCAAGAACAGCTCCATGTGGATCGACTGCCTCTTTTCCGACGATATCGTCTGCAGTGATAATTGCTTCTTTCATGGATACGCCTTACTCAGAATGATATTCTCCTTACAGATGGATATATGAGACCGGGGAATCTTCTTCACTTTGCTGATGATGTTCTTTCTCACCAGCAGCGAACCAAAACTATTGTCAGCCGTCCCCTTCTCAAGACCGACAACCTTACCGAGTTTACGTCCCTCAACATCGAAAACCTGCTTTCCTATGATAAACAGGATGGGATCGATGCTCAGCATGATAGCGTCATCTGTATCCGAGCTGAAGTACTCCTTGTCGACAAAGATCCTGTATCTTCCGGATACGATGACACCGGCCAACGCATTGTGCTTGAACACCAGATCATTGACCTTTCCGACAAAGAGTCCTGAAGTGCTGAAGACTTTCCTCCCAAGATACTTCCTTGCGGTAGGCAGACCATCCAGATTCTCGAACTTGGTCGAGAGCACCGCTATCTTTCGACTAAACATAGTAGTATTTTGTGTACTTGAAGTTTATAAAAGTAATTGACAATCATCCGTGTGAAGTCCTCATCTAAAATATACAGACTGACTTATTGACAAACCCTGGAGTCTTGCTGTACTTACTCTCATCAACCTGATTTTTGGATCGTCAAAACCCGTATGTTCGACCAAAAACCGTATGAAAAAGAAGGTCTTCCGATGTAGGAGAATCAGATTAAGCTGGCGCCAAACATGAAGAAAAGTACGATTGCAGTGTACTTGACCCCTTGGCCAAGCAGGAAAAATGTATAGAACCTTGGTCGATTGTACTTAAAAACACCAAGCATCGCGCTTAGCGGCTGTGAGGGAAGCGGAAGCACATTAAAGACAAAGATGGCAAGTCCTCCATGCTTATTTATGACACCTTTTATCTTGTAGAATTGCTGAGGACCTATAATCTTCTTTGATATGCCCCCAAGCCGCATGCCTATCAGATAATTCACCGAATACGCAACCGTCATCCCAAGCAGGTACATAGAGATAAGCACAGCAGGATGGTGGCCTGCATCGAAAAAAGTGATGAAAAGCAGTTCCATTGACATGATGACGAAAAACAAGCCGCCAAACATAGCGGCATAGAAGAGGCCGAGCTGAGTGCTTGCGGTGATCTCACCTATGATATGCCCGAAGAACATATTGATAGCAAGGATGATAGGACTCTCGGAATGCCGCAAGAACATAGCATAATATGTCACAAGTAATGCAAGGACAGTAACCACGATGATAAGCATGACAGAGAACGTCCGCTTGCTCTTCTGATTGTAGGTGAACATAGCATCCGGTGCGTATTCCATATCCCCATAAGAAGGAACAGATTATTTAATCCTTTGGACAAAAGATTAGTTCTCATACGGAATCCGTAAAGACCAATTCTTAGAAATCCTGTTCAGTGAAACAATCTCAGGATTGACCGCAGCTAAGTTTTTGAGGGGTACATCATACTTTCGGGACAGACCATAGCCGGTATCGCCTGTAGCAACCGTATGCCGGGGAAGACCTGCAAAATAGTCCTTTGTACTTGGATGTTGCTCAATAGTAAATCCATACTTCTCGGGATTATCATAAATTTCCTTAAATGCCAGAATCTTAAGGATATGATTTTTAGTCTCACTTGGAAGTTTTGCAAACTTTTCTTCATCACTTTTGCCATGGTGACGCTTCAGCATCCGGTCTGTACTCCCTTCACCCCAATTGTAACCTGCATTGATCAAGTAACTAGGACCTTCCTTATACTTCTCAGCAAGGTGAGTGACAAGAGCCGTACAAGCCGGGACTGCCTTGACAGGATTTCGTCGTTCGTCAATAGTATCGTTGACTGTCAAACCCCACATCTTTGCTGTACCAGGCATGAATTGGCAGCTGCCAACCGCTCCCTTCTTGGAAGTTGTTGTATGGTCTCCACCATGACTCTCCCATGCAACAAGTGCCCTCATGTAGTTCATATCTACTGAAGCTTCATCGATCAGATCATCATATGCAGTAACCTGGGATAGCCAGCGTTGATATGTCTTCCGCTCCCAAGGATTCCAACTAGCTATCTCTCTATCGACATCATCCTTTAGAAAGCTATCGATGTCATAGCTGGGCTGAGAGAATGATGAAATAAGCGTATCAATACTATCTCTGGTCGAAGGAGCAGCAGGTTTGACACTTGCATGTACTGAGCTGGCATGGTGTGTTCCTGAAGGCGGTGCTTGATATGTCCTCTGACTGACATAATCAGGGAGGTATGAAGCTCCCAGGATTACCATTGCGCCTAGAGCATTGAGCGGTCGTTCAAGTTTCATCAGAAGCAGCGAAAAAGAAATTGTTTATAAGCCTTTCGGTAAGTTGTTACTAAAGAGTAGTGAATTATGCCTGTTGTTGATGACTTCGGATATACTCTTCCAGCGCAGAGATCATCGCAGTGCGTGAACCGGCTGCAGAAAGTTTTGATGAAAGCCATTCATTGTGGAACGTGTGGAAGATCCAGGCGGAGAAATCATTCTTGTAATGAGTCACATATTCCTGCATGGACTCATCAGAATTCTCTTTGAAGAACACGAGCAGCTGGCTAAGACTATTGATAGTCTGCCCGCTCTTAAGCTTGAAGTGAAGGTGTTCAGGTAGCACTTTCGTTTGAGCTACGGGTGGTTGACCATTAGGTACAGTCTGCGCTGAAGGAACACCTGGTGGTTGCTGCGAAACAGATCCCTGCAAGCTGGGCTGGACCATTACCGGCGATGGAGCCGCTTGTTGAGGAGGGTATTGGTGTACAACTTGTTGCTGTGGCTGTTGCATAGCTTGTGGTGGAGCTTGCTGCATAGTTTGCTGTGGTTGCTGCTGCATAGCTTGTGGTGGAGCTTGCTGCATAGCCGAAGCATGCAGTGCCTCCTTCTCCTTCTTTAGCTTCTCGAACATGGCAGCGGCAGGCCCATGTTGCGCAGTCGCTGGATGTTGCTGCTCAACAGGTGCTTCCCCATGAGCGGATTGAACAGAACCCATGATATGACGGTCTGCAGTCTGATCCATCTCCAGATCCTCTTCAGAACGATCAAGGAACGGATTGAATTTGTTGGTCACCAGCTCATAGAGCGCTACAAACTTATCCATATTCTTCTCAAGTTCTTTTAGCTCAAGATAATGCTTCTCCATGGTCTTCTGTAGCTTCTCACGGTCAGCGATCTCATCCTTGACCATCTTTTCCGTATCGTTGATACGGCTGTTCAGGTTATTGTCTATCTCGATGAGTTCCTTGACCTGTTGGATGACCATATTGATAAGCCGGGCATCGTCATAGCTCTCCTTAATCTCGCTGAGATATTGATTGATAGCGCTTTTCGAGATTGGTTTAGCACTCTCAACTGCTTCTTCCTGCTTCTCCAGCAGCACCCTCTCCAGAACGTCATCAGATTGGTCAGGAACCGCTCCACCGGAAGGGATAGTAGAAACAGTCTCTCTATCACCCTCTACTTCGACAACATTGACCTGCGGTGGTGCAGAAGGCGCCTGCTGCGAAGCTTGCGGTATTGGTGAAGAAGCCTGTTGTGAGGGCATCTGCTGAGATGCATAAGGTTGTGCCTGCGGGGGTTGTACTCCTTGAGCTTGTTGCGGCTGAGCCGATGCTCCACCCTCTAATGAAGAAAAACGTTGCTTTAGATCCTCGATATTAGGAGCACTCTCTTTTTTCTTGAATAGACCCACTTTTCCCCCCAAAGGAATAATTTAGTCAAGAGGCCAGATCCTGGTCTTGACATAGGTCACGACATCTGGCGCACGAGCACGTGCTTCCACAAGCCTGCCTTTCTCGGAAGACATGATGAACATAACATCCTCTCCTGTCTGAAGAGCATGATTGCTACGTGTCTTGATAAGCAGTTTCACTTTCTCCCGTGAATCAAGGATATAGTCGGAATTACCGATGACAACATCCATACAATAATAATCCTCAGGCGGCAGGAAGTCGAATGAACACTCGCTTGCCACTCGTCGTATGACGACGATATCGCCATCGAACTCATTAACATTCGACCCAAGGCCGCTTATCTCGATAGAACCATAAATGTCTTCACCTACAGTGATCGGTGTCTCCTCGACATCGATAGCCCCACCGCCAGTGACTGCTGTACCAAGCGAGATATTCTCCGAGATACCTTCGCTCGAAAGATTGAATACGACTACATCGACGACAGCGCCATCCATTATCATCATATAATCATCAGTGCCGTCTTCATCGAGATCCGCACCGATGCTGACCTGCGAAGTAGTGAAGGTAGAGGCATTCACATCTATGTAATTATCATCACCGGGATAGTACAATTGCGCTGCACTATGCACCCGGTTGGACAAGAGTTCCACATCGAACCTCCTCATCTGCAAAGGGTCCGAACCTGGACTAAGCCTCATGAGGATTTCAAAGTTATTGAACTGCTCTGTAGTATAATTTGAATCAGCCATGATGGAGAAAATATCTACTCCGTCCGTGATGGTCTTTCTAGCTTCCTGACCTACGAGCAAAGACCTTTGCTGAAGAACATTAGATGTAGAGATGAGTACTGCAGCCGCTACCGCCGCAACAAGGATGGTAGCGATGAAGATGATCAGGGTACCGATACCCATGATACCTCTTTTTTGGGGTTTAGCCCTACGGAATATCGAATAAGTCATTATCCTTTTATAACCCGGGGTTTGTTCATATTTAAATGTTTCGTTTCCATTGCACTGGCTGTAAGCATCATTTCTAGCGCTATCAGGACTTATGAGGTTCATTTTGTTCCTCCCGTTCACTTTCAAAACCACGTACGACCATATTTCCTCTGACAAGAGCTGCACGAACCTCAGCGTATGTAAAGTACTTCAGCAAAGTGTCCTTTACCTCATTGTCCGGTTTTTTCTGGAAATTCAACAATCTCACCATGTTGAGGATCGAATCCGTCTGGTCCTCCGTCTTGATCTTGTCTAGCTCTTGCATATTCTTGACAAGCATCTCTTGTATTGAGGTATCCGTTTTAGAAGTGAAGAGGTTCTTGAGGCGTTGTCTATAGATATAACCGTAGTATCCCCCTACGCCCAGTACAAGGAATATGATGAAAAGCATGATGATGAGTCCGACCAGACCAAGAGAGCGTTTCGGCGTGTACGTGATATCGACCACCACTGGAATTGTCTCTTTCTTGCCGAAAGCTTCCACCCCGATACTGAACGTCATCGTAAAATTTTCATTGTCAGGAACAAGATTGTGCAGCGTAACATTTCTCTCTTCATTCGGATTGAGATTGATGCTGTCCACAACTTCAAAATAACCGGTAGCTTGCGCTTCAATGGTGATATCAGGAGAAAGATCACTGTCTAGATTATTCTTGATATAAAAGACAGGATGCTCTGAAGATGAGTTGATATAGATGCTCTGTGGTGAAAGCGTCAATGGATACGACGAGTATCTGGTGACATAGACAGATATAGGGAAAGTGTAATCATCATTGCCCGCAGTGCAGGTGAGTGTTCCCTTATACAAATCCTCTTTCGTCTCAGGCTGCGAGAAAACAAAATTGAGGCTTGCGCTTCCGGAAGTTATCTGCACGGTCTGATCGCTGCTTATCTCGCCTGAATCCCATACCATCCTGCAGGTAAAGGCATGCGAGGATTTCTTTGCCTGAAGCCGGATAGTGCCCCTCTTTCCGAACACCGTAAGCGTATCCTCGGAGGTGATATTAAGGAAGGGATAATCTGCGACAACAACAGGTATCTTGGCTACTTCTTCTCCAAGATTTGAGACGGTCAAGTAACCCTCCACGCTGCCCGTCGGAGTCGCTTTTCTGGAGATCTGCACTGACCTGTAAGAATATGAGGAGATAGTCTCTTTCTCATCGATAGTGATATAAGCAGGTAGTTCCCCTGACAGATTATATGAAAGTTCACGAAGATTGAATGTAGTGGGATTGAACAAGCTGAATGTGACCTCTGCATTATCGACAACGACCACGCCAGGAACAGAAGTAAGCATGGGCCGCGCATAATTCTCTAGAACATAGAATGCGCTACCGAGAGCTACGGTATCATTGATGGTCAGGTAATCTTCCATATCGCTAAGCCATTCCTCAGCATCCGTAATAGGTTCATTTGACCGATTCATCCCAGAATACAATAGACCTAGCACTCCGTGCGCGGTGTGATAAGCCTTCTCATTGATGCTGGCATTATCATCACCCCACGACCCCTCATTGTTCTGCATGAACAATATCCAGTTGCGAAGTTCATAGATATAACGGTCATACTGTTCACCCTCATCCATGTAGTCGAATCGTTCCATATAAGGAGTATAATCTGCGATGTATTCAGTCTCACTCATATTATACATGGTTGCAAGGAACATACTGCTGCCGATCACATCTTCACTGCTGCCGAAATACGCACCCACGATATCTGAAAAATTGACTGCGGAAAACATATACCGTTTTGCCTCACGGATATTCGGTTTGTGCAGGTCAAGCAGCGATGCGTAAGCGGTAGTCCTTTCATCGCAGGGCTCGCCTTTCTTGTTCGTCGACCAGCAAGCGCCGTTTATCTTGTACGTAAGATTATTTCCCGTATACCGGTACATAGGGATCCCGTATTTATCATAGATGACACCTTCAAAATTATCATGGCTGATGACATAGATGGTAGAATCCATAGTTGCAGTAAAATTATAGATGCGTGCTGTATTATTGGGAAGACTGAAATTTGTATCAAGCAAATCCTTATCCTTAGCAACAAGAACAAAGTGAGCATTGTCGACAGGAGATTCAACTTCGACCGTCCACATATCCTCTTGCTGATAGTAGAATTGCTTGTTCTCGATCCAGTTGCGTGCGTCATTGACGACACGCCTGGCGTCATCAAAACCACTCTCGGTAAGGATAGCAAGAATCTCCATGGTCAGCGGTACATTGCAGGGTGATTGAGGGAAACATTTCTCTTCCTCATTCCTCTCCAGCTTTAGCCAGGTCATAGCCTGGTCTATCTCATAGTCGAAGATCTTGGGAAAATGCGAGAGCGCCCAGATACCGTACGTCGTATCCTTCGTCGTCCTCCAGCCACCATCACTATACTGGCTGCTGAGTACCTTGTCTAGCACCTTAGAATACTTGCTGACCAGCACATCCTGCGTCATCCTGTTATTCTCGCCATCCATCTCGTACTCAGCCGAAAGCCGAACGTGTGTACACGAAAAGTCTTCAAGATTGATAGAGCCAATCTGACAGTTGGAATCGCCCCATGGGTAGCTCACCAGATCCTCGAAATCATTGTCATCGATGCATATGACGGAAAGCTGCAAAGGGATATTTTCCTCCTCAAGACAGGCGATGAAAGTTATATCTTCTAAGGAAAGATAGGAAGGGACGCTAAGGTTCGACTCTATGTACGTCGTTATAGGCCGAACTAGATGGATACCCTGCTCAAGGGAAAAGACACAAGGCATAAGCACCATTATCAGTATTCCCACAAGTACGACAAACCTCATGCTCCCCTCTTTTCTCATTGATACCCTCATGTTGATTAATAAGTTTATTGGCTGATACCTTCAAGCTCTGTAGCTATCGTATGGATACGCTGATACAAAGTATGCTTGATCGCATCAGGCATACTCTCATACTTTTCATGCAATTTAGTGTATAGTTCCACTGCCTCCCTATGGAGCATAGGATCATACGAACCAAGCTTTCTCTGGAATCTGATCTTCTGCTCTAAATCAGCTGTGATATCAAGGATCTCTTTGCGTTCAAGCTGAGTGCCAAGTGAACGTAGTATCGGTGTGAAGTCGCCGCGTTGCTCCGGTGCAAGGGAATCATACAATTCAAGCACCGAAGGATAGTACGCGAACGCATCATCAAGTCTATTAGATTCTATCAGTGAGATTACCCTCTGCAAGAGCAAAGACAGCTGCTGTGCAGGAGGATTCTGTTGATAGAGCGAGTATTTTGAACCAGGGATAAATAGGGCACCCGCAAGGACGACAGCGATGATGACAAAGATATACGGTAGTATCGAGGCGCCTGCACGGATACCTGACTGTACGCTTAGACCTGTGATCTCATTCTCTGGAAGGTCTTCATAATCAGGAACGACCAGAGAAGTGGTCTTCTTAAGGGTCTCAGTGAATACCTTCGTCTTGACAACATAAGTATAAGGGTTTTTCGTTGTCCTGTAAAATTGCTCGCTAAGCTTTGAGAGGTCATCGGACATCACCGATAAACCAAGTTTCTGCGGCACATATTCTATATAGAATACATCATCCATCTCTCCATGGTCGAGATGAGCGATGTCCTTGGTCACATGGGTGATATATGATAATGTGCCGTTCCTGTAAGTCTTAGTTATTTCTTTTATGCTCAAGGTCAGGACAAAGTTCTCCAGATAGCCCGGCAATGAATCGTGGTAAGATGTCTTCTGTACAGATCCAAGAGTTGTATCGCTTGCAAGATAGTTTTCGATAATAGCCACAACGTCATCAGGAGGAAGATACTGTATGACCTCATGGTCAAGAGTAAGCTCAACCCGCTCAGGTATCTGCATACGTATAAGTTCAAGCGCAGTCTCAAGCTTTCTCATCTTATCATCATCAGTGCTCTTCTCAAAGGTGCTTGCAGCTGTTGAGACCTGCTGCTCAAGTGTATCAAGTTTCTTGACATCATCAGAGAGATAGGGCTGCAGTTCAGCGGAGAAGGAGGTATACATTTTACGGGCACGTTTGATATCCTGATACAGAGCAGAGGTAAGACGTTCGTGAGAGGTATCCTTCTGGATAAGGAAACTGACCACAGAAGAGATACCTTCCCCTGCACCATCTGAACAATACGCCCTCGCCTTATAGCGGCCGGCGGCAAATCCCCGTACAATAAGTCCGTCCTGCTTAGCACTGACCTCATAGCCGAGAAGATCGCTTGGCACTATCCAGCCGCTGCCATCTGCAGTCTGCAGTTGGATATCGCAAGATTTGGCTGACTGATAGCTAAAAGCGACAACATCATCAACGAACACCTGTCCAGAACTTGGCTGTGTAAGAGTCACAGTATACATCTCTTTTGCAGCTACCTTCTCTGCTACAGGAAGCTTCTTCAGATAGACATCAAGATCCCATGGACTGTCCACAGAAAGTGGGACGACCTCATTCTCATAACCATCCTTGCTAAAAGTAAAAGTGTAGTCGCCATTGGTAAGATTGAGTGTCTTCTTGCCATCCATATCATACCGGTGCTGTTGACCGTCATGCTTGTACGTCAATACCACATCGTGCAAGAGTGAGTCTTCGAACATAGGGGAGAAGGTCACCAGATAAGTGGAGACCAAGTCCTCATCATCCCCTGCACTTACCGTCGTATGCACGACGCTTGAAAGGGAGAAAGTATCGGTAAACCCTACAGTCGCGTCTGCATATTCCATCGTCGCGTCAAGAGAATACTTGCCAAAATCAGTCAGCCGCACATACCAATCCTTACTGCTAAGATTCTTCGGATTATAGGTAATTGGATTCCCGGGACCGTTGATATAAAGCTTAATCTCCGAACCCAACGGAGCATCAAGCACCAGATGGACAAACTGGTCTTCATGGTAGTCATCAAGATCGACATCGACCATGAAGGAAGGAGTTTCTATGATAGTCATGCTAAAGATAGCACTCTCCTCTACCTTTGTGGTGCCATTAAAAGCAAGTACCTTCCAGGAATATTCCCCTTCAGGTAACGCTAATGAAGTATAAGGAGAGGTATGGTTCGAAGCGTGCGCGAGCGAGGTCATAGCAACATCATTGTAGATAAGAAGGCCGTAGTGCGTAAAGGGCACAGTCGCGTCATTCCAGCCGAAAGTATGGCTCTGCTTGACCGTCTTCATTCCATTCTCAGGACTTATAAGACCGAATTGAGCGAAAGCTAGAGGACAGACGAGCAAAAATACCCCCAGCAACGCAAAAATTCTCATAGCAACACCTCTAGCAATGGATTGTAGATCCTGTTGTAGACATCTTTATTCCTGTTGATATGATTAATAAAGTATTCTATCCCGAAAAGGACTGCATGCTTGCGGAAAAAGGATGCCTGTGACAGCAGACCTCGCAGTTCATCAGGATTGACTGCATGCACACCAGTTGCACGAAGCTTAGATTCCGTAACTGCATAGAGCTTTGAAGGAGTAGACAATTGCAGCATGACTGCCCGGGCGCCTGCATCGATGATATCATTCTTCTGCAGCAGAAACGAAGTGGTCGAAGCGGCGTAGCGCTTAGCGAGCAGTGCATGGGCATAGGCAAGCATACTGACCACCACAGGATGCTCAAGATTGAGTGCACAAAGGTGTGAACGGCCGACAGGTATCATCCGCAATTCTTCGCGATCCACCATCTCGTTGACCGTCTTATGGACATAGGGGTAATGAAGATCCAGAAGGGTGGCGATCTTATTGATACTGAAGAGGTCCATATAATTCTGCACATAGAGCGTTACTATCTTCAGTGTAAGATCCTTCTCGATCATAGATAGTACTATTTTGATATAACTTAATATATAAAAGTTACTATTAAATTACTTAATAATAGTACTATATATTTATTTACATAATTTAAATATTTTTCAATAACTATGGCAAATATTGCTTTACTATTAAGCTATCTATTATATTTATTTAATAGATAATTATATTTTTTAATCTTGCAAAGACATATAAATGCAGCCAACCTCATGCATACTATGTTCAAAGCCTGCGGTAGTTGTACCTCCCCAGAGTTCTGCGAGAAGAATATGTGCAGACGAATGGTGAACAAGCGCGCAGTTGAGTCCCGCCTGCGCAAGATTCCGATAGGCAGCTTTCAGACCAAGGCGCTAAGCCCGTTCATAGGTAAATTCGGTTACCCTAATGTACACGTCGGCATACTTAATCCGACAAGCCAGGACAATGCGCTGCCTGATGACCCCAGAAGCTGGGCAAGGCAGAACCTGCAGATCCAGGACATCATCGAGAAACGTACAGACTTGATGGATAGCGGTAAGATAGCAGGCGTCATGGAAACTAACAGGTTCACTGAGCTCGCTAAAGAGGTCGCGATGAGCAAAAAGTCAGTTGACGCTGAGCTTGAGCTAACACGCATCCCTACATTCTCTGTCGACCTCTCCGAATACAGTGCCCCTCACGGCCCCCGAGCTGCGATAGAAAGAGCCGAGCTCACAGAAAATCCTCATATTGAACGAGCTATCGAAAACGCTGTTGCAGACACCGATATGAAAGCAAGCACCGGCATCTCTGAACTTTTCAAGAAGGGCTATGACGAGACCATGCTTACCAGACTCCTTTCAGTAGGGGACCTCGGCACAGCAGGCAGACGAAAATTCGTGCCGACCAGATGGTCCATCACCGCTGTTGACGACACAATCGGAAAAGACATCATCGATGAGATAACTGATGCAAAAGAATTCGAATTCCAGGCGACCTTCGCAGGCTACCTTGGCAATTACTATCTTATCATGGCCTTGCCGGGGACCTGGGGCTATGAGCTCTTCGAGCTGCGGACCGATACCCCCGAGGACTATCACACAGACTATGAATCATATCAAGGACGCAAAACGTATGCAGCGAACACCGCTGGCGGCTACTACGCGGCACGCCTCAGTATCCTTGAATACTGCAAAGCGGAACGACGCAGAGGTAATATGTTAGTCATACGCTGCATCACTGACGAATACACGACACCGCTTGGAGTCTGGGTATGCAGAGAAGCCGCAAGAAAATCGACCGAAGCAAAACCCATCGTGTTCGGCGATCTTGACCTGATGATCAACTACGCAAAACTCATCGGTATGAAAAAATTCGGCATCAACCTCTCACCTATACTCAAAAGCTCAATAATCATTAAGAACAGGAAAACCCAGACAAACCTGAGTGCATGGCAAGATGGATGAAGTAGCGTTGATACGAAGGCTGGACGAGATGGTCCAGACTATAGAAAAGCACAAGATAGATGTGGCTAAAGTCATAAATGCCCCCATCACCGACTATGACAAGCAGAAACAGAGCTACTTTGTCAAGCAACTGGGTGCGACCATCAAGATGCTCCAGCAAAAAGGAAGCACTAGGGAGCTTACGAAAGACCTCACCGTACTCGACATACCAGGCATCAAGAAAGCCATCAGCAAGCTTAGCGAACTTAACCTCACCTCCACAAAAAGAGACATACCCGTCGTACCCTATGATATCCGCGATGAAGTCGTCGCCGATATCGATGAGATGTACAAGTGCTTCGATGCCGGATGTTATAGAAGCGTCGTCATCATCTGCGGAAGGGTTATGGAAGTGGCTTTGCACCGCGTCTATTACGAATCAACAGGCCAAGACATTCTGGAGAAGAATCCAGGAATAGGGCTTGGAAAGCTCATCGCAAAACTCTCAGAAAAAGAATTCAAATTCGACCCAGGTCTAACGCAACAGATCCATCTCGTGAATCAGGTGCGTATTTTCTCCGTTCACAAGAAACAGGACACCTTCTACCCTTCAAAAGAGCAGACACAAGCCATGATGCTCTACACAATCGACGTACTCAAAAGATTGTTCTGAATAGAGTTGACATGCATATTTCAGAATACTATCCGTCCTGCCGCAACATCCCTATGCAGCCTAAGGATAGCGAACGCCAGTGGGGACCAGTCAAATTGCCCCTCGATGACCATCCTCTTAAGTTCATCAAGCTCAAATTCCTTCTTCTCAAGGATGACATCCCCATCAGGATTTGGTAATGGATCCTCAACCAAGTTGCGAGCGATAAAAAAGTATCGAAGATTATTGTACGACTTCTTCTCATACGGCATCGTAGCGAAGAGTTCCAATTTACCGGAAAAACCCAATTCCTCACGAAGCTCCCTCTGAGCAGAATCAATAATATCCTCATTATCATCGACCGCACCAGAGGGAACCATCCATCTCTCTGTTCCTTCAACAGGTCGAAATTCCCTTATCAACCAAATTTTCTTTGACGCAGCGACAGGAAAAATCTGCACTGCAGGCTTGTAGTACACCCTTATCCAGGTCTTTTCCTGGCCATTGTGTTCAGCGGGCTCATTAGTGACATAGACGCAACCCTGGTTGAAAACGATTTCTTCAGAAGGATTCAGATGAGGAGATAGATCAAAAGCCATAAAGAAATAAAACTATTCATCACTTAAATAGATTTCCCGAACATGTCCTCAACATTCATCGGCTCAGGATACGCAACTGATAGTGCATGCTCAGGATACTGATGGATAAAACCTTTAACAGTCTCAAGATAGATATTTCTTCGCAAAGTATCTCCAGGACTATAACCAACAACATACATGCCTACATGCGCAACATCGACTTTATCGACCGTGATGCTGGGAATGGAGTATTGGTACAGGGACTTTAGTTCAATCTCAGGATGCAACAGAACCGCCCTGTAGATATATTGATCCCCTTGTAGGTCACTGACAAGACCTTTCACAAGATAGCAGTCTGCCAAGTTGGTGATAGCGGCCTTAAGAAGATCAGACTGATGACTCCAGCTAGGGATAGCTGCATTAACTCCAAGGTTTCCAGCAAGTGCTAGAACAAGCGGCTCCAAAGAGGCGATATATGGTTCGACTATCCTTTCTAGGTCCATAGGTGTTGAAGAACCTGACAGCGAATAAAAAGATTTGCACCAAAAGCTTTTTATGAAGACATTTCTCCCTGTCAGTGGATGGCCAAGGCTCCTAAAAGCAATAAAGTAGATTCCTCTAATCCGCAGGCTGAGAAAAAGAACAAGCTCGGCCGCATGGATGACGAGATAAAGGAGCTGGAAGACCTTATAGGCAAGACAAAATACAACAAGCGCACTCAGCATGCGATAGGCCTGTACAAGGCAAAGCTTGCGGCGCTCAAAGAGAAGCGGGAGACCCGTGCATCATCTGGCAACAAAGGCACAGGATTCACCGTACGAAAGACAGGAGACGGTACCGTCGTTTTGCTTGGATTTCCAAGCGTAGGAAAGTCATCCCTGCTTAATGCGCTTACAGGAACCGCGTCCGAGACAGGAGCGTATGCGTTCACAACACTGACCTGCATCCCGGGTCTGCTCAAGCACAGAGGTGCCCAGATACAGATACTTGATGTACCAGGTATAGTCAAAGGAGCAGCGGCAGGTACCGGCCGTGGAAAAGAAGTGCTCCAGGTCATCCGTAATTCAGACCTCGTACTCATCCTCCTTGACATCTTCCACCCGGAACACCTGCCCGTCCTGGAAAAAGAGGTCTTCGATACTAAAGTACGTATGAACCAGCGAAGGCCGGACATCCGTATCACTAAGACAGCCCGTGGAGGCATACGTATCGGTACAACTGTACCGCTTCCTGACCTAAACAATGATACCATAATCGCTATCCTCAAAGAGTTCAAGATCTCAAATGCCGACGTACTCATCAGGACTCAGGTCGACGCAGACCAGTTCATCGACGCCGTGGAAGGAAACAGGGCATTCGTTCCAGCGATAAGAGTGCTCAACAAGATAGATATGGCTGATGAGGAATACATAAAGCAGATAATCAGGAAGACCAAACCAGACGTGAGCATATCTGCTTTCAAACAGATAAATCTGGAAAAGCTCAAAGACCTTATTTTCGAAGGTTTGGACCTCATGCCCGTCTTCTGCAAAGAAGTAGGCAAAAAAGCAGACCTCGATGAGCCCCTCATCCTAAGAAGAGGAAATACAGTAGAAGATATGTGCAATAAACTACATAAAGATTTCGTCGACAAATTCAAGTTCGTCAAAGTCTGGGGTCCTTCGGCAAAATTTGACGGACAGGTACTTAGTCTCAAACACACATTGCAGGAAGGGGATATCGTCGAACTGCACACCCGTTAGAAATACACATTGCCTATTTGATCAGAACTCAAGCATCTTTGCAGCAATCAACTAGAAATAACCGCTAAGCTTCTCTAACTTCTCACGCTGACAACGGGTAGATGCATGCTTTTGCAGATACGCCAGCTGGAAAAACGAGAAGTCTGCAAAATTATCCAGAGCATGAGAGATGGAATCTCCGCTCATATATATTTTGAGATCCTCATTGTACAGCACAGGTGCATCATGCATGATCTTGGCAGGAATCCTGCATTGCACCGGACAGACCTCATAGACTTCATGAGATGTGGGCGCAGGCACATCTGAAAGAATCATGAATGGGCGAAAAGCCTCACGCATCTGACGGGCATAGAAACTTTCAGTATGTGCAGCCCAGCTGACCGTGTCCCGAAGATGCTCGACGAACAATGCGTATGCTTCCCTCATATTTTCTGCGCACCCTTCGACCTCCATACACCCGGGTATACGGGGGTTCGTCAGTGCCACACCCCGTTGCCACGCACGAAAGACATACGGAAATGGCTGCAACAGAGGAACGCCGAATAAGGATTCTATATGACCTATCTCTGACTTGCCGTCAAGATGCCTACCATCAAGCGCAAGACTTGCGATGGACTCTGGCTCATGGATAGCTTCAGCACGATGTTCAAGATCCCTGTCGATGCCCTTCCATCCGCAATCCTCTGAAAGGATAAAGTCACCATTGTCTAGTGCGACTACATCATGCATACGGTCACCAAGCATGACATTAGGCAATAATTCTCCCTTAGACTGTTCAGCGGAATTTTTACCGATGTAGCGGCGATTGTCGCTTTGCACAAGGACTCGCATCTCGTAGAAGAACATATCCAAGTTTAAATTTATTTGTAATACGCCTCAAGCATCTTAAGTCGTCTTACCTGAGCCTTTGTCTTACCTTCAAGATGAAAAAGATCCTCAAACTGGTAGGTGAACAGGCTCTGGAAAAGATGCTCAATTTCGGGTAATGAGCTGCCTTCAACATAGACGCCTTCATGCTTGGCAAGAACACCGAACATGCCCGTTTGATCCTGCGAGAACACAACCACAGGCACCGCGGTCTTGGCACCCTTAGGCATGATAGTTTCCTCATAGAGATCATATGCTTGCATAGACCGATGCATATCTGCAAGTTCTTCACGGTATGCTTCAGGATATTCCAAAGGTGCAATATACTTATTGAAGAGCTTAAGCAATGAACTGTGTACCCTGGAATCATACAGATAGCAGTCATCAAGCAGTCTTGCAAGACTGTCAGCAAGAACATCGATCGCGTCTTGGGGGCTATTCGCGATCCCCTCCTCATTGAGGACTCTGGATAGTTCAGGATTGAATGCCCGGTACCACAATTGACCGTCGATATCAGCTTCCTCCACCAAAATAGGGATACGTCGGTTGAGGTTGTAGGGCTCAGGCATCTTATGGATAGCGAACCACTCCTGCCGCCAGGGGCCATACTCAAGCGTGACCAGATTCTCAAGCACTCCCGATGAGATACGGTCATCCACTGTCAGCCCGTCAAGCTCATGCCGTTTCGTATAGTTGTTTACATAGAACCAGGGCCGCATATCACGTGAATATCTGCAGTAGTCATCGAAAAGGTAGCAACCGTTGTCAAGCCTGATAAGCAGAGAGGACTCACCCTCTAATTCTCCAAGCAGAACTCCCTGTTCACCTGTCGCATTATTGAGGAATATACGTTCATCCGATAGGATCTGCACCCGAGGTGGTTGCGCGCCGTCCATAGCCAAAGAAGAACGTTTCGTGATTTATAAATGAATCTTTAAAAAAGACCCAAGTAGAAACAAAGTTTGAAGGGTACGCAAGTATTAAAAACCACGATGAACTCTGTGCATCAATGGCAGATATTAGCAAAGACGAACAGATAGGTATTCACAAAGGAGCACTCTCAACACTCGCAAAAGAAAGGGAAGAGCTCATGAGGCTTGTGGGAATCTGCGAACAGCTCATGCAGATGCACCTAAAAGGCCTAAAAGAGCTTGGCGTTGACATCGAAGCGCAGGCAAAAGAGTCTCAAAAAAGTAAAGATTCCAAGAAAATCGACGACCTTCTATGAAGTACACCTTCACTTGCAAAGGTCACGAGAATCTTCTCGGTACGCACAGGAACACGTTTGAATTCACAAAAGACAAACACCTCACAAAAAAAGGGGATTGTATCGTCGGTGTGGAAGCGGATTTTGTTCTTGATAAACTGACCCCCTTCCTGACGAAAGATGACATGGTCATCACTATTGTAGTAAATAGCTTAACATGGTCATGCAAGTGCACACCCAACAAAGCATTTCATTCAAATCATGAGATTGTGTGCAGACGTGGTGACTTTGACTCGAAGCGAACTCTTGGACTAAGATGCGACAAAGCAGCCATTGACATCCCAAGAGAACTCTTGGAACCGATGAAAAATCCTTCAACCGTAATGCACGTAACCTTCCACAATGAAACAAAAAACGCTTAGAAAATCAGATATCAAAGCCCTCCAAAAAGAGTGTGAAGAACTATATGGTAATTCCATCATAGAAAAGAATCAGAAAGTCAATATTCTCGAAGACCAGAACAACAAATACATCACCGTTGATGATGAGCTTCGATTCTTCTACGTAGACAACCAACCTGTCCCGGTGCTCAAATTCCTCATTAAAAACAGAGTACTAAAATCAGTTACCGTCGACATGGGCGCAGTAAAGTTTGTTACGAACGGCGCCGACATCATGCGGCCGGGTATTACAAAAGTGGATGATGACATCAAAGAAAACGAACTCGTTATTGTCGTGGACGAGAAGAACAACATGCCACTTGCTATCTGCAGGTCCTCTATGGATACTGAAGCTCTGCGCAGTGCAACCTCAGGCAAAGTCCTCAAAAATATCCACTACGTCGGCGATGACATTTGGAATTTCTAATACCAACAAAAAAGAATCTTTGTGCAAAAAACTAAGGAATCTTAATTTCACTAAACGTTGAAACAACCTGGTCAGCTTCAGCTAATTTCTCTAAAGAGTAGGTAGTACCAATTCCAATGCAATACATCCCTGCACGCTTTGCGGCGGTGATACCATGCGGTGCATCCTCAATGACCATACAATGTTCAGGAGCCACACCTAATTGGCGAGCACCGTACAAAAAAATCGCAGGGTCGGGTTTTGAAATCCCACCAACATCATCAATACTAAACACCTGACCATTAAACAATTTATCAAGCAGCAAATGTCTATTGACATCCCGAAGGAGAGGCTTATGCATAGCTGTCGCAACACATGTTGCATACCTCGAAGAAACAGTTTGATAAAAATCTTCAAACCCGGGAACATAAGTTACTGAGGTACGAAACATTTCCTGAACAATGTCCATTCGCTCTTGAGCAAGCATTACATCATCGCCAACAAGTGTCTCAAAACCAGCCAATTTTTTCATCAGTCGCACCCCGTCAACCAACGATTGACCAGTCAACAAAGGCTTATGTGTTGGACGGTCGTATACAATACCATACCTCTGCAAAAACGCAGTGGTTGCGATATCCCATACATGTTCAGAATCAACAACTACACCTTCCGCATCAAAAAGAATTGCCTTGATCATCGCGTGCCGATCCTAAGAGCTCACCTTAAGTCTACGTACCTTAGGGATAAAATTCAACAGCTGATTTCCTTTGACTTTACCGCAGCCGATAAAATCCTCACCATGTTTAATCAGCACAAACCCCTTAAGCTCGCCAAAGTCACGCTTTAAGTCCTCACCGTTCATCCACGGAATCAAGTCTTCCTGAGTAAGCTGTAAAATATTCTTTGTCGCCGTCTCTCCAACAAGCTGCGCTCCTTCGATACTAAGCCGAAGTTCTCCGTTCGCAAGCTCACCGAAATAAACACCGATAGAATTAATCCGTAACCGTTCAATATCCACTCGCTCAATCTCTCGAGTCGTGATATGTAATTTACCGTTCTTTTCAAGAAACAGATAATCCTCACTAATGCTTGCGCCCCATTGCTCTTCAATCATCTGACGAATTTCCTTAACCTGCTTCGAATTCAAAAACACTCCTGCAAACATAATACTTTAAAATTGGGGTGTATTTAAATTACTTTTGACTAGATACCCTGCATTTAGTTATACTATTAGTTCATTCAGACTCCTTATAAGCAATCCAGAGAGGATGTTTTAAAGCAGATTTATCGCACAAACGAAATATTCTACCAATTAGCGTAACTGGTTTCTTATCTGTACCATGATTGAGAATACAATCTGCAATTTCCATTTTATTATCTGTAAACGCTGATAACGAAAGATTGTTTATTAATTTCAAACTTACCTGAGCGTGGCCTTTATCAAGGATAGTTTTTCCAATATCATGGAATAATGCAGAGATTATACCAATAGCCTGCCAATTGGGACAGATTTCATCTATCTGCGTTTTGTAACAACAAGAAGTGAATTCATCAAGAACGCATAAAGAATGCGTACGAATTGTACTTTTTTGGGTATGATTCTGAAATTCGAAAGAATCAAATATTTTCAAACATTCGCGGTACAATATTTGGTTTTGCTCACTAAAAAGATTTCTCATTTATGAACCTCCCAAAACTTGTTTTCATGATAAGAATCTTGAAAAACATCAATTAAATACCTCAATCCAATCTGAAACATCTTTGGGTGAGATGCATCAAGATAGACAGGTGATAATCTACAAGGTATTAACTGCTTATCAGAACTGTAAAAAATAGTATACAATCCTTCCTGGCAAGGAAGTGAAGAGCAAGAATCACAGAAATCGTCATGATACCTTGTTCCACTAGTGCTGTCCTTAATTCTAACAGTGTGTGATGAATTCTTTAATTCATATTCAAGACTAGGTATCCCAAAAAAACGAGTGTATGTAATTTGCCGTGCATGCTTACTTCTTTTTTTTACTTGATTCCTAGCTCTTTCTAACGGAGTGTACAAAGACCCCCATTGTCCTTTATTACAGGTAGTTGAGTACATATCAAATAGCTTCAAATTAATTCCCAGCTCCGATGTCAAATCCAAGAGACTTTCAACTTGTCCAAGATTTTCTTCGGTAACCACCATTGCTAAACGATTTAAAATACCCCTTTTTGCAGTTTCTCTTATACTATTCATTGTCCTATCATACATCCTCTCAGAAACACCACAAATAGAAGCAAACATATTTTTCTCAACTGCATCAAGACTGATTCTCAGATCTAGCCTCTTCAAAGAACTAAGATCTTCAATATATTTATGAATCATACTCCCATTTGTTGCCAGAGCATATTCCATATCAGTTTGGGTATCCAGGAATTTCATAACATCAATTGTGCCTTTGGCAATCAAAGGTTCACCCCCTGTAAGTCGAATTTTTGAGATCCCCTCCTGCTGCGCAATTTTCAATTTGGCGCAAAGATCATCTACATCAATGTCTTCTGAATTTGTTCCAAAACCTTCACCCATACCTCCCTCACCATCAGGACTACAATAATTACACCTGAAATTACACTTGTTAGTTACTGCAACCGTTAAATAAGGGACTTTGTGAATCATGCTCTTTCACCTAGTAAAGTGTGAAACCTCTTCCCCAAATGGGGATCCAGTTTAGTCGCATAAAAGAAACTTACGCTTCTCAGTATCCTGTTTTCCTCATTATAGTCAATTGCTTCAGAAATAAAGTTGAGATAATCTTGAATTTCTGGGGAATATGATCCGATAATCTCTTGATTCTCAAACCTAGCCAACATTCGTTTTCTATGCAAATCTCTTAGAGATTCATATGCATCATCTTGACTAGAAATAGTTGGATATATGTCCTTCAAAAAACTGTATCTCTTCAATAATTTTCTCCTAATTTTTATTGGGTCATTAATTATATCGATGAGCTTATACCTAGTAGTTGTATTCTTTACAAAAAACTCAAAATTTTTCCCTTCAAAGTACTGAAAATTGTCGTTTGTATTAGAAGGCAATACACACCCTAAACATTCTATCTCAGTCTGAAAAACATGATCAAAAAAAGATCTCCCCAAGTTTGATACAGTAATACTGGAATAATGTTTAGAATCATTTTTTGTAAGACGGGTTATGGAATCAAAATCCACCAAATGATCAAGACCAAGAAGTTCATAATCAAACTGCCGGTGAAAAAACTCATCAGCAGAATATTCATTTGGAGAATCGTGTAGCTCCCTGATAGCATCCCTCCTTCTTTTGCGTTGCATTCGTAACTGGTCACGATATGGTTTATCTGATAATCTAGATGAAAGATAAAGGTACATTGGTATACTATCAACAAGAATTTGAGTGGAACCTCTATTGTAATTCAATTTAACAGAATTCGGAAGGTCATATACCTTCTTTATTTCAGACTGATGAAGGTCTAACATAAGTTCTCTGAGTGGTTTGTTTCCTTGGTAATTTTTCTGGTTCATGATCAATAATCTCACAGTAATCCCTTAGCTTTAATGTAGATTATCAAGAAGAAATTGAAGAATTTTCAAAACCAGAAAATTATATTGAAAATCTTTGGAACAAGAGTCCAGAAGAAATAACAATTAAGCAACAGTAGAAATGACCGAGTTGAATAGAATTGGGTAGTTAGTATGCTTAATATCCCAAAATTGATTTGCTCAATTTATAATAGCACTACTTTGACTAAACAAAATCTATGAAGTGATTCCTTAAGTTAAGTTTATATAAAAAACCCCTTTCATTGGGCTCTATGAAACCGGATAAACAAGTCAAAAAGGAGTTCAAGCTTGAAGCAAGCAAGAATCCCGAAAAATACTATGCTGTAGGCGTGCTTAAGAAGCACGGATATGAAAGAAAGCAATGCACATCATGCAATACCTGGTTCTGGACTGTAAACACGGACCAGGAAGTGTGCGGAGATTCAGCCTGCAGCGGTGGATTTAGACTCTTTGAAAACAATCCGTGCAAAAGGTCTATGACCTATGTCGAAGTCTGGCAGGAATTTGCAAAGATGTTCGAAGGTTTCGGCTACACTCCTATCGACCGGTATCCGGTGGTCGCAAGGTGGAACCCGACTGTAGATTTCACAAACGCTTCTATTGCGGCATTTCAACCGTACGTCATCTCAGGAGAAGTAGAACCACCAGCAAGAAAACTGGTCATCCCCCAGTTCTCCATCCGTTTTGGAGACATTGAGAATATTGGTATCACCGCATCCCATCAGACCGGTTTCATCATGATTGGACAGCACCAATTTGTCTCAAAGGACGAATGGAACCAGGAACTGGCATTTGAAAACATTGTCACCTGGCTTACCGATGGTCTAGGCCTTCCTTACGAAGAAATTACCTTCCACGAAGACGCATGGGCAGGCGGCGGCAATTTCGGCCCCTGCATGGAATACTTCTCACGCGGCCTCGAGCTAGGCAACCAGGTCTACATGATGTTTGAACAGACACCAAACGGACCTCAGCCGCTCTCCCTCAAAGTCCTTGATATGGGTATGGGTATGGAACGTAACGCATGGTTCTCCCAGGCAACACCGACCCAGCATCATGCCATCTACCCTAATGTGCTCAAAAAGCTCATAGCAAAAACCGCAATAGAAGTTGATGAGGCTTTGATGAAGAAATTCATCCCGCTCTCAGGCATGCTCAACATTGACGAAGTCGATGACATCGACGAAGCATGGCAACAGGTGGCTGACAAGCTCGGCATAGAAGTCAAATCACTCAAAAAGAAAATCCTTCCCTTCTCAGGAGTGGTAAGCATAGCAGACCACACACGAACTTTACTCTTCGCGCTAACAGATGGCGCCCTGCCATCCAACACGGGCGGCGGATACAACCTGCGTATTCTTGTGCGTCGGGCTCTTTCATTCATAGATAAATTTCACTGGGACGTAGACTTGGGAGATGTCTGCGACTGGCATGCGGATGAGCTTCATGAACTCTTCCCTGAACTCAAAGAGGCAGTGCCAAACATCAGAAAGATACTCAAAGTCGAAGAAAATAAATTCGAGCAGACCAAAGAAAATATCAAGAGCATCGTGCAGAAGATAATCAGTACTGACATCACAGAAGAAAAGCTCCTTGAACTCTACGACTCCAATGGTATTGCACCGCAGCTCATCATTGAAGAGGCAGCTAAGCACGGCAAAGAAATAGAGATGCCGCAAAACTTCTTCGGCAAAGTGGCAGAACTCCACGAACAGCAGGAACAGATACACGCAACTAAAAAGGACTACTCTCTTGACCTTGAAGGCCTGCCTGACACCAAGGCTTTGTACTTCAATGATTACGCAATGACCGAATTTGAAGGCAATGTGGTTCGCATTCTTGGTAAAGACGTCATCCTCGACAAGACAGCATTCTATCCCACATCAGGAGGACAGCTTCACGACCTTGGAACGCTTGGGGGAGTAGAAGTCGCTGACATCTTTAAACAGGGTGCTATCATCGTACACCGCCTTAAAGAAGAACCAACCTTCAAAGTTGGTGATGCAGTAGTAGGTAATATCGATTTTGCCAGGCGTCAGCAACTCGCTCAGCACCACACAGCTACCCATATAATTAATGCGGCAGCAAGACAAGTGCTCGGTAATCACGTCAACCAGGCAGGCGCAAAAAAGACTGAAGAAAAAGCGCACATCGACATCACTCACTACGATACTATCAGCGATGAGGAAATAAAAAAGATTGAAGAAATCGCAAACAAAATTGTGCAGGATGACATTGAAGTAAATCTCTCTTTCATGCCTAGAGGAAAAGCAGAGCAGAAATATGGCATGACCATCTACCAGGGTGGAGCGGTACCGGGAAAACACCTGCGCATTGTTGACATCGAAGGCACCGACGTTGAGGCATGTGGTGGCACCCATCTTGACCACACCGGCATCATTGAGAAAATTAAGATTGTCAAGGCCAACAAAATCCAGGACGGAATCATCCGACTGACTTTCACCGCAGGCAAAGCTGCGGACCACGTCGAAGCAGCTCAGGGAGACCTTCTTGGTGAAGCTGCGAAGATCCTTGAGTGTGAGCCGCAGCAGGTACCTTCTCGAGCCGCAGAGTTGTTTTCAAAGTGGAAAAAAGCCAAAAAAGCCAGAAAGAAAGGTAAAGAACTCACAAAGGATGACCTGACCCTCAGTTCGACAGAAGTATCATCTGGCGATGCTCTTGCAGAAGCAGCTGAAGCACTTTCCACACAACCGGAGCACATCGTCAAGACGCTTACGAGATTCAAGGCGGAACTCAAACCCTAAGGTTGCAGACGCTTAAGCTTTGCTGCAAGTTTTCTTTTTTGATATTCTATATGTTCAAGCTCTTTTGCAAGCCGCCAGGTCTCGCTCTCATCATAAGCGAGCCTTTTACCAGGCTGCTCAAGACTGTCTCGTTCAGCCCGCTCTGCATCCTCTTCCATCCTATGTTCATATTTATGAAGAAGAAATGTCAATCGGTCTGCTCGTTGAGACAATTGGTCCAGGCGAACTTCGATGTGTTTCGCCGCATTTTCAGGATTTTCCCAAAACCACATATTGCCTTATATGGACGTTACCATTCATAAATATTACGATAAACAACAAACCCTCAAATGAAGAAAAGATAGTAAAGAGTGATTAGCAACACGAAAAAGATATTGACCAACAACCCTTTCTGCAGCTCATTACGTTTGCCGCTAAGCGCAAAATAGGCGAAGAAGACTGCGCAGTATCCCCCAAGGTGCGCCCAATGACCTATGCCGTCATTGACTGGATAGAGCACACCACTGATATCAGACCAGATAGCAATCCAGGCTACCGCGAGCACCGGCATAGGAAATCCAAACAGCATATACGTCAGATAGAACGGCTCTATAAGGATAGCGACAGCGATTATACCTGCGATAGCCCCGCTCGCCCCAAGACCTCCCTGGCCGGCCAATGCACTGAACACATCAGCGATAAGCGCAGACATGAAGTACACAAGGAGATACTTCACGGGCGATATCTTCCGCTCAAGTATTCGACCGAAGATGTAGAGAAAGAGCATATTTCCCAGAAGGTGTAATAGGTTCGCATGCAAAAACCACGACGACACGATAGGTACCACATTAAAAGTCAGTAGATCAGCGGGCATGAAGATAAGCTCACGCAACTGCTCTTCACTCAGATAGAAGATCTCCAGCAGATACACAATACTGTTCAGGAAGATAAGCGCAACTGTTAGCTTAGGTTCGAAGAGGAAGACGCCTAGTTCGCGAAGCGGTTTCGTCAATTCATCGGCGCCTCGTTTACCAAACAGCACAAGGATAAGCAGGAACGGCAGCTTAAGGACAAACACCAGTTGCCTCCAGACGAATCCAGACTCGCTCTCTATCATAACCTGTATCCTAAAAACCTGATTATATAATCCTTTTCAACAGAGCCGATAGCCTTTATTTTAAGGCTTCAGAGCTCCTAACGCAAAAATCCCCCTTACGAAACCTTTATAAAACCCCTCCTATTCCTGGAACTACATACCCAGATGACCGAATATTGGGGCTGTGGGGTAGCTTGGTTCATCCTTTCTGGTTTGGGTTGAGGCCGCGCGCTTCAAAAAACACCAGACGACCCCAGTTCGAATCTGGGCAGCCCCATCCGACATTTGAGCAAATGTACAATAAAAGACATCCACATCATCAAGTGTGGATGGAAGCATTTGCGAAAATGGCGGGGTACATTTGAGCAAATGTACAATAAAAGACATCCACATCATCAAGTGTGGATGGAAGCATTTGCGAAAATGAGAGGGTACAAGAATCAATGTACGAAAAAAAACCTCATCAGCAAGTGAGGATGGAAGCATTGATTCGAAACAAAAGTTTATAGCAATCCCACGTTAAAAAAACGTGAAATGCAATTCAGAACAAAGATTAACCTTCGTCATCACAGGTCAAAAAAATGGCTAAAGCTAAAAATTTTGGATCAACAAAGCGATTCGGAGCAAGATACGGCCGAACCGTCAAAGAAAAGGCAGCAAAAGTCGAAAGTGTGCTGCGTAAGAAGCATAAATGCCCTTACTGTAACACCCTTGGCGTTAAACGGCAGGCTGCAGGCATCTGGCTCTGCACAAAATGCGGTGCTAAATTCACCGGCCAGGCATACACTCCTGAACAGCGGATGTCCGCAAGAAGCAAGCAGAGCATGCTCGATGAAGAACTCATCGATATTGAAGAACCTGTCAAAGAGGAAGGTGAAGTTCAATAATGGTACACTACAAATGTTTCAGTTGCGGCAAGAAAGTCAGCGACGAATACACTAAAAAACGTGTACGTTGTCCATATTGTGGTAGCAAGATCCTCTACAAGCCAAGAGAGATCACCACAAAAGTCAAAGCAAGATGAAGCTTGAAGCGACCATCATCGCATACGATGATGCGCTCGAGCAGGTCTTTTCCGCTGAGACTGAGATAAACAACGATCGGGCGTCCTGGGAACTTAGGAAAGTGGGTGACCAGACGCAGTTCCATATTACAGCGACTGATTCTACCGCATTGCGTGCAGTTTTAAATTCCATTACCAGGTCTTTGACCGTGATCGAGAAAATGAGGGAGATTAGATGACCGACATGAATGACAACCTCAAGAAACTGCAGACCTACGAACAGAATATGCAGGGGATTCTCAGGCAGAAACAGGATGTTTCCAGTCAGCTCATCGAAATCGAATCCGCTCTCTCTGAACTTGGCGAAGTCAATTACAAGATTGTCGGCAACATCATGGTCAGACAGGACAAGGATAAACTGCGCAAAGACATTGAAGAGCAGAAAGAGACGCTCAATCTGCGCCTAAAATCGCTCGAAAAACAGGAAAATCTTATTAAGGACAAATCCAAAGAAGTTCAGGAGAAAGTTCTAAAGCACATGGAGAAGTGAAGACGATGCCAGGCAAATTCGATGCGATCACCGATTACCTAAAAGAACTCATTGACGATAATACTGTTCCACGCAACATCAAGACAAAGATTGCATCTATCATCGAGATTCTCGAAAAGGAAGCTGAAGAGGACAGCATCAAAGTCAACAAAGCGCTTGATGAGCTTGAGGAGATAAGCAATGACACCAATATGCAGCCTTTCACCAGGACGCAGATATGGAATGTCATCTCCTTGCTTGAAAACAGTCTCTGATTACAATTTCTTTGATTTCTTCACTTCGTACTTCAACAGAAGAGAGTTTGGTATAGAGATGGTATCACCTGTCTTCGTGACCAGCCTAGTCTCTGTAAGATTTATCTGTTCGACCTTGCCGCGCATGCCTCTAAAGACAAGAATATCTCCTTCATGGATAAATCCCTTTCCTTGGATGCTCAGGCCTGCAAAAAAGTTCGGAATGAAATCCCTTACTGCCAGTACAAAGGATATCAACAAGACAAGAATGATCGCAGCCGATATAAGATACAATAGAGGCGTAGTCAATCCCAGTTGATTCAGTGCCATGATGATGACAAAGAAGTAGATAAGATAGCTGGTAACTCTCCCCGTCGCTTCTTCAAGGTTCAATCGTCTCTTCGTCGCGCTCTTGATCATCTTATCAAGCTCAATCTCATGCAAAACGCGATGGACAACTTTGCCAAGAAGTCTACCGACAACAAAACCGATAAGGATGATGACAGCCGCTAGTATAAACCGAACAAGAATATCAGAATACACTATAGAACTGTAATCGAAGAGCTTATCGATGATGGACATCACTTATACCTCTTCTTGCCACCCATATAGATTATCGCTTTCTTCTGGCGCTGCAGACCAAAATAAATGATAGCCAGTATCACAAGGATAAGGATGACGAACGCATAACCTGTGTAAGCAGAAGGGACATCTTCAGATGCCGTAGCAGGGTGATCGACAGTGTTGCAGGTGTGATTGATGACTTCACCCTCACAAGACACATTAAGGCATCTGTAGATACGGGTATTGCAAAATTCATAATCGAGGCATTCAGCATCGCTCTCACATTCAAGGTCTTCCTTAAGAGTCATAGTCAAACTCTTTTTGATATCAGTGCAAACTTCCCTTTGCGTGATACTATCCAGTTGGCTCACATTGACGCAACCTTTATAGAAATAGGTGAATCCTTCATCTGGTTTGAACATCGGTACCTCAAACGTCAAAGAATAAATCTCCCCTGGCGCAATAAGAACAGGGCTGGATACCTGACCGAACCTTTTTTCAAGCTGAGTCTCATAGAGGAAGTAATCCGTCACCACGATAGAGAAATTTAGATTGTTCTCAATAGTCATATTAAACTCAACATTCTCTCCATCAAGACAGATATTGTTGGGACATGTATGGCTGACACTTATACCTGCATATGCTACTGACGAAAGCATGAAAAGCATGATAATTCCGAGTATGGATTTCATGAGAATATGGACTATGATTTACCTTATAAATCTTATTTTTAGTGAAAAGTCCTAAGATATCAGAAAAAGTTACCAAGATGTAGATACGCTGCTTACATCAAGCAGTAAAACATTCATTTCCTATGGTCACTCAGCCAGCTTCGAAATACAGCTGCATCCTCTGGTGAATTATTGAGCTTATCCATGATATACGCATACATACCCTTAAGCATCTGACAGCGCGCATTCAAAGGATTGATAGTAACCAGATTCCCTGATTCCGCGTAATTGCAGACCGGACATACCCCGCAATAGGGTTTCCATACGCAGGTATCGCACATCAGCGTATCATTAGTGGATGCGGCGACGATACTCATGACCTTATCGCTCGTGATGACTGACTGGTAATCTTCTTCCTCAACATTTCCAAGCTTAAAGATCTCTCCGGCAAGCCTTCCCTCATCACAAGTGTAAATATCTCCTTTCTCTGTATAAGCTATCTGGCCGGTGGCTGCGCCGCACGGGCTTGCCAGATCAGTGTACCAGGCATTCTCTAGATGAAACTTCTTCAGAATATAATAAACAAATCTGTCCGGAAGCAGCCTTCCTTTCTTATTGATCTCGAGCAGATACTCCATCCCTTCCTTCCAGAATGAAAGGAATTCCTCCGCCGTGTACATGATATCGGGTTCATCCTGCGCATAGCCAAGATTGTCCAGATAGCGAAGTTTCAACCAGGGCAGGTCATACTTGAGATATTCGTCGATGATCTCTTTAGCATAGGGCAGACTCCTCTTCGTGATGACCATAAGCGCGTTGACCGGATAATTGTACTCCTCCTTGATGCGCCTGATCCATTTTGTGGTGATAGCATGTCCGCTGCCCTGACCAAGCATCGCCCTATTTTTGTCATGGATATAAGCCGGGCCATCCAACGTGGTGCAGATCTCAACATTATGCTCCATAAGATAAGCAAGATACTGCTCATTCATCGCAGCAAGATTTGTCACAAGAGCGAATTTCACCTGTTTAGGTTGCTCCTGCTGCTTATGCTTCACACGCTCGATGATATACTGCACTATCCTGAAATTAAGCAGCGCATCCCCTCCCTGAAACTCGATCGTGAGCGGATCAGAAGGGCATTCGAAGATAAAGTCGACTATTCTTCGGGCAGTCGGCCGGTCAAGATCATAGCCCTGCTCAGTAAGCGGCACAGACTTGGAATGACAATAGCTGCATTTATGATTGCATCGTTGCGTAGGAACGACGATATGCAAGCTTGGTCCCTGTTTGATATGAGCATATTTCTCTTCATATTGTGCGACAATTTTCCCCCTGTTCTTTGGAGTAAGTATGACCAGCTCCTTCTCAAGACGTTTGTAAAGCGCACTGTCTTCGCTGATCTTGCCGCTGGAGAGAAGCTCATAGTCGGGCTTGTCCAGGACAACCCATGCACCGCTATCGCTCGTCACTAGCATCTGATCCCGCAAGGGTAGCGAACGCAATTTTACTGATTCCATCATAGTACATACTCGTTTGCAACAGTGCCAAACGCGTAATTGCAAAATTCAAGTCCGACCTCTTCAAGGTCTCCTTCACCTTTGAGTTCAAGCCGTACCTGTGAACCAACTAGCTCTGCTTCAACAATATCAGCGAAAGCAGCTATAGTTTCCTGTATTGAATCAAAAGGATAGAACTTTGTGGCAAAATCGATCACCATCACCTTGCCTTCCATCTTAATCAGAAGGATCACCCCAGGGTACAAGCAGTTCTTCTCTGTTAGGGTCATAGCCGGCTGTCAATAAGACTCTTTGCTGCAGCAATTGTCTCGTCTTCGCGTGCTGCGAAGATTGCAGACCGTACATCGCAAGGCAAATCAACTGATCCCAAAACAGATGCACCACATCAGTCTTACCATCTTTGGGGCGTAGATAGACCTGTACATGTGCATCATCTTCTTCAAAAAACACATATGATTTTTCCAGAAGCGCATACGCTGCCGCATACACTACTTCCAGAGGAAAAATATCGTTATGCACACAGATGATCTTAAACCCATCCAACATAGGAACAGGGGCATATTCCAATTTTAAAAAGGTTGCTGCTATAACCAGTGCTCCGAAAGGAAGTCATCGATGTACGCAAAAAGAATTTTGGACAAATGTTAGGTGCAGCTGAACAGAGATGTTTCTGAACAGGTATCACCTCATTTGGACAAAACGAGCATCGATGACTGCAGTGAGGAGTACTGGTCAATGCTCCGAAAGGAAGTCATCGATGTACGCAAAAAGAATTTTGGACAAATGAAAGGTACAGAAATAGTATATAATAGAATTACAGCAGATTGCGAACTTTGGTGATAAGTTCTGCTATCTCGTTGCCTTTTTTCGTCAGCGTCAGCAGTTTAAGCCGTCCTTGTTTGTCGAAATTGATGATTCCAGCATTCTGCATTTCCTGAAGGATCTTGACCACATGAGAATAGGTACAATCAATCTTCTTTGCAAGGCTGGAAGCATAGATTTCTGACTTCGCATTGCGAAGTTCAACAAGGATCATCGCTGGTTTCTGACGGAAAATAACATTGAAGATATTCTCATCGGTCATACACTAAAAC
Source organism: Candidatus Woesearchaeota archaeon (assembly GCA_020637435.1). Classification (GTDB taxonomy): domain Archaea; phylum Nanobdellota; class Nanobdellia; order Woesearchaeales; family JACJVW01; genus JACJVW01. The sequence continues at coordinate 194,238 of JACJVW010000001.1, forward strand.
CTCCACTCCATACTATATATCCCGACATGTAGGAATAATCCAACAGTATTTAAACCTTATCTTTTTAAGGATAAGGCGGTCTGAAACCCTTTGCTACAAAGGAATACAAAAAGAGTAGCGGTCTTTAAGAGACCACAAACACGCCTACGAAATACATACCAATACCCAAATCCCTACAACAAATCTCACCCATAGCGTAACTGCTCTTCGCACGCACCGATGTCCAGGACCACAGGACAAGCAAAACCCATATAAAACCCATCCCTTCCACAAGAATGATGCTGTTCCCCCATGATACCCCTAGACCGGGGCAGAAAGAACTTCTAGATGACATCTATGATGCCATTCAGCATAAGCGTTGCCACATCGCGCATGCGCCTACAGGTCTTGGAAAGACTGCCGCTAGCCTTGGAGCCGCTTTGACATACGCAGTGGAACATGATAAGAAAGTGTTCTTCCTTACATCTCGTCACACTCAGCACACCATCGCCATCGACACAGTCAAGAGCATCAATAGGAAACAGGGCTGCCAGATAAAAGCGCTCGATATCATCGGCCGCCAGAAGATGTGCCCCGTCCAAGGTACCCAGACCTTGTACTCCCGAGAATTCAGTGAATACTGCAAAGCGGTCCGCGAGGATATGAAGTGCAGCTTCTATGTAAACACAAGAACCAAGAACGGTGGGCTTACCGTCAGGGCAAAAGGAGTCATGGGTGAACTCATGCAGATACAGCCATTCCACGCGGAAGAACTGCAGCAACGCGCCCAGGAGCAGGAGATGTGCCCTTATGAAGTGACACTCGCGATGGCCAAGAAAGCGCAAGTCATCGTCACCGATTACTATTACGTATTCTCACCGTCTGTGCGTGATGTCTTCTTCTCAAAGATGGAGATTGACCTCGAGGATTGTATCGTCATTGTAGATGAGGCACACAATCTGCCAGGCCGTATACGGGAACTCATGACCCAGAAACTCTCCACGCTCAGCATAAAACGAGCGATTACAGAAGCGAAAAAATTCGGTTTCGATGACGCGCTGCATTATCTTGAACGCATCCAGCAGATTATGGTCACGCTCGCAAAAGACATGAAGCAGGATACGCAACAACTTATGTCCAAGCGGAGTTTCCAGTCGAAGATTGAAGAGCTCACTGATTACAAAGACCTGGTGCAGGGCCTAAGCGTGGCCGGTGACTCCATCCGTGAGACGCAAAAACAAAGTGCTATCGGAGCAATAGCTTCCTTCCTGCAGGGTTGGCTTGGCGAAGACATAGGCTACGTCCGTATCCTCGAACGCCGCAAAGAGTCCTACGGCGAATACATCATGCTGTCCTATCAATGCCTTGACCCTTCCATAATCTCAAAGGAGACCATCGACGCATGCCACAGTGTCATATGCATGTCAGGAACCCTTACGCCAACATCCATGTATAAAGATGTGCTTGGGTTTCCTGTAGACACAACCGAAAAAGAGTACACAAGCCCCTTTCCTCAGGAGAACAGGCTTGTCATCATCAATCCCTCAGTAACGACAAAATTCTCAGCACGCTCAGAACAGCAGTTCCACAATATCGCAAGACTAAGTGCTGACATCGCGAATCATGTACCTGGCAATACAGCGATATTCTTCCCAAGCTATCAGCTGAAGACAGAGATAAGCCCCCTCCTCTCAAGCATAGTCGAAAAGACTGTCTTCGAAGAGTATCCGGGAGCCACAAAAGAAGAAAAATCCGACCTCATCGAGCGCTTCAAATCTTACAAAGACACTGGAGCTGTGCTCCTCGCTGTATCTTCTGGATCGTACGGAGAAGGCATCGACCTTCCGGGCGACCTCTTAAAAGCTGTCATAGTCGTAGGAATCGCTCTGCAACCGCCAACTCTAGAAGTCAAAGAACTCATCGAATACTATGAACGAAAGTTCGGCAAAGGCTGGGATTACGGTTACACACTGCCTGCAATTTCTACCAGCTTACAGAACGCGGGCAGATGTATCAGGACAGAGAACGACAAAGGAGTTATCGCATTTCTGGACGTACGGTACAGCTTCCAGAACTACCTCAAATGTTTTCCCTACGAATGGAACCCTCAAATCACCAACAAGCACGAAAAACTCATCAAGTACTTCTTCAATCATTAAACAAATTTTTTAAAGGTAGGCCGAAGTAGATATCCCATGGACAAGAAACTGCTGTTCGCAAATCTCATCGCAAAGAACCTTGGAAAAAGTGTAGACGAAGTCTTCCCGCTCATAGAAAAACCAAAAGACCCAAGATTCGGAGATTTGGCGTTCCCATGCTTTACGCTCGCAAAAGACCTAAGAAAAAATCCGGCACAGATAGCGCAGGATCTGGCGGCAACAACTCAAGTAGCTCAAGACTTCGAGAAATTTGAAGCTGTAGGGCCCTACATCAATGCTTATCTCAACCCAACCAAAACTGCTGAAGAACTCTTCGAACTTTATTCAGCTAACAGCATATGCAACTACACGCTTAATAAGAAGACCTATCTTATCGAATGGCCGTCTCCAAATTCAAACAAACCACTGCATCTGGGTCATGTCCGAAACATGCTGCTAGGAAAGGCACTCTCTATTCTGCTAGAAAAAACAGGCAACAAGGTCATCAAAGTCAACCTCAATAATGACCGCGGTATCGCCATCTGCAAGTCCATGCTTATCTACAAAAAATTCCACGCAGACGAAGAACCCCAGAGTAGAAAATCTGACTACTTCGTAGGCGATTGTTACACGGAATTTGAAACGAGAGTCAAAGACCAGCCAGAATTGGAGCATGAAGCGCAAGACCTGCTAAGAAAGTGGGAATCCAGCGAGGCCGAGACTATTGCATTGTGGAAAAAAATGAATGCCTGGACCTTCGCGGGACATGAAATAACCTACGCTAAATTTGACATAAATCACGAAAAGTCCTACTTTGAAAGCAACATCTACAAAGAAGGAAAGGACATCGTCCAGGAGTATGAGCAGAAAGGTGTCTTCACGCGAGATGAGAAAGACAACATCATCTGCGACCTCACAAAAGAAGGGTACGATGAGAAAGTCCTGCTCCGCGCGGACGGCACATCAGTCTACATGACGCAGGACCTTGCCTTGCTAAAAGAAAAAGCGAAAGATTTCCCGGACTGTGACAGATACATATTCATCGTCGGCAATGAGCAGGCGTACCATTTCAAAGTCCTCTTCGAGATAGCAAAAAAACTCGGTTATGGTGATCTTGACAGATTTTACCATTTTGCGTATGGCATGATCTCCCTTCCTGAAGGGAAGATGTCATCAAGGAAAGGAAATGTTATCTATGCCGATGAACTCATTGACGAAGTAGAACTGCGCTCAATTGAAATCCTCAAAGAAAAAGAGATTTCCAAAAACCTGCCACCTGAAGAATTGGAGCGAAGAGCAAAGATTATTTCGCATGCGGCTGTGGCTTTCTACGTCCTGAAATACAATCCACTTGCAGGATTTGTGTTCAATCCAGAAGAATCCCTCTCCTTCGAGGGGGAGACTGGTCCCTACGTACTCTACACCTATGCGCGCATCCAAAGTGTGCTAAGAAAAGCGAATGCCATCAAGAGCTTCGACATAGGTCATCTGCACGAAAAAGAGGTACAGCTCATCAAAGTTCTCATGGAGTACACAGCCACCATCAAGCAGGCAGCCGAACAGATGCAGCTTTCAAGCATAGCCAATTACCTGATCGACCTTGCGCAGGCATGCAATGAATTCTACCACAGCTGCCCGATTATAGCCGCAGAAACTGATGACACCAAGCATATGCGACTCACCCTGGCAAAACTCTCCGGCGAAGTAATCAAAGACGCACTAAGCTTACTCAGTATCGATGTCCTTGAGGAGATGTGAGTACCGCAGAAATCCCTCATCCTCAACTTCCCTAAATGGTAACTCATAATTCAGGACACGTTCAAAGGTGATGCCCTCCATGCCTTCTGCTCCCTGGCTCTGCAAATAAGCAAATGCCGCAGACATATTTCGGCCGGTCTTCATAAAATCATCAACCACCAGCACGCGTTCACCTTCATAGTCAACATCAAATGCTACCTTAAACTTTCGTTGAGCACCAACAACCTCTCGATACTGATAGTAGCCAAAGTTTACAGGCAGACCAAGCCGTGTAGCAAGAACGATAGCAGCCTCATTCCCGCCAGAATGCACAGCCAACACTGAACTGAATGCTCCTGAGGGAAACATATCCTCAAGATAATCATAGTCACCCCGGTCATACTTCACAGACGAATGCCCCGGTAAGGGAAGCAAGGAGGATGTATCAAACCCAAGCTTAAATCCATTTCCCTTGTAAAACTCATCCAACTGATACGCAAGATCCCCCAGCATTTCATTTAGTGGACCACGAAGCCGTTCATTCTGCCAGTCATGGTCGCATTCCCTGCATGTAAGAGACTCTATTCCCATCCCAAACAGTGCTAACGCAGCATCCTTACGGACCCAGGGAGAACTATGCAAAAGCAGTCCGACAAGTGAGTCTGCACGCTGATAAGAGACTGACTCTTGTTCATCATACAGACCATATAGCTCTATGAGATTCATAGATACCGCTCCATCTTTCTGCTAGGAAGGACTTTTTTACCGCCAATAGTATGTGTAAACAAATCCGTATCCCCTATATAATCAAAACAAAACATCGCTTGTGCGTGATCACCTACCTCAACTATATACGCTTCAGAATCCTTAAACAGACTGCAGGTTAACCCATCTTCAACTCGAGACTTCAGTACCTTGCTTATGTCATGCACCCTGTCGACTATCATTTTTCCGTGCAAGTGATCGAATTCATGCATTGCATACGCTGCATTATCACCTTCAAGAATACCTTTGTAAAGATCGCCGCTAAGAAGATATGCCTTCACATGAACACGCTGTGGTCTTTTCAAGATAACACCAAAAGCGCTTCTCTCATCCGTCTCGATTGAACCGCACTCCTCATACCGTACAAGTTGAGGTTGACCCCATATCTCAGGATTAACAAGCACCAGATCCTCATCAAGCGTGCCTCGCACAATCATAACAGATAAAAGATAATCATCGATAGACGAACCTTCAGGAGGTAAGACGTTCTGTGGAGTTATCGCGGCAAGACCATAGTCATCAAGAGCTCTCCTCAGATGGTCGACTACAGGCCAGATTTGTGGCAGATACATAACCTGCTTTGCCGGCCTGCGAAGAATGTCTTCATCCCAAAAAATACTCGTCAACATAAGTAAGAAAGAATCAAATCCGATATAAAAGTCTGTTCAATCGTCGTAGTCTTCCAAACGTCTCTTATCTTCAATGGCCTGACACGAATCGCAAAGAGTGACTCGAGACTGTCCTTTCGACACCACAAATCGTATCTTGCAGTGTCTGCAATATTTGACTATTTTGTAATCTGCTCCCAAGAATAATACAGAGAAAGTCCCCTCTTTATAAGATATTGCATTTACTGAGTTATTAGAGCAAAAAGGATTATAAAATTATGAAGAATAATCATCTTTCATGGAGTTCGCATTCATCTACAATAAATTCACGGCTTCATTAACTGTTGCGCTAATAGTAGCTACCATATACCTGCTGTTGCATAGACCTAAGATAGTCGATGTGCATAGATACATGTTGACAGCGGTGCTCGGTCTTGGTTCACTCGCATCCGTCCTGATATACTCTGAGATCATTGGATACGAACCCTGTTCATTGTGCTGGACACAAAGAATCATCCTCATCGGTATCGTAGCTATCTCATTGCTGCCAAAGTGGACCTTTTCAGATTGGTCAATACGGATAATCTCTGCCGCAGGCATCATCATCTCATTATACCAGTACTACCTGCAGATGTCGCAGACAGGTTCTTTCTGCACCGTGGGCGAGACTTCCTGCAGTGCTATTTTTGTCAAAGAGCTCGGATTCATCACCATACCGTTCATGGCGCTCGTCCTCTTCAGTTTTGTGCTCGTTGTACATATCCCAAAAAAGTCAAGGCCCTCGTACATAAAGCTTAAATAAGCCAAAAATAGAAAATAGGCTTATGATAATCGCTAAAAGCATCTCAAAATCCTTTGGCACGACCAAAGCTGTCGACAATGTATCGCTTGAGGTCGGTAAAGGTCAGCTCTATGGACTCCTTGGTCCCAACGGTTCAGGAAAATCAACCATGATAAAGATGCTTACCGGACAGATATCCCCGTCTTCAGGTCACGCTTCTGTCGAAGGGATCGATACACAGAGAGACCCCATAGAAGTGCGCAGCAAAGTGGGTATCATTCCAGAGCAGGAGAATCCGCCAAGTTTCCTCACCGCCGGGGAATATCTAGATTTTGTCGCAAAAGCTAGAAAGTTAGAACAATATGATACGGACAAGTGGTTCACTCTTCTAGATTTCAAGGATCAAAAAGACATCCTCTGCAAAGACCTCTCTCGGGGAACCCGGCAAAAGCTGATGATCGCGCAAGCATTCATGCACAACCCGGCGGTCGCGTTCATCGATGAGCCACTTATCAATCTCGACCCCATATCTCAGAACACCATAAAATCGTATATCGTCGACTTCGTCAAAAAAGGGGGTACTGTCTTCTTCTCGACACATGTGCTAGAGATTGCGCAGGAGATTTGTACGCACATAGGCATACTTTACAAGGGAAAGCTGCATTTCTCAGGAAAACGACCAAAAGGCGACCTTAATACTTTCTTCCTTAAACAGGTGAAGCATGCGGGATCTGATTAAATACCTGATAACTGAGGAGTGGAGGACGCACACCACGCTTTTTGGAAGTTTTCTCTTTGTGTTGTTCCCAATCATAGTCATCCTTATGGTGCTGGCCATGGCCGTCTTCATACCCATCATCAATCTCATGATGGCAGAATCAACAGCCATGCTTATTTTGCACCTCATCATTGCATTCCTTGGGCTCCAGGTAGGCGCATTTGGCATCTACGGCCAGGAATTCATGCAGCGTAGATTCGGTCACGCAAGCCTCTTATCCTATTCCGCCCGCATCCTCCCATTAAGTGACCGCAAGATTTTCCTAGCGGTAGTCATCAAAGACATCCTCTATTATTTTTGCATGCTTCTTATGCCTATCATCATCGGCCTTAGCCTCATAACCATTCTCATTCCTGATGTCCATATCTACCTTCGTGCCTTCGTACCCTCATGCATCCTGGCATTCCTCATGGGTATCGCTGTAGTATTCTTCCTCTCGATCGTGTTTGCACATTCAAGGATACTTCTCCTGGTAGCTGCGGCAGGCATAGGTTTTCTGTTCGCGATGATAGGGGATTTCCCGCCGTTCATGTTCTACATGGAACGCAGTCTCACAAATCTCCTGCTCGCCACAATCCCTTCTTTCATACTTATCGCTATGTCGATATGGTTTTTCAAAGTTGACGAACGCCATGAACAGCACAGATTCAAGAATCAGCTCAAAGGGAGAAAGGACCTCCTCTTCACCAAAGATATGATCGACCTGCACAGAAGCAGAGGCGGCATCGGTAGGATCATCTTCTCCCTTCTCTTGCCCATGGCGTTCATCTGGTTTTTCCTTAAACACTTTGTCGAGTATCTTTCAATCGTAAATTTCCTCTTCCTCTTCTCCGTCTTCCTGGGCGTGTACAGCTCATCTATATATAATTGGATCTGCAGATACGACACCTACGGTCAGTACTCCTATCTTCCCATCAGAATTTTTAGCGTTATACTCACCAAAGTGAGAATCTCCCTTGCGCTCGGCACTATTCCGATAATCATATTCATTGCAGCGGCAATTAATGAACAATCCTCACCGCTCGTGGTACTCCTTTCAGCAACATCTGCCGCGGCCCTCTATGTCTATGGACTGGCCATCACCGTCCTGTTGACCGGGTTAGCCCCACATATATTGTTCTTCAATGGTAAAGTGCTAGTCAAATACCTCATCCTCATCATACCGCCACCGGTCATCCTCATCGTGCTTTCTGTCTTCGCGCCGCAATATCTTTTCCTTGCGACCATCCTCTTCGTCCTGTCGTGGTATATCGTAAGATGGGGCGCACAACATTGGGAAAACTCAGAGCAGCAACTGTTCTGACTCCAAACATTTATAAGTCTTTAAACCAATCTGCTACATATGAAGTGGGGAGTATACGGTGCAATCTTTGTTATGCTTAGCGCATTCACTTACGCAGCATGCCAATATAATGCTACTGAAACCTACATTGCAGGAGAGCGTGAGATACTAACAGGACCTGATGGAAAGGAAGTGCTGCCGCTTACGACCGTTTTCAACAGTACACAAAACGACGGCTACAAAGAAGATGTCCAGGTAATCAATCCTAATCCTTTCGCCATCAAAGCGGTGCTCTCCTCAGTTGTTGAGGTGCGCGACGACCCAAGATGCGATGCCGAACCAGCTCTGAAAGTTATCGATATTGAAGTAGGTCCAAATGGCATGACCAAGATTCCAGTACGAAGAACCACAGGCAGCATATTCTGTAAAGCCTTCAGATTCACCGAACCCTTCAACCTGACCATTAAACAGGACAGTAATATCAAACTGGAGCTGGTCGATATCGAAGAGACAAGAATCGTGTGCTCTGGCAAGGACGACGGCGCATCGTGCGAACTCGCAGGTGAATGCGGCGGTGGATTTTGCATCCGAAACGTATGCACAACATCTGAAAACTGCTACAATAACAACTGCGATTGCGCAGCAGATGAACTACAGTGCTTACAGAAGAGTTGCGTCAAACGCGAAGCAATTCCCATAGGCCAGGCACCAACCTGCGGCATGGACCACGAATGCGTCTCAAATTACGTCGATTCCATGACTGGACTTTGCGCACCCATCCCAAGCGCAATGACCGAAGGAGGCATCGTTGAAAAGTTTGCGCAACAGATAGTGCACAAAGACAATCGTCCATGGTTGCTCTTAGTCCTTCTTCTTGCCATTATCGCTATCGCAGTAACGTTTAGGATGCAGCGCAGATGAGACGAAAAGTCTACGGCGAAAACAAGCTAGATACTTGCCAGTTCTGCGACAAAACAGCTACCGTACAGAATGCTCAGGGTGTACCTACCTGTATTACACACACTCAGAAATTGCTTGATGACAAAAAATGCGTCTGCGGAGAATGGATGCCAGTAAAAACTGGCAAATGGGGTGCGTTCTTTCTATGTCCTACCTGTGGCCCTACATCAATAAAGAAAGCAGAATCCATGGACAACAAAGGCTACAAGCTGAATAAAAGTTTCCGTGAGAAACAAACTCCAAAAAAAGAGAAAGTCTATACCCTTGATGAGCTCGAGCGACTTTGGGATTAAAGTTTGGGTAGTGTGCCAGGAGGATTATAGACGGTCCGCGGATATCCAAAATACCACTTCATTTCATGGTCATATCGCAGAGCTCCTGCAGCTTGTTGTTGTTTCTGGATCTCGGCAAGCTGAAGCTTCAGTTGCTGTTGTTCTTCAAAGAGTCTGTAGTGCTGGGTTACCATGTCATCGACGCTGCTCATGCTCAGTTGCGAAAAAGTACCTTATTAAAAACTAATCGCATTTTTTACACACGCCGCGCACTTCAATCTGAAAACTTGTGATTGTGCCTGGGATTTTATCCTTCAGAAAATCAAGGGAATTCACATCAAAGTGGATAATTTCCCCCGTCTCCTCGCAGATGAAATGGCAATGGCTCTTCTTGGTTGTAGAATACAGCTGCCGATTATCGCAATCATACGAATAAAGCTTGCCAGCCTCTCGCAAATCCTTTAGAAATCTGTAGACTGTGGCAAGACCAATAGTTGCATCATGTTCATGAACTCTTCCAAAAAGGTCATGAGCAGAGAAAAAACCAGAAAATGTTCGCATCTGCTTATCAATAAGCAGTTTCTGATTTGTCTTGCGTGAATTTCTCGGCATCTTATTGAGAATGAGAATCATTAATACTTATAAATACCTTTGTATTCTACAAGAGTATGGAGATTATCTATACCATTGTCAGCGTCATAATTGTATCACTCGTATCTGTCATATTTGCGCTGCCATTCTTCCTCCATCAGAAAATTGATAGAAGAATTCTGGTATTCCTGCTTAGTATTTCAGTGGGTGTGCTACTCAGTACGGTCTTTGTTGACCTGCTCCCTGAAGCATACGAAATGAGTTTAGAGCACGAACATCTCCAGGAGTTGGAAATCCCACAAGATGAAACGGTGGATGAAGACCACGAAACTCACTTTAGTTTTCTACCCTTTTACATTCTAGCTGGTTTCCTACTCATGTTCATACTGGAAAAACTAGTGCATTTCCATCATGACCATATGAAAGTAAAAGGTGACCCCGGTCATGGTCACGCTTATAGCATAGCGCCTATGAATCTTATTGGTGACGGAGTCCATAATTTCCTTGACGGTCTGGTAATTGCTGGAGCTTATATGGTAGACATCAGTGTGGGCATCGCCGCGACAATTTCAGTCATATTCCATGAAATACCCCAGGAACTTGCAGATTTTGGAGTACTCCTGTACTCAGGTATGAACAAGATAAAAGCACTGCTCTTTAACCTGCTCTCCTCATTGACCGCAATAGCAGGTGCAATTGTTGGTATTGTGCTTTCCAATAATATGGAGGGGTTCAGTATGTTCATTATACCCTTCGCGGCAGGAAATTTCCTGTACATTGCCGCAGCAAATCTCATACCCCAATTACATAGGCATGAAAACATTAAAGATAGCCTATTGCATGTAGTGGCAATAATTATAGGAATCGGCATCATTGTGCTCGTCCACACCATTTCTGGCCATACTCACGCATAAACAGGTTTAAATAGAGATACTTTTGCCACTCGCTCATGATCATCTGGATACTGGACAAGCAGGAATCTGAATCTGAATACTCTACACAAAAGCTCATGGTCACAGGTAAAGAACGGGGCCACGAGGTGCGATTCGTCTATCCGGAACAGTGCGAACTCATCCTTGAAGACAAAGATTTCTCATTGTATTTTGAAGGCAAGAAGACCATGTTGCCAAATGTGGTGATTAGCAGGATGGGTTCATCCTCGACATATTTCTCGCTTTCACTTCTCGAACAGCTACAGCAGCTCGGAGTAAGGGTCCTTAATACGCCCCAAGGAATCTCCCGCAGCATGGATAAATTTAGAACACTCCAAATACTTGCTTCAAAAAGTATCCCTATTCCAAAAACTTTGCTTGCAAAATTCCCCATCGACCATAAACTAGTCGAACAGCAGTTTGGTTTTCCGGTCATCGTCAAATGCCTTCAGGGGTCAAAGGGCAAAGGCGTCTCTATATGCAAGACAAGACATGAGTTCATCGATACGATGGATTTCCTCGAAGCTTCAAAATCACCTTCCGTCCAATTTCTCATCCAGGAATTCATCTCATCAAGCAAAGGAAGGGATCTACGTGCAATCGTCATAGGAAGCCGCGTCATAGGAGTCATGCTTCGCCAGGCAAGCAAAGGCAACTTCAAAGCAAATGTAGCCAGAGGCGCGAAGACGCTGGTGTATGAGAAAGACGCGGCTATCGATTGGCTCTCCACCGAATGCACCAAGATCCTCAATCTTGATATCGCAGGGATAGACATCCTCTTTAGCCAGGATGAATATGTCATTTGTGAGATCAATTCTTCACCCGGATTCCAGGGTTTTGAGAAAGCTACAGGCATCGACGTAAGCCAGGCTATCTACGAGTTCGTTGAACTGCACAATTATTCTGCATAAGATTTATATGTAGTCTTTTCCATTCTACGATTATGGAACTCATCTGGCTCATGCTCATAGCAAGCAACATCATACAGATACTGCTATTCATTCCTGCGTTCATTTTCAAAACAGATAAACTGACAGATTTGTCCTATAGCATGACCTTTATTCTACTATCGATAATTGCATTCGTTTTTTCTACCAAGACATTTGAACATCTAGTCATCATGGTCATGGTCATCCTGTGGGGATTGCGTCTCGGATACTATCTCTTTAACAGGATCATAAAGATGAAGATAGACCACAGGTTTGATGATTTTCGAGACAGCTTCTTCAAATTCCTGGGATTTTGGGTAATCCAGGGAGTCACGGTTTGGGTTGTCCTCATTCCCCTTTTCCTATTTATGGCATTGCCAATCCCTGCATTGAATTGGTGGGGAATATACATCTTCCTCATAGGCTTATGGATTGAAGCTATCGCAGACCAGCAGAAATTTAATTTCAAGAGCACAGGTCAAAAAGGGTTCATCCAATCCGGTCTATGGAAATATTCAAGGCATCCAAATTACTTTGGCGAGATGCTGGTATGGGTAGGTGTCTATCTAAGCATCGCATCAGCTCTAAGTATCGGAGAAGCGGTCATCGGCCTCATAAGTCCCTTATTCATAATATCGTTGCTCCTCTTCTTTAGCGGCATCCCTCCTCTGGAAAGAAGTCACCTAAAGAAGTACGGAAAAGCATACAAAGAATACCAGCTTTCCACAAGTCTGCTGATTCCTATGCCAAAAAAGAAGCCAAATCACCTAAACAGGTAGTGATACACTTGCCACTCCTTACCCTGATCATATCCGAATAATTCTGAGACAGCAATAAAGAAGACACGCCAGTTATTGAACCACAAAACAGAATCCTTTCCATAGACCTCCTTGAAAAGCTCAAGAACCTTGTCCCTATTCGCATCCAGGCGTGCAAGCCAGGCGTCAGACGTATCCCTATAATGTTTCCCGTTGACAGTCCAAAGTTTCTCCAACACAAAGTCCTCAGCCATAGTAGGGAGCAGCTTCTTTGAGGGCATTGTTCCGCCGGTAAAGAAATTCCGGGTCATCCAGCCTTCTTCGTACAGCATCGCGTGGCTATGATGTCCAAATACATGGATGAACATCTTCCCGGCGCAAAGTGGCCGAAGCCATCTGAACAGTTCTCCATAATTTCTCATATGCTCAAACATCTCGATAGAGACGATCCGATCAAACGTACCCCCAACTGAAAGTTCGTTTACATCCTGGGTCAGAACCTCTACATTCGGCAGTCCATAGCTCATAATGTGCTCACGTTGGGAGTTAGAATTTGACACTGCTGTTATTTTACTTGCAGGATAATGCTCCGCCATATACTTAGTAAGTGAACCCCATCCGCAACCAAGCTCCAAAATCCGTTGCCCATCCTCAAGCTCTGCCCGCTCACACGTCATACGCAACATTTCTTCCTCAGCATCAGCTAAAGTCATACCATTTCGAAAATAGCAACAGCTATACTTGTATCTTGGGCCAAGCACAAGTTCAAAAAATCTTGCTGGAACCTCGTAGTGCTGCTCATTCGCTTTTGCTGTATGCGTGGCGACAGCGCTTAAACGAAGCTCCTTGAGGAGAGATGCCTGCGAAACATCCTTTGCATGAGCTAGCATTCGCCCGCACATATACCTTGAACCGACTCGCAATAAAGGATCCGGAAGTACTCCTGAGGCTAATAACCAATCCATGTGGAGCAGAAATCCTAATTGATTTATAGGTCTTACGGGCTAGGTAAACTCCATAAGCTTTATAGATGAAAAAACACTCTTCTGCCTGATGAAAGCTATAGAATGGCTGCTGGAAAAACTGGCCAGAGCGCAGTACAGGTTTCCGGCAATAATCCTCATCATATTCACTATTTTCTCCATAATTATGGGCCTGGGACTTCCAAAAGTGCATCTTGAAAGCGATTTTGATGTGCTCATGCCACAGGATATTCCTATCGCACAGCTCAATCAACGTATCGACGACACTTTCGGCGGTCAAGACACCGTATTCGTTCTGCTCCAGCTTGACGATACGCTTGAGACAGACAGCTCTATCAAGGATATTCGTGACCCGCTCATAATGCAGTATGTCATGCTGCTAGAGAATCGCATAAAAGAGCAGAGCATGGTCGAGAATGTGGCATCAGTCTCACCTGCCTTCAAAGATATGTTGCCTTGGCAGTGGACCCCTGATTTTGTAAGATTCAAGCTTGACCAGTACGCGGCTACCTCATCGTTCATTAGTGAAGATCTAAAAAAGACCATACTTATCGTCACGGCAGACATTGGAGGAGGCGACAAAGGTGTTCAAAACCTAAACGAACTCGTTGAAGAAGAGCTCAAAGCCATCTCTAAACCGCCGGGTGTTGACATCATCATCACAGGCACACCGCAGATCCAGGCGACCGTCATCCAACTTCTCAAACGTGATTCAGTCTACACCCTGCTCATAGCTTCAGGTATCATCATCATCCTGCTCTGGATACTTCAGCGTTCATTCAAAAGAGCACTCGTCATCTACACACCCATCCTGCTAAGTATTCTCTGGACGCTTGGAGCAATGGGACATTTCGGCATCTCCCTCTCCATTGTAACCGCCGGACTTGGAGCGATGATACTTGGACTCGGTGTAGAATATGGGGTATTCATACTTACCAGATACCGCGAAGAACGCCATAAGGGTGCTAATCAGGAACAGGCATTACGAGCATCCGTTCCTGGTGTAGGCTCAGCTATTCTTGGCTCAGGTTCCACCACCATCATCGGATTTCTAGCGCTAACCCTTTCTGTCCTGCCGATGCTTGCTCTGCTTGGATTAAGCCTGGCAATTGGTATTTTCTTCTCCATCATAGCAGCAGTAGTTGTAGAACCGGTCATCATTATCTACAAAGAAAGGCTTGAACATTACTTTGCTAAACGACAAAAATTAGCGCTCAAACAAAAAGAAAAAGAGATGAGGGAGATGCCGCTATGAAATGGGTTGACCATTACGCAAAAGCGGTGTCCAACCACCCATTTATCGTGCTCGTGCTTGTCGTAATTATCACGCTTGCCGCAAATCAGGCGTCCCAAAATGTTGGTACAAAATCAATGGACAACAAAGACATGATTCCTGATACCTATCCCGTCATCAATGCCTTTGGCGTCATTGAAGACACCTTTGGGGGTAGTGATTCCGTCATGATTGCAGTCGAAACATCCAGAGATATTCGCGACCCGGAAATTATACAGTACATCTACACACTCACTAAACTTTCAGAACGTGTTGATGATGTCCAGTCTGCAACCAGCGTAGGCACAATCCTCACGCAGATGAACAATGATACCGTGCCCTCTGACAGATACGTCATTCGTGACCTTATAGAAGAGAACCCAATACTAACCAGATACATCTCAGACGATTTCGGCATGGCCATCATTCGCATTTCTCTTGAAGACCAGTATGACGCTAATGATATCGCAGTCGACCTACAAACACTCATAGGCGACCTCCCTATCCCTAATGGACTTGAAGTCGCACCAGCTGGAGAAATTGTGATGGACCCAATAATTGAACAGGAAATCGGACCAGACATGCAGCGCACATCCCAGTTTTCCATGATAGGTATCATCATAGTACTCTTCCTGCTCTTCTTCTCAATAAGATATGCACTAACCCCGCTAGTCGTCATCGTACTTGGCATAGCTTGGGCATTCGGCTACTTCGGCCTGGTAGGTATTAACCTAAGCCCGCAGACCTCAGGAGCGATCTCCATGATTATGGGTATCGGCATAGACTTCGGCATCCAGATAATTGCAAGGTTCCGCCAGGAGCTTCGTAATTTCAAACCAAAGGAAGCGATGCGCATAACCATGAACCAAGTATTCATACCTATGAGCACCACAACCATAGCAGCCCTTATTGGATTCAAAGCCATGTCCATGGGAGAGCTAAGCGTACTGCAGGAGTTGGCCACCATCATGGGTTATGGTGTATTCTTCTGCTTCCTTGCAGCTATCACAGTCGTACCTGCAGTCGCCGTACTTGGCGACGAAATCAATACCAAAGTGAAACTTTGGTTCAATAAAACAATAAAGGTGAAATCATGAATAAAGGACTAATGGTAACTCTACTTATCGGACTAATGGTTGCTACCACTGTTTCGGCTGCCGATTTTTCACAGCTGAGGATCAACCTTCTTAATCAGGACCCGGACCCCGCGAAACAGGGGGAATACCTTGAACTTAGGTTTAAGGTAGAGAAACTCGGAAATGACAAGATAGAAGATGTGACCTTTGAATTGGATACAGAATATCCCTTCTCTTTTGATGGCACAGACCAACCTATAAAAAAACTTGGAAGTTGGATAGGCTACTCTGATAATGAGGAATTCTACACCCTCTACTACAAAATCCGCTTAGCTGATGATGCACTTGAAGGCACCTATGATATTCCTCTCCACGTGTCTCACAAAAACCTTCCCGAACAGACCCAGGAGTTCGCTATTCGTGTTGATGAAAAGAAAGAATCCTCCTTTGTAGTTGGGAATATGCAGACCTCTCCAAGAAAACTAGTAGCTGATACAGATGAAGCCCAGCTCGAGATTGATATAGAAAACATAGGTGACGAGAACGCTGAACACATGCAAGTCACTCTAAATCTGCCGGAAGGAATTGAAGCATCTTATTCCTATGCAGACCGGGAGAATCTGGGAACCGTCGAGGCTGGTGCGAGTAAGACAGCAACCTTCTACATCGATATTCCAGAAGACATCGAAGCCGGTGCCTATGATGCGTCACTCACATTAAAATTCAAAGAAGCAGATGATGATGACAATGTGTACTTGACTAAAGTGATACCTATCCAGATTCCCATCAAAGACCGACCTAAGCTCGAACTGGTCAGTTACGAAGTACAGCCGCAAAAACTAGAGCCTGGACAGATAGGTAAAATCATGCTGAAGCTCGCCAATGTTGGCGGCAAAGAAGCAGAGTCTGTCTCCGTTAAGGCCTTCAAAGACAGTACCCAACCATTTGACTATGAAGAGAAATCAGATTTTGTAGGCAACCTGGATGCAGGAGAGGAAGGCGAAGCAGTCATTGTCTTTGAAGTTGAGCCTGAAGCTAACGCAAAAGAATACCAACTTGACCTTGAGATGCGAACCGTTTATGAAAACGAAGTGCTCATCTTCAAAGACGATATCATAGTGCAGGTTGTCGAAGCGGAGAAGAACGACAGCGTGCCGCAGGCGTCTATAGGCATAGGCATCGTTGTAGCCATTGTCGTGGTAGGTCTGATTGCTTTTTTCACCCTTAAAGGCAGTAAGAAGAAGAAAAAATAAATTTTTCTTGGACAAAGATGTCCGTTATTTTTGATTATTATTATAGAAATCGAAATTTATATCTCGCGAAGATAACCCCAGTTATGCAGTTTATCGCTGTCTTCGAACCATCGGTTGCCTATATCGTTCCGGTAATACATGTGCGGAACCGAGATCTGCTTGATCCTCTGGTAAACTTGTGACTGCGCTTGCTTCATCGTCTGGCCGCAGCCGCAGATGACGAGGATGACTCCGCTCTCTCCGGTGACGACCCATTCTCCGTTGACCAGCTTGATATCCTCAAAATGGACACCCTGCACGTTACCTTTGAAATAGACGATGGAATCTTTTGACTTCACTTCGAAGGTCTCCTTATCCGTGAAAGGGAAAGGAGGCACGACGATACGCACACCTATCTGGAAACCTGCCTTTGTCTTCAGCTGAGGCTTCTCTCCATTCGCCAGAGCGTTGAAGAAATCGCCTATCGGAGTGACCATACCCTCTTCCTGGATGATGATTGTGGGGTACCCAAACCTGCTGGTAAATTCTAGCGGATAGATACCTTTGCCGTTAACGATGCAGTTAAGATCGATATATCCGACAAATCCCTCCTCAGCAAGCTTCGGTTCCATCTTCTTAAGCGTCAGTGAGAATAGCTTGTTTGGACCTGACCAGAACATAGCAGTGCCCATCTCGCCTGTTGACGGACCAAGATTTCCTGGAAAAAGTTTCTTGTGCTCAAAATTGACATTGATGGGATAGATGAATTCCTTGCCGTTGAAAAACGCGCCTACGGCGACCTCTACACCAGTGATACGTTTCTGCAGCTGGAAGGTAGGGATTTTGTCTGCCCAAGCTTTCTTGTAATCCTCAAGCACCTGGATAACATCCCTGCCGTCATCCTCCTCGCCGATGAAGAGAAGACCTTTCAGGTTTGCGGCTTCACCGCAGGGTTTCATCACATAGCGGTCGGGCTGGACACGGATGTATGTGATTGCTTCATCAAAGTTTGAGAAGATCTTGTAAGGAAGGATATGGACGCCAAGCTTGCGAAGCTCCTCCTGTCCAAACTCACGGTCATCCTCAAGCTGGTCAGTGTACGGTGTGCCACCGATAACTGCCTTGCCTGCATCCCGAAGCCTCTTTGCAATAGCACCCTGGCCAAGCACATCATCAAACACAATAACGTCCGCCCAGTCAACATGCGGTTCCCAGGAATCGACCATGTCGATAAAACCGGCACCGACCTCTTTGTCACTTTTCTCCTTGACATAGTACTTCACTTCATGGCCCTGGAGCTTGATCCTCCAGGCAATATCAGCGATAAGGCTGTCCAGAGTGATGAAGAGAAACTTTCTTGGTGTTGTTGTCATATTCATGGCACACGGCTAAGAGAAACTTGTATTTAAAATAGTACTCAAAATCCGTAGAGAGGGCCGAACTTATCTTTAAGGTAAGAAGTGAAAGCACTCGCATCAAGCGGCGCCCCGGTTGCCGTCGTGATGATGTCCTCAGCAGATCTCGTCCTGCCGTATCTGTAGACATGTTCGGTGAGCCATACCGTAAAGGGGGTAAAGTCAAGACGCTTCATACATGCCCCCATCTGAACCTGCTTTCGCATAGCGGCTGACAATTGTGCGGCATAGATCATACCGATAGCATAGCTGGGAAAATAGCCAAAGTCTCCGGTCGCCCAATGGATATCTTGCAAAATACCCTCATTGTCATTCCTGGGCTTAAGACCAAAAAGCTCATAGAATCGTTTGTTCCAATAATCCTTCGCTTCCTTCACCTGCAGTGTGCCGTTGATAAGACCCCTCTCTATCTCATATCTAAGGATAATATGTAGGCAATACGTCAACTCATCTGCATTGACCCGTATGTATGATGGCCGGACCTGATTGACCAGTCTAAAGACCTTCTCAGCGGTGTAGCCATGGATATGCCTGCGAAAGACAGAGATATACGCTTCCCAGAATGCTTTGCTCCTGCAGATGGTATGCTCCCAGAACATAGCCTGAGATTCATCAAGACCATAGCTGGTCGCACCATAGAGAAGAGTATAACCGTACGATGTAGGTAACCCAAGACCGTACAGAGCGTGCCCCGCTTCATGAGCCATATTAAAGAATGATTCATCGAACTGCGCATATCTTGTAGCAATTCTCACATCGCCCGGGCCGATGATCGTCGTGAAAGGATGCTGCGCAAGACTCACAGAAAGCTCATCCTTGCCGATGCCTATTCGCTTAAGTAGGTCATGCACCAGCCGCTCCTGAGACTTGCGGTCAGCTTTAATATGGTCAGGATGTGTAGGTTTAATCTTTTTGAGCATAGCTGAAAGGTCTGTAGCTAATGGACCGAAGAGTGCATCAAGCTTCTTTGTGTTCATCCCTTCTTCATATTCCTGCAACAATGCGTCATACGGATTTATGGGATCGATAAGGTTTCCGATACGTCGCTTTATCTCAACCATCCTTTTAAGCGAGGGTTGAAACAAGGTATAGTCATTCATCTTCCTGGCGTATTTCCAGGATGAGGTCGCCTTGACCACTTCGGAGACTACTCGTCGCACAACACTTGTCGAAAGTTGTCTCTGACGCTTGTAGACCTTAGACTGCTCAAGGATCATCGTGTTGAAACGATGGCCGTATCTGTCATACGTAGGGATAGGCGCCGCACGAACAAACCGGTCATGGATGAGCTGCTGCAGAAGTTCTCCCTGATACTCTCGGGTCTGTGTCCCGTTAGATGGCATGATAGTGTTCTGATCCCAGTCAAGCACAAGCCATGTACCCTTTAATTGCATGATCTCACGTTGCGTCTTCTGGATCTTGCGAAGACCCTCATCAAGGACAAAACTGCAGAGATATGACTTCTTTCCGCTGCCCTCCCAATTCTTGTGGATAACAAGTTTTTGGGCGCCAAGTTTAAGCGCAAGCTGCACGGACGTGCCTTCCATGTAGTGACCGCCCACCGCAAGATAACCTCTTTTCTTAGCCTCTTGCAAGAGATCTTGAAGAAGTGTCTTGCCTATTCCCTGGCCGTGGATAAGTGTCGTAAATGAATAGATGTAGAGAAGGGGTGTAGGCTCATCTGAAAAACCGTACTCCTTGATCTCATCGGGTGTAAGTGGTGCAGCAAGGATGCCACCTGCAAGCTCCTTATCCGTCGCTTTAAGGTACAATGCGCTAGGGGTCTTGATAATCTCCAAAACATCCGACTTTGAACTGCGAAGCGCTGGCTCATACTGCGCTTCTAAAAGAAGAAGGCCGCCAAGCTCCTTCTCAAGAGCAGGACCCTCAACACAATCGATACGCACCATACATGCACACAAAGAATAGGGGGATTAAATACCTATGTATTCATACACATAAGTCATGGATAGCTAAGTACCAGATATTTGAGAAGAATAGGATGGCTATCTAGACTTCTGAAAGCCGGGTGAGCACAGCGACACCTTGCCCTACATAAATACCAGTAATGACTCCTATAAGATCCAACTCTTTGGTATATACAGGTGCTCCTGAATGACCCTCAGAGAGATCGAATGTCATTGCCCGTTGCCAATCCTGAGTAAGACGCTCGCCACTAAATGTCCCAAAATGCTTAAGCACATCCTCAAGAATAACCGGCACAACGTTTCTCCTAGTACCATTAAGAGCTCTCTCTACAGTGCTTTGATTTTCATACACCATAATCTGAGCGACACCCACATCAGATACAATCCGCTGGTCGACAAAAGGTAAACCCTCTCCTGCAAGGTATGCGACATCCTTCTCTGGATACCGCTCATCAACTTCTACCATCGTAAGATAATTCTTTGAAGGATGATAAGCGCCATAGGTCAAGGAGCCATCAACAACATGATCAGCCGTAACTAGTCGTGAACCTATGGACGCTCCATGACCATATTCAAGATAATCCCCGTCCATCCTGAAAATAATCCATGGAAAATGGTCTACAGAAAGTTCTTTTGCTGCTCCTATGTACGGATACGCCATAAGCGCCAAACCCGCCTTAAGAAAATCTCTTCGGTTCATAGAATAAGGAGAATGAAAATGAATTTATAAATAAATCAGAAAAAAAGGGTTTTACTCACACTCGACGAATTCGTTCTCAACAATTTCGCAAGTGCTACCCTGCCATTCCTGCGTACCGGTGAATTTGCCCTTGACCGTGTACCCTTCTTTATAGCGGTCCACTGTGCCGTCTTCATGGTACGTGATATGCACACCATTCATCTCACCATCGACATAATCGATCTCCATCTTTTTATTGCCGTTGTGATACCAGAATTCAGTCCAATGCCCGTTTTGGACACCTAGTTTCCAGCTCTTGATGAATGTCAATTGTCCGGTCTTATACCAGGTACGTTCTTCGCCGTCGAGTTTGCCATGGACATAGTTCCTTTGCGAAATGAGAGTATCATCGTCCCACTCTTTATACGTGCCATGCATTTCTCCGTCTTCATCGGTAGAGAACTCTTTCTTTTTCGTGCCATCCTTATTATAGTACACTTGCGGTCCGTATTTCTCGCCGTTCCCGTCCCAGCATTCCACCTGCTGTAGCTGCGTCTTCTCAGTATCGTAGTATTTGTAGTAAGGTCCTATTTGACTGCCCGATGAAGCCTTAAACCACAATGCCTTTGGCACATCCATCCGTTTAGCCTCCGCAGGTACTGATGTAGGACAACCACCTGCTTCAGCAAATTGCGCGTAAGCTTCCTGTTCCTCAGGAATCACTTCAAGAGCCGCATCCTCATGTAATTCACCATCCTGCAATTCATCTTCTACTATTGGTCCATTTCCCTGCGGTTCTGGCACAGGGGCATAAGGATTGCTGGATGACGTGCTTCCTTTGCATGAGCTTAGTTCTTTTCCGCTCAAACCCATCTGCTCACAGCAAAGTTCCCTGCTCTGGACTTTTTGACATTCCTTAGTATCTTTTGACACCATGGCACGACAGATACCCCGCAAGTCCTGATTGCGGATCTCCGAGCAGCCTGATAAGTGTTCAGCCTGGACGGACGCTGCCGTCATGCACATCTCTCTTTGAGTTCCAGTTAAGTCGCTGCAAAGATGCGCATAGCGTATCCACAAATACCTGTTGCATAATTCCTGCTCTCTTCCGCTCGTCTTGCTCTGATAGTCTGTGCAATGCTTAATATTGTTCTCCATTATTGCCCTGCATGCGTAAGTCATAGGTTCGATCTCGCGGCCTTCGGTAAATGAGTCGCAGATGTCCTCGCTGAACAGATGCGGATATTTCGCAAATATAACAAACATACAGGCTCTTTTTTGCAGACCATCATACTTCTCGCAAGCAGCAAGTTCTTGCGTAACTTCAAAATCTTGCAGCCGTACAAGAATTTCACCAAGCGTCACTGATGCCCCAATATTCTTGCCTATATCGACCGCTTCACCGAATTTGCCGTCTGCGAAAGCTAGAGCGGTAGCTTTGCCGCCTTCAAACAAAGCGGTGTTCTTTACTTGAGCAGTGACGGTCTTAATCACATTATCCACAAAGAACTTCACCTCAGGATCTTCCTCGATAACTTCATACTCGTTGGTAGAGAATTCGATATCATCAACATGCGCCGCAAAAGACTTGGGAAATACTGCGACGTACTCACCCTCGCCTGAAAACTCATAGCTTACCATTCCGTCAACCGCATCCTCGCTGACCTCAAAAGTAATGGTCTTCTGCACTTCAAGCCGTTCTATCTTCTCCTTGGGAAAAACATACGTGACCTCATTCCCCTCAACTTCCAACTCATCAAGTGTCACCACTTCTTCGTCTACGTTCAGAGGAATTTCTTCTATAGTGCTCTGAGAAACATCATCTGTTAGTGTAGCAATTTCCGGTTCGCCGCAACCGACTAAAACTAGCGCCACAAGTAGTAGTATGTGTAGCATTTCAGGTCGCATAGTAGAAAGATGTTATCATTTAAGAATATATCCTAGAATATATACTATGCAATACTCAGTCATCGATACTGAACCGTTCTTCACTGAGCTTATCAAGCATGATCTCATAGCCCTCAAGACATGCCTCAATCTCTTCCTTATAGATCTCGAACTCCCTGTCCTCAAGCTCCGTATCAGATACCAATGTGAGTACAAGATCACGCGTGTCGATGCTGACCGTAAAATCGCCCTTGCTCATCCTCCCCTCTATCTCTTTGGCAACCTGTCGGTACTCTTCCTTCGTCAGTTCCTTCTCATCCTTGATAATCTTCAGATTATAGTCCACTTCATCGACTTCAACCATGTAGGAAGATTTAAGGGATTCCGCATTTATATGTCTTGTGACGTTCTCTATCGTAATCATCAGCTTGAATAAATACACTTATGCCAAAATACACCGGAAAAACAATGAATCGTCCAAGTTTCAGCATTGACCAACAATCTCAACAAGTACTGACAAAATAGCCAAGAAGTGACTTATCGTCCACTTCATTTATTAATGAGTTTTAATACTTGACCATACAGGTGATAACAATGAAGAAAGTATTCACATTATTGATGATACTTATGCTCGCCACACCAATGGCACTTGCAAAAGGACCGCAGGGTGGCATGGCAGGTACATACAACTACCCAATAGACGGCACAGCGGAACTCTCAGAAGCTGAGATTGATGGTCTGCTGTTGATGAGAGAAGAAGAAAAGCTTGCGCGCGACGTCTACCTAACGCTATATGACAAATGGAATATGCAGATATTCTCCAACATTGCAAGCTCAGAACAGACCCATACTGATGCGGTTAAACGTCTGCTTGACGCGTATGATATCGAAGACCCGGTGACCTCTGATGGCCGCGGAGTCTACCAAAACGAAGACCTTGAAGCATTGTATGACGCTTTGGTCGAACAAGGTTCCACCTCACTTCTTGATGCGCTCATCGTAGGAGCAACTGTCGAAGACCTTGACATCAAAGACCTCGCTGACCTGCTTGCAGCAACGGACAACAATGACCTTATTCAGGTATATACAAACTTGCAGAAAGGGTCGCGAAACCATATCAGGTCCTTCATTAAGCAAATCGAAGCACAGGGTGGTTCCTATGAAGCACAGTACATCTCAAGCGCTGAACTTTCCGCAATCCTTGGAGGCAGCCAGGAAACAGGGCCACTGCTTACAGACGAAAGCGACATCAACCACACCGCTCTTGGCCGGATGCTGCAGCGAGGCAAGTCAGAAAGGGGCATGAACAACTACCAGAACACCATGGGTAAAGGCCTTGGTGTTGGTGGCGTCATCGATGACCTAAAGATGATGAATTCCTACACTGACAGCTCACTAGGCCAGCGTGTCTCTTCCTTCGCGTCACAGTATCAGAGCTCCTACCAGCGCTCACTGCAGTATGAACAGCAGATGCAGCAGCGAAGCTCCGTCTCCAGATTCTTCTTTGGCGGTGACAGGCAAGGTGCACAACAGCTTCAGGAACAGGTTCAGCAGCAAAACAGATTGATTCAGGACCTTGAAGCTGACCTTGATGAGGCGGACGAAAGTGAAGCAACAGTGGTGCGCCAGCAGCTCCAGCAGATGAAGCAGGAGCAAAACAGGCTGGATGCTCTTGCTAAACAGGAAGAGCAGAAAAAAGGCCTCTTTCGTTGGTGGTAAACCGCAATATTTTCAATTTTTTTTACTCAATTCTTTTTAATTAATCCAATCGCCCCTCATGCATGACACCACGCACCCTCCTTTTCGTCCTTGGATGCTTTCTTATCACAGTGCACTATGCGCTCATCTTCGCATCAGCCCATATGCACATTGACGAAGACTACATAGAACGTTCCCACGAATTGCTCAAATACGTAATCGCCGCATGGATAGGCTCTGTCATCGGCGGATAAAGCACGAGAACTGCAATAAGGCAGCAAAATATATAAGCCATGAAAAGATTATGGAAAACTATGGCAGACAGATACCTTTCAGATACAACCGCTTTCAACAATTACGCTAAAGCATTTGACCTCACCTTCTCAAATTTCGTACCCCTAGTAGTAATGGTACTTATTATCGTGGCGTTTGAAACAGTCAATTCCTTCATTCCATTCATCAACCTATTCATAACATTGCTCATCACCACGCCACTTCAATATGGTATGGCAGGAGCCTATCTTAAAGCAGCCCGGGAAGAAAAGTTCGAGATTGCCAATATGTTTGACGGGTTTAAGGAGAACTACGGTAACATTGTGCTTGCTGGCCTCCTAACAACAATATTCATCATACTTGGATTCATACTGCTCATCATACCAGGAATTATCCTGACGATAAGATTATGCATGGTTCCGTATCTTCTGATGGATAAGAAAATGGAAGCCATGGACGCCATCAAAGGCAGCTGGAATATGACCAGAGGCTACAGTTGGACCATCTTCGGGATGTGGTTTATCGCAATCCTTATCGCCATCCTAGGCCTCATCGCTATGCTTGTAGGTTTTTTTGTGAGCATCGCCATAATCACGGCAGCCAATGCAGTCCTCTATAACGCAGTACTCAGAAAAAAGGAAGGCACAATCAGGATAACCAAAAAGACAGACGAACCTGTAAAGAGTCTTCCTGCCAAAAAAGCACCAATAAAAAAAGCTATTGTTAAAACACCGACTAAGAAAGTCCCTGTGAAAAAGAAGGTAACTACAAAGAGAAAGTGACTACGTACAACGAGATTACGTCACTCATCGGCACAAAGGTCACCATGAAGGTCGACCGGCCCCTTGGTGCCAAGCACCCCAAATGGAATTATGTCTACCCCATCAACTACGGCTTTATCCCTGGCATCAAGGCTCCCGATGGCGAAGACCTCGACGCATATCTGCTCGGAGTCGACCAACCGGTACACGAGTACACTGCCACCTGCATTGCCATTGCTCATCGTGAAGACGATGATGACGACAAACTCATTCTCGCAGACAAAGACTATGCGGATGAAGAGATTATGCAAGCGATTCATTTCCAGGAGAAATACTTCAAGACAAAGATTATGCGTCAATCATACACCTTATCATGATGTTCAAATTCTAGAAGACGAACAATCTGCATGTCAGAATCAACTTCATATACCAGTACAAAGTGCGTATCAATATGAACACGAAAAGCTCCCTTCAGATCACCCTTTAGTCGCTTATACCTGTAAGGATTCTCACATATTTCAGTAAGCTTTTTCTGCAATACAATAATCTGTGTTGGATTCTTCCTAGCTAGTTTAAAGAATTTCTTGTCGAGTTTCTCAGGTATCTCAATCTCGTACATATCTATCCGCCAAAGACCCTTTGATCTTGACGAACTTTCCTTTCCGGATGGTCTCTAGTCTGTCCAAAAATTCCTGCCTCACCTTTGGCTCATCCTCAACTTGCGTACGCATGAACATATCAACCTGCTTGCTCATACTCAGTCCAAGGTCCTTGCAGTACGCTGAGAACTTCCGATACACTTCCTCATCCACATTGAATGTCTTGATGACCATAGTTATACAAAGTTATATAACATTATTTAAAGTTTGTCATAGATCTGGTAACATTCGAAATGAGTGTATTTAAATGAACATCTCAACCAAGCTTGAAAACTATTCAGAATAGAGTTTTCACCAAGGAAATCAAACTGATAAGCTTATGCTGCACCTCATCGGCTTCTTCTACTTGGTGCCCATAGTAATTTATAGCATTTCTTACCTTTCTCATATCATTAAACTCCTTAGCTCTTTGTTGCTCATGAAGAATCTCTTCGATAAATGAACGATAGCATTCATGGTTCAAAACTTTGTATCCTTCAGCCAATGCGACAACTTCAAGATACGTTCTAAGAGAATCATACAGCAGTGATATCTT
Organism: Candidatus Woesearchaeota archaeon; assembly: GCA_020637435.1. Lineage (GTDB taxonomy): Archaea > Nanobdellota > Nanobdellia > Woesearchaeales > JACJVW01 > JACJVW01. The sequence continues at coordinate 221,147 of JACJVW010000001.1, forward strand.
CGCCAGATAGAATTCTTCAGCTAAAGAGATAGCTGCGTCATACTTGTGTTTTGCAACGAACACTAAAGAATCAACCATACGCGCATTGACGAATGTGCGGGTTACAATACCTTTAGTTATGCATTCATCAAAATCCAAACTACCACCAGCCAGAGATTCTCTGACCGGAAATAATGCTTGAAAAAAGATGCTCAGGGATATGATTCATATCCTTGAACATCAGGATCTGTATCGGACGTTTCAGACGGCGTTCCCACTTTTCAACATCAATAGTTTTTTTACTTAAAGTGACCACAGCAAGGTCAAAATCTGAGTGTTGTCGAGCTTGACCCTTCGTTAAAGAACCGAACAGGATGATAGCTGGCGCAATACACACTTCATCTATATGAGCTATCAACCCACTATCGATAAGCTTCTGTTTCCAGTACAACCGTGCGATATCCATGAACACCTCATGCTCCCGGTCAGGAGAGTACAACAAATATCTTCTCTCCTCTCTGCGCTTTAATATCCCTTCCTCTAGATAAGCCGCAAGAATTTTGGAAGCCGTTGGCGCACTTACCCCAAGCTCGCGTGCATACTCACGCACCCCAAGCTCTCGGTAAGTATCATCCATGAATGGCTGTAAGTTGTTAAATATTTCTAACATATGTAAGTAATAATTAACACTACTATAAAAATCATCGTTTTAATGCAGTCAGAATTTCAGCCTATGCTCATCCTTAAGGCCACACACAAGATGTTTCACTACCTGAGACATGAACCTCGATATACTTCGAGGCATTAGTCAAAGATGTACTACGCAGAGTTTCCTATATGTTCCTTCACAAGCAAGTGTTTCTTAGCTTATTGACATGCGCATAATTTAGACCAAGGATTCCGGCTAATTTCCGAACATACCTATCCTTAAAGATATACGTGACAATCTCGTTAAATTCTGATGTTATCAGCATATGTATCTTAGTAACATAGAGTACAATGATTTCAATTTAGCCGCGTCGAAACAGCACATACCCAAGAATCGCGAACAATCCCACAATACCCATAAGGGAGAATTCCGGGACAAACGTCTCCACACGCACATCGAAATAACCAACATCCCCGCCAGGAGTTTCTGTTTCTACACTTTCAACAAGTTGAAGCACAGACACGCTCACTGGCCCTACAGTTGCGTTCTCTCCTGCGTGCAGCCTTAGCAGCTCTCCATCAACGCGCAAAACCGCATGGAGATCAGAATTATCGATGCTTATCAGTTCGAATCGAACTTCCTTCCCGTTCTCCGCAAACACCTTCGTATTGTACTCTTCCAGTGCGAACTCCAGTCCAAGCGCGGGCGCTACTAAAAGTATGGTCATCACTATATACATAATTGCTTTCATAGACATCCACCGAGGTTCGGGGTCCTTTATAAAGGTGACTCGTACCTGGGTTGGGGCGAAACATATAAATCCCAATATCATTGTGATTTGAAAATGGTGCATATTAAAATTAAATCCTTCAAAGGTAAGAAACTTCAACCACTCAATAATTTCTTCAACAAAGTCTTTAGAGATGTAATCAAAATAGATACCCAATATAACAAATTCACCTCAGACCATACTTTTGCTTACAAAGAGCGTCAGTTAAACACTAGCCTATTACCTGCACTTCAGATGAATGCCAATGCAATTCTCCATGAACAACCAATCAAGAGAAAACGAAAAGAAACTGAAGGTAGAATCGATTTTTGGATCTGTAAAAAGAATTATGATATATTTCTAGAAGTTAAACATGGGTATCAAAATAAGAAATTGATCAACAAAAACATCAAAGATAAGTGGAAAGAGATAACAAATCAACTAAATAAGATCAAGAAAAGATCAGTCAATGAAAGAAAGACACTTGAACACAATCTTGTCTATACTATAGGCTTACTTTTTTTGGTTCATACACAAGAAAGCGAGAAATATGTCAAACATTCCAAAACCGATTGCACAAAAATAATGAAAGAAACATTGGGCGATATTTCAAAAAAACCATTGGATATGTGGTCTATGGGTTATATACTCCCAGAAGACCAACGAACATTTGAATATGATGTTGGAACTGAGTATACGTCGCATGTACAGATGATAGCGTTTATACATAAAATCTTCAAGGATTAGCCTTTATTAATAAGGTCCAACATTCTCAGACAATATGATTTCACGCGGACATCGTCATTATAGTACATCTTAGCTTTCTCATAATGCATTTTCGCATCCTTATACAAAGATCGCTCAAAATAGCAATCCGCAAGGAAAATTATCGCATCCTTACTTAGTGGCTTATATCGCAAAGCCTCTTCAAAATAACCAATGGCCTTAGCAACCCTTCCCTTCTCCTTGTAGAAATTCCCAATACCCAAACAAATATTCTTCTTATTCTCAAGCATTGAATCTTCATCACCCAGAAACTTCATCCTCTTGTAAGCCGCATGGTAAAAATATTCTGCCCCATCATAATCATCCTTTAAAGATAAGACCTCCGCAAGTTCTGCCCGATATGTAGGGTCTGTATCCGACATCTGAACAAGCTTGCGAATTATTGTCTCAGCCTTGTCCAGCTCACCATGTTCTTTTAGGATTATTGCCAAATTAAGCGAGGCATACTTCTTTGTCTCCTCATCTGCATCAGAATGAAGAATCTCAGAGAACATGGTGAAGCCCTCCTGACATTTACCTACCTGCACATAAGCAAGCGCTAAATGATTCAAGACAGCGTAGTCCATCAAATAAGGAGAATGCTCAATCTGCTCAATAGCAGTTTCAATCTTATCTGCTCGCATCAGAGCTTCAACTTCCGCTATAAACCGTTCCTTAGTCATCTCCAGACTTTTCCTCCAGGTTGATACGGTTGATCACTTCGGCCAATTCTTCTTTAGTAGGAAGTCTATCAAATTTCTTCTTGAACTTTTTGATAGCCAGACCTATTAGTTTTCTCAGATACTCATGGGAAGGGTCTTCGGACTTTTTCACCTCTTCGTCCTCGTCCCCGAATAACTGCTTCTCATATTCTGTTAAATCCATCGACTCAACCTCTCTGTCGAATTCATCACATTTTTCCCATACTTCTAGTTCTGTTACCATAGTTTATCCTCACTTTTCCTCCAGGTTGATACCATTAATCACTTCGACCAATTCCTCTTTAGTAGGTAGTCTACCAAATTTCTTCTTGAACTTCTTGATAGCCAGACCTATTAGTTGTCTCAGATACTCATTGGAAGGGTCTTCGGACTTTTTCACCTCTTCGTCCTCTTCCCCGAATAACTGCTTATCAGCCTCTGTGAAATCCATTGACTCAACTTCTAAGTCAAACTCATCACATTTCTCCCATACTTCTAATTCTGTTACCATATCCTATTCTCACCTCCTCAACCAAACATCCGGTCAGCCTCTCTGCTCCCTAGTTTATTCAACACCTGACGCAGCATCACATCAGTCGCCTGCCCTTCATCGCAGGCCTCGCTAAGCAGTTCTGACCATATCCGATCCATCGCTCGAAAGGACTTGCCTTTCGTGCGCTTCGCAATCAATGAATAATCAATACTCCAGTCAAGACCGGTACCCTTTTGCATACAATACGCAAGTCGTTCCTCATATGTCGGATACGAAAAAGGCACAGACACAAACCGGTCCCTAAACGCAGCGCCAAATCTCGTGCCGTCATTGATAGCCAAAATTAACACCGACTTAATCTCTTCAGACGACACACCTTCAATCTCCCGGTTAAATTCGCCAAGCAAATAATCCTCAATGCCAAAACGGTCTCCACCAAACAGCTTCTCCGCCTCATCGATGAAGAACACATAATTCTTAAAGCGCTTCACTAGACTCATTACATTGCTGATGCAACCAATGCCGGCCAAAAGCTCTGATGCATTGATACTGATGATGGGATACCCAAGTTCTCCGGCAAGTGCTTTCACTGTAAAACTCTTCCCGGTACCGGCGGGCCCCTCAAAGAGCAGGAGATTATACCTCGACGTATCCACAAACTTGAGCAACGTACCCCCTTTACGAAACTGAACGGTACGGTTCAGCACCTTTAACACATCCTTCTTCCCAAACACATCTGAGAAGCTTGACGTAATATCCCGCTCAACAGTATACCCTTCAAGGAAGGACGGAGTATACGATTTAATGACGTCATCGAGCTTGTCCGCTCCTGCATCATACACCCTGCGTACCACTTCCTCCAAATCTCTGTAGCTGTACCCTTCCGTTTGCTCAGCCAGACACTTCAGCATCTTCTTCGAAAAGTACTCCCCATACTCTTCCTCAAGGAAAGTAAGCTTGCACGCTTTTGGAGGTGCATGAAACGTAATCTTGACATTAATCCTATCTACCATACTTCGGTGCAGATAATCCCCGTCGTTCATCGTAGCAAGCAAAACAGCTTCATCATCAGCCCGAATAGTATCCAGCAGCCTCATAAACGCCTTGGACGAATCAAACTCCACCTCGCCCCTGCTCTGCTCCAGGATATACCCTAAGTCATCCAGATACACGATCTTAGGCCCAGGTTTCCACCGTTCAAGTACACAATCAAGATCAGCAAATTTCTTGCCAAAGCCTTTCTTCGTATGCGCCACATACAGCACAGGAACATCCATAACCTGCACCAATTTATCGGCAAGATACGTCTTCCCCACACCCGGCGGTCCCTGAAAGACAAAGAGTTTGCTTGCCAGTTTAGCAGGGTGTTTGCCGGCAAAGAATTCCGGTAACCGCTCCAGTCGTTTCGCATCCGTCTTTGTTAATCCCGCCTGTACTGCCATCTCATAAATCATCCTTTCACCCATGAAGAATAAAGCAAAGACAGCTATATATTGATTTAGATACTTGTCTACTTATTTTGAGACACATCTATTAGAGAATATACTTAGCCACGATTTAGTAGATACATTTATATAGCTTTATTGTTTCTAGCATTAACCATGGGGGACAAGGTACTTATAGCTACACTCTATTGTGCAGACCCGGTACTGCTTGCTGCAAACCGCCTGGGTCCAGACCGCATGATTCTGCTTCTCGACAAAGAAAAAAACGCTGAGCAGGACAAAAACTTCAAGCTCATCAATGACTCCTTAGGCAGAGTCATCGACATCAAATCCGTCCGCACCGAAGTCTATGACATCGTCGCCGTCGCAACCAAAGCCGTCGAGATAATCGACCTGCAGCCCAAGGACGACAAGATTTTCATCAACGTCACCTCCGGCAGAAAGACCAAAGCCATGGGCCTTCTCTTCGCAGCATATGCAAGAATCGATCGCATTGCACGAATTGCGTATAATCCTGAAGAAGACAAGAAAGCAGTCATCTACCTCCCCAAACTCTCCTTCAAGCTCACCGAGAGCCAGAAGAAACTTCTCGAAGCTCTAGATAAAAATACCGACATGGCAAAGCTCGCAGAGAAAGTTGACATCAGCCGAGCCATGCTCTACCGCAACATCGACGAGCTCCGAGATCTCGACTTAATCAAGACCGACGAGGGAGTCGAGCTGACTGATGCTGGTAGGATCGCGAGGTTATAAGAATGGTCAGAATTAATACAAAAACTGGGGAAATAATAGAAGAAAAAGAATTTACTGGATCAAATCCAGAAAAACAGCTTCAGACATATATTGAAAAGTACCTACTCAATATTCTCCATTGTCACTTTCTAAAGAGTCTATACAAAATCCCAGGTGGTGAGATTGATACTTTAGCAATAACAGAAGAAGGCAATCCTTGCATAATAGAATACAAACACAGAAAAGAAGAAACCATAATTAATCAAATAGTTTTTTACTATGATTGGCTTCAAGAAAGGTCAACTAAGTATGAATTTGAAAGAATAGTAAAAGAAAACGAAGCAACTTCTACCATCAAAATAGACTGGAGCAAAATAAGATTAGTCTGTATTGCAAAAGAGTACTCTAAGTGGGACATCAGCTTAATTAAACATCTGGATTCAAATATTGAATGCTATTCCTACACCTATCACAAAAATGAATTAGATATCCATCCAGATCCTATCATAAACCAAAACAAGAGAACCAGATTGGGTCAAAACACAACTAAAGAAGTGTCTTTCGAAGATCACAGAAATAAAGCTGACACAAAGGGAAAAGAACTATTGGATCTCTTGCGTGTAGAAATTCTGGAATTAGGAGATAATGTTCAAGAAGGCTATGCTCCAGAATATATTAAATACTACACAGATACTACATTCTTAACCATACATGTTCGTAAAAATTGGCTAATTCTTGGTCTAAGAATAAAAGATAATAAATTCACCGATCCCAAAGGTATAACAAAAGACATTAGTTTAAGAAAATGGACCATAACTCGTGAACTGAAATTCAAGAATATTGATGATATTAATTACATAATGAGTTTGGTCAAACAAGCATATAAGAATTAGAATTAATCTTTTGACTACTATGCATCCGGAAACCACTCTTACAGACGCACAAATAAAAGCAGTACAAACAACTGAAGGTCCTGTTCTAGTGATAGCTGGACCTGGTACAGGTAAGAGTAAAGTAATAACTGAGCGAGTAGCTTATTTAGTTTCAAAGAAATCTGTTGATCCAGGAAATATTCTTGTAAGTACTTTTACAGTGAAAGCAGCTGAAGAGCTTAAAGATAGACTTAGGTTAGTTATAGGGAACAAAGTAGAGAATATGCACATTTCCACTATTCATTCATTTTGTCAGATGATGTTAGAAGAATATTCTGATGCACATAGATTAGGTGCAAGTTTTAGTGTTCTTGATGAAGAAGATCAATACATATTTGTGAAATCAGGGTATGGGTATCAATTTGGTCTAAAAGACCACTTACAGCCTTATGAAATCTCACCACTAATAACTACATTCAATCGTTTCACTGAAAATAACATTGAACCTCTTGAACTGATTGAACACTGTAAAGAGAATGGTTCCAGTGAAAGAGAGATAGCTATAGCAGAAGCGTATGATAAATATATAGTAGCACTTCAGAGCGAGAATCTTGTTGACTTTGCTAATCTCCAAAAAGAACTTTTGCATCTGATTGAATCAAACGAGAACATAAAAACAGCAATTAAAGAAAGATTTAAATATATTTTGATAGATGAGTATCAAGACACTAATCCCATTCAAGACAAAATCTTTATGGAAATATGTAATGAATCTTCAAATATTTGTGTTGTTGGTGATGAGGATCAGAGTATCTATGGTTTTAGGGGTGCATCAACCCAAAATTTTCTAAAATTTCCTGAGAGATATTCTGATACAAAAGTGCTCAAACTGGAAAAAAATTTCAGATCCTCTAGTGATATTGTTGACTTCTGTGACAATTTCATTAAAGAACATAGGGCTTATCCAAAAAAGGTTTACGCTCAGAGAGATAACCTTAATAGACCTATCTTGATTAAAGGTCAAAACATAGGTGATGAGGCAAAACAAACAGTTGAGTTCATTAAGAATCTGTATGAGGATAAAAAAATAAAACACTATGGCGATATTGCTATTTTATTTAGATCAGTAAGAAATCATTCTGAGTTTTATGTGAAGTATTTGCGAGAGGCAAATATACCTTATTATGTTATAGGCGATGGAGCATTTCTATCTAAAGAAGAAGTGCGTACAATTCTATATCTAATGGCTTTTTGTGAAGGACACCAACCAACTGACAAGCAGTTAGAGTATTGGAAATGGTGGGATAATACTCTTTTACTGAATAGTGTCATTGACTTATCGAATGATGCAAAGACAAAACTAGGTAATGATATTTTATCTTCGGACTTTCTTGAAAAAGCTACCTATGATGGTTTAGCTGCTAAAGGCTTAGAAAAGTCAGAAATTTTTAAGTTGTTGAGACTTGTTGATAAGCGTACAGAAGTCATTAAAGAGGGTGAAAAGAAGAAAAAGTATTCCCTAACACAATTGTTTTATGACATTCTAAAAAGGACCGGATACTTAAAAAAGATTATTGATCAAAATGATCCAGGTTCAGAATTGCAGAAATATAATCTCGGTCTATTGAGTCATATCATATATAAGTACGAATCAACAACTCACAATAACAATTTTAAGCATTTCTTTGAACACCTATACTATTTGCCAGATGACAAATCGCATAATTCTGCTTTTATTGAAGAAACTAACGCAATAAAACTAATGACCGTACATCAGGCTAAGGGTTTAGAGTTTCCAGTTGTAATACTTGGCTCAGTCACTAAAAATAGATTCCCTAGTTCAGCTGCAAAAAGAGAATCAGAATTTTTCACAATACCGGAGAAGCTAAGGTTATACAACAATCAATATGACGCTCTTGCTGAAGAACGAAGATTATTCTATGTAGCAATGACACGGGCGCAGGATCTTCTTGTAGTTGCTACAACTGATGGCGAAGGAAAGAAACTATCAGAATACATTCAAGATGATATTGGAGTAAATAATTTTGCCAGACCTGAACATGAATTTGCAGATTGTCAAAAAACCTATGAAGAACCTGATGATATTCCAAGATTATCCTATTCTGCAATAAACAACTTTTTATCATGTCCATTTAGATATAGTCTCAACTATCTCTACAAATTTCAAACACCTCCAACATTTTATCAAAATTATGGTACAGTTGTACACAATGCTTTGCAGAAGATTCACTTAGATCTTAAAGATGGGAAAACTGTAGAGATTGAGAGGATTAAAGAGATTACAAATTCTGTATGGATTCCTGTTTATTTTGACAAACGAAAAGATGACAACATGAAAGGTAAACTAGTTGAGTATCTTTGGAATTATGTACGAAAAGGAACCAAACGGTACAAAGAAATCCTTGATGTTGAAAAACCATTCTCTTTTATTGGTGAGAAATTCATTATTCGTGGAAAAGTAGATCTCATTAGTAAAGATTCAGATGATTCTATCAGTATTATTGACTTTAAATCAAGGAATATTGAAGGAGTAGAAGAAACGATGGTAGATATACAACTTCGGATGTATCATCTTGCATTGGAGCATGAATATTCTTTTGATAACTTGTACGCATATACATTCCTGGACAACATGCGTACTAAATTTGACAATTCAAAAGAGAAACTTGAAGAGACTAAAGAAATAATGATTGATGTTGGAACAAAAATAAAAGAGGAAAAATTTGAGCGTAATTTGCATTCAAAGTTCTGCAAGAAATGCATGTACAGCTTTTTATGTTACTAGGTGATATATACTATGAGAAAAGTCTGGCTGGGATTAACATCATTAGATAATTGGGATTTAATAAAAGGAAATCAAACTTATGCTTTTAAAAAACAAATAAGCTATCAAAAAGTGTCTGTAGATGATATAATTATTTTCTATATTATTCCTAAATCATTAGGAGGTATTTTCAAGGTTGTATCAAAACAGGTAACAAACCCTATAGATTTTTCAGGAGCTAATTATCCTTATCAAATTTTAATGGAGAAGATTCTTATTTTGGATGAATTGTTGATAATTGATGACAAATTCAAAAATTATCAAATTACCGATAGCATTTCAATATTTAAGAACAGAATAAGATGGGGTACTGTTCTAATGGGAAAAGATCTTATTGAATTAAAAGAAGATGATTATGACTTTTTATTACAGGTGATGCAAAATGAACAATTTTAAAGGTAATTTAGAATTAAATTGGATCAATAAAGATAAATCCCTTTTTTATGAATATGACGAGAATGGAATACCTACACTTCTAAAGAAAAGTCAAAAAGACCCCTCTGCCCCTTGGGTTTTAAAAAATGATATAAGAGTATCTGAACCAAGGATACTTAAACTTATTAAGGAATATGGTGATTTATCTAATTTAATTAATCCACATGAGAATATACTCATCCAAGGAGATAATCTACTTGCACTTAGAACACTTTGTGAAACTTTCAAAAATATCAATGATAAAGATAAAGCAAAGTGTATTTATATAGATCCACCATATAACACTGGATCTGCATTTAAACATTACGATGATAATTTAAAGCGTTCAGAATGGCTAAGTATGATGCTTGATAGACTTATTCTTTTAAGAAAGTTAATGAGTAGAGATGGGACTATTTGGATATCGATAGACGCTGAGCAATCCCATTACTTAAAGGTTTTATGTGATGAAGTTTTTGGAAGTGTAAATTTCATTGATGAAATTGTATGGCAAAGAGCTTTTGCACCTGTAAACTTAAAAAAAACACTATCTCGAAATCACGATTATATATTAGTTTACGCGAAAGATATTAATCAAGTTGCTCTGAATAGTTTAGAAAGGACTGAATCTCAGTTAAAAAACTATAAAAATCCAGATAATGATTCAAGGGGACCTTGGACATCTGCAGATATGAGTGTTGGTCCAGTTATAGAAGACAAGCTATATACGGTTAAAACTCCATCTGGAAGAGAAGTCAAACCTCCTTCTGGAAGATGTTGGGTATATACCGAATCAAGATTTAAAGAATTAGTTGCTGACAACCGTATATGGTTTGGAAAGTCCGGTAATAATGCCCCAAGAGTAAAAAAATTTCTTTCTGAAGTAAAAACAGGTGTTACTCCTATGACGCTTTGGTTACGAGAGGAAGTAGGAGATAATCAAGAAGCCAAAAGAGAGGTTAAAAAAATTAATCCCAATGCTGTTTTTGATACCCCAAAACCTGAAAGACTCATGGAAAGAATAATAAAGATAGCCTCTTCGGAAGGTGATCTAGTATTGGATGCATTTCTTGGTTCTGGAACTACAGCTGCTGTGGCTCATCGATTAAATAGAAAATGGATTGGTATAGAAATAGGAAAACATGCTGATTCTCATTGTATTTTAAGACTAAATAAAACCATTACAGCAAAAAAAAATGATCCAAGCCTAACGACATTTGATAAAGGTGACCAAATTTTTGTGAATGGATTTCGCTACTATAAATTAGGAGACTCTCTTATCAACGACAATCGTATGAATTGGGACTTGACTTATGAAGAGATTTCTCGAGCACTCTTTATGAATTTTGATTTCAGGTACAAAGAAGGACTTAGTGCCAATGTGCATGTTGGTAAGTCTGGAAGAAACTACTCTCTTTGCATTGTAGCAAAAGAGATGAAAATCATCACTAAGGATGAGCTCCTTGGTTATCTTGATTCGTTAAAACAATCAAAGAGCACAAAGATAGTAATTTTCACAAATCATGGTGTTGCTATCAAGAACGAAGATCTACCAGATAACATTACAATAAGAAAAATACCAGAGTCAGTATTGAGGAAGTATCATCTATGAGGTTTCAAAATGGAAGGACAATCATTTTATGAATTTATACAATCAAATGCGCATTACAGAAATGCTATAGATAATGTTGATAAGGAACTTATTCAGGAGATAGAGAGTACTATCAATTCAAAGTTTAAGTTTAGACCATATCAAGAACAGGCTCTTATGGCTTTTAATTGGATTATCAATAAATGTATCACAAATGATTCTATAGCATCTGAACTTGTGGATGAAAGCTGTGGTAATGTCCCTGTCATAGGCATGGAGCTTTGTACAGGAAGTGGAAAGACGCTGTTAATTGGTGCATTCGTTACTTATTTACATGTAAAACATAATATCAAAAACTTCTTGATTCTAACGCCACCTCGTGGAAAGAGTGCTATCTATGATAAAACAATTAAGAATTTTGACCTAAATGATAGACTATGTGTTTTGTCAAATAGTCTTGATAAGAAATTCAACCTAGTTACAGGTGAGAATTATACTGATAAAAGCTCTAATTATGACGCGGATGCAGACTTTACTATATTTGTGTTCAACATTAACAAATTCTTTGAAAGTGCTTCAGGAGTAAAGAATGTAGATAAAGCATGGGAAGAGAGCTTCTGGAAGAACCCAGATGGAAATATTATCTCCTTCAGAGACTATCTTTCAGGACTTAATGACCTTGTAATCATCACAGATGAATCTCATCACTTTCAAAAATATAGTAAAACTTCTGGGGATGCTGTTGCTAGTGGACAGGGAAATACTGCAGGAGATATTGTTAGTAGCTTAAAAGCCAAGTACCTAATCGAATTCACTGCTACAATGGTAGCAAAACAAAAACCAATCTTTAGATTTCCTGTAAATGAATACATCTCTGAGGGGTATGGTAAAAAGGTCCGTGCATGGGGCATCAGTACTAATAATGAAAGTGGTCTATGGCAATATGATGAGAATGTGCAAGATAAACAAAAAGAAGTTACAGATGCAGACGCAAGTAGATTAGTTAGAGCAGTAGCTGTTCATATTATCAAGAAGAAAGCATTAGGATATGACAAAGATGATTCTGACAAGTCAAAAAAGCCAATCCTATTGGTTAAAGCAAGAAGCACTGCACACGCTGATAATCTCTATAATTATCTTGTAAAAGAGATTCCAAAGAAGACTGATCAAATTGAACAGATCTATGAAGCAATTCTAAGAGATAGTGAATACGAAATAAATCACCTTATTAAAGATAATTCGACTAAAGAAAGTATAATCAGCGAGATTGAAAATATTGGTGATAAAGCATTCTCATTTCATACTGCTAATGAAACAAAGGAGACACTAGATCTATTTACAGGACTTGAAGAAAATGAAATGGAAGTTCTCATCCAAGTCGATAAAGCAACAGAAGGGTGGAACATTGATAATGTCTATACAATATTGATCTTAGCCAATACACCTGGAGATATTAAGACTAATGTAAAGCAACTTATAGGACGAGGTTTAAGGTTATTAAGAGAAAAAAGAGAATATGATGACTCAGATAATAAACTGCTCAAAGAACAAGAGATTTTACACATAGTATGTGATAAAGGCAATAATTTTGCCAAGTTTGTAGAAGAGATTAGAAATGAAATAGGACTAAACTCTGAAAACTTTGGTGAAGATTACATTGAAGTTCCTAAACAGAATAAAACTACTTCTGAAGATATGATGAAATACAATGACCTTGTTGTGCCAATCATATCAAGAGAATCAGAATCACTAATAAGCAATCCAGATGAACTCATTGGAAAACTTACTTACAATCATCTTGGGATTGATAACTTTGTTACGCAAATTAGTTCCCCATTTACAAGCATAAAGGAAAATGGTAAACTCTTGAAATGGCAAGAAGATGAACAAAGTCAAGAACGAGACTATACTACAGGTATGGTCGTTAGAGAAGGAACCTCTGAATACTTAGAAGAGGAAGAACTTGTTATTGGTGATGTTCAAAGAACAAAGATTGTAAAAGAGATAATCAGGAATCAAAACTTATTACCCTCTGATGAGGCTGTTGATGACTCACTTAAAGAAGTTCTTAGAGAACTAACTGACAAATACTCCTTCTTTTTTAAGAGAAAATATGGCACTAACACCCTATGGGTGAATAAGTTCTCAAAAGAACTAATTAGCTTTATTTCCAAGAAGATTGATATGTATTTCACTGCAAAAACGACAATAAGTGGATATTCTCAATTCAAAGAAGTATTTACTGAACATAATATCCTTATTCGACAATCAGGAAACAATGCTAATAACATTAAGTCAAAAGAGCAACTACATGAATATTTTGAGACAAATAGAAACAAAATCCCTACATTCTATGCAACAGGATATGAAAAATCCTATTTTCATTACTCTCAATTTGATAGTAGTCAAGAAGCTAAGTTTGCAGAACTACTTGAACAGTGTGAAGATGTAGAACTATGGGTTAAAAATAAGAGACATGGCCAGCTTGTTATGAAGTATGGTCTAGGGAATAGTTTCAATCCAGATTTTATTGTAAAATTGAAAGACTCCAATACAATACATATCTTAGAGATAAAAGGAGAAGTCTTCAATGAAGCAAGTAAAGAGAAGAAAGATGTTATGAGAGAATCAAATGCACTTGCAGAAGGGAAATTCAAGAATTACTTCCTACTACATACAACTATTGATACACTCTACGAAAGAAGTATTGGTAGCTTCAATGAAATTATTGAAGTTGATGATTTAAGTAATGACCCACAATGAATTATATCTCAAAATCAAATTTCAAAGATGGCCTTGCTTGTAAAAAGCTATTTTGGTACGAAATAAATGAACCTGAGAGTATCCCAAATACTGACTTTTCTACAATCGCTGCACAAGGTACACAAGTAGGTGAGCTAGCAAGAACATTGTATCCTGAAGGCCTCTTGGTTAATTCACCTAAGGAAGAAGCTCTATTACATACACAACAAATGCTTCTTAACAAAAAACCTCTTTTTGAAGCTGCATTTGCATTTGAGGATCTATTTTGTAAAGTTGATATACTTAATCCCCTTGATGATGGTACATGGGAACTTATAGAGGTTAAGATGGGTACTTCTATGAGGATGACTATTTTGACGATATAGCTTTTCAACTATATCTTGTTCGTGCTTACAACCATATATCCATTCAGTTATAAAATCTTCATCCATCATCCTTACTCTTTTTATAGGTGAAATTGATTTGCCATTTAATATCCTCTCAGTACTAAGTTTACCAATAGGTTTTGGTTTTTTAATAGGTGATTTAAGAATAGTCATGTAAAATATGGATTTAAGATGATAAATCAATGTTTTTAAACTGAGCTATTATGCCCTGCTATTCAGACATTAAGAAAAGTGCCCCGTGCGGGACCATCACCACTAGGCCAAATCTCAATACACTCCCTAAACCATACCCTTTTCTCTAAAACTCAATTTGAGCACTACTCAACTCTTCTGCATTCTTTACTTATCCCATTATAAACAACCCCTCCTTCTCCATCCCTCATGCTCGAAACACTCGTCGAACGCGAAGCGCGCACCCTGGCTAAACCACTCACCAAAAACAAGAAAGCTAACATAGTCAGCTTCCTAAAGGACGCAAAGCAAAGGGGCTACGCCTTCACCGCAGACCTCGTCCACCACGCAACCTTCGTAAGCCCAAACTCCATAGACAGACTCGTAGCTCTTGAAGAGCGAAACGGCGTCGAAGCGACAGAGAAGATGGTGCAGGGCTTCGCCTGTCTCCTCGCATATTCAACAGAGCGCACAGCGGCAGTCTATCAGGTACTGGATGAACGCTTCACTAAAGAAGAGACCGACCGCATGGTCCAGGCCCTGCCAAGCATCCTTGGCAATTCCGTCGCAAGGCTCCAAAGCCATCTCGAATTCTTCGACAACAAACATGACCCCGATACGACCAAGCGCATCTTCCTCAGTTACTACAGCCTCTTCACCACATCACCGGCAACCATACAACAGAAATACGCTTATCTTGAAAAGCGTCATGGCAAAAAAGCAAAGGACCTCATTGAAAAAACACCAAGCATCATCGGCTCCTCCATCGCCAGATTCGATAAATTCTATGACTATTTCGACAGCGTCTGGGGAGAAGACGCAAACCGCATGGTAGAAGCCTTCCCAAGACTCTTCAGGTACAGCCTTGCTGAATTAAGAAAGCGCACAGACTTCCTTGTGGCAAGACATGGAAAAGCGGCGATAAAACTAATAGCACAATCACCGCGAGCGATAAGTCATCCCATCCGCTCACTAAAAAAAGTTTACGAACACTTTGATGAACGCCATGACCCACAGCAGACCAATCATATCTTGGAACAGGCACCTAACCTATTAGGTGTCTCACAAGAGCGAACTAGTAGCATTGAAGACTTCCTTGAAGAACGCCTCGGCGAACATGCCAATAAAGTCATCGAAGACTTTCCAAATGCGCTCATCTATTCTCTTGAACGCACAAAACAGGTATTTGCTCTTTTAGACCAACGACACGAACCGGATAAGGTAGCCTACGTAGTCAGAAAATGCCCAACCGTCATAGGTAGCTCACAGCAGCGCATCAAAGACTACTATAGGCTCTTCGACAGCAGGCACAAGAAAGACACCACCTCACGAATCGTTGAAGTGGTAGCGACCGTCTTTCGAGCATCAGTAGAGTACTTCAGGACAAAGTACCAGTACTTTGACGAAAGGTTCCAGGACAAGAAAGCAACCAACCAGCTTATTGCCAAAGCCCCCTCAGTACTGCGTGCATCGACATCCCACCTTGATGAGATACTCCAATATATGGACAGCCGTCATGACAAAGACAAAACAGACGACATCTGCATCAGCAGTCCCAGATTTCTGGCCTACGCAACACAACGAGTCATCGATGCATACGAAAACATCGAGACCTACATGACACCGCAAGAAGCCACCCAAGTTGTCGAAGCCGCTCCCTTCATCCTAGCAACTTCCCTACAACGAACGAACAACACCATAACCGCCTTAGAAAAACAAGGTCTTGGACCGGAGTACCTGCCGCAGTTCCCCTTCCTCCTCTACTTCTCAGAACACTTCATCGCAGACACACCTCCAGCAAAGCTGATTGAGATTGTCCATGACCTTGAGGAACGCTCTAAAAAAAGGCCCATCCTCGATATCGAAGACCATCGCTTAGACAAAGTGCTATATGAACAGTGGGCGCACGAATAACACTTCTATCCCCTTCCTAAAGTGTTACAACTCTTTTCTCTAAAACCGCTGAGCCATCCAAAAAAGTCTGTTATTGAAAGATTCAGTAAGTTCTTTGAAAGATTCTTTGGTATTTCCAAGAATAAGTTTACGATTAAAGAGAAGTAGGTATGTATTGATACCAAGCATTTTTGCCTGCTCGCAAAATCACTGGACCTCTTACGATAAGATTTATAAACAATGTAACACTTATGCCATATCAGCGGGTAAAACCAATGCATTAGTGTACCCTGAGGTGCACGCTTTGAATATGCATTGGTACTGCTACCTTTTCTTCCAGACTGGAAACACCGTAGTCTTATGCTCAATAATCCTAAAGAATCTATCATCCTTATACTGCTTTGCCCTAAAAACGGCCCACGAAACAAAATCGGCGAGTTGAAGACCAGACCAGTTATGCGAGTAACTATGTTGTACAGTAACGCTGCAATTCCAACGTTTCTGTTCAATATTCCCTTTGATGTAGTGATCAAAATCATTGCGAAGTGCCTGTTTTCCCTTCGAATAATCTATCCGTATAGACACCTCTTTATCATCCAACACCCATTCAGATGCTAGTGCACCACAGACATAATTGTAGAGCTTATGGGAATGACTATTGAGATACTCACTATACATCAACTCTTTTTTAAGAACAATTGCTTGGCACGTAATATGCTCATTCTCAGCAATTTTGCGAAGGACACCTATCCTAACTTCATCTGAAGATTGATTTGCCTTAAGTTCAGAGATCTTCTTCAACTCTTTCTTAAACTTGTATCGCCTTAAATTCTTAACAATTCTATCCAGATCCTCAGGTCGAGTCGTCCACAGAGTACCTATGACAAAATAATCAGAACCACTCCCACATGGATCTCCCGACTCATCAATAAAGGCAAATTTCATAAAATACATGCAGCTGAGTACAGCTTATAACAGTAACCCTTACAAAATTAGAAATCAACACTTCTATCCCCGTCCTAAACCCCTTATAAACTTCCTCCACTTTTCTCCAGCTAAGGTGATACACATGAAAGAGACCATCCCAATCATTATCGGCATCGTCGTCTGCGCGGCGCTTCTCATAGCGCTCCCATTCATCTTCCAGACAGACGATGCACCCACCACAATTACCACATCAACAAAAGAAACCACCACACAACCCATAACCATAGATGACGGACCAAAGTTCGACACCACGCAACCCTACAGAGTCTCACTTGACCCAAAAGATTTCACCACCAAAATCACGAACCCCTACTTCCCCACCCCAATCGGCATGAAACTCGTCTATGAAGCGGACACTGAAGAAGGCAAAGAACGCATCGAAATCTACGTCCCCGGCTGGACAAAAACTGTCATGGGCGTAGAGTCCCTCGTATTCTGGGACCGCGTCTACGTAGACGGTCAACTAGTCGAAGACACCAGAGACTACATCGCTCAGGACAAAGAAGGCAATGTCTGGTACATGGGTGAAGACGTCGACAATTACGTCGACGGAAAACTCCTTGACCACGAAGGTGCATGGCTTGGTGGCGTCAAAGGAGCGCTGCCCGGCCTTTGGATGCCCGCATCCCCAAAAGAAGGTGACGAGTACCGCCAGGAATACGCTCTTGGCGAAGCAGAAGACATGGGTATGATTGCCTCGACCGGCGTCAAAGTCAAAGTACCCGCAGGTTCTTATGAAGACTGTGTCAAAATATTCGAATGGAGCCCGCTATTCCCCGACACCGCATACAAATACCACTGCAGAGGCATCGGCACCGTCCTTGAAGAAGAGGACACCGAAACGGTCAAACTTATCGAGATCCACAAGACCGCCGCAACTTGCATGGAACTCCCGGACAAGTACAAAAAAGAAGGCGCAAAAGCAGCAGACATGAAGGGATGCATAACCACTGAAGAAGTCATCGTCGAAGACCAGGAGCCCCTCATCATCGAAATGTCCGAAGACCGCGCCATCGACATAGCACTGCAAGCCGTCCCAGGCAAAGTCACTGATGTAGCCATCGAAAAGAAATTCGGTAAGATTGCTTACGTCATCGAGATTGACGACAGCGGCACCGAGACAGACGTCGTCATCGACATGGACACTGGCGACATCCTAGGCATAGAAACCTAAACTTTTTTTCATTTTTTAAAAATAATAACACTAGGAAACCTCATCGTCCGTGCCTGTGTAGACGCTGCATGCCAGCCGGATGTGGGTTACCTGGTTCCTATACCTAAGAAGCTTACTTTTAGATAGCCACAATAGGATAGATTTTCCTCAGTGCTACGCCAAAACCATTATATTTCCCACACCACCCTTATCCCCCGGAGGCAAACAAATGAAACCACTCATACCACTTTTACTCCTCATCACTCTGTTACCTTTCGTAGCTGCTGAAGAGGAAGACATCACCGTCCTTGACCTCGAGCTTGAGAAACTTCTCAATCTGGGCAGCGCACTGCTCGCTTCAGCCCTGGCGATACTGACCTTTCTCTCCTACAAACGTTCGCACAACAAGCGCCTCATGTACGTCACCGCGGCGTTCACGCTCTTCGCGCTCAAGCTCTTCATCTTCGCTAGCGAGCTCATCATCGAATCCGTACCGCTCATCGACCCCATCACCGCAGTGCTAGACTTCGCCATCCTGGCTTGCTTCTTCCTGGGCATCATCAAATGAGTGACATCCTCGACCTTGAACAACGAAGACGCATCTACGACATAGTCCAAAAACTGCCGGGCCTCCACTTTAGGGAAATCCAACGTCAGGTACAGCTTGCCACCGGCTCCGTCACTCACCATCTGCACTATTTGGCGCGCGCAGGCCTCATAGAAGAGCAAAAAGACCAGAGCAATTTACGGTACTTTCCTAAAGAATTCTCAAAGAGCAGCACAGAGCTCATGAGCCTCCTGCGCCAGCGTTCCATACGCCGCATTCTCGTCTGCATCATCGACAAAGAACCAGTCTCTCATGAACAGATAACCCAGTTTGTGGCCATCTCCCCCTCAACAATAACCTTCCACCTCAAACGCCTCGAACAGCAGAACATTATAGAAAGTAAAAAACAGGGAAGAAACAAATTCTTCACCCTTAAAACAGACAAGGAACAACTCACAAAACTCCTTATCACCTACAAAGAGACCTTTCTTGACAGCCTCATCGACAACATCATAGAGATGTGGGACTAGTCTTTCTTCAGAACTTTGTCAGCCAATTTCTCAAGCACACCCTTCTTCCTCGGTGCCCTTTTTGGCTTCTCTTCTTTTACCACTGGCTCTTTCACAGACTCAACTTCTTTAACTTTTGAAGGATCTACTTTTTTCATTGGCTCAGTTTTTGGCTCAACCTTAGCAGCCTCCTTTTTTATCGTTGCCTCTGGTAGAGGTGTAGCTTCTTCCTTCGTCTGTTCATCCTTTTTCACTGCTTCCACTTTCCGTGGTGCCGGCGGCCGATGTTTCGTAGAGAATCCATTCAGCTCGTTAGTCGTAAGCCTTGAGATATCAATAAAGAAATCGCTCTCGCGTCGAAGTTCAAGCGAAGTATGCGCAGGATGCCCCATTACGACTACCTTCTTTCCAAGTGACTTCACCGTCTTTAGTGACTCTAAGAGGTCAATATCGCCGCTCGCAACAACTGCGATATCAAAATTATCCCTAAACGCATGCGTCACAAAATCAACCGCAAGCTGCACATCCACACCCTTCTGGAACACCTTCCCGTATTCATACTTCAGAGGGTATGTACGAAGCTCAAAAGAATTGTACTCAAGCGCCTTAGAGAAAAACTTCTGCTGCTCAGCGTACTGCTTCTCGATATAGTCAAGGAACGACTCCTTCCGTTTCTTCTCGTCCGCTTTTAGGATGGATATCTCATGCTTCATCCTTGACATGATATCGTTTCCGTATGCACCGGTATACGCATACGTGCGTACGATATCCTCAGCCGAGACATTTATACCGATCTGTCGCTTGATGAGGTCGATGATCGTGTACTGTGCTTTGCCAAAATCATACGTGCGATGAGAGTCCCTTCGGTCAAGGACTCGTTTAAAATTCTCAAGATCATAAAATAACATTACTCGTTTCATACAGAATCTCAAGAGCTATGCCCTATATAATACATACTATAAATATTCCATAATAATGAACAAGTCATATTGGTCATCATTGTAGGTCACCTCAAGAATATGAGCAAATACTCTCCATGCTAAGATACACGAATAGAATAGGCAGTGTCCATATTCGCAGCAGAATAATATCGTTCCCTTTAACTAATCATACAGAGCCATCTTCGCTCTCCACCAAAGCTTACAAATAAGGAGTGTTAATACAACAAAGAACACATTATGCAGACAATCTTTCGCATAAGTCTCAAATTTCCCAACCCTCTCTTCTTCTTTATGCGCATCTATTTCTTCTAGGAAGCAGAACAGGAAGTGCGTATACCTACCCATGAACCGAAGCTTACAGAGCACCAATTTCAAGACGACAGGCTTGTCCAAGTGTTTCATTTCGCCTTCGAATTAGGCATCCCGATAAGTGAGCAGATCTCAGGGACGAACCAAATCCCTGGATTAAGACCACCTATATGGACACCTACAGCAAAATCCTCCAAGAACGTTCTGAGGAACCATCATAGGCGGCTACAAAGGGCTGCTGCATCAGTCATCCATACAAGCACACCACTACCGTTCACTCTTCGCCTTCTACCTGCCGACCGTCACAGACACACAACTGGATAGGGTCTTCAATGCCAATATAGAGAACACAGTTGAAGTGGCACCCGATCTTCGTTTCAAACCTGATGCAGTTCGAACGCTTTTCTACAAAAAAGGGCTCTCTCTAAGCTCAACCGCGATTGGAAACAACAGTACGTAGACTAGCCGCATGAAGTCTTCCGACATATATTTATATATCGGGCATCCTGATGTGATTTATCTATGAAAATCATCATTGCCGGTGGGGGTCACATAGGGAGGAGTGTTGCTGAGAAGCTTATCCCCCACGAAGTAGAGGTGACATTAATAGAAAGGGACGCGCGAACTGTTGCCTCGCTTAGTGGTCTTGACGCTCTCGTCGTCGAAGGTGACTGTACCGACTACAATCTGCTCAAAGAGGTGGACATACATTCCGCGGATGTCTTTCTTGCCGTAACCAACCGGGACAGCATTAACATGGTCGCCTGCTCGATGGTCAGGAAACTGTCCAAATGCAAGATTATCTGCAAAGTGGAAGAGCAGGCAAAATTCTTCAAAGGAGACTACTCAGCAAGAGACCTTGGAATAGATCAACTCATCTCTCCAAAGAGACTGCTTATCGATAAGATTCTTTCCTACATCCACGAGCCGATCCTTTCAGAGCTCATCGAATATCCAAAAGAGAAAGCCCGTGTCATTGGTATAAAGATAGCCAAGAGATCACCCTATGTCGGAAAAGAGCTAGACAGTTCACTGTTCCCGGGAACCACCATCCTTGGGGTCTCCCGTCAAAATACCATGTATCTGCCCCCGGAGATAGACCGCATTCAGGTCAAAGACCGGGTCTACATCATCGGTCTTGAACCGGCCATAGAACGCATGGAAGCGTCATTCAAGCAGAAGAAGACAAAACAGGTCATTGTGCTTGGCACAAATCAGAAATCAAGGCTTCTCGCAAAAACGCTCAAGAAAGAAGGGTTCAAGGTCTACATGCTAGACCGTGACAAAGAGGCATGCGAACGTACAGCGATGGAAGATATCTACATCCTCAACAGCAGTGCGACAAAGGGAAGGTTGCTCAAAGAGCTCGATATAGAGAATTCCTGCATGGTTGCTCTCTCAAACGATGATGAGTATAATATGATAGCATCCATCTTCGCAAAACGCCACGGCGCACCCAAGACCATCTGCTATATCAAGAACCAGGAGCTGCTCAAGCTAGCGACCCGATTCGCGTCCATCGACAACATCATCAGCAGTGACTCACTTGCCATAGACAAGATAATCAGGTTCTGCCTCAAGAACATCATCTCTGATGTCGACTTTGCAGGGATGGATGGAGAAATAGTAGAATTCATCGTCGACGAAAAGCAGGCAGGGAAGAAAGTCGAAGAATTCCTTGAAGAGGGAATCCAGCCCGGTCTCGTGATAAGAGAAAACAAACAGATACCTGCCAGCGAATGCAAAGTCCTTCGTGAAAAAGACCGTGTCATCGCTCTGGTCAAAGCAAAATGAAATGGCAACATCTAGCCTACGTGCAGGCAAATCTTCTTATCTGGTTCAGCATATTCCTCTTTGCGCCCCTCTTCGTAGCGCTCATATATCATGAACCCCTAGCGCCCTTCTTCATAACTATGTGCATCACCTTCTCTAGCGCAATGATCTTCCACCTTATCGGTAAGATTCAGAACACGACGCTCAAAGAGACCTATTTCATCATCACCTCAACATGGATAATCTTTACCATCGTAAGCAGCCTTCCCTTCATGATAAGCGGCATCTCCACAGTCGATAGTGTATTCGAAGCCATGTCCGGTATC
Source organism: Candidatus Woesearchaeota archaeon (assembly GCA_020637435.1). GTDB lineage: Archaea > Nanobdellota > Nanobdellia > Woesearchaeales > JACJVW01 > JACJVW01. The sequence goes on from JACJVW010000001.1 coordinate 244,160, forward strand.
ACCACTACCGGAGCGACCATCTTGACAGACATAGAAGCGCAGCCCGTCAGTATCCTCTTCTGGCGCGCTATGCTGCATTGGTTCGGTGGCATAGGAGTCATCCTCCTTAGCATAGCCATCCTGCCGTTCTTCGGCGCGGACTCACCGGCACTCTACAACGCGGAAGCGACAGGTCCGCTCAAGACCAAGATCCGACCAAGGATGCGCGACACCGCAAAAGTCCTCATCATCGTCTACCTCACCCTCACCATCAGCGAGACGCTCCTTCTCATGTTCCTCGGCATGCCCTTCTTCCATGCGGTCACCACTGCTTTCAGTACTGTAGCGACTGGAGGGTTCTCTTTCCTGAACGATTCCATCGCAGGTTACCAGGATATGTGGATAGAGATAGTCATCACCTTCTTCATGTATTTGGCAGGCATCAATTTCCTGCTGTACTTTTACATATTCAAAAACAAGCTTTCTCTCTTCTTCAAAGACACAGAGTGGCGTATCTACACACTCATCATGGTGCTATCCACCCTTGGACTCGCTGCATATCTAAACATAAAATCCGTATATGCTATTGGAGACGCTCTCAGATATGCAAGCTTCCAGGTAGCCTCTATCATGACCACAACAGGATTCGTGACAGCAGACTATTCGCTTTGGCCTCACTTGTCCTGGATGCTTTTCATAGTACTCATGTTCCTTGGTGGATCAGCAGGATCCACCGTAGGTGGTGTAAAGATCATGCGATTCATCCTGCTCTTCAAGATAATCCGAAATGAGATGCGCAAAGTAATCCACCCGGACGCATTCTTCTCATTCAATCACAATGGAAAACCGCTTCGTCAGGAGATAATCAGCAGTCTGCTAGCGTATGTCTTCCTCTTCTTCGTATCATTCATAGCAATAACCCTCTTCCTGACCATTTTCGGCTACGACCTTATCACGTCATTCTCAGCCTCAATGGCGACGCTCACTAACACAGGTCCGGGACTAGGTGCAGTAGGCCCAATAGAGAATTTTGGATTCTTTGACCCGGCAAGCAAGATTGTCCTGACCTTCGCGATGCTGCTCGGCAGGCTCGAGTTCTTCGCGGTGCTCGTCTTTGTCTATCTGCTTATCAAACGTTAAAGTAGTTTCTCCATCAGCACAGACTCGATAATCACACCGCCTTTATTGAGATACTCCGGTTCAACAGCAGTATACCCATGCTTCACATAGAACCCTTCAGCATCCGGTGAGCTGTGCACAAAAACATCCTCGCACCCGTGTTCAAGAGCATGCTCCTCCAGCTTCTCCAATATGGCAGTCCCAATTCCCTTGTCCTGGTGCTCCGGAGCTGTAAACATGCCACGAATCTCTCGCTTATCAAGCGCTCCAAACCCGACCACTTCTCCGTCAATCTCATAGACCAGCATATGCATACCCTTAGCCCTCTGCCGAAGGTGCATAGGAGTTGATCTGCTTTTTAGATACTTCTTGGCGGTGAATGTCAAATCCAGCGAATCTACACAAGTGTGCTCAATCTCGGAGCAACGAAGTGCATCCTCATTCCTAAACTCACGGATCATGCTGAATACTTCGTCACTCATCATTTAGAAATCTTACGCAAAATGCAAAAGAATTAAGTATTGTACCTGTCTAAATATTATTATGAAAAATCCGTCCATCACCATCCTGGCGATGACATTCGCCATAATCATTCTGGATTATATATGGCTGGGCCTTTTGATAAATGGCTTCATCATATCACAGTTCGGTTCACTCATCGCCGTACAGAATGGCTCAATAGTCGTAAATACCTTTGCAGGGGTGATAGTGTGGACCATTATAGCTTCTGGTTGCTACATCTTTGCCGTTAGACCTGGCAAGAATATTAAGCATACAACTCTACTTGGTGCAACCTTTGGTTTCATTTGCTACGCTATCTATGACCTGACAAACTTCGCAATCATTGTAGGATATCCTACAATGTTCATCTTCGTAGACATAATCTGGGGAACAGTGCTCTGTGCAGTCATCAGTATAGTCGGTCACTACACGAAATAGAATGTAAATGGAGCTCATGTAACAATTTCTTTTCAATCATCTTAGGGTCATGCACCTTCTCCAACACCAAAAGAGATTTCTTCCCCATCTTAGCTCGTTTTTTGGCATCCCCCATCGCATACATTTTCTTAGCCAGGTCACTCGCATCCCCAGTCTTACACACATACCCATTCCCCTGCACAGAGCCCTTTGCTCCTGTCGCATCAGACACGATAACCGGTAGTCCGTTCGACATCGCCTCCAGCACAACCATCCCAAACGGTTCTGAAACACTCGAGAGCACAAACAAATTATGCTTGCGATACTCGGCATCAATCTGCTCATTGGGAATAGTCCCCTTAAACCGAACAATGCCTTCCAAACCCTTATTGGCAACCATCATCCGGTACTTCTGCTCAAGCGGCCCTTTACCGAACAAGTCAACTTCAACATCAGAAAACCCGTATTTCTTGACAAGCAATTCTACCGCATCAATAAGCACGTGGTGCGCCTTAAGCCAATCAAACCTTGCTACACAAATAATCTTCAACTTCTTCTGTTCCTTCACCTGCACTTTCTTCACTGCATATGGTATAGGCACATGCTCCAATCGCGGCAAACCATTCTTCTTCAGATACAAATAAGCAGGTTCTGACGTGCATATCGTCTTGGCAACTACCTTGCGCATCAAAGGCCTAAGTAAAAACAGGAGCACGCCAAACACCATCCGCTCAACAAACTTGTGCGGGTCGTTCCTCTGCTCCTCAAAGATAAACACCTTCTTCTTATGCACTAACGCATACCAGAACACCGCTATCGAATACAATCGATAATACGGTCGAACGCACAGCGCATCAAAATCATGCTTCTTCAGAAACGAATACAAACCTCGATACATCGAAAACGAAGGCGACAGCACATGGTACTTATGCAGCTTGTACGTCTTTACACCCGGTATATTCTCATCAACACCAGTCACTACACTATAGTCAAATGCCTTACCAAGCATCTCATGAGTGGACATATACACCTTGTGATAGCCACCATCGATAAAACACAATCTCATAGAGGTACTTAACCCAACTAGCATTAATATAATTAGTGGTGCCTATCCCCCGAAATGTACGGAATGAGATTGTTTTTGCCAAAGGATGGAGAAGCTAAGCTTGTCAATCTCTTCTAACAAGATCAAAGGCAAAAACAACAAGCATTGAGGGGGATAGGCCAATAGATGGACGCAAAAACAATATAAACCCCTCCGGCCAACCCATTTCCATGCTTATTAAAGACCTCGCAATCGGCTGCTACGTCGCTTTCTTCCGGAAAATCCTGGGTATACGACTCACCATGCCGATGATGAAACAGCGCGAAATCCGCATCATTCGGGAACTCATCATCAGACGTAATCCCAAAAAAGTGCTCGAATGGGGAAGCGGCATCAGTACCATCTACTACCCCAAGCTCCTCAAGCAAGGAGAATGGCATGCCATCGAACATGACAAGGGCTGGTGCAAACTCCTAAGCAAACGCCTAGGACCCAAAGCAAAAGTCCATCACGCAGCCTACAACAAATCCTACAAGAGCGATGGCACCTACGAAGACTTCAAAGAATACGTAGACCTGCCGCAAACAATAGCTAAAGAATTCGACCTTATCCTGGTTGACGGAAGAGCCCGTGTAGCATGCCTCAAGAAAGCAAAATCACTTCTTGCAAAAGACGGCGTCATTATTCTCCATGACGCCAACCGCGACGAATACCGCATCAACCTTGGTCTCCCAAATGAAACCTTCCTTGACCAGTCAGGAACACATGGCGGAATCATGGTCTACGCCAACAACCTCGACAAAATTCTCAACATCAGTCGCCACAAGAAAGATTGGGCTCGCTACAGGACTTATGGAAAGATACCTATAATCGGAAGATTTCTGCTGCTCGCTTCGTAATGCCCATCATATTTATATAGGGAGGCCTCTTCATATACAGCACGAAGATGTTTTCTTTATTAGGCAAGACTAATTCTGATACATTTTGGGAGTTTTACAATGAGACGAGACGATAGAAATCAAAGACAGGGAAATTTTAGGAACAATAATTTTAGATCAGGTCCAAGAGAGATGCACGAAGCTACCTGTGCAGACTGCGGCGCATCATGCCAAGTACCATTCGTACCAAAAGAAGACCGACCAGTATACTGCAGAGACTGCTTCGCCAAGCACAGAACCTTCTAAAAAGTGATGCTCTGTAGACAATGCAAGGGAACTGATATACGATCAAGAAGAAATTATTCCCACGGCAATAAATCCGGTGGAACCACAACCCTCATCTGCAAAAGTTGCGGATCCGTCGATATTGAAGTGAAATCTGAGAATACCAGATTTAAAAGAAGAAGATAGTCAGCTAAAAAGGACGCTTCGCATAGAGACCGTCTTCGTCTGGTAACCCTCAAAGACAGTAACAGCCTTATCCTCATCTGCTACAAGTCCGACTATATATACCAAAGGCAGATAGTGATCCAGGGTAGGGTGAGCCCATGTAAAGTTGGGCAGATCCATCTCCACCACACGCGAGAATGCTTTCTTTGCCAACACCTCTTGCATCTCCTTGTCAAAAGCGATAGCACGAGCATCCACTTCTGTTGCATCCCATTGAGCTTCGCGAAGATTATGTGTCAGACTTCCACTGCCGATGATCAGCACTCCCTCATCCCGAAGCGGCTGCAACTTCTTCGCCAGTGCATAATGATATGCCACGGGCTGATTAAGATTTATACTCAACTGCACCACAGGAATATCCGCATCAGGAAACATATGGTACAAAGGAGTCCATGCGCCGTGGTCAAGCCCACGTTCGTCGCAACCCACACCTAGCAATTCACTGACCCGCTTGGAAAGTTCGGTTGAACCCAAAGCCTTATACTCCAATCTGTACAATTCATCCGGAAACCCGTAGAAATCATGAATCGTCTCCGGCTCTGCAGAGCAGCTTACCTTTGTCCCGTCTAGCCAATGAGCTGATGCAACCAAAATTGCTTTTGGTTTAGGGATATTCAACCCGACCTGCTGCATAGCAGAACTAAATCCGGAATCATCAATAACACTCATCGGACTGCCATGCGACACAAACAAAACCGGCATACGTTCCTTCGTTTCCATATTCTCACCAGTGCATCCCACCAACAACAATAGAACTAATGGAACATACCACATTAAGCAAAAGACGCATAGACCATTAATAAGACTTATGCATGCAAAGAAAAATGGCGCCTCTGGTCAGACTCGAACTGACGACCTCGCGGTTTCGGACCACGATTGCATAAGCAAACATGCGGCTAACAGCCGCGCGCTCCACCTACTAAGCTACAGAGGCATCTGCTCAATGGAGCGCCAAGCGCTTTTTAAAGTTTATGGTTACTAAGAGTTATGACAGAGTTGTCAGGTTAGAATGGATCAGTGATACCCGGCGCAGGATAGCCAAGTTCTTTTCTGGCGTTTGCCATGTGCTGAGCGTAGCTTAAAAAAGCGATAGTATTGGTGATACGCCTCGCACCTTTACGCTGCAATTCCTCAGGCATGCCCGCGAACAGCTCAAGCGGAACTGCTTTATCCAGATTCCCCTGAAGCAGATAAGCGGCAGAATCCTTCATGCCTTGCCTCATACTTTTTGCGTACATCCCCTCAGTAGCTCTTAACACCGAAGTTGGACCTACTTCACAGACTTGGTTAATATGCTCACGCATCTGTGGAGTAAGCTCATCCTGATGGTAATGCTTTAGAAACACTTCAAAGAGGTCTTCTTCCAGTCGGTGCGCCCTAGCAACATACGGAACATGTACACCCTTGGCTGCAAGCTTATGCGCCATCTTCCAGGGCAACGTCATAGCTCCTTCATGAAACATCATTCCGGAAATATCTAAACCTTCCTCCAGTGAAAATGCACTTTTGTCAAAGAACATTGTCTCACCATTCTTCGGATGAACGACATACGAATTCTCGTCACGAAATCCATATAGTCTATCAAGCTCATGCGCAACAGCTCGGTCTGCCGTGACAAATATACTGGCTTCATCGATATGTTGACTCAGACTCTTACCCTCCATAAACTTCAACTGACCGACTGGTTTGTTCAAGAGCGCATATCCGATATCTGTATGCCAGTACTCAACCTTATCCTGGACACTCATCAAGACCCGATCGTGGACTCCAGTAAACTCCAGAAGCTGTTCGGGCCAAAGCTTATGAGCGACACGTTGTGCCTTTTTCTTGCCTTCATCCCGTCGTGTACCGTGAGCGAAATAGATACCCTCGGGATGGATAAATGACCCGGGTGTAAGTTCATTATGTGTAGGAAGATAATGTATGACCTGATAACCGTCAGGATGAGCCAGCGGAGGAAGTGTCAACGTGTTCTGCCACGAAGGTCCGCGCTTCACAAATTTCTCGATTTCTCCAGACATCAGCCGATAAAGTTCAGGAGGGAACATATCCCAGAATTCTTTGTGGTCTCGTGGGTCACTCTTGATAGTGACTATTTCCCTATTGTACAGCCGTTCTAGGGCACCCTTGTAATGAGCATAGGTGTCCGCTGCACTGATTGCTCGCTCCAGGCTTGCTACAGCGGTATTCATTTTTCACCACTAAGTAGTGGTTAATTTATAAGTTTTATGCATCTTAATCATAACAATGACTAATATTGTCCATACTGCGCCCCAAACCTCCATTTTTGCACACTTCACTGCACCTTCCATAATATTTTTAAGCCATCATGCATAAAATCTATTCTCTTATGCTACACAGCGTCAACTCACCTGATGAACTCAAGGCAGTACCACAATCAAGGTTGCCTGAGCTTGCGACAGAGATACGCTGCTTTCTGATTGAGAATATTGCGAAGACAGGAGGCCACTTAGCCCCAAATCTTGGCATAGTTGAACTCACCCTTGCGCTGCATAGAACCTACTCCACACCAAAAGACAAGATCATCTGGGACGTCGGTCACCAAGCCTACGTCCACAAAATTCTCACCGGCAGAAAACACCTCTTCAGCACCTTACGACAGAAAGACGGCATAGCAGGCTTCCCAAAAATAAAAGAGTCCCCACACGACGCGTTCGGTGCAGGCCACGCATCCACATCACTCTCCGCAGCACTTGGAATGGCAACTGCCCGCGACCTAAAGGGAGAAGACTTCAAAGTCGTTGCGGTCATTGGAGACGGTTCCCTCACTGGAGGCATGGCCTTTGAAGCGCTCAACCAAATCGGGTACCTGCAGAAGAAGATGGTCATCATCCTCAACGACAACAAAATGTCTATCGACAACAATGTCGGCGCGCTTGCAAAATACACGCAGCGCATCACGCGCACAGAAAAATACCGGCGTGTCAAAGAGAAGATCGATCAGCTGATCAAACGCCATAAAGACAAAGAACTAAGACAGCTCAAAGGCGATCTCAAATCACTCACCACCCCAGGCATAGTTTTTGAAAAACTCGGCATCAGCTACATAGGTCCAATCGACGGTCACAAACTTACAGACATCGAATCAGCACTCAAGCAGGCAAATCAAATTAATGGCCCCGTTCTCATCCATGCAAAGACTACCAAGGGCAAAGGCCTCTCCTACGCCGAAGAGCACGCAGACAAGTATCACGGCGTCGGCCCCTTCGTCATCGAATCAGGCAAGGCACCAAAAAAGACAGCGATCATCACATACACCGAAGCTTTCGCCGAATCACTCATCGAATTAGCAAAACAAGACAAACGTATCGTAGCTATCACCGCAGCCATGCCTTCAGGCACAGGTCTAAGTAAATTCAAAGAAGTCTTCCCAAAGAGGTGCTTTGACGTCGGCATCGCCGAACAGCACGCCGTAACATTTGCGGCAGGCCTTGCAACCCAGGGACTGCGACCAGTTGTCGCCATCTACTCTACATTTCTCCAACGCGCATTCGACCAGATCATACATGATGTCGCCATCCAGAAGCTACCCATCATCTTCGCCATCGACAGAGCAGGACTCGTCGGTGAAGACGGACCTACTCATCACGGCGTCTTCGACCTCTCCTACCTGCGACTCATCCCAAACATGGTCGTATCCGCTCCTAAAGACGAGTCCGAACTTCGCGACCTGCTCTCCACCGCAACCAAGCACGATGGCCCATTCGCCATCCGCTACCCGCGCGGCGCAGCGCTCGGCATCCCAACACCCCACACACCACAACTCATTCCCATCGGCCAAGCACAAATCCTCCAAGAAGGTGACGACATCAACCTCATCGCCATCGGCAACACCGTCCACCTAGCAGAACAGGCACACACTTTACTCAAAGACCAGGGCATCAGCGCAACCGTCATCAACACACGCTTCGTAAAACCACTAGATCCAAAAATCATAGAACAAGCCAAACTAAGACCTTCACTCATCATAGAAGAAAACACTCAGATTGGTGGACTTACAAGCGCCCTTCAAGAACATAGCATCACAAACTTACAAAGTCTTGCCCTTGCTGACAGATTTATTGAGCATGGAAATGTAAATCTTCTTAGAAAAGAACAAGGTATATCCTTAGAAAATATTATGCTAAAAACTAAACAACTTCTTCAGACTAGCTCAATCTCAACAACAAACTGAGCTTCTTCTTCAGGTATAAGCGTCCTATACTCAGTATCCTTCGGCTCGCCCGTGTGGTCATTATATGGAATATAAGTTAGTGGCTCGATACAGAAGTTACCCACACCCGGAGTCCACAGCATCATATTCCCAAAACCGTACGTCGTCATCTTAAGACGCTTATCCGCATCCTCATATACGATGCTCTCCGTACCCGGTAAAAGCAACGCCTTCTCCTTTGAAGCCTCACGCACCTCATCCATCGTAATTACCTTGCGTGCGGTGAACGCGCCAGACGTATCCAGTTTGAACGCGGGATGCCAGCCGAACATATATGGCATGATATGCACAGATTGATTGCGTATGACAAAATGCGCTACGAACTTGCCTTCAGAAATAGAATAACGTTTCTCCAATCGATAGCCGAAAGGATACGATAGCATAGGAGGATGCTCGTCTCCCTGCTTAGAATTGATGATAGGCGTATCTTCAACATACTCCTGGGTAAGAACGATCTCAGCCTCCGTCAGATGCTCAATTTTCCAAGGCATATTTCTTGAAAGACCGTGCTGATCCATCGGAGTAGTCACTTCACCAAGTTCAAGTAGCCCTGCTTTTGCTGGTCCCACCAGCGGAAACATCACAATCTCGCTTTGCGTCCAGCCTTCAAAATCATCCTGCTTCTTAAGTTCCTCCGGTTTCTTCGCACCGTGAAAGAATTCGATGTCCCCCTTCATAAGACTCACAAGCTGTCCCTCATGAACCATGAGGCTGATATTCTTATGATGCAGTTTAGTGACCATACTGTGGTAAAAATGCTTGAAACTTAATAAAATCTGTGGTATAGACATACAGGCACAACCAACTTGGAACATCATCAATTCTAGAAAGGTTTTTATTGTGATTCTGCAGGATTGAGTTCATGCTCAAAGAATGGTTCAAACAAGACAGACTCACCCACATGGTACTCATTACTTCCATCATTCTTCTTACTGCGGCATTCTTTCGAAAGATTGAACTCAAAAGTGACAGCTATACCACAAGCCCAGTCATACTGGTAGTAATCCTATTGCTTCTGGCACTCTGGGTGCTTAACCTCGTCCAGATAGGATTCATCATCAATGAAGGTATCCATAAAAACTGGAAGAACATGGGTCTGCGATTTCTCATACTGGTCCTCAGCATTATCGTGCAGATTGCGGCGATGATCATCGACGCACCAACCTTCATCTACATGACGTGACATACTATTTTATACTATAAGCCAATTAGTTACCTCTATGAAAGCGACTGTAAAGAATTTGAAGGACCGGCTCAAAGAGCATTTTCACGAGATGCTCCGGTTAAAGACCACTCCTCATGAGATAGCGCTCGGTTTTGCGGTAGGTTCCTTCATAGCGATTATGCCAACTCCTGGATTCAACATCCTCCTCGCTCTCGCAGTCATCGCAATATATAACAAGATAAGCAAAGTCGCCATATTCGGTTCCTTCATCATATGGAATCCTCTTGTCCTAATACCTCTATATACGGGAGCATTTGCTATAGGCAATATGATATTCACCGGCGAACCGACCCTGATCTTCAGCTTTGAATGGTTAAACGCCATCTACGCATTCAGCCGAAGATTTCTCATAGGCATCACCATCGAAGCTTTCCTTATCTCAGTAGCTGGTTATTTCATCGTGAAAGCTATAGCGCAAAGATGGAATAAAAACCCCTCGAAAAATAACTAGCCGGTGAAAACCGTAAGCATCACAGCGGATACATCTCTAGCATAAGTCTTAAAAGCGTAGCATCTGTTACCAAGGTGATGGACAATAAGAATCTGGGCATCATTATCATCATAGCAGCCCTACTTTTCGCAGGCATCGTGTTCGCATTCCATCAGGCCTTGGACGCTAATGCTGAATCAAGTTGTACTTGTGGGCATGCTGATGGCGAAGTTTGCCCGATGGATGACCAGTTCTTCTGGCAGACTTATGCAGGTGTATTTATTGTTGGCCTCATCCTTGCCCTTGGCATCTATCTCATCTTTTTTGACAAATCACAAAAAGAAGTAGCCCGTGCGCTTCGGCGTCATGAACATAAAGTAAGTGCCCAAGAGAAGTTCGATATTCTGATGTTGGCGCTTTCCAAAGAAGAGAAAGACGTCATGAAAGCGGTCAAAGAACAGGATGGTATCACCCAGCAGACCCTACGTCTACGCACTGGCCTGCACAAATCAAAACTGTCCATCACCATTGACCAGCTTGTGAAAAAGAAACTTCTCGTAAAAGAAGCATACAAAAAAACAAATAAGATTCATCTAAAAGTGTAGCTTTTATCTTGGCAAAGGGGCATGTTTGATCATGCCAAAATAATCATTGACACAGGATACACCTGTTGGGGTCAATGTACCTTTATACAGATTGCAGCTGTCGTCTTTGACGTATTCTACAACACCAATATAGACGAGTGGGCCCATGGAATCAGGCATAGGTGTCTGATGCGCAAAAAGTTCTTCGATGCTATCCAGTGGATTGCCCGTGAGGTCCTCAAGGAGATGGGTTAACTGATGTGTTGAACTCTCCAATTGACCAGTTGGTACTATATCGTGTCGTGCCAATTGCTCACTTACGTATTTCCGTGCAAATTCATTTGCTTTCATGAGGCTGCTTTGAAATCGGGAGCGATTTATAAGGCTTTTGGGTAGTGTAAACGATAGAACGACCAAATTTGGCATTTCTAGCCTGTACAGGCCCTTCAGTTTCAGCCCCAAGATATATCTTCTAGTAGTAAATACTCTCCATGCAGAGGTGGAAAATGCCAAAAATAACACTCAACGTCAAAGGAATGCATTGCGCAAGCTGCGAGATGCTCATCAAGGATGCTCTTGAAGAAACCCAGGGTATCAACAGCGCTAACGCATCCGAAAAAGAAGGAAAAGTCGTCATAGACTTTGACAACACCAAAATATCCCAAACAGAGATAGACCAAATCATTTCTGAAGAAGGTTTCGAGGTTATCAGATGAAAAAAGAATTCAAGATTGAGGGCATGACCTGTCCAAGCTGCGAGAAAATCATTTCGCGTGCGGTAATGAAATTGGACGGCGTCCACAGCGTTGAAGTCGACTACAAAAAAGGTTGGGCCACACTTTCCTACGATGAGCATATCATCGACTTCGATACCATACTTGACAGGATAGAAGACAAGGGCTACGAAGTGCTCATCAAGGATGAAGACCAGCATAAGCAGTATCCTGAACATATGAAAAAACCCATAGGCTTAGTCATGGCCATTCTTGGTGCGCTGGTCTTTGGCTATTTCATCATAAGGTTCGCTGACGGTTCAGCCATACCTGAATTCTCAGACAATATGTCTTACGCCTTGCTCCTCCTTGCTGGTCTCTTGACCGGATTTCATTGCGTCGCCATGTGCGGAGGATTTGTCGTCAGCTACACAACCAAAGCAGCCCAAGACAATAAGCCCGCTTATCTGGGTCACATGCTCTATGGGTCAGGCAAGCTCATATCCTACACAGTTATTGGAGCTCTCTTTGGACTGCTCGGTATGTTCATAGCCTTCACTCCATTCATGAGGGGTGTAGCGGGTATTCTTGCGGGAACATTTCTCATCCTCTTTGGACTTCACATGTTTGGCTTGGTAAAATGGTTCCGAAATTTCCAGCTGCGCACGCCAGCATTCCTGGCAAAAATAATTCACAGGAAATCAAAAGAATCAACTAGCCCCTTCATCATTGGCTTGCTTAACGGATTGATGATTGTCTGTGGACCTTTGCAGGCAGTCTATATCATGGCAGCAGGAACCGGAAGCGTCATCGAAGGAGCAAAACTTCTCTTTATCTTTGGTATTGGTACACTTCCAGTCATGCTTGGTTTTGGCTACATGACCAGCTTCCTATCGGGAAAATTGACACACAAGATTCTCAAAGCATCGGGAGTGGTCGTCATCATCCTTGGAATCATTATGCTCAATCGAGGACTAGCGCTCACCGGTACAGGCTATGATATTACCACGGTCATGGCAGCGCAAAATGGACCTGACAAAATAACCGGGCAAGTCATAAAGCTTGAAGACGGTTACCAGGTTATCGAAATGGATGTACTCGCATCAGGGTGGTCACCAAACAAGTTCGTCCTGCAAAAAGATATACCGGTAAAATGGAAAATAAACGGAAAACAGATAACCGGATGCAATAGAGCAATACAAGTACCAGACTACAATCTCAATTTTGATATAAAAGAAGGCATGCAGACAATTGAATTCACACCCACAGAAGAAGGAGTCATCTCCTGGTCCTGCTGGATGGGGATGATACCTGGTACGTTCATCGTACAATCAGATACCACAGACACTGCACAGCTGCAACAAGCAATAGCTGAAGCACCTGCGCAAAACTCTGGTTCCTGTAGTATGGGTTGCGGTTGCGGCCAGTAAAAAAATGGAAAAAACAACCATGACCATCGGGGGCATGCATTGCCAAAGCTGTGTGACCGTCATAGAGAAATCACTTAAACGCAAACCAGGAGTCTTAGACGCAGTCGTCAACTTAACCACACAAAAAGCCTCCGTCAGCTATGACCCAAATACCATCAGCCTGGACACCATCATCAAAACAATTCAAAGCAAGGGTTTCACCGCAGGACAAAAAAAATTTGACGAGATAACATACTACAAAAACTATCTGTTCTTCAGTCTGTTCTTCGCGGTTCCAGCTTTCATTATCGGCATGGTGTTCATGTGGATTGACATTTCTATCCCTTACGAGCCATACATCCTGTGGATGCTTGCAACCCCGGTTCAGTTCATCGTCGGAGCCCAATTCTACAAAGGAGCATGGTCTTCGCTTAAGAACAAGAGTGCAAACATGGATACGCTAATAGCCCTTGGAACGAGTGCAGCGTATTTCTACAGTCTCTATGCAATACTCTTTAGACCGGGTACGGGCCAGTACTTTGAAGCCTCAGCCGTACTAATCACACTGGTCGTATTTGGGAAGTATCTTGAAGCAGTTGCTAAGGGGAAGACCAGCGACGCAATAAAGAGCTTAATGAAACTCTCGCCAAAAACAGCCATCGTCATACGTGAGGGCAAAGAACTCACATTGCCCGCGGAACAAGTGCAAATCGATGACGTATTCATCATCAAGCCAGGCCAGCAGGTGCCGGTAGACGGTATCGTCATTGAAGGCGTATCCAGCATTGATGAAAGCATGATTACCGGTGAGAGTATACCTGTGGAAAAGAAAAAAGGAGATCCAGTCACCGGTGCCACCATGAACAAGCATGGGACATTAACATGCAAAGCAAAAAAAGTAGGCGCACAGACCACCCTATCTCAGATAATCAAACTCATCGAAGATGCGCAGACCAAGAAAGCACCCATCCAGCGTTACGCAGACCTCATTAGCGCATACTTCGTACCCATCGTACTCATCATAGCGGTAGGTACACTTGTAGCATGGCAGCTCATTGGTCAGACCTTTACCTTTGCGCTTATAGCCGCAGTCTCCGTCCTCGTTATCGCGTGTCCGTGCGCATTAGGCCTTGCCACACCAACAGCCATCATGGTAGGTACAGGAAAAGGAGCCCGCAATGGTATCCTCATCAAAGGCGGTGACGCGCTGGAAACTTCACATAAAATTGACCACATCGTCTTTGACAAAACAGGAACAATCACCCAAGGCAAACCAAAAGTCACCGACTACACAGATGAACATATCCTTGACATTGCTGCATCTTTGGAAAAACACTCCGAACACCCACTGGCGGACGCGCTTACTCAAGAAGTGAAAAGGGGTCTAAAAAAAGTCACTGCGTTTAAAGCAATACCAGGCTATGGCATCTCAGGGAAGATAGGACGGACCACCTACTTCCTTGGCGCGCCAAAACTCATGCGAAAACAAAACATTGCATATCCGAAAAAAGATATCGAAGCCTTTGAAAACCAGGGAAAGACAGTCATGCTGCTTGCAACCCAAAAGAAATATCTTGGTTACATAGGTGTAGCAGACACTATAAAGCAATCATCATATGAAGCCATCACTAAAATAAAAAAACTCGGTATACAGGTCCATATGATAACAGGCGACAACGAGCGAACAGCGCAAGCGATAGCAAAACAGGCAGGAATCTCCTCAGTTATCGCGGAAGTGCTTCCAGAAGACAAAGCTATGAAAGTTAACCACCTGCAAAAAACCGGAAAGGTAGCTATGGTCGGAGACGGCATCAACGACGCTCCCGCGCTCGCTTCAGCAGACATAGGCATTGCGATGGGCTCGGGCACAGACGTTGCGATAGATAGTGCCGACATCATCATCATGAAGAATGACCTCATGGATGTGTACCACGCGATTACATTATCGAAAATCACCATGCAAAAGATCCGACAGAATCTCTTCTGGGCACTTATATATAACACGCTTGGTATTCCTCTTGCTGCGCTAGGACTACTCACACCAATCATCGCAGGAACAGCTATGGCTCTAAGCAGCGTCAGCGTCGTCACCAACTCCCTGCTATTACGAAAAAAAAGTTTCTAAGAGATAAGCACATAACTAAGAAAACCAAAACAATCTCAAAAAGTATTTATTCTAATTTTACTTCCTGCATACCGAGGTGGTTCAGATGGAAGACTACTTTTACCGGCAGATGAGAAAGATGCAGCGGCAGATGGATGACCTCTTTCGTGATTTTGGTGAGCCTGGCTTGCTTATGGGCCCGAAAGATGTTGTGCAAAGCGAATTCCGTTCGCCGCTAAGCGACATTTGGGAAGAGAAGGACAAGATACATGCGAAAATAGAGATCCCTGGAGTGGACAAAAAAGATATCCAGATCAACGCTACAGAGCATGATATCGAAGTCAAAGTCGAGAAAAAGGAAGAAAAGAAGACCGAGAAGAAAGGCATGTACAGGTACGAACGAAGCTACAGCGGTTTCTACAGAAAATTTACCCTACCGCATACCATCGACCCGGACAAGATACAGGCTGAGTACAAAGACGGCATTCTTGAGCTCTCCGCTCCGACAAAAACCATCGGCTCGTCCCGAAAACAGATATCCGTTAAATAGGCTTCATTTTTTTACATTTTTTTTCTAATCTGCAGAAAGTTCATACGCTCGCGAAAAAGAAATGTCCCTTTATAAGCAACCGAAACCTTAATGAACTTCTATCATGTTGTTATTATTCGAGGGTGAAAACAATATGTGGAAAATATTAATTATACTACTGATTTTGGCTGGATGCGCACCGCAGACACCAGTGATTAACGAGTCCAACCAACCTCCAGTGTTCGAGATAGATACTGAAGAGCACGACCATTCTATCGAGATAACCGGCCAGGAACTCAAGTCCAAGACCATAAGCGAGATAGGCGAACTCTATGGTATCGACAGCCAGTCATTCCTTGACGAAGTGCTCGCTTACTATGAACTTGAGGGGGAATACACACTTGGATCCACGGTTGATGAACTCAGATTCGAAGCAGACTTCAAACCTTCAGAGGTCAAAGAGATTGCTGAAAACATGAGAAGCGATGCTATGCAAGCTTCGTACAGTAAATACCATACAGCGTACAAGAAAGTACTTTTCTCAACTGGTCAGCAGGACCCAAAATCTGTCGAACTCCTCGTAAATTTTGGTGATGCATGGCAGGGATTCAAGGAAGCGTATGGTGAGCACCCTGCAAGACCCTATGTCAATGACGCAGAATGGCAGACCAGCATGCAGCAGGTGGATGAGACCATCCAGGAAGCAGCGCTCGCTATAGGTGAGAGCTATGCCGTGACGCATGAAGTGCTTGAGGGTCTGCGGCCGATATGGCAGGACATCCAGTTCCGCAATGAGCAGTATTCCCGAACCTATTTCATGACCGAATTCCACACGGTCATGGAGAGGATGATGGTCAGTGACATTGCATCAATCCAAATAGAATGCGACATCGCTAATCAGCTCTGGGATGCGACTATGAGCGAGACCCATGACTTAAACCCGGAACAGCTGAAACAGTTCACCGCTCTTGCGCAGCGTGAGAAAGGCTTGCTCGGTATAGCCTGCAGCGACTCTCTGACTGAAGAGAATGCATACCAGGTCACGCAAGATATCAAACGTGGCTTCGTTAAGACCTATATGCAATTCGGTTAATTTTTTATTATCCTTCTATGTTATACTTCTCATGTGGCAAATACTTATACTCCTGTTTATCATGGGTTGTAGTTCCCAGGCAACCATGCCTATTGTAGACAATAATGTTGTACTTCTTGATGTCCGTACACCTTCAGAATACGATGCAGCGCACCTTGAGGGAGCCAAGCTCATAGACTACTACAGCTCAGATTTCAAGGCGCAGATAGAACAGCTTCCGCGGGATGATGCTTACGTAGTCTATTGCAGAACAGGCGCACGTTCAGGCAACACCGTCAAGATGATGGCAGATATGGGATTCACAGATGTGACCAACATGGAAGGCGGTATCAATGCATGGATAGCGAAGGGTAATCCCGTTATTCGACCAGCAGCACAAGACACCCGCTCATAGCCCTTATTAGGCTCTCTTCTCAGACCGATTTGCATGAATACCATCAGGTTCATCTATATCCCGATTACACGCGCCTACAAGTCAAACAGAGGACTATCTGAACGTCTCATCAAAAATAAGCTCGAAAAAGAGAAGTGGGAAGTCTGGAGAGGAGGAGCGTTCAACATCCTCAAGCAGGATGAGGTTTATCCCAATGTCCAATGGAAATACATGAGACTCTTCGCGATGTTTCCAAAAGAGGACATCCTGTATTTTCAGTATCTCTGCCATGTCCATCATGGAATGCCTGACTTTGTCTGCGCTAGAGAAGAGCAGATAAAATTCGTCGAATGTAAACTTGGCCACGAGCAATTATCCACAAGACAACGCACCTGCATAAAACTCCTCAAACATAGGGGCTATGAAGTGGAAGTGCATAAGCTCGTCAACGACTGCACGCGGACAAGGATTGCGTACATTGATCTTGATACAGGAAAGAAAGTTATCAAAGAACAGCAGGCTTACCTACGTTTACGATGGTAAGAACGTAAAAAGCTTTGGTATCCTATGATGGATTTGCATCGCTGTCTTTGTGACATATGCATCCATATTTGTCGGTGTACGTTGCTCAACACTCAAAGCCTGCTCAACATCAAGTACAGAAGTTTCTTTACCAATAGTAAGTGCGTTGAACAACGGTACATGATAGCCAAAATGCTCGAGGATGAATTCCTGATGCTCCTTTCCCATGGCGATGACTACATCCGCACTATCCAGCATCTTCTCCGTAAGTTTTCTTTGAGTGTGCATCGAACAGTTTATACCAGCCTTAGAAAATGCCTTGACCAGGCTAGCTCGAAGTTTCTGAGGTCTTGCGGTAGTGCCCGCTGATGTCACGCCTATGCCTTTCAGCTGGTGTTTCTCTATAAAATCCCGCAAAGAATATTCTGCTGAGACACTTCGAAAAGTATTACCGCTACAGACAAACAATATTTTCATAACCCTTTCCTTAAACCGGGATCTTTTTAATATTTACCTTAATGTACAATTGCCAAAACAAAAAATGCTCCTTTTATAAGCACAGCAATAACCCCTCTATCATGGCAACAGAGAAAGAACTCTATCAGACTCTGGAATTGATGATGGATGCGTTCAGGAACAAAGACAAAGAAGATGTGCTGCGTCTCAATAAAATTTTCGATGCACAGACCATGACAGCATATCATGTTCCGCGCTTGCCGCTTGATTTCCTCTATGATGGGTGCAGGACATCGATGGTTATGTATTGGTCCTGGCCAGAACTTTCGGAGCAGTTTGAGAAAGATGCATACGACAAGTTCGACCAGATTGTTCAAAGCAGATGATCTATCTTTTCTGAAAGCTCATGGTCCTTCTCAGTGATGGCGCCATGTTCATGCGTTGTAAGGATGATGCGCACATGATTATAGTCATGCACGACAATGTCGGGGTGGTGCCCGTATTTCTCAGCGATATGGGCCACCTTATTTACAAACTTGATAGCATGCTTAAAATCCGAGAATTCAAAATCCTTCACCAGGCTATCAGCGGTTGTCTTCCACATATGCTTAAAAATAGCACCAGTGATATAAAAACTAATCGGCTACATACCAGCCTTTATCATGATTCTCATAGAGTAATGGACGCACACGCAGGTTTATGGCATGGGACACATCGTACGCGATGAGTTCAGCGAACTCATTGTCATCAAAAGCGCGAAACACATAGTGGTCATCTCCTTCACGATCCCTAAAATTTCTTACGAACGCTCCGGATACAAAAACCGAGTCCTTCCCCTTCTGGATAGCAACAGCGATAGAAGCTTTCCCATCTTCAGGAACTATAGGCACATAACATATGCGTCCAGGTCCAAATAGAAGTCTGTCATATGTTGAATGCGTTAGTCCAACCAGCTCAACTTCATCGTGCATCAGAAAATCATCATACTCTTCCAGACCACCTTGCACCAGATGCTCAAGCGTTGTGCTCACGCGTTCTCTTGGAAGTGTACTCTGATAATAATCTAAAAAGCGAGAATGTTGCTTCAACTGATATTTTAAAGGATAATACAGATGAAAACCTTTCAGTTCGCCCTTATAGAATCCGATTACACGGGGTATAGAGGAGATCTCATCCACCGGGTGTTCCGATAGGATAGCTTTTGACGGATCCAGCTTGCCAGCAGGTGTAGCGGTTATTGCTAGTGTGAGAATCTGTCCCTCAACATCAAGCGTATCAAGAAATACAGCAGCTTCATCTCCTTCATAAAAAAACAGGTCATTTCCGTCCTCGAGCGGATAACGGACTAACTGCTCGTGGAGATAGGAAATATCACGGACGACATAGCCCGGGGGCAGCCAAAGATACTCACCGGGGCGTATCCACCCAAGCTCCTCCAGGATATCATCCTCATACATAAATAACTGGAATACATGTCAAGTATATAAAACTCTTCTAAAAGTGTTACTCCTTAGTGGTAAAATAAGCAAAGTTTTATAAGCTAATGAGAAATCACTACCCTTAAGAGGTAAAAAATGCAACTCCCAAAACTACTAACTACCCTTTTCATGCTTATTATCGCAAGTAGTGCTGTGAGCGCGTATACGGTCGACGGTGACCTTTCTGATTGGGGCGTCGATCTCAGTGCCGCGCATGCTGGCGACGATTCTGCATGGCACCCAGATGGCTGGTCTGTCGACTATGTCATCGAAGACAATATCGATCCTAGCCTAAGCGGTTGTGACTGGACCGGTTACTGCGCTCGAGGTTACCACACGGTAACCGAAGAGAAGATGGGCAGGTACCTGCAACCAGCAGGTGGTGAACACTACGACATTGAAGCTCTCTATTTTGATGACGACAGCCAGTATGGCTACTTTGGCATCGTCACTTCACTACCACCCGAAGGTTATACCGACAGATGGAACAGGCATGTTGATCCTGCTGACCTAGCTATCGATCTAGACAATGACCCTTCAACCGGACATATGGGCTATGAATACGGTATCAAGCTCACCGGCGCAAACAAAGGACAGATCTGCCTGCATCCTCGATGGACCACCGGCACCTCCTTCCCTGAGAACGGCCCTGCAGTCATGAGCTGCGACGGACCAGAAAGCATCGTTGTTGGAACCGCATCCGTCTCGTATCAGAGCACCGGAATCTACGACGAAGGCATCGAAAACTTCATCGTTGAAGTGGCAGCTCCTCGTGAAGCTCTTGGCAACCCAAAATCCAAAGTCCTCAGCAACCTGCACGTGACTATCACCTGCGGAAACGATGTCGCTGAGATTGGTGATTACCAATGGGACCATGATGTGCCTGAATTCGGTACGCTTGCGGCCCTAGCTCTGCTTGGCGGTGCTGGACTCTACATCCACAGAAAACGAAAATAAATTTTTGATTACCTTTTCTTTCTATTCTTAATCACACTTCTGCCTTAAAGAAGAAGTGCATCCTTCCATTGTATACATGGAAAAGCTCGTTCTGCTCAACGAACATATTGTAGTAGTGCACATCGACATTTTCTGGCGCTTTACTGATAGCGCGCTCAACTCGCTGAATTATTCGCATCCTTATTCACCTCATATCAGATCCAGGAAGTCTGGAACCACTATATTCTCTGCTATGAGATATGTAGTTTATATATGCTGCATCCGCTTGTCCAGTGCTAACATTATCATTTATAATGCCTAAAAGATTCTTCCCAGATATGCATAAACATTATTGGGCAGTTCTTGTCGCTGGTGCAGTCGGTTACATCGGCCTGCACCATATCCTAAGCCACAGAACAATCTCTGAGCACGAAGTCTCTATAGGAGGGGCAACCGCAGAAGTCGTACGACCTTTTCTTGGGCTGGATGGTAGTGTGACCCTTACAGCGCACGAGAAGATTACCAGTGAAAAAGGATTCAGATACATCTACCGTGACATACTCAGATGTGACTACGAAGAGATGGACATCACAAGGAACAAACATGGATCCTGGCGATTGACGAAGCTTGGCAAACCAAGTAGCATCGAAGCTGTCCAGGACATTGTCGTGTACAATGATCCGCACCCTAGGTTGACGTATCGTGACTCCCCGATGCTTAAGAGAAAAGACGAATTCGGCGACCTTGCTTCCATCTGTGAAGACGCTATTGAAAAGGCCCTGGAAAGTCTAAATCGCAAGAACATGTAGCACAAGTTTTTTAGTCCAAATATTTTCTAAACTCATCTCATGACCTTCGCTGAAGAATGCTATGCTCTGCTTACAAAAGTCCCAAAAGGCAGAGTCACCACCTACAAAGATCTCGCGCAGGCGCTCGGCACTAAAGCATATCGCGCTGTAGGCACAGCCATGAACCGAAATCCATACGCTCCAAAAGTGCCCTGCCACAGAGTCGTCAACAATGATGGAAGGCTCGGGGGATTCGCTCATGGACAGGAAAAAAAAGCATGCTTACTAAGAAAGGAAGGCGTGCAGATCAAAGAAGGAAAGATTGTCGGTCTGGAAAAGTTAAGATTCAGATTTGAATAGCAGTTAAAGCTTCTGCAAGTAGTTTGCGAAGAACTTCGGCACGCTCTTCATAGACCTTCTGGTGCCGTTCATCCATATACAGATGACGTCCAAATTCTATCTGAAGCGTCTGATAAAGACCTCTGCGGTAGTGTTGCGTCACAAAGCCTCCTGCATAAGGATCATTCATACGAACCTCAAAACCTGCTCCCATAAACACTTCTGCGATATCCCTCACAACTCCTGCTGAACAGCTTTTCCCATGAAGGTCACTCAGACAGACATCAGGAAAACGGGGTTTCCTTTCCTCATCCTCCTCCCGGTTCCTTGTAAGCATCCAGTTGCCCGTATCATGGATATCAACCAGCAGGGCTTTCCCACCTGGCAGCATTTTTTGAATAGCATCGTGGTACTTATCATAATACCCGCGCAAGAACTTTTCCTTCATCAGAATCTTCTCCTTCCAAACCTTGTTCCCACAAAAATCCTTTTCCCTAAAAATATCCTCTGCGTTGCGGGCCCGGTTAGGATCCCCAATCGCTCTTGAAAACCAGCATATCAGCCTTTGCCCATCCGGCACTTCATCAGGCATAAGGTGAGCCGTACCAAAATCCGAGAAATTCTTCAACAGCCGGTAATCATCCGCAACCATGTCATCCGTTAGATTGCTTTGCAATTCTTCCGGCACAAAATAACTGCCATGCGTGCACACCACAAACACATTACTTGGAAACCCCATGCCTTAAGGTTAGCCCTGTGCCTTTAAATAAGTTTCATTGTAAAGCAGTCTCCAAATCAGTTGCGTAGACCAAATTATGCAGTCAAGTTTTTGGTGTATTTCCCAAATCTTCCAGGTTCATAGCCCATATGCTCCCAAAAAGAATCATTAATACTAATGGGTACAATAGAGGTTAAGCAGCCCATGCGCAAAGCAACTTGCTCGGACAATTCCAAAATCCGCCTTCCATATCCATATCCCTGCAACGTCTCATCCAATTTGTAGGAGTCAATTTCCATCGTGGAAATGCCTTGAAAAAGGTCCATTTTCATACGTGACCGACGCAGGGATAAATTTGAGCTGCCGTCAAACGAAATATAAATCTTGAACCAATCATGGTAGGGGTCAGTCACAGTGACTTGGCAGGGTACATCCAACCCAATAGTATCAATACCTCTAGTCAGTGCGTCTTTGACGATTAAAGTATCCCATGGCAATTCTAAATCCATAGAATTTGAGAACCTGAACAAATTTATAAAGCACAGGCCTTCCTCTTAAACACAATGTCAGGCAATAAGCACATTCTCTTCATATGCACGCAAAATGTCTTTCGCAGCATGAGCGCAGAATACCTTTTCAAGAAATACATTGAAGACCAGAACATTTCTGGATTCACAGCAGACAGTGCGGGAACAGTTGCGTACGATTTTGAGTCCCCTTATACCCAAACCCTTAAACGTCTCAGGACCAAGGGCATTTCCATCACCTATCACAAGAATAAACGGGTCAACCATCAACTGATTGAGCAGGCCGATGTCATCATCTGCATGAGCGAACACCACAGAACTACGCTAAAGAATCGCTACGATTGCACATGCGTGCTCTTCAATGAACTAGCGTACGGAAAAACACAGGACGTCTTTGACGACAATGAAACCGACTACAACAACCTGACCACCTTTATCTACCAGACCGTTGACGCCTTAGAAGCAGGCATACCCCACATAGTCAACAACCTTCAACAACAGTAACATAGTTTTTCTTGTCGCACCTCAACGTACAGCCAAGCATAATATACTACCTCATCCCAGGATTACCATAGATAGCCCAATTTACAGAATTTCTGGCAGATAGCCGAAAAGAGGGGGGATTTTCGGCCAACATTTTAAGGTGAGAACAATGTACGAGATAGACGAGCTGATGAACGAGTGCCCGTTCCTCACCAGAGAGGAGCGCAAGGCAATTAGAAGGGACATTGAGCTTGACCGTGTGCATTACCTCGCAGCAATCGAGCGCGAAGAGATGCGCAAAGCCAAGGTCTAACACCGTTGTGGAAGCCTGTCCGTGCCTGCAAAGAGGAAGAAAAAGAATGCATGGTGGAGGCTACAGTTCAAATACAAAGTATATGGTTCTGGCAGTCCAAACAGGCCAAGGTGCGGTAATACCCTCGAAAAGTATTTAAAACACAATCCCTAGAGTCAATGCTGTGGAACTCGATATATCCAAATTAACACAGCACAAACCGATGTCTTACACTATTGGTTGTAGCGCACTCATTATACCGGGTCTAACACTCATAGTTTCAGAGCGCTACCATGACTTCCTGACCATAGGCATAGAGAAAATTCTGCTGCTCAGCCTCATCCTTTCCCTGCCATTCTTTCTCATCTCACTCGTTGCCTATATCATACTTGGCATCAAGCAAAAAGATATACTTAGCCAGTTCCTGCAGGTCTCCATCAAGACCTACTTCACCTTCTTTTCGATGAAACTCATCAATATCATCTTCCTGCTCTTCAGCGGCATCACCCTGATGACCACCTACTACCACCTGCTTTACGTCTACGCCGCAGTCACCCTTATCGTGACTCTGTACTGGCGACTGCTTAAAGACGAAGACCAGCCGCTCCAGATAGAAGAAATGTTGCGCAAGTCCATCAAAAAGAAATAGCATAACATTCAAATATCCCTACATTCTTTAACCTAATATGGCTGATGCAATCGATGAGCTCGTTGACAAATATGGAAGTCTCTTCAGACGTTCATTCTTCAGGAACATGCACAGAAGAGGCTACGCCGATGAACTACGAGCACATATCAGCGATGTCCTGGAAGGCATACACGAACGCCATGCATCACCCTACAACTTCTCAACAGTCATAGCGCCTACTTATTCTGGAGGAACACAGACTGCCTACCCCATCGACCGTCTTGCGAGCGAATATCTGAGCATCCGTGAGGGAATAGGAAACACTTATATCCAATGAGCGTATAGCTCAACCTTACAATGACAGGCATACTCATACTTATCGGAACAACCATACTGGTATTCATCATAGGCGCTATGTGGTACACACCACTGCTCTTTGGCAAGACCTGGATGAAACTCGTCGGCATCAAGCATAGAGATATGGAAAAAGCAAACATGAAAAACATGATGGGCCAGATGGTTACCGCGTTCATCATGAACTTCATCATGGTGCTCGTCGTCTGGGTACTCGCTAAACTGCTTGAGCTCAACACTTTCCTCGATGGCATGACCCTAGGTCTCTTCCTTTGGGTTGGACTCATCATGACCACCATGATTAATCCGGTTCTCTGGGAGAAGAAACCGCTCAAGCTCTTCTTCATCAACGCCGGCATGTACCTCGTGACCATTCCACTTGCCACAGGACTCGTAGCAGCATTATTTTAATACTATTATTTCTTTCCTGCATAACAAATGAGAATTGCCTATCAGGGAATACCCGGAGCGCACAGCGAAGAAGCGGCAAAAGTCTTCCAAAAATCACTAGGAATTCCAGCGGAACTCGTACCAAAAGAAGACTTCCATGACCTTTTTGCCGCCGTCGGTACCGATGCTGATTATGCGGTGGTTCCCATAGAAAACTCAACTGCTGGCAGCGTAGTGGAATGCTACGACCTCTTCCAGGAATTCGATGTCCGCATTTGCCAGGAATACCTGCACAAAGTAGAACATTGTCTGCTTGCAAAAACAGACCAAATGCCAAAAATAATCTATTCTCATCCCCAGGCACTCAAGCAATGCAAAAAATTTCTTCAGTCCCACAATATGAAAGGTGCCGAATTTATCGACACTGCCGCTGCTGCAAAGATGGTCAGCGAATCTTCTGACCCAAATGTGGGAGCGATAGCAAGCAAAGTCGCGGCTGAACACTACAATCTGCACATTCTTAAGGAAAACATCCAGGATAACTCTGACAACACCACAAGGTTCTTTCTTATTGGACCTCAGCAAGACATTCTACCTGGCAAAAAGACAACCCTTCTCTTCATGACCAATGACGGACCAGGAGCACTTCATAAATGCCTTGGCGTTCTTGCCAATCACAACATTAATCTCACAAAGATTGAATCACGACCCAAAAGAAAAAGTCATTTCGAATACTTATTCTATGTTGACCTGGCCGCAGATATTGAGACCCTGCGTCCCGCTCTTGAAGAGCTCAAACAACATACCACAGAGATACGCATCCTTGGTTCCTACGACGATGTTCATAGCGCACGTTGATATGGACTGCTTCTTCTGCGCCTGCGAAGAAAAACGCAATCCAAAACTCAAAGGAAAACCGGTCATCGTCGGTTCGACAGGGCAGAGGGGAGTTGTCAGCACATCCAATTATGAAGCTCGAAAATTCGAAGTCTTCTCAGCCACACCGATAAGCATCGCCCGCAAACGTTGCCCCGATGGCATCTATCTCCCAGTCGACTTCACCCTCTACAGAAAAGAGAGCATTTCCGTAATGATGGCATTACGCATGCTCGCAGACGATGTTTACCAGGTCTCAGTCGATGAAGCGTACCTAGACATTCGATCACTTGTCCAAGAAGTAGGTTCACCAGAAAAGGCCGCCACTACAATCCAAGAAGCGGTAAAGGAACGTACCGGACTCTCATGCTCAGTAGGCATTTCCCCATGCAAAGTAGTCTCCAAAATAGCATCCGATTTCAAGAAACCTGGAGGACTCACAGTAGTAGCAGACACCAAAGCATTTCTCGCTCCACTCCCTATCAAAAAATTCCCAGGCATCGGCAAAGTCTCTGTCGAGCACTATGAACACAATGGTATTCATACCATTGGCGACCTTGCAAAGAAAGACAGGTTCTGGGTCCTCGACCATTTTGGAAAACACGGGGTCTACTATCATAAGATAGCCCGCGGCGAACAATACATCGGACTGCCTCAGCGCTCCAAAAGAAAATCGGTCAGCAAAGAACACACATTCCTCATTGACGAAGGAGATATCCAGGCAATAGAGAATAAGATAAGAGAGCTTTCAGCTATCGTCCACCAACATCTCCATGGAAAAGCATTCAAGACCGTATCCATCAAAGTACGTTACACCGGTTTCATCACACAATCAAGGGATTTCACCCTAAAAGCCCCACGTGATGACAAAGAAACCATAGAACGTACAGCGCTCAAACTCTTCAATGCTCTAGATATCACCAACAAGATTCGTTTGATTGGAGTAAAAACTTCTCAACTCATCCATGAACCATCCAGGCAGTTAACCCTGCAAAGATTTCGATGAAAAATTTTCGTACAACTACGTGGAGAGAATGAACTTTAAAAATGGGAAATCATTACCCTTTTGCAGATGCTACACACCCCACATGAACTGCACGATTTCGGTCAGGAGACCTACCTCAATATCGCACTTGCACAAAAAGAACGCCAGGACTTGGGACTCTCCGTACCCGATGCTTTTGAAACACATGTGCTCTACCAGCATGGCTATAAAGCTGTAGGTTTCGCTCATACAAGAGGAAAGACTCCAGTTCTTGGCATCAATGCGGTTCAGTTTGCCCTAAGCGAAACAAAGAACGTCGAGACATTTTTCGCGATAGCCCAGAACCTGCTGCGCAGCAAAGACGAATACATGATTCTAAAGACACTAAGGAATCCGATTAAGACCCTGAGCTTATTTGAATGGTCCTTCCCCTATGTTGAAGAACTCAATAACTATGTGGAATACCAGAGCCTGCAGGGTGTCACCTATGAGGAGAAGAAAAATTTTCTCATAGAGACGGCAAGGCCTGCGCTGGAAGAGCTTGTCAACATCAAAAGTTTTGCCGTGCCGACTGTAGATATGCTTCGGGGCCTCCTGGACCATGTGGATTTTTTCGCTAGCCCCATCTACCAGAGCTATCGCGCACATGAAGAGAACCTTGAGGACCTTGAATTCAGGCTTATTGACAAGACAGGCAATCTCAAATCAGAACGGTACGCAAAAGGCCAGATGGACATATTAAGATCATACGCAGAATTGACAGCCATAGCAGAGCTTCGTTCGCTCTATCTGGAATACATGGATGTTGAGAAAGTGCTTCCAGAATTTACCTACACATTCATCCACGGGCCGTTCATAAAAGAAGCTGTGGCACGGATGACCCGTTCAGCGATAGGATCTTCCGAGATGAATAAAGCGACATATCAGGCATTGCAGAAAGAGATAGGCTTCCATGTAATCTCACCCCTGACGTATCATGCTCTAGCTGATGGAGAAGCAGACCATGGACTTGTACATAAGATGATCCACAGAGAGCTTCGAGCGTGGAAAGACTTCATGTTCAGCATATCAGGAACAGCTATGAACGCTATCGAGACGGCTTACCTTAGCGACCCTAGACGCTTACAGTACGCGACCTATGCGTCATCATTCGAAGAGTTCTGCGACATATGCGCCTCACCCCTGCAGTAATCCATCCACTATTCTTCGGCATCCCTGTCCATCAACCAAATGTTGACCAATCTGTGAAGCTTTCCTTCGTTTCGCAGGGGTCATTTCTCGCACTGCATCAGCTACCGTGAAATCAGTATACCAACCTGCAAAGGTGATAAATCCTGCTTCCAAAAAACCCTTCACCAAATCCTTCTGATTGTCAAATAGACCAACACCAATAGTCGGCACACCGCACCTGGCAAGTTCATACAACGTCTGACCGCACGCGGAGACACAAATATCAGCGTCTGCCATCAACTTCCGCATCTCTCCAGCGCTCAATTTTGTGTGTACAGAAATATGCTCTCCTTTTGGTACAAACGGAAAATCAGGTCCAACAACAACATCTGTTTTCACCGCAGGCAGTTGCGACATAATCTCCTTTAGCCGTCCGTCAGGGTCAATATTCCCAATCGTAACCAGAATTCGCTGCATCTCAGAAATCTCTTTTTGAGGTACATCCCAAAACTCCTTGCGTAGCGTCGCATACGAAGGTCCGTAAAAGCCTTTCTCATCATACCTTGCAGCAGGGGACGCATTAATGATATAGTCCGCACCGTAGTCCAGACGATGCAAATCATCAAACACAACCAACCTTGTCCCTTGCATCTTCACCAATGCATACATAGCGGCAGTCGCATGGTACGAATCCATCACGACAATATCATATGCAGCTCCTATCGTTGAAAGAAACTGCGTATCCTCTCGCCAATCCTTGCGTTCAACATCAGCAACAAGAGTACTGTCTCCCTGCACATAGATAGTGCACTCTATCCCGCGCTCAACAAATGCCTCACTAAGCGCGTGACAACGAACAAGATGACCGCCTCCATAGCTCGTGCCACCCTCTGTAAGAAAAGCTACCTTCATACTAGCAGATAGTGCAAGATGTGTTAAAAAACCTTATGATATTTCTTCTTATAGACAGCAAACAACTCACGTAGATTTGGAATGATATGCATGCCCTCAAGTTCAGAAATATCCACCCACCTATATTCGTCATGATCTGGACTCAGGACAACATGGTCACTGGCAGCAGTACAACGAAACGTCACAGCGACTACATGGCATTTCTCTCCCTTGATTACAGGCCACCATTCACCAACAAAGAAAGGCTCACCAATCTCAACAGCAAGTCCAGTCTCTTCATCAATTTCACGACGAAGGCTTTCCAGATATGGTTGTTCAGGTTCAAGTCTGCCCCCCACGATATCATACCTCCCCGCATGCGACCCTTCTTCGTAGTCTAAGGATTCTCTAAGCAGCAAAATCTTCCCATCAAATTCTATTATCGCTTTCGTAGCAAAAAACAATTTCATGGATACAGGCACAGACAGTCAGATTATTAAGTCCTACGTAAACTTTATGTACTGCGCAGCCACTCTATCATCTATGTCTGAATTTAAAGCTATCATTCAGAAGTACAACCTCCAAGAGAAGGTTGATGAAATAACAGACTACATATTCTCAAAGCAGGAAATAGACCCAAAAGAGTTCGCTACACTTTTTGCGATGGATGCAAAAGACGCAATCACCTTCCTGCATACCATCCACCGGGGATTAAAATTTAAAGAAGAGTATCTGGACAAACAAGATGACAATTAATTTCATCCTCCTCCTGCTTCTTGGATTATACACATCATGGACAGACATCAGATCCCACAAAATCAAAAACTGGGCTGCCTGGAGTGGTATCTTTGCAGGCATACTCTTAACACTTCAGGAACAAAACCCACTGCAAAAAATCATCGTATGCATCGCCATTGGTTTTATCCTCTGGTCGCTAAAATTCTGGACCGCAGGAGACGGAAAACTCTACACCGCCTTCAGCCTGCTTATCCCCGGAGGCCAGTCGTGGCTTCTCCTCATGATAGTCACCTTCGTACCGCTGTTCATCCACCTTAGCATCTCGGCAATCCTAAAGACCAGAATGCTCCATATAATAAAGACCATCATCAATATTCTTCGTCCCAGGCATCTGGCAATTACTGCAATTGCCATCTTCGCATTCACCACAGCGGCTTCTATACTTGAGCTTTTCATTGGAACTCTCCCAATGCTATACAAACTCAGTATCTTCATTGCGCTTTTCATGGTCATCCACAGACTAAAACTATTCTACATCATTGCTATTCCCCTCATCATCTATGGTCTCGCTACAGAACCCCTACAAAGACTGCAGGAAACGGGATTTCTGCTCCTCTACTTCATCTGCTTTCGTTTCTTCGCTCTCGAACTCGGCTACTTCGCCATGACTAAAGAAATACCCCTGCACAAAGTCAAACCAGGCATGGTCCTCGCTGAAGACATACTCAACACAACCAACGGGATTGTCCGCCGCAAACGACTCTTCTTTAGTATCTTTGGATACCTCAAAGCTGATGAAGAAAAAATCATTATATCTGCGGAACCTGAAGGCCTAAGCAGAAATCAAATCCAACAGCTCAAACAACATAACGCGAACGCAGTGCGCATACATGAGATTGTACCATTCGCACCCGCCCTCACCGTAGGCGCAACCGTCACCTATTTCCTGCCCCAATTGCTACTGTTTATAATTGAAGTCCGCAGTTTAATATAGGCTGAAGCGTTCTCCTCAATCATGGACAGTGACATCATCCGCCACAAGTATGAAACCTATCATCAACTCGACTTTTTCTCCGCTATAAAGCCTATGACCTCATACAAGTTCTTCCTCGCGGTCCGCCACGCTTATGATTATCCAGAATTAGAAGACATTGTCGACCAACCTGATTTCTACAGACGGGCAGTCTGGGTAGATAATGCCACAATGAAAAATGAATACAGAACATGGCAGAATAAACTTGCAGCAAACGAACGCGACCACCTCTCAAAGATGGAAGAATACGAGAAGGAACAAAACCTGGCAAACGCATTAAAAAGTGCATCCATCGATTACCCAACCCCAAGAAAGCCTCAATTAAGATTTGAAACCGTACGCTACATCCACTGCGTACTTGAATCCAAAGAAAATCTCCACAACCTAAGTGCCTACGCATTTCAGGAGTATACCCCTGAATTATGGCAACTCATACAAGAGCAAGACCTTTCGGCAGTCGAAGCATTTCTTGACGATTGGACTCTTCAGGACAACCTACTGATGCACTTGCACAGAATGGGACTTAATCCAATACTGAGCAGATACAAAACAAAAAATAAAGTGCATTCATTCTATGAGATGGTTGAGGAGATTACCATTTCTCCAGAGCTTTCTGGACATTTTTTGCCCAGTTCATGACGATATCTCCAATAATCTTTCTGATCTCACGTTTATCTGCGATAGTGTACTTAAACAGATAACCGCCTCCGGAAAGATTCTCCTGACCTCGCATAATTATCTCTTTTTCATGAAGCTTTTTGACTGACCGCTGAATAGTCGTCAGATTCAGACCAAGTTCTTTGGAGAGTTCATGCGTAGTGAAATAATCTTCATCATGTTCCATCATATAGCGGAGCAGCTTAAAATCGGCTTTGCTTAGTGTAAGACTGCATTTGATGACATCATCAAGTTGAAATTGTTTGCATGCGAAATCTATCATTCATATCACCTGTAAAAGAGCAGTCGTCTTAGGACCGCCTTCCTTTTTTTCGTTTAAATATTTTTCCAAGGATTACTACGACGAGCAATGCACCGGCACCGTAGAGTCCGTACGTCCTAAGTTTGTTGGAAGCTTCGCCCGTCACATCAAAACTTGCGCGTCTTGTGTACATGTAGATGGTATCATCTCCCTCATCACTGTCTCCCTTGGAACGGATCTGCAGCTTAAAATCATGCTCCTTGAATTCCGCTTCACGGCGTACATCGATATTGAAGATTGCGACACCCTGTTCTCCAGGTGCAAGTTCTCCGATGTAGTCGCTGCGAACATCAAG
Organism: Candidatus Woesearchaeota archaeon; assembly: GCA_020637435.1. Taxonomy (GTDB): domain Archaea; phylum Nanobdellota; class Nanobdellia; order Woesearchaeales; family JACJVW01; genus JACJVW01. Next base: position 276,181 of record JACJVW010000001.1, read on the forward strand.
ATCAAATGGTTGTGAATTCTGCTTGATTAGCCGGACATCAACCGCTTCAGCACTTTCAGAACCGGTATTCTCGATAGTCACATAGAGTTTTCCAGAAGCTCCTGCAAGACCGCTGCCATTGTAAGCGACAACCTCAAGGTAGGGTCGTGGTTTGACTAGGAACGGAACGCTGGATTGCTTGGAATACTGGTTGTCGTCCAGGTCAAGATACGAGAATTTGTAAGTAACCTGGTAGACAGCATCCACAAGGTACTCATCAACATCGACAAAGAACGTGACCTCTTTGCTCTCACCGGCGTTAAGCCGGCCTATCCAGACGCGGTTATTGTTCGTATAAGAAGCTTCGATCCCCTCAGGTAGTTCAAGATCTATCTCAATAGACTTAGCATCCTTCTGACCTGTATTTTCAACCCTGGTTAAGATCTTAACATAATTATCTCCTGGTCTAACTTCGGCAGGCACAGTAGTCAGTGTCGCCACATCAAGAATGATGCCTTCTTTCTTCACCGGCATCTTAAACCGTAGATACCTCTGATAATCAAGCGGCTTGCCTTTATCATACCACTGACCGACCAGTCGAAACTCATAGTTTCCCGCAGGAGCATTGTTAGCTACTTTAACCGTAAAGACCTTGGAGAAGAATCCGCCAGAAATGAACCTCCACTGCGTATCGTCACCTTCTGCATCAACAAGCGTTACATATTTGCCTGTCAATGAATCATCTGCCTCAAGCAGCACCTTGAACGTCATATCCTTCTGTTCTTCCGGCGAATATTGTAGCGCAGTTTCCTCATCGTGGAACTGGACAATGATGTCCACTTCATCACCTGCCGCGATAATGGCAGGGTCATACTGGATGCTGTCCAAGACAAGTTCTGCGTGAGCGACCGGCACGAGTGCCGCCAGAAGCAGTAGTATGCTAAGTAATCGTTTCATTTTTTTCCTCCTCTATCTGCAAGATAGACAATTGCGGGCAACAGAAATATCGCCCCTAGTAGGGTAGTAAAAATACCCATCATAAGTATGATAGCCAGCGTCTTCATCGCCGGTAGAACACCCCATAGGAGAGCTGAGAATCCGGCCATCGTAGTCAGCGAAGCTGCGGTGGTCGCCCGAAGCAGTTCGCTGAGTGTCGATGTAAGCGCTTGCTCCTTTTGCTGCTTCTTACGAAGCTCAAAATACGTGTGTACGATATGGATGCCAAAATCTATGCCTAGTCCCATGATCATAGCAGCCGCGACCATAGACACAACAGTTATCGTAAGGTTAAGATAGCCCGCGATGCCCATCGTCCAGAGTAAAGCGACCATCACAACAACCATCGGCATCATGCCTCGTCCAAGTGAACCAAAGGTGAAGAATACCACAACTGCGATAAGCGCCATGCTGACAAAAGTGATTGATGCAAAATCGCTCATGATGATCTCAAAAGTTGCCTTGTCTATGGCATTAAAACCGGTAAGCTCATATCGGGAACCAGGGTTGATGATTTCAAGATGTTCAATATCCTCCTCAATACTCTCCACGACTGACTTGATGACCTGCGCATTCGCTCCGGTATCCGATCTGATCTCTATAATGGCCAGGTCATAGTCGGCACTGACATATTGCAGTGTTCGTGGACTCTGCTTAAGCAGTTCTCTGGTCTCAAGAATGGAATCAGGAATGACCCCGTCATTCTCCATCTTCACCACATCTGCCAGTGTCCGCACATCTAGTACCTGTTCATGAATAAGCAAAGTCTGCGCAAGAGTATCCATATACGATAGCAACACAGGATCGCGCACATCGCTCACCGTTCCCTCAGGATAGATGAGGATGTACATCATGTCAGAGCCAAACTGCGCGCGCATATCATTCATCACGCGAACTTCCTGAACATCCTGAGGCAGCAGCTTCTCGATACTCGGCTCGATGTTTCCAATAAGATGGAATATGCCTGGTGTAAGCAGAGCCGTTATGACTAGGAAAACTATCACGAACATCCAGGGATGCTTGCTCTGCGCGGTTGCAATATGTTTACCGAACGATTCCATCATGACACATCCCCCCTGTTCTTTTTTGCGATGTCAGGTGATTCTGTTTCAAGGTAAAGCTCACGCTCAACGCCGAAACGTACCTTATCTTTCAACCAATAGATGATCTTTTCCTCAATGACCAGCAATGCAGGAAGACCGAAGAGCGAGAAGAACAGCGCATAACCTATTCCGATAGCCATCAGGATGCCAAAGCGGCCCATCTCAGGCATCGCTCCGGAAAGGAACGCAAGGAAAGCTGCGATAGTAGTTACAGAAGTTGCAGTAAGCGCAGTGCCCGTATCGACAACAGCCATCTCGATGCCGTTCTTGATGGAAAGACCTTTCTTGCGTTCATACTTGAACTTGTTCATGATATGTATCGCAAAATCAATCCCTATACCGATGACCATTGCGGCGACGCCGCCGGCAAGGGTGGATATAGGAAGATCGTTATACCCCATCGTCCCATACAGCCAGTTCACACTTATAGTCACGACGATGATAGGTACCAGCGCTGAAGTGAACGAACCAAATATCAGAAGTGTAATCATAAACACAAGCAGAGTAGATATCCATTGCGTACTCGTCCGATCGTGTTCGATAAGCTCACCAAGTTTCTGCTGGATGACAGGCGTTCCAGTATACTCAATCTTGACGCCGGGTGGATGACCTGCGCTATCGACATCTCTCATAACTCGGGTCGCGAGCATCTGCATGCGCGCATCATCTGTACTTACATCAGTCGATGCCAGCAGCAATGTTACTGAAGCATCATCATTCACAAAATCTCTTAGCATCTCCTTTACATATGCGTTGTCCATAAGAGCGTCATATTCCTCATCACTAAGCGTGGAACCGTATTCAGCAAGCACATCTGCGTAGCTATATGTGGCAAGCACGTCCGTCTCGCTGCTGATCGAACCTGAAAGGTGTACAAGATAATCATGCACACGTTTATCGCGCACGTCGATGACACCCTCAGCATCGGTGCTTAAAGGGTCAACCCGCACGACAACCGCTATCAGGTCTTTGCCATGCTGCGTATCTCGTAGGGTATTGAATGCCTTGATCTCCGGAAGATCTTTAGGCATCATCTGTTCAAGGCTTGCTACTGTGCGCACCTGCTCCACTCCACCAAACATAGCTACTGTAAGCAGAGCTATCAAGAGGACCGAGATGAATGGATGCTCAGTCTGGAAATGCGCGATGCGCCGCAACATGTCGTGGAATAAGTCTTTCATGGTGTCTCACAGGCAAGAATACTTATTGCTTTCTCGCAGTACTGCCGTTATTCAGATTTATTTATAAAGTCTGGGGACTACTGCACCTGTATACAGAAAAACAAGCAGTACTCAAGACCATCTCGATAGTTCTATAGTATGCAATAAAACCGGAAGTATGCCGCAGCCTTATAAATGCCCAAAGAACCCTGTCTACCTGATGCTAGAGCTGACACAGGACCTCATCTATGCTGCACCCGGTGTAAAATACAGCACACTGCGGCAGGCTTTAGAGAAAGAAGGCATAGTCAAGATTGATAAAAACCGTAGATCCATCTCTGAAGAAGACCTGAGAAAAGTGAACTTTGAGCTTGAAAGTTATGCCCAGGAGCTCGCTGATACCTGGAGTATAGGTGAGCTTGCAGAACATTTGCGCTACGAGCCACTCATCGTCACAGAATGGGCTCGTAAGAACCGCATTCCAGGCAGGATGATCACCGCCCCCTACGCTAAGCGGGGCTATTTTAGATTCTCAAAAGAGCAGGTGCAGATAATACAGAATGATGCAGCTCTCGCCACAAGACACTACGCTCGGGCTTATGGGACGCAGAATCCCAACCTGGAACTGTATGCAAGACGGGCTGGAATTCCGCAGGGAAGCGTGCCCTTCTCCGAAGATCTTATCAAGACTCTGGCTCCTTCTGATATGAACTGGAGATCACTGCAAAGACTGCTTGAAAACTCAGGCCTCCTTACGGAACAGAAAGACGGCATCAAGCTTTTCTCGCCAAGAGCGTACCAACAAGTCCGCCATACCATCGACAACTATGTGAAACTTTCACAGGCTACATTCTCAAATGATGAAGCTGCAGGAATGAGCGGGATGGATGAAAGCACGATGCGAAGGCATCATAAGCTCGGCAATATACACGGATATCGCCTCCTTAAACCCTTCAGTACAAAATATCAGGTTAGATGGTCTCGTCAAGAGATACAGAATATGATTAAAGTTACTTCTCAACTTAGCATGGAAGAGATCCATACACTCTCATTGTATGCCCGCATACCTATCTCAGAAGATCGACTAAAACGATATTTTGAGGTGTATCAACATAAAGCCCGTCCGGACATACATGCGATACCTAATGACCACTGGAGATACAGCAGAGCTTATGCAAATAGATTCCTAAGAAGTATCGGCAAACTTTTTGACGTCGACATCGATACAAGCCATGTCATCCTCAAGACAGACTATAAGCGCGCAGAAAATCTTGATCCGGAATTGTTGCTACAAAGCGACAATGAAGAATTCCTCTTCCAGATTGCATTATTCACAAGGACGCATAGGCAGGATGACCGAATACCGCAGATCATCGATCACTTTGCTCAAAGATATATCCAGCACATCGCAAAAAAGACCAGATCCACCAAAAGACAGGCCAGAGAGTCAGTAGATGGTGGTGTATGGAACGCATTCAATAGTTACGATCTGTACTCAGGAGTGCACTTCATGGAATTTTTTGACAAGCACATCCGTACCGAAGAAGCTGCATTCATCCGCAATGAGTACACACGCTACAATGAGCAAAGCATTCAGGCACCTTTGGGCAAAACTGAAGATTTCAGTTTGGAGAATATTCTCTTCACCGAAGACAAAGAGCATGAATATCACGACCTCTACCAGGCGCTGGACCGAATAGATGAGCACAAACGAGAGATAATAAGACTGCACTTCATAGAGGAGCTCGATGCCCGTGAGATTGCAGAAACACTCGTCGTAGAGATAGACCATGTAGAAGAGCTTATCGCAGATTCTATTGAACATCTTCGTTTGCTCATGCTATAGTAAACTAGAGTAGTTGTTATGACAGATTGCATAGACATCATTCTTTTAAGACAGAATTTATTAAGAAAAATACTATTAAGATAGATAGTATGAAGACAGAAACTATTGTGATAGATGCTATTAGGATTGATAGTGTGTATAAGGATACTATAGAGACGAATAAAAATAAAATAGATAAGTCAAGAAAATTCTAGGACACAACCGTGATCACTCAAAGCGAAGCGCATCCACCGGCCTAAGCTTTGATGCCTTGATGGCAGGTACAAGACCTGCGATGATGCCTACAGCCATCGAAACACTAAGCGCGAGCACAACTGAATCCATCGTCACCAGACTTCCACCTCTCCCCATGGGAGTTCCGCTCAGCAAAGTCGGTACCAGCCCGGACAGAAGCATGCCAAGCAGGACACCAAGTATGCCCCCTATAAGCCCGATCAGCATAGCATTCATCAGGAACATAACAAGGATATCTCTGTTCCTCGCACCGATTGCCTTCATGATACCGATCTGTTTCGTCTTCTCAAGCACGGAAGTGAACATCGTATTTGCGATGCCCACTGCACCTACCAGCAAAGACACTGCGGCGATTGCAGTAAGGAACATACTCATTGAGGAGAGCATTTCCGAACGTGTCTCAATGATAGCCTTATTGGACGTGACGGTAAAATCCTGCTCCTTCTCAGTTACATGTCTGCTCATTCGCAACTTCTTCTCTATCTTTTCGATAGTAGCATCTATCTGCTCTTCATCTTCCACTGCAACTATGATGCTGTCGTATTGGTCGCGGACTGAATCTTCAAGAATCTGGTAAGCCATGGAGATAGGCATATAGACTGAAGTAGAAGTATCATCCAGAACTCCCACTACACGAAATGCGCTGCCTTCTATGGTGATCATCTTATTGATCCCTATTGGATCGTCAAAATATCCGTCAGCAAGCCGGCCCCCGATGACGACCACATTCGAGTCAGCGCTGTCCAATAGTCTGCCGGAAGCGACGTCAGAAGTCTGGATATGTGCCCAAACCTTCTGATCGACACCATTGATGGAGATTGTGCCTTCTTCACCAAGATAGCTCACATCAGCACGGCCAGAGATACGGGTATCGATATACTTGATATCACTGATGCCTTTAAGCACCTGAAGGTCAGAACGGTCAAGTACTACCTCCTCGCTCGATGCCGTCGCTCCACCACCACCTCCAAATCTACCAGGCCCAAAAGAACTCATACCTCTCGATGCTCCAGCCGTGAGGGTCAATTGATCGCCGCCAAGGTTGCCGAACTGGTTGTTTATCGACTGTTCCATCCCCGTACCAAGCGACATGATAGCGACGACAGCGCCTACTCCTATCACTATACCAAGGATAGTCAGCCAGCTACGAAGTTTACTGTGCAGCACCATGCGTAGAGCATGGCCAAAGCTTTTAACAAGTCTCATTTTCTTCTTTTAGGAACTCGTCTGAACCATCTGTATCCTACAAAGAACACAACGGCGACAACCGCGCCGATGATCCAAGGTGTATAGTTAGTTGATGTAGTCGTCTGTGAAGAGTTTCGCATACCGCTCATCTGAAATGAACCGCTAGAGCTTGACGTCTCGACCAATACTTCTTTCTCGATAGTCTTACGTACGCCCATGGTGTCTGTATAAGCGATCTCAAGCTTCACCGTATTCGAAGATTGAGCTGTGGAACGAAGAGCATCTCTATCTACAAGAGTATCCCCGCTGCTTTCATCACTTTCCGAGGTATCTCGATTCACGCCTACTGGAAACGAACGTGTAGAGTTGGATTTACTAAGTGTATACGAAGCTACTGTATAATCACCATTGTTCAGATTTCCGATGATTGATGAACGGGCGCCGCTGACCTGCCATCCCTGCTGTTGAGGAACGCTTACCGTCACACTATACGCAGGATTGCTCCCAATATTAGCGACCGAAAATGATATTTCATTCCCGCTTTGTTCAGAAAAGGTAACCTCAAAATCTGTACCCCCACCAACATACATTCCTGCTACCGTAGTATCACTATCTGTCGTCCCAGAAATAGGGTCGTCATATCTTAGTGTCATGTCAAGCTTATAGAGTCCGGGTTCTGCGTTCGTATCAGCGATTACTCTGTACGAGACGACGGAACTCTGGTCAATGCCAAGATACTCTATGTATTTCGTGTTCGAGCTTCCGACTGGAAGCACAACATCATCATCATTAACCCACGTAAACTCAAGATTACTCAATGGTGCATTGCCGACATTCTTAAGTGTAATCTTAACCTCGGTCTCGATTCCAGGAACAAGGGATGACTCAGAAATGTGTGTAATCTCTACGCTCTCACTGTTCTTGATATCAAGCAGGAATGTCTTCTGCGCCTTGACATCGGCAGTTTTTTCAAAATAATTTATCTTCAGCTCATGAGCTCCTGCGGGCGCGGTCTCATCAACCTTCAATCTGAACTTCACTATTTTCGTATTGTCATCGCTTTGGAAACCGGAGATTGGACCTACACTTTTGACGGCCTCCTCACCGCTCACCAAAGAGAAAGGATATTCAGGGACAGCTTCAATAAAAAGGCTTTCAACCCCCTCCCCGCCGGTGTTCTGGATGCCTATACGCACCTCAACAATATCTCCAGCTGTCGCTGGATCAGGATCCTGGTTGACCAACTCAAAAGTCAGGACTTTCGATGTGCTGTACGATGCCGCTCCTGTCAAAGGAAGCAGACAAAATATAAGTAATAGCGCTAAGATTTGTTTCATGAGTATTCACCCTTCTTCACTTGTTTGATAGCTTTATTCTGGTAATCATTGACGATGATACCATCCCTAAGTTCAATATGCCGCTGCGCATACTGCGCAAGCGTTAGATCATGCGTGACCATGATAACTGTTTTTCCTTTCTCCTTCCAGAGTCTCTGCAACGTCTGGATGACATCCTTTCCAGTCTTGCTGTCAAGCGCCCCCGTGGGCTCATCCGCAAGGATGATCTCAGGATCTGTCACCAGGCATCGTGCGATAGATACACGCTGCTGTTGTCCGCCGGAAAGTTGAGCAGGCCTGTTCTCTACCTTATCCCCAAGACCGACGTCGTCAAGTACATCCAGCACCCGCTGTGATGCTGAAGCGTCATCCACCTCAGCAAGCTCAAGTGGAAGCAGAACATTCTCGTACGCAGACATGTTAGGGATCAGATTATATTGCTGGAAGATAAAACCGATAGACCTTCCACGTAGCACAGACAGATTTGATTCAGAAAGCTTCGTGATGTCTTTGCCCTTTAACAGGACGGTACCCTTCGAAGGCACGTCAAGGCAGCCGACCATGTTCATCATCGTGCTCTTTCCGCTGCCGGATTGGCCTATGATCGCAACAAACTCGCCTTCATGGATGTCTACAGATACTCCACGAAGCGCAGGCACTTCTACCTCTCCCATCTGGTAGACCTTCCAGACATCTTTCATCGAGACAAGTGCCTTGCCTTTCTTTTCCATGATCATAAGGTTTACCTGTATCATTTATAAACAAAGTGGATGTTGCGTCCACAGAGAAATATCAAAAAAAGAAAAAAAGGGTCAGTAAATGAGGTCATCATTCAGAATCTACAAGAAAACGTCCGCTATGGTCGCCTTGACCGCCAGGGCCACCTTCCTTACCACCAGCTCTTCCCTCTTTACCTGGTCCTCTTTCTGGCAGTCCAAGTTCCTCGCGAAGTTCATCCGCAGTATCAAAGTCACCGCTCTCGCGTGCCTCATGCATCTCAACAAAAGTCGCAAAATCATCTTCGCTAATCAGCTCAGCGATATCATCACCATGAGGAGAAGCGCTGACCGCTTCCACCCAAGCCTGGTAATCGCCTGCCTCAACAGCCGCCTCTACAGCTGCGTGAGATTGATGCCGTTCGCTCATCCGTGCAAACTGCTCTTCAGTTAAGCGGTCAGCCCGATTCGGATTCACTTCTTCAAGCACACTAAGAAATGCATCATAATCATCTGCCTCAAGCGCAGCATCAAGTGCATTCTTCCTATCATAGTTATCCACAAGCAAGTCGAACTCCTCCTCCGATATGCTTGCCTCAGCATCAATTGCTGCAAGCGCAGACACAAAACCATCATAATCCTGCTCGGCCAAGGCTATCTGGATACCGTCATCATGAATCATTTTATGCTGTGTCATAGGATCAAGTACCATACCTGCTCCTGCTCCAAGACCGACTAGGCCAATCATTCCCATTGCCATCATATGTGCCATTTTTTCTTCCTCCGATTAGTCACATTTTCCGAATTGGTAAGTTCAATCTTGGTCAAGCGCCAGGTATTATCTAGTATCGCTTGAACTCTTTCATTCGAAAAAATGTGTTGTTGCAGTAAGTGTTCACACACTCCTGCTCCAGTGTATGACCGAGCTTACTTATAAGTCGGAAGAAGCCGAAATGTACACTATAAGTCCACTTTATTTTTAAAGTCCGACAGACACAGAATTGTATATGCCACCATTTGGACGAGGACCACCGATGGAATTGTTGACCACTGAGTTAGTCTTCTTCCTCATAGTAACGGCACTTTGTCTGTACATTTACATCCGTACCAAAGAGATCTATGAACTCTCGGGACACAAAGGTCTCTTCTTTTTCAGGAACACCTTCCTGTTTTTTGCAATAGCATTTTTCTTCAGACTTCTTCACATCCTCATCATCTTCTCAAAAGACTTCTTTGGCATCATGCTCCGAGGAGAAGTGCATATGGTATCGCTGCTCGTCGTCGGATACGCAAGCACCGTTGCGCTTTTTTCACTTACCGCAACCATTCTCGCTAGAGACATTCCCTGGTCAAAAGTCCAGACCGACATCGCAATGCAGCTCATCGCACTCGTCGTTATCATCGGAGTTTTCATTACTGGATCCTATAATATCATTCTTTTGCTGAATATGATTATGATTCTCGTCATGCTCATCGCCTTATTCATTACCCACAAGAAAAAGATTCTTTCCGTCAATAGGATCACATATCTCCTCCTCATTGCGTTTTGGTTAGTAACCATGATGGCATTCACTCCAGGCCGACTTGATTTGACCACCAAACTTGTCTTGTACGCATTGACAGCAGCGATATTCATCTCCATCTTCATAAGAGTAAACAAGAGGTTAACTGTGCATGGCAAAAAAAAGGGACAGGCTTGAGATCATTTACAGCATGCTTAAAGTCATCCAGGACAAGAACAATTCCATAAAGCCTACCCCTCTGCTCAGATTCACCAATATCTCATCACAGAGTTTCCAGGAATATTACAAAGAGCTGCTCGACAAGGAACTCATCCGGGAAGAATTCGACAAAAAGAACAAGAAATACATCACTCTCACCGACAAAGGTTTCCGCTACATCGAAAAATACAACCTCATTCTCGGCTTCATCGACGAATTTGAACTATAACTACTTTTAAGATAAGACACAGAATTATAAAAAATTCCACCGGAAGTTAAACTATGCAAGAGAGACTGCTCAATATCATGATGGCAAGCAAGACCGTAATACGGGATTGCACCATGAAAAACGGCGCCATCATCGCGGCAAATCCTAAGCATGCATCCTATCCAAAAGACGCCAAGAACTATGGTTACGTCTGGGTCCGTGACGCATCATTCATGCTCCTTGCGGCCCAACACCTTGACCTTGATATCCATCAAAAGTTTTTCGACTGGTGCACCAAAGCTGAGGGTTGGAAAAAAACAGGCCTCTTCTACAAAAACTACACAATCAACGGCAAAAAGTATGAAAAAGAACTCCAGATTGATCAGTCCGGCATGATTCTCTACGCAATTGGCGAATACTCCAGGGACAACAGCAAACGCCTCGCTAAAAACGTCACACTTGTCGAAAGGACGGCAGATGCAATCTGCAGACTATGGAACGAAGACCATTTTGAAGACGTCATCCAGGACCTTTGGGAAGAACGTTTCAGTTTTCCGGATATGCGTGAATCATTCATGTACAGCGTCGCATGTTGCATCCGCGGCCTCTATAGCGCATTTGAGATGCTCGAAAAAAGAGAATGGATTCTCACCGCTGAGCAGATGGAAAAAGTTCTGCTCAGTAAAGTCATAAAACACTTCTACCGTTCCTATGGAGCTATCCGTGACACTCGCGTTGACGCAAGCCTGCTTGGGCTCGTCTGGCCCTTCGGACTTGTTGCTGCAGACGACAGAAGAGCGCGCACCACATTCGACCTTATAGAGAAGCATCTGGTGAAAGACCAGGGAGTCCATAGGTACGAACATGATGAATATGATGGTTGGATGTACAAGGATCTGCATCGAAAAAAAGGTGGAGGCTACTGGCCGGTGCTTAACTTTTGGATGGCCATCTATCTGCAACGTCTGGGAAAACAGCAACGCGCGTACAGATACTTCCAGAAAGTCATCAATGACCTAAAAGGTGATTGTCTGCTCCCAGAACAATTCTTCAATAATCCGCATCAGCAGAGTATCCAGCCTCTAGGCTGGTCACATGCGATGTTTGTGCTTGCAGTAAAAGAACTCGGTTATCTCTGAAGAACCACGTTCGCTTTGTCAAGGATAATATCCAGACCTGTATAATCTATGCGACGTTTAGCTATCGTATACGGAAGCCAGGCGTACTCGCGAAGCTCTTCTTCATCCAGATGGATAGACCTACTATGTGCTTTCGCAAGGAAGTACACCACGGTCTTGCGTATCTTCGTGCTTACAGGATACGTAATCTCTTCACGAAAACCATCAAGCACTTCCACACGGATGCCGACCTCTTCATGTGTTTCACGCTTCGCAGTCTCAACCTCGCTCTCGCCCATGTTCACATGACCTTTAGGAAAGCCCCATCTACCGCTTCTGCTGCTCTGTACTAGAAGAAATTCATTAGTTCCGTTCCGTTTTCGGGAGAGGATAGTCCCACATGATTTCTCATGCATGATTTATAAGTTTGTGTGAATACCATTACTTAAAGCTTGCGGTTATAAAGTATAGACTTCCGACCTGAAATGCAGTATAATAGCGGTTTTAGAACAAAAAGCGCAATCAAAAGAGTTATAAATATCTAAATTCCAAAACAGAGGTATGCAACCTATATTGATGATAAGCACATTGCTCGTCACGATAGCTGTGTTGGTGTTCGGTTTCAACACAGTCTTTTCCTTTACAGAGAATGCGAATAACGCGGCGCTCCTTTCATTCACGACAAAGCTTTCGGGTGACCTGCAAGTGCAATCTAAAAGTTCCTCGGTAAGCCGGCTGGAATATGATGTGCCTTCATCCGTTAGAGAAATATGTTTCCTTGACAAAAGGGCAAAACAGGAACACCTTCCCCCGCTTTTGGTCGACAGGCTGCAAAGCAACGCCAAAGGAAATGTGATCATCGAGACAGAGGATTCCACACAAGTGATACAGATAGATAATCTCAAGTTTTCTTCTGAACCTTACTATTATTGCGAAGATATGTCGGTGAAGAACAGGCTTGAACTTCGGCTTAAGGGCGATCTCAACGGAGTGACCATCTATGAGCCCGTGTCTTATTATGCATGCGAGACTTTCGACGCCGAAAGGTTAGAGGGTTTCGACCCCTGCGCCGTCCTTGACGAAAGATTCTGGCCAGGCTACCAGGGTGTCTGTTGCCAGGAATTCAACCTTTGCTGCTAGAGGTATAACTATGAAAAAGAGCGTGTTACTGCTACTGCTATTATGTATGATTCCAACAGCCCAGGCCCTCACATCAAGCGCCTGCTTCAATATGAGCATCGCCATCATCGATACGTATATCGAAAACCGCGGTGACTGGATGTATTCTTCTCAGGAATTCGTACCAATCGTATACGTCTGTATGAAGGCATACCGTTCTGGTCAGGAAAACGTCGACTTGGAAGAGCTAAGCGAGTACCAAAGAGAGCTCCTCAGAGACATGTACGCTCAGATAATTGAAGACGGTATGAATAAGAGTAAAGACCCCACACAAAATATGACCAAGTGCACTGAAGGGTATATCTGCAGAGGCGAGATGGCAGCTTATGTCAAATCAGATTGCACAATCGAGAAAGAAAAATCATCAGTCTGTGAAGGGGCCTGCAGCAATGGAAATTGTCTGGAACCCGTCGAACCGATCAACAGATGCATCAACAATCCCGTCGAGACCGGCGCAATGCATAAATGCATGAATGACAGTTTCAGCTTTGAAGCTTGCCAGAGCAAAATTGCTAAGAAAGGCAATTGTGAAACCTGCACACAGTGCTCACCTATGGTAACCTGTTACCTCAAAGAGAACAATGCATACGAGTTCTGCAGCCAGGGATGCATAAACAATACCTGTACCTCCTACTCCTGCTCGGATTCTGACAATGGAGACATCTTCACCCCAGGACAGGTCCATGGCATCCCAAGCAAAGATTCAGACTTTGATGATGCTATGGGAGACTATTGTCTCAATAAGAGCACACTCAAAGAATTCAGTGTCGATGACAATTGTATGATCAGATCACGAGATGTCTACTGTGTTCTTGGATGCTATCGCGGTGCCTGCAACAATGCTGATCCGGACACTGACAGAGATAGAGACGTCGACTATCAGGACATATACAATGTCGCAAAATGCGCCCTAGCCGGTTGCACACAATACGACTTTGACAAGAATGGAAAAGTTGACCAGACAGATGTTGAATTCGTAGAATCGGTTCTCACCGTCAAGAAAGGAGACCTTAATGGCGATGGAATCATAGATGCGGTAGACGAAGGGGTCATGTACAGATGTCTGACCTCAAAGCAGGAGCTTTGCTATATCTATGATATGGATGGTGATGGACAGCTAACTGAGAAGGACTTAAATCAGCTTCGTCAGACAATCCCCTTCGACTGCAAAGCAACCTTCGGAACAGCATACTGGTGCGACTCTAGAGACATGTTCCAAAATGAATGCAAAGGAACGCAGACTATCCAACAGGTATCACGTGCATGCGATTCCGATGGAAATTTCTTCTGCGGCGCATGCGTCTATGACTGTACTGAATCTGACGGAGGCAGAAATTTTGGAGTCAAAGGTTCAGTGACTGGCTTGCCCACTGCGAACTACTCCGACAATGTAGCTGAAGACTACTGCCCAAGCAACAACCTACTAAGAGAGTTCTATGTTGACCAGAATTGTGGCATACAGATGGTAGAAAAAGAATGCAGCTGCCAGGATGGAGCATGCATCGAACCGTATGATTGCAGATTGAATCTTGGTTCTGAATACTGGTGCGCAGACCCTGTTGACATAGATAATGAGTGCCAGGGGAAGCATATAATCTTGACCAGCCCAAATCCATGCGACAACCAGGGCACTTGGCACTGCGGAAGATGTTTACACGATGAAGATAACACTTTCACAGAACCGGTCGTCATTGTACAGGAAGGCTATGTGAAGATATCCTACAAGTACAATGATGTGACAGGAAATCCTCTTCTGACAGATTTCACCTATGGTGAACCGGGAAGCATAGCTGCTCAGCTAAAGACACAGGGGACGGTTGAACTGGGGCACAATTATCCACCCTATAGCTTAAAACCAGATACAAAATACTACTTCACCATTACCAATGGAGACAAAGAACTTTATCGCGGAAACTTCACGACGCAAGGCGGCACACCTGATGTCAATGACACAAAACAATATTGGTGTGTATTCAGGGACAGCACCACCTTGCAGACCTGTCAAAGCAAAGACGCACAATGCCAAGGTATAGTTGAATGTCAGATAAACACCAAAGATGAGCTCAGGACAATCAATAGTACCTGCGGTAAAGGCACAGTAGACGGAGATTACATCAATTTCGACTGTCAAAGCAAAGCGACCATCGATGAAGACCTGGTCACTATCAAAGGTGCACAATACGATGCTTACAGCAAACGATTGGTCTTCGATATTGAGGTCATGGACGACGCAAGGATAATGCAGAAATCAGGAAACGCCTATATCCAGGTAAATGGTGAAGTCTTAAAATCTTACACCTACTATAATAACTACAACGGACAGACCAATCCAAAAAGGATGGTTTTTATGATTGATAATCCGCCGAAGACCTTCAAGTACAACCTGACGATGACCGTACAGATGGTTGTAGGATATGAGGACATCCCAATCAGAGAAGATAAAGAACAGAATCCTGATGGATTGACCAACCCAAACAGCAAATACGACCCGGATAACGAAGGAGGCACATATCAGCGTCCCGTCTATGAAGAGCAGATTATCCATAGTAGCCAAGGCGCACTGACCATAAAAACTATAGAAGAGCTCTGTCCTCAGTGTAAAGATCCAGAGCCCGTACTCTTCATGGGTGACGGAAACCACGGCAGATATGACATCTTTGTCACCTTCGAGGATTTCACAGACGCCAAAGCGAGAGATTTCCTAAATGCAGCTTTTGGCAACAGCACATACAGCATCTTCAAGACCGAACCTTTCGACCAGTACAAAGACAGGTTCAATGTCTACTATTTCATCATTCCGAAGATCAACTATGAAGAGTCAGGTACATGTAAATGGGGAAGTACATACCAGGAGAAGATCGAACGCTTCAACTACATCTTCAATCAGTTTACCTGGATAGACAGCAGGATATACTACTCCAAATCCAAGAGTGTCTGGCCCCATGCCTACCTCGGAACAGGTATAGTCAAGATGTCCAACAACTGCAATATAGGAGGAAATCTTGAAACATTCGCAAAAGTCCTGACTCACGAGCTTGGTCATTCGTTTGGGAATCTGAAGGACGAGTACACCTACAGCGGAAATACAGGGATCTACAATTACATGAACTGCAACGCGAACAGCACAGTCCCTGACCGCTGGAAAAACGTTACTGGATACAACCAAAAGACCTACAAAGGATGCACTTCGACAGTATCTTACAGAGGAACAAGCAACAGCATGATGAAGAACCAGTACAGTTACAAAAGCAATACCTGGGCCGATGCATGGGGGCCTATCAACAGGCAGTACCTGTATCAACGCCTTGAACTCATAGGGCCGTAAGAATGAGAGGAGAATATAAAATGAAGTGGACAATCTTATTGATGCTACTGCTTGTGCCGGGAGTCTTCGCAGATTCCCTCAGTGTAAGCTATGAGATTCTGGACGGATTCAGTATTACTGATATGGCAGTCACTGCCGTACAACCTGATGTTAGCAGCGTGAACTATCACTATACCCTAAGAGGGTATGATGAACTGCACAATCAGGTCAGCATGTTAAGGATAGAGATTAGCCCGCTCCAATTCACAGCTGACCCGGACTGGTTTGAAGGTGACCAACAGATAACCGTTCCGCAAGAGGGGATGCCAGTTGCTATTGGTACCGTCTATATGCCTTACGCTGGAACGATGAAATATCTCACTGTCGAAGATGTTAACGGAGAGGTTGTCCTAAAACAGGATATCGCAAAGTTCATATCTCATAAGGCGGATGTGCAGCTTGACCGGCAGCTGCCCAAACAGGATATGACACCTTGGCTTGTTATTGGAGTGCTCATACTGGTAGCTGTAGCGGCGATACTTGGTACTATACGGCACAAGAGATGATTACCAGCGGTACATGCTGCCATGCAACCGCTCTACCACATCCATATTTTTCTTGAATATTTGTATCCAGAATGGACTTAGGACAAGGCTTATCGATATGATGGCGATAACATATTGATAGCCTACCAGAGTGATGATACCAGTATGCAAAGCCGCCGCTCCAAGAACGAAACTGAATTCTCCTATCTGCGAGAGCAAGGCTCCGCTGTAAAAGCTCTCAGACCAAGTGTCACCGAGCAGTTTGAGCACGATACCCTTCACGAAAGTATTGATGAAAAAGACCAGAAACACTGCTCCAAGGATGACAGCTAGATGTTCAAGCACAAAACTGATATCGATAAGCATGCCTATACTTACAAAAAAGATAGCTACAAATAGAATATGGAAAGAATGAAGACTATTCTCAACCCATTTGGTCTCTTTGCCGTTCGCTACAAGTATCCCTGCAATAAATGCCCCAAGCGAAGCGGACAATCCAAAGAAAGAGGTAAGGAACGCAAGTCCAAGGCAGATGACAAGAGCGGCGAAGATCCTAAGATCATGATCCTTACGGATACGTACTGCGCATGGAACCTTAAAATCTGGATGCCGGGATACCCATACAAAGAGAGCTATAAGCACCACACCGATGAGAAGTTCCGGGATGATATGCGTAAGGCTCTCATTGCTTCCGCCCATAAACGATATGATGATCATCATAGGGATAACTGCGACATCTTGAACAAGCAATATCCCTAGAACATTGTCACCTACCCGTGTGCCGAAAAGTTTTTTCTCCCCAAGCACCTTCACCAGAAGTGCTGTACTACTGATACTGATGACAAAACCGATAAGTAGAGAACGTGCGAAAGGCCACCCCAGAGCATAGCCTGCAAGCGATGCTATACCTATGCTCAATAAGATAGTAGCCCCAGTACCGACAATCGCCACCCTCCAGTTCCTAAGAAGTTTGGGTAGTGAAATCTCCATGCCTATAAAGAAAAGTAGCATAATGACGCCTACCTCACCTATGACCGACATAAGTTCCTGGTCAGTCACTATGCCAAAACCGCTTGGTCCTATCAGGATACCTGCAAAAATATATGCGATGATGACCGGTTGCCCCCAATAGCGAAATAGAAGTCCAAGTACAAGAATGATGGCACTAATACCAATAACTATGCTAAGGTACGAATCTATCATAGTATTACTCTGCAAGCAAGTCGTCCAGTTTCCTGCTCCTCTTTAGCAGAACAATGGCGATGAAGATGAATAATGCAAGAAAGGCTACAATAAGCCATACATCATTACCTGCTGACACACTACCCTCAAAGATAGTGTTCCCTAGAATAACTTCCATACCACGCATGAATGTTACGACCTTAATAAATATTGTGCAGTGCTCTAAAAAAGCTTAAGTAGCTGAACACTCTTGCACTCTTATATGGCACGACTGGTCAGGTTTACAGAGAACTCACCAAGTTCTATCCGATGCGGTGATGAGACCAGACTTTGCTGCAGATGCGGACTCTCCGAACACTTCCCTTTCTGCGATGGTTCCCATCGCAAGACCGTACATGAAGAGGAAGGAAAGACCTATCTTTACAAAGACGACCAGCTGTTCGAGGTGGATGAACCATGATGACTAAAGATATTGTTGACGCATTCAAAGAGAAGGGATGGAATCCATACGCATCCGACCCCCTGCGACACCTAGACCAGTTGCATGAAGTGATTCTTGGCGGTGGCGCTGAAAAGCTTGAACTCAGACAGCACTATATTCTCATGCCCTCAATCCTGGATGAGCGGGATCCCAAACAGGTGCTAGCTGCCATGGACTGCATGCTTTACGTTCCTCATTATATCGCCATCGAAGAAGGTACCTTCAGACCATTGTGGCGGCTTCCTATCGACAGCATCGTATGGGACGGTGCTCTCAATCTGGTATCGGCGATAAGGCATCCGCAGATGGTGTCTCCCAACCTGGTCATCGAGGAACCCTATGTACTCAATGCCATCAAGCACAATATCACTAGCTATCGCTCCTGTGCTAATCACTGAGTATATATAATCATTTTTTCGTTTTTTTGTTCTGCAAGAATTCTATGCCAGCCCCATGCTTCCTGCGAAGAGATTGTCAGCGATGAGCGGAACGCCCCAGCTCATGGCGGCGCCAATCCATACCATAGCGATAAAATCGAACAGCATACCATAGCGATTGCCCCCGTCGACAACCTTGACAACAAGAGCAGACATGAACGCGTGCATCACAATAGTGATACCCAGATAGAGTCCTAGGGCGGCAGGATCAAGATCAGGCATGGGCGGAATGATCGAAGCAATCATGCTAGACACGCCACCCTGTTGAACATTCTCTTCCCAGCTTGCACGAAACATCTGTGTAAGCATCTCCGTGATGGACACTGAAATGAACACCGTCACGATAAAACCGACCATACTTCCGTAAAGAGCACCCCTCAATGCCGATGCCTGTTGGTAGCGAAGCTTTCGTAGCGCGATAAGCCTCTGAAAGTTTGAGCTGATCATCTCACCTATTTGCCGGGCATGGCCCCCAAGGTAGATAGACTCCGAAAAGATTAGGCTGAATTTACTGATCAATTTTGACCCGCTTTCAGCCGCGAAATATTTCCAGCTCTTCAGCTTGTCTGACTGAATCTTCAGCCTAGTATAAAGATTATTCACAATCTCCTGAAGCGAACCAAAATCATGGACCTGCAATGCCTCAAGGCTCGAGAGTACACCACCCTGCCTTGCGAAGATAGTAGCTCCAAGAGCCCTGATGAATGCTGGAAACTCCTTATCTCTCTTAAACAGCTGGTTCTCATGCTGGTTCGCAAGATATCCTGTATAAAGCATAGGAGTTAGTCCGATAGCGACATTGAAGAGGAAACTCAGCCACCCGAACCAGAACAGGACAAACATGATAAATAATGAGAGGGGTACTGTCCAGAAAAGTGACCTATAGATTCGAATCATACCCTTATCCTTAAGCTTCATGTCATGCAGAAGATCATCGCTAGGAATGAACGCCGCAGCAAAGATGAAGAGCAGAACATCGATGAAGAACGTCGCGAACAATGACCATTTCACTGCGACGATGATAGAGATTCCCATAAGCAGTGGCATAAGCAGTGCTGTGCTCATACCAAAAGCAAGCGAGATGGTGATAGCGATAAACGCTTCACGCATCATACCGATGTTATTCAAGGACTCATTGTACATCGTCTCATAGTCATCCAGAACAGCATGCTGCTCATCCTTCATGAACACATCCATGGGCTCTCCAAAATCAAGAGCGGCAGCGAACCTATCAAGGAAATCGCCGAATATTCTGGAAGGAGAAGATTTCGCAATCTTCCTGCACGTTCGAGCGAAACCAAGATTCCACCGCTTCGCAAAGTAAAGGATCTTCTCGCTTATTCTCGATATGAGACCGTACTGGTCACTGTGGGACAACTGCTCAAAGAATTTTTTTCGGTCCAGATCGATAGTTGAGATAGTTCCTGCATACGTGATGAATAAGTGGATATTCTCATTGATCTCAATCTTGTTGCGCTCGATCATCATATACGGGATGATGAGGACAAAAGAGAATCCGAAGATAAGCACCACATACGAAAAATAGATCGGCAAGGGAACATAGAGCATAAAAGCGAAGAACGCAATGAGAGTCAGAACTGTTGTGGGGAGAACTACCTTAAGGAAAAAATCCTCAATACTACTGAATCCTGCTTTGATGATATCTTTTTCCATCACTCAACTGCGAATGGAAGATTCTCAAGACCGCCGATAGAAAATTTCTTGATGACGTCAAAGACTTTGTAATAATTCAGGATCTTCTCTTCCACCATCGTCTCCAGTATCTTCTTACGCAACTCCAATTCTTTATAGATATCTTTAGGATCAGTAAGACCAAGCATCGCCGCAATCTTTTTCTCAAGGATAAAACTGTTGTAGTAGCCGGTGAATCGATGCTCATCTTTATTGGGATCCCAAAGGAAGACCTTTCTTGTGATAACCTTATTCTCCTCAGAATAGTACCTCTCTATCTCCGAGACAGAGGTTACTCGCCTTACAAGCCTGTTCTTGACAGTAACTGCCTGCTGGATCAGCACAACATTAAGGTTATCGATGAACGCTATGGGAACATCGATAGGATGACCGGTCAGACGCTGGATCATAGAGTGCACAGAACCGCTGTGGAAAGTGGACATGACAGGGTGGCCCGTCTGCATTGCCTGGAAGGCGACGTTACCTTCCTCACCTCGGATCTCTCCCACAATAATATAGTTTGGACGGCTTCGCAGAGCGGCGATCAGCAAAGTGAACAAGGTTACGTCGGTGTCTTTGTTCGCCTCTCTTGTGACTAAGTGCTGCCAGATCTCGTGCGGCATCGTAACTTCCGCCGTGTTCTCTACGGTATAGATCTTCGCGTCAGGTTTGATGAATGCCGAGATAGCGTTAAGTGTAGTGGTCTTACCGGAAGCAGTTTCACCGCAGACAAAGATATTCATGCCATTCTCTATGCAGAGCCATAAGTACGCAGCTACCTCGCTTGTAAGCGTCTGGAAATTTACGATATCTGTTACACTTACTGGCGTATCCGCGAACTTTCGCACAGTAAAACTGCTTCCCTCACGGGAAATCTCTCTGCCATAGATATAGTTTACACGAGAACCGTCAGGCATCACTGCGTCAACAACTGGCCTAGCGTCGCTTACAGGCCTTTCCACTCGTTCGGAAGCTTCAAGGATATACTTATTCAGTTCCAGGTCGGTCGAGAAAGTAAGGCTCATCCTCACCATGTGAAAAATCTTATGGACTGCCGTCAGGTTGCCTACTCCGGTGCAATGGATATCCTCAAGATAAGGGTCATAGAACAGAGGTTCAAGTTTAGAGAACCCTACCCGTTCCCTTAGGACATGATAACGGATGATAGTGTACTGCTCCTCCGTCACAGGGATCTTGGCGCCCATCTGCCACCTTCGTTTCACTTTCGTGACCTGCACAATCTCATCGATCATCTTTTCAAGTATGGGTTTGATCTCCGTGGTCCTGTCCGGCACCGGAACCTCTTGCGCCTTATCGATCATCCGATCCATAACCTTCTCATAGAGTGCCGTAGACTCATCATCCATCTCCGGCTCGATGACATTATAGAACACATCACCGCCCTTTCTTTTCAGTATATTGATGAACAAGGGTTCTGTTACAGGATAGATGAGGTTCACACCCTCCTTCTCCACCTGCTCCATGAATTGGGCTCGGTAATACTTGAAAAAATCAAAATCAAGGTAATATTCAGGTTCCTTGCCGAACTCCTTCGTCACCTTATCCACATATTTCCGAAGGTGCGGATACTTCTGAAGCGCTTGTTCAAACGTCTTCTGCTCCTTTGCTATCTCGCCCTTCATGTAGTGCACCTCATATTCTCGAGCATGTACGATAAAAGATTGTCAAACAGGGAAAGTTTCAGCAAGTTAAACGAGGCAAAAACACCAGAAATCAACTCCTGTTTGACAAGAAGCATGCGAGAGAAGAGGAGGTGCACAGAAGACCTCATATTCTCGAGCATGTACGATAAAAGATTGTCAAACAGGGAAAGAACTAAAAAGATGTCAGATGGAGCAGCAGCGCTTTTGGAATAACAAGTGCGCCATCTAGTGAAAAGAGTGTGGAACGTAGTGATGGAAAAAAAAATATCCATTAATTAACCTCTTTTTAATCAAGCGTGGCGATTTCGATAGCCAATCCTTTCCCTGTCTCAATCCTGAAAGGAATCTTGGTCTGGAAATTGGTCTGAGGTCTCTTGAACCTGATGATTTCAATGACACGCACGATATTTCCAGCAAATGAACGGATGCTTAGGTTTAAGTAAATATCGCTGACCGAGCGAAGCAATGCGAGCATGGTCTCATTTAGGTGATGAGGATCGACGCAGAATATGATGGTCTTGCCAAGCGTCGTCATCCGCTTCAGCACATTGATAAGGTCATATATCTCATGCTCTGAGATACTGTTCTGGATAAGCAGGAAGGACAGAGTATCAAAGATGATGATCTCTTTCTCAAAAATCTGCCTAGTCGCCAGCAGTCTGCTCATAAAATCCTTGCTGAGCCTTGATTTACCCATCACGGGGAACATCGGGATGAAAAGGAACTCGCCGCTAAGCAGTTCATACTTCACATCATAATCTAGTGACTCCATCTGCTCGACGAAAGATATGGTGTTCAGTTCAGAACTGATATACGCAACAGATGCTCCATTCTGCTTAAAACCGAATGCAAGCCGTTGAGAGAATATACTTTTTCCAGCCCCATCCTCCCCGACAGCCAGTATAAGGGAATTCTTAGGTATGCCACCACCAAGGTTCATAGCAAGCTCATCCCTATCCAAAGAGATACTATTGTACTTCTCTGAACGGCTCTTGCCCTTATCCTCAAAAAGCGCGCTGCTGATAGCCATGGTCTAGGTAGTGATGAGCTCCTCATCCTTATTGCCGTACTGCGTAGTGATTGCGGCTGTGTTTGTAGTAGTGTTGTCAAGTGTCTGATTTACCGTAACGATTAGAATCTCAGAAGGATCGAACAAGCCCAAGTTTTTTATCTCGGAGCTCGGTTCGACCTGTATAGTTCTGATAGATTCGTTGCGACTGACATAGAGACCGTTGATGAAAACATCCATGCGCGTGATATCCAGCGTCGTCTTTCCGGTGTTAAGGACTGTCACAGTCGTCGTTGTAGTATCATTATCGTATACTGCGGACAGGATATCCAGGTCTGTCCGAAGGTTATTTGACAATCCCTCTGACTGGATTCGCATGGAGGTAGATGAATCGTCAACAACATCTTTGAAGACCACGATGACTGTAGTAGAAAGCAGTAATACAGCGATGAACATCATGACGCTTGCGACAATTGTACCGAATCCCATTTTACATTTTCGTATATTAATTGCGTTTTAAGTACGCAGATATATCCCCTTTTCCGATTTTGATATTTATAAATATTTCGCTTTTCCAGTTTTTCGGTAATACCGAAAAAACAAAATATTTTTAAACCCAAATCGCGAAAAAAGGATATATGGACATCTGTGTCTACTATGATGAGAAAAGCGAAAAAATACTCGATATTCTCCCCCACGCTATCGATACTAAAGTGAAGTTCATCATCGAAAAAATGTGGACGCAGGTCATACCACGTAAGATCCTCATCGCCCTCTCCTCAGAAGAGCAATACAATGCTTCCAAACTCAAGCAGATAGTGGGCCACTCCATGTCAACCATCCATGACACTCTTCGCAAGCTCGAAGATGCAGAGCTCATCTTGACAGAAGTCATCTACGAAGGGAACAAGCAACGTATGATCCGCCCCCAGCTGCTCTGTGTAACAAAAAGTCCAAAATACCGAGCACAGCTAAAAAGATTCTTCCAGGGTATGTGGGTCGACACCGGTAAGACTAAGTTAGTCCTTGATTTTCTCAACCTGAACCACAAGAAGTTCTTCACCGTAGAAGAGATTTCTGCGCGGACAAAGATACCCGTCGATGAAGTCGAATTGCTGTTGACCAATTGGGATTCTCAACTGACCAGAGGTCTCTCAGGTTTCCTCAAAGAAGTCCCCTTCGAGAAGAAAGTGCTCTATAGAGGAAGAAATGAGTGATTGTGCGGTAACCGAAGCGTATAGGATAGGTACATCATCCATTCAGGAACTGCCTATCCTGGTAAGAGGGCTTCCTGAACTTATGATACTGCTAGCGATAGGCGTACTCGGTATTCTTATCGGAATGCGAATGATGAGAACGAATACTTATGCACGATGGTTGATTCTAGCAGGCATCGCAGTTCTCCTGGGCAGTATAATATTCTACGCGTTAGGTATGCTCAATGACTGTGAAAGACAGGCTATCTTCACGACCAGCAACATGTACGGATCCGGGATGAATGCTTTTATCAAGCTCAACATGTCCGAAAATATGATAATCTCCAAAGGAGGCTATCTGGACATAAGTGCGACCAACTACCGTATAGACTGTAGGGGCTGTGTCATGTACAACATAAGCACCGATAAGCATCGGATCCTCTTCAATGAATCTGGATCAGCCTATGTATATACCTGTCCCCAATATTTGGTCATCGACATGGATAAGAACCGGAAGGTATGCAAAGATGTGTAGCTGCCCATGGACTCCCTTCCAGCTCATAGTACCAGCTCATGAGATTATCCTCCAAAGATTCCTCGAAGCATTGCCTGCCTTATGTACGATCGCTCTGATACTTTTCGGCTTCTACAGGACGTTTTGGAAGAAGAGTTTTCTCATGGGCCCGACAATGGTATTCCTGGGGGTTCTCGCGTTTCTCTACGTAGGAGCCCCAGTCACCTGCAACTGTGGACCCTTCCCGCTGACCGAACCAGAGCTTGAGAATGTCACCTTTCTTCAAGTAAGGAAGGGGGCAGACTTCATCCTTAGCGCGCCCGTTTCCTGCATCGAATGTGATATTCGGGTTGAGATAGCTGATAGCAGGATCGTGGCAAAAGATGATTTCTTCGCCTACCTCTATAGATGTGAGCAGCGATACCACTTGCACCTTTACGAAAAGAAGCCGCCGCAAAACAGGGAACCTGAATACACCATAGTCTGTTCGCCAGAGGTACAAAAAGACCAGAGACACAACAACTAGCTTGTTTGTATAATACCTCAACGGCTAACGATCTCATACGGCAGAGGTATTTCGCGCGCCATAGCGATAAACTGCTCCTGCATATCCAATAGAAAATCTATCTCACTGGTAAACTTTGTGTACTTGATGCGTTCTATAAGATACTCTTCCCATTCACGGCCCCGTTCGTGATGTTTAGCCCGCTTCATCACATCTTTTTCCGGCACAGTCATAATAATAGTCTTAGTATCAAGCTTTGATAGGCGTTTTATCAGCTTACTATATGTCGTTTTGGTCAGGTCATTACGAAAATCAGTCAACCGTAGGGACAGATGAAAGCGTTCCAGGACCACATTGCCCTCATGCTTCTCTATCCTGTCAAGAAAATGATTGAAAAGCTCGATACGTGTCTTCGTGATATAAGGTATCAGATTATGTTTCCAACTCAGCAGCAGATCTCCCTCATAGTACTTCATACCATCCATAGTCTCCAATAGCGTACTCTTCCCACTTCCAGGGATACCTTCAAGGATTGTCAGCTTAGCCATACTACCGACAAGAAATCTTTGTGTACTTAAATGTATTCCAGGATTACCCGATAAGCACGATCGGATTGAACGAGAGGTAGACGATATACACAACAAAAAGCGCGTACATTCCAAGCATATACCATGCTTCCTTGCGGTCTATCATATGGTCCTCTGCCAGATACAACAGAACGATGATAGTAGAACCAAGCAGGCCGAGGATGATCTCCATATTCGAGAACGCGATAAGCACTTTCTCCCCCGTCAGGAATACATACAGAAGGATAGGGATAGAAAGCCCGACAAAGACATTGAAGATATTCGAACCGAACACATTGGAGACAGCATCATCTATATTTCCGTTTCGTGCGTTCACAAATGAGATGACCGCATCAGGAACGCTTGTTGCTGCAGCCACCACGGTGAAAGCGATGATGATGGGAGCTACACCTAGCGCGTCCGCAAGCTGGATGGCATGGTCAGTAAGGAAATATGTGGCAAATCCGATGATGAGCAACATCACAAATGCTAGCCCGATTTCAGAAACAAGCGATATCTTCTTGACACTCGCATCCGGCTTCTTGTTGTTCTGATATTTCACAGTATGGGTATACATATGCTTGATGTACCAACCGTACATAAACAGGAAGATAAGAGGGATACCTATACCCCAGCTCTTGGTATAGAGCAGAGCCGCTAGCAAGGCGAAGACTGACATCGTGTAGAATAATCCGTCCCGGCTGATAATATCAGCGCTGACCTTGAACGCGACTGGCGCGATAAGCACGCATATACCCGGAATGATAAGCAGGTTGAACATAGCGCTTCCTGCGATAGTACCGATACCAACCTCAAACTTCTGGAAAAAGATGACTGAGAAAAGCGCGATAAGCAATTCAGGAAGGCTGCTGCTGACTGCATCAAACGTAGCCCCTTTCACGCTTCTAGGCAGATGAAGATAATCCCCCAGACGTGAACTGGTGCCAGCAAAGCGTTCGCTTGCAAAGTAAACAATCACGCTCGAAACTACAATGACTCCCAGATTTACCAATAGCGTCATATCCATCTGTCCAGCCAAACCTCCTTATTAATATATCGTAAAAAGCAACGAAATCAATAGTATAATAAACACACCAGGTATGAGCCAAATCATGGAAATATGCTTCAACTCATTCAAAGATTGGTTGGAACATCTTACCCAACAGAGAATATTACTTTTTTACATTGTAGTAATAATACCGGTTTTGGTCCTATTCATTGGAAGAAGGAAAGATTTTCTTTTAGCAAACCCCCTCCTTATTTTGTTGCTGGCGTTTGGAATAATTGGAGGGTATTATTTTCGAATTGGAAAAATCGCAAAAATAAAGACAAACAAGAATATCATCTCAATACTTGGCGCAGTATACAGAATTGAGGATATTACCCATGTTTCTTTATATGCAAACAAAGCTAAGATTAGCGTATCCAATTACAAAAAAAGAGAGTTTGAAATACATAATCTAAAATCAAAAGAAGTAACTGACCTCAAAGAATACTTCAAAAGTAAAAATATCAAAATAAAATGAAAATCGGCATAATAGGAGCAATGGAAACAGAGATTCAGATGTATCTGGAACACCTCCAAGACAGGAACGAACTAGCATGGCACGAATTTACCTTCTATACCGGCAGATTTGAAGGCATCGATGTGGTGGTCGCCAAATCAGGCGTTGGAAAAGTCTTCGCTACCATGGTGGCGCAATTTCTCATCACTCATTTCTCTGTCGACAAAATAATCGTTAGCGGAGTAGCAGGCTCACTTGACCCCCTCCTCAATATTGGCGACGTCATTCTCAGCAAAGATTGCATACATCACGATATGGACGCAACACCCCTTTTCGAGCGAGGTCGCATCCCATACACTGACTATAAGGTATTCAAGGCAGATGAGGGCTTGCTTGCCGAAGGCCTGACCGCCCAGATAGCCGGACACACCATCAAAACCGGCAGGATCCTCACAGGTGACCAGTTCTTCAATCATGCAGATAAAGACTCGCACCCCTATCTAAAAGACGAATTTCAGGGTGATTGCATCGAGATGGAAGGTGCCGCGATAGCACAAGTGTGCACCGTCCTTAGCGTGCCGTTTCTCATCGTCAGAACCATATCAGATAGAGCGGACTCAGACGCCGCAGAAGACTACAACACTTTCAAAGACATTGTAGCGCACAACTCATTCCAGATAATAAGGCACATCGTGAAAAGGCTTTGATTCTTTATAAACAAAACACCGCGGCCTTGTGTAAAAAGTAGTTAGTATCAATATTGCGATGACCTTTCATTTTTACATAAAACCTGACAGGGGACAACTTCTGTGGAAGTTAAATCCCTAAATCAGGATCTAGGTTAGACAAGGATTCCTTGTCGTGCATGAAGCGGATTCAATCCCATTCGAAAATGTCAGCTCATAAGCTTTAGGATATAGGTCAGACCTGATGCTTAAGTTACCATCAGGTAACTAGACTACGGTAGTAGGCGTACTAGCGATAGCGAGTTTTTGCACAAAACCAAACACCGCACAAGCTTTATAAACCGACCATTGTTATTGTACAGTATGTCAATGTCATCCAAAGAGCGCTTTGAGCTCAAGAAATTCATCAAAGACATCCAGGATTTTAGAGGTAGGCATACAGAACTCGTCTCCGTCTACGTCCCATCAGGGTATGATCTCAATAAAGTGGTCAATCAATTGGTTCAGGAACAGGGTACTGCCACGAACATCAAGTCCACCTCGACCAGGAAGAACGTCATTGATGCTCTTGAAAGGATGATCCAGCACCTAAGACTCTTTCCAAGGACACCTGATCATGGTCTTGCAGCATTCGCGGGCAATGTCTCAGAACGAGAAGGTCAGTCAGATGTACAGGTGTTCAGCATAGAACCTCCGATACCGCTCAATATCCGCATCTACAGATGCGACAAGCAGTTCGTCCTTGAACCGCTCCAGGACATGGTCGCAATCAAAGAGGGCTACGGCCTAGTGGTCATGGACAGACGCGAAGCTGATATAGCTATGCTGCGCGGCAAATCCATAATCACTCTCTCCCAGGCGTCATCCAATGTACCCGGAAAGACCAAAGCAGGCGGTCAGTCAGCAGCGAGGTACATGAGGATTAGAGAAGACGCTGCAAAAGACTTCTATAAGAAGATTGCAGATATGATGAAAGAGGCGTTTCTTGGTAACGAAAACATCAAAGGCATCATCATGGGTGGTCCGGGCCCGACAAAATACGAACTGATCGATTCAGGTTACATCACTGGCGATGTGCAAAAACTTATCATCGCGACCAAGGACCTTTCCTATACAGGGCCTTTTGGCGTGCAGGAGCTCGTCGACAGGAGCCAGGATGTCCTTGCCAACGAAGAGCTTGCGGAAGAGAAGAACGCTATGGAGCGCTTCTTCAAACAACTCCATACCAATGCCAAGATGGTCAGCTACGGTGAGACCCAGGTTGAACATATGCTCAAGATGGGCGCAGTAGATGTGCTCCTCATCTCAGAATCATGCGATGACGAAGTTATCGAACGACTTGAGAAGCTTGCTGTCGAGCTTGGCAGCGACATCAAGATCATCTCCACTGAGACTCGTGAAGGCGTCCAGCTCAGAGACATGGGCAAGATTGCCGCCATATTAAGGTATGAAGCGGAGACGGACTGAATCCTGAGCAAAATGTACGGAAAAGAGTTTTCTTTATGTTCATCAAGAAATGAAGAAAAGGAGCATTTTGAGAAAGATTCAAAAGAATTCAATAAAGGACTATGCCAGACAGATATCAGCAGGAAGAAGTGAACCTTTTGCGTGAAGCATACATCAGGCTCTTCCCCACTTCATTGGCAGCATACAATTTCTCAGTAAAGTATTCAGGGAGATTCAAGACATTTGGCGCCAATATCCACATGAAGGGTACTAACATCACCGCGAACCTTTCGCGTACCTGGGATAAAGTCGACAATGATATCGTCATCGGACTCCTTCAGGAATTGTTGATCAAGATATTCAAAAAGAACAGGGTAGTGACGAAAGAGATAGAGCTTTACAAGATTTTTGTCAAGCATATGCACATCATAGCCGTCAAGCACACACAGGAACCAGAACTTCTTGAATCCTTCAAGCGTATGAACTCATGGTACCTTGATGATCTCGTCGAAACCCCAAACCTGATATGGGGGAAGAGATCCTACACCGTCATGGGCCATTACAACTTTCACACAGATACCATCACCATCTCTGGAAGCCTAAAGAAAGCACCCCAGCACCTCATTGATTTCGTCATGTACCATGAGATGCTGCATAAATTGCTCAAATTTGACCCATCCAAAGTGAAACCGAACTACCACACAGCTGAATTTAGGCAGATGGAAAAGCAGTTTGACAATTTCCAGCAGACTGAAGAAGAACTCAAGGAGTTTGCCAAGAAGAAGAAATTCCAGTGGTGGTTCTAGTACTTTAGGGCAACCATCCTGTACTTCGCATTCTTCCACGCAATCATGAAGAACTCATTCTTGACATAAATCCTGCTTGAATTGTTCCGGTAATCATCGATGATAACATTGAACTTGTCATAGCCGACGACAGTGACAATATTCTTGACCATTTTCTCAGGATTTCTGGAGTCGGCAGCAACGATCTCGACGAGCACAGCAGTTCTGCCCCTCATGTATGTCTTCAAGTCGTCGATTGTAGGCTCATGCCTCTTATAGTCAACACCCTGACGAAGTGCGTTCTTCATCTTCTCAAGTTCAAAAGAACCTTTGCTATAGTGCACATTATCCTTAAAATGAACCACATTCTTCAGCGCAAGATTAGCCACAGCTATATCGATAAGCGCATAGGGGGGATTCTGTTCATGCATAGCCTTTTTCACTCTGCCCAGCAGATCCCTGTCCTTCACCCATTGGTGAAGGTACTTGTTCACCGAAAGCAGCATCGCTATAGTATATTGCTCTTCATCTCCCTCTATTCCAAGGAAGTGCATCTTCTTCATTTGCGGCTTGTTCTGGTCGATAAGTCCCCAATCCTTTAGTTGAAGACGCACATCCTTATACAATTGGGCAAGATAGACTTTCATCCGCTGCACATTCTCATGCATCTCTGCAACAAGGTATGCGAAGAACTCACTCTCACTGATATACTTCTCAGCTGATAGCCTTGCATGAGCGTATGGCATAAGCACCTTCTTGTCGACCATCTCAACATAACCGCTTGACGTTTTCTTGCCCTCCTTGATACTCTTGATTTCTTTGATATAGTAGAACCTTCCAAAGAGGGATACAAGTACTATCGAAAGTATAGGGATGACAACGAAGAAAAGTATATTCACGATAGCGGGTGACTCCTCGATGACCGGAGTGATCTCCTCAGGACGTTCCACAGTCTTCTTGATGCTTGTTCCATCATTCGTTATGATATCAGCCTCTACTGCCGGGGAATCCTCAAGCTCCTCGATGCACGCTTTGGTGGTAAATTGTTCCTGGAATGCTCCGTTTCCAAGAGTGATACGATAAGTACCCTCTTCCTGAGGGATGAACGTTACAAGTCCCTTCTCATCTGTCATGAGTTCAGCGAATGCCTCATAGGTTGCATTGACAACTCTCTCCAGAGTGATCTTCTGATCAGTAAGGTTGCCGCACACCTCCATACCATCGATGATGAGACCCTGCTCTTCACAAGTGGTTCTTTGCACAAGTTTGACTGCACGTATCTTCATCTCATGATTCAGGCAATTTCTGGGATAAATGATGATCGCGCTACCTTCCTTGCTGCCGCAAACCCCGCAATCCTCTGAACAGGTATTGCAGTTCTCGTACTCTGTAGAACATACAGCATCACCACAGGATAATATGGTTATCGTGACGACAAAGGATGCTTCAGCACCATTGCTATCCTCTACCGTGATATTCACATCATGTACACCTGCATAATCAGTAGTAGGGTAAACTCGTATCTCACCGCCGTTCAGGCTTATCTGGAAGAGGGTGCTGTTGGTCGAATAAGTAAGTGCATCACCGTCAGGATCGCTAGCGTTAATAGAGAGATTGAAGAGCCTGTACGTATAGCCAATGTAATCTGTCGCAGTCGTATGTATGATAGGTGCGTCATTTACATTGCGCACCTCTATGTTGATGATATCAGTCACATTGAAGATATTGTCCGTTACGCGGAACATGACAGATATATTTCCTACCTCTTCAGCAGTAGGCGTGAACGTAACTGTAGCGATAGAATCATTGATTTTGGTCACAGTCAGGCTGGAATAGTTTGAATAATAATACAGAGGATCCATATCTATATCTGAAGCAGTGATATTGAATGCCAGTGTCTGTCCCTGATACAGTATCTTGTCGGTAATAGGGTCAAGAACTGGCGGAGTGATCGTATAGTCGATATGCTCTGTGCCGTTATATTGGAAGAGTGATCCGTGCATATCCGTAGCTGTTATCGTAAAGGTCAGATTATTGTAGTAATTCGTTCGCCATTCATTGGGTGCGGCAAGCTCGGGCAAAGTGTACCTGTATTGAGCGCCAGATTGGATGCTTCCTGCCATCAGAGTCATATTATAGGGACCTTCAGGTGTAAGGTTCCATCGCTGAAACTCGATAGTAGGTGCGCTATTGAGCAGAGGTGAACTGTCTGTGAACGTCACATCGATGACAAAATTGCCTGTGGAATGCCTATTCAAGTTAGTCCATATCTCCCCGGACATAGACGGAGGTTGCGTATCGACGATAATAGAATCCGAAACTGCGACACCTATGTTGCCGGCACGATCGTATGCCCAGACATAAACACGGACAACTCCTTGCGCTGCGTTATTCAACGTTGCATTCCTTAGCGAAGTTGCTGTGGGACTCACACTGCCACCAAGGTTCGCGAAATTGTAGTAATAGCCGTTGATACCCGAACTTGCATCTGTAAAGCCTGACCAATTAAAGAATAAGGAAGTATCCAGTGAATACGTAGCTCCATAATCAATCTGGACTACCGCACTTGCAGCCGAAGGAGCGATTGTATCATACAGTAAAGACCATTCATACTCATTCGAGATAGTACCGCTTGTATTGCACTGCACATAAAAGTAATTACGTTCCTGAACAAGCAGGAATACCTGGGTAGAATGCGTCATGCCTCCTGTACTGTCCATCTGGGTCTTCGAGCTGTAGTTTGAACCCATTATCTGGTTGAATCTACAAGAAGTGTTTGCATCAGAATCAAAACTCAAAGTAAGAGGGGATGTAGCAAAATACGTGGTGTTTGACGGAGCGAAATTGGAGAGGCTGACACCCGCCTCGTTTACTTGGAACTCCATCACATCGCTCGAATCGATAAACGGATCTGGTAGCGAAGTGTCAAAAGCGTCTATTCTCCAGTAATAGTAGTCATCAGCAAGCGCGCTTGTAAGCGTATGACTGAAATTTGAAGTAGAATAATTCACTACAGGCGAGCTGAAATCACTGTCATCATCCACGATAAGTCTGAACGTTGCGTTCGTGCCGTCTATATACATCATAGTCCAGTTGAATTGTGTCAGATTAGAAGCGAGGCTCGTGTTCGATGGCGCAGTCATATTGAAAGGAAACTGCAGAGTAAAATTCAGGTCGATATCATTCGGACTAAAGACGCTGTCAGGGATGGTCGTGATATAAGCTACATCCTCAGCAAAACCATGACAATTTGCGTCAGCTGTGACAAAATAGTCCACACGATAATCATTGCTGCCAGTGATACCATTGAACTGGTGCAGATAGAACCTGACTTCATCATTGACCACAGTTTCGCTCGCGGTAACTTGAGTGACGAACACACCACCTGCGGTCTCATCATAGAGATTGAGGAGAACTGTTGTATCATTGGCGCATTTTCCGAACACATATCCCTTCGCCGTAAGAATGCTGATAGCCTCAACACTACTCATCATAAGAACTAGCATGAACAGCAGTGCTATGACCCTACCGGCCTTTTTCATTGTAATGTGTTCCATAGTTTAAGTCGTAGATTCTTTGTGATGGTCTGTTGATTGAGCGACGCAAGATCCATGACAGTCTGTACCGCACTCGTCAAAGAGGTCTCGTCAGTCTGTGGTCTCTTGTAGATATGCACGCGTGTACTACCCCTATCGAGATGATTGAGGAATTCCTGTACACCCTCATCATCGTACAGATATACCTCATCCACCTCAAGTGCATTATCGTGCTTTTCCAATGCGGAGTAGAGGCAGAGTGTTCCTTTGTCCTTCATCGTCTTAAGCAGGTCCTTCTTCGAGATGGCCACATCGTAGGAAAGGTACTCCTCCATTCTGTATTGATCAGCGATCATCTCAACCAGACGGTTAGGTGAGACCAGACGGTATTTGGTGCCATCTTTGATGACTACCTGTTTGTCTTTCAGGAAAGTTACGATCTTGTTGATCCGGCCGATCGATATTTCGGTTTCGTCCCTGATCTCAGACTGTGAGAAGAGTGGATGCTCTAGCATATAGAATAAGATGGGCAATGTTTTGGTGCTCGTAAGGCGGATCATGCTAGGCGGGATAGTTTAAGGGGTATCTTAACCAGTATTCTGTACGTTTTTCATTCTTCTTTACGATTTTCACTTTTTACTAGGTTTTTCTGTTTATTTTACTAATTATATAACAAATTGAGAATACTATTAGTAAGACCGATTTATATAATTTAGCATTAGTATACAAAAACCTGTAGCGGATCTGAAAGGAAGTAGCTATTTGCGCTTCAAATGTACCGTCCTCTGCGGATACGGTATCACGATGCCCTGTTTGTCGAACTGTTTTTTGATGGATTTTCGAAGGTCACAGACCATGTAAAAAGCTTGGACAGGGTCTCTTGCCCACACCCAGGCGCGCAATTTGACGGCAGAATCAGTAAAATCCACCACTCGTATCATGACACTCTCCACACCTTCTTCTACCTGCTTGGGAGTCCTGATATCATGATAGTCGGGATGCTTTAAGATCTCCTTCTCCATGATTCGCATAGCCTTATCCACATCCGAGTCATAACCAATACCTATCTCAAGAAATTTGCAGACCTTCCTGTCCTCGATATGATAGTTCTCGATAATCTCGTCACTGATGACGCCATTAGGTATGATGAAGCGCTTATTGTTGAAATTCTTAAGCACGGTATGGCGAAGAGTGATATCCTCGACAAAACCATACGTCTCACCGAAACGTATAAGATCGCCAACACGAAACGGTTTTGCTATAGCGAGGAAGATGCCGCTGATGATATTTGAGAACGCTTTTTGCGCGGCAAGACCAAAGACCACTGCTATAACACCTGCGGATGCGAACAAAGAGACAGAGATAGCCTTAAGCGGCGGGATAAATGAGATAGCGATACCTATACCTATAAGGTAGATGACAGGAGTGAACATATGACGAAAGACGACAAATTGAGTATGATCTACATTGATATGATAGGTGCTGTTCTCAAACGTCCGTGTCAGCAGAAGTCGTACTCCTTTGGCGATAACTACTGTAGCTAGTAGAACACCTATGACGATGAGAGCGTTCGCCTGCGTATTGTCTAACAGAAATTCCCCTGCCACACTGGTTTGTCAGCTCTATGGGTTTATAATAAAAGTCTACTATTATAAAGTACTAACAAAAACATGCAAGTACTTAGGTAGTCCAACATATACGTTTGATACCCGCTAAAACACAAGAATAACACTTATTAAACAGATTACTCCACCCAAAAGGCATGGATGGTGTGAAGGCAAGTATCGAATCGCATAATCGGAAGAATAAGCTACGGTTTGACCCTGAGTCCCACACATACGCTATCAAGAACAACCAGGTGCTTCCATCGGTTACTGAACGCATCAGCTCCTATTTCCCCTTCGACCTGAGCAGAGCCTCAAGGATGGTCGCGGAAAAGCAGGGAGTCTATCAAGACGAAGTGCTTGAATACTGGGAGTATCTGCGCAATGCGGGCACAAGAGTGCATGAACTGGCTGAACGATACTGCAGCAACCAGGACATCTCGCCGCAGGAGCTCGAATACATACGCCATGTAAGAGACTTCTTCAAAGAGCACCCGGAGTTTGAGATTATCGATGCGGAAGTCAAGATATTCTCTCAAAAATTCCTTACGGCGGGCACCATTGACCTCATCTATCGTAATCGCGGGAATGGAAGGCTTCACATCCTTGACTGGAAAACTTCCCAGAAGGAGATAACCAAAAACAGCCATTTCAATACCGGAAAAAGCCCCTTCTCCCACATCCCTAACAACAAATTCCACATCTACTCCTTACAGCTCGCAGCATATATGCACATTCTCAAAGAAGAATACGGCATAGAGATCTGGGACAGCATGATCGTCCACTTAAAAGACGACCAAACCTACACCAAAATTGAGCCCATGAATCTCCTCTGCGAGGCTGAAGAACTCCTTTCTATTGTTCCACAAGGCTGATATACGATTACAGCTTTTCTGCACTCATGAAAGTCGGTTGGATAGGCACAGGAATCATGGGGAACGCCATGTGCGGTCACCTCTTGGATGAAGAATACGACATGCTCGTTTTTAATAGGACAAAAGAGAAGACTGATAATCTTGTCAAGCAGGGCGCAGAATGGAGGGACTCACCCGCTGAGATAGCTAGAGAGGCGGACATCATCTTCACGATAGTGGGTTATCCAAAAGATGTCGAAGAAGTTTATCTCGGCGAAAATGGGATCATTGCGAACGCCAGACAGGGAAGCATCATCATAGACATGACCACCTCTGACCCCGAACTGGCAGAGCAGATCTATGCAAGAGCCAAGGAGAAAGGTATCCAAGCGCTTGACGCACCCGTCACCGGCGGAGATATTGGTGCTAAAGAGGCAAAGCTGGTCATTATGGTGGGCGGCGACAAAGATGCGTATGAAAAAGTGCATCCCCTCTTTGGCTGTATGGGACGCACCGTCCAACTCATGGGTAAGGCAGGTACAGGTCAGCACACCAAGCTTGCAAACCAGATATCGATAGGAGCGTCCCTCCTTGGTACAGTTGAATCAATCCTGTACGCGAAGCGTATGGGCATCGACCCGGAACTCATGCTCAAGACTATCAGCGGAGGTTCCGCTGGTTCATGGCAGATGAACAATATGGGTCCAAGAATTATCAAAAGTGATTTCGAACCAGGGTTCTTCATCAAGCACTTCATCAAAGATTTGCGCCTCGCGTTAAAAGAGTCAGAAAAAAAACAGCTTGACCTGCCTATCCTCAAAAAGACCATAGAGAAGTATGAAGAAGCGATGAAGCAGGACATGGGCGAGCTCGGTACCCAGGCTATTTACAAACTTCTGGACCGATAAGGATACCTGTAAGCAGTCGGTCGATACTCGTCGACCGTTCAGGATGGAACCCCTCGGGGAACAACGGTGAAGCTCTGTCATTAAGCACAGGCCCCTCCCACTCTGTACTGCGCAGGTAATGCAATGCGAATTCTTCACCAAGATCAAGACAGCCTCCAAGCACCACATCAACATACGATTGACAGATAGGACGATCTGCGCTTGGTTGATGAAATTTATCAACCATATACATCCACACATCAGGAGCGACTTCGATCCGATGATAGTCATGCTCACGCCTATCAAAAAGTCTCAATTGCTCTAAGTGAACTGGGATAATGACTCCATTTACTGATGCATCATCATCTGGAATAACACCATGCGCCATACAGCCTCGGTCAGGAGCGTACCATCCCCTACGAAACCCCTGAACAGTAAAAGGAATAGCTTCATCCACGGCGCTCGTCGCAGCACGACTCTCCTTGTTGATAAGAGTCCCATAACCGAAAAGATATGTCATCTCTACTACCTGACGATGATAGCCGCTTTCCCAGGCATAGCCTGCTTCGCCTTTGGCTCCGTCTCGCTGCCATCTACCTTAATAACAGAAACCTGAGCACCACCAAACTCATCAGAAAGGTAACCGACAGCTGCCATCAGACAATCATACTCCGTATCCTGATCAAGTAATACCTGTGGAATCTTACTTGGATCCTTACAGAGCCTTGGTACCAGCTTAGAGATTTCTTTGCCGTACTGCGGAATCATGACCGCTTTCATGACCTCACCTGGATTGAACGTTACCTTCAGTTTCTCACGGACAGCATCAAGGAGATCATATTTCCACGGTTCAGAGACAAAGAGTGTCACCTCAGTTGGCTTATCGATTTTCGCAAGCGCCATAACTGAAAGCACGTCCTGTCGGGTCTCCTGCACCAGATCAAACTTGAACTCAACGATATCATCTATCTTGCTTTCTTCAACAGCAGGCCAATCGGCATGGGCGATATAACCGTCCTGTCCCATCCTCTGCCACATCTCCTCAGAAAGGTGAGGCGTGAATGGTGCAAGCACCAAAGCAAGGCTCTTAAGACTCTCCTTGTAGATCCCTTCATGGACTGGCATCTCAGCATACTTGGAGAGCACATTGGCAAACTCCATGATAGCACCGATAGCAAGACTTGGTTTAATCTCTTCGATAAGCTGCGTCACTTTTTTGATAGTCCTGTGCAGCTTACTTTCAACATATGCATCATCATTTGTCTCTTCATTTCTAAATTCAGGAGTATCTTCATACAACCGAGCAACTTTATTGAGGAAACGATACGTGCCATGCACACCCTCATCGCTCCACTCAAGCTCCTTCTCAGGAAGGGCCGTAAACAGAATGAATAACCTGACCGTATCCGGTCCGTATTTCTCGATAATCTCTCCGGGGTCAACTACATTCCCGATGCTCTTGCTCATCTTGGCGCCGTCCTTCAGTACCATACCCTGCGTAAGCAATCGCTTGAATGGCTCAGACACCGTCGTCATACCTATGTCACGAAGACATTTCGTAAAGAAACGTGCATACAGCAGATGAAGCACAGCGTGTTCCACCCCTCCGATGTATTGGTCAACAGGCATCCAGTAGTCGGCTTTCTTCTTATCGAACATCTGTTCAGACTTGTTCCGTGTTGTATAACCAAAAAAGTACCAGCTCGAATCGATGAACGTGTCCATCGTATCCGTCTCACGCTTAGCCTTTTTACCGCACTTTGGACATTCAGTCTCACAGAACGTCACGCTGGTCTCCATAGGATTGCCGCTACCTGAGAATTCGACATCTGTCGGCAACAGTACAGGAAGGTCGCTTTCAGGCACAGGCACAAAACCGCAGCCATCACACTTGACCATAGGAATCGGCGTACCCCAATACCTTTGCCTTGAGATCAACCAATCCCGAAGTTTGTAATTGACAGTTCGTTTTCCCCGGGACTCCGACTCTAGATATTCGCTAATCGCTTCGATAGCCTCGCGGTTCTTCATGCCATCAAACCTACCAGAATGCACAAGCACACCATCATCGATGAAGGCCTTGCTGCTCTTCTTCATATCTTCAACAGTAAGTTCCTGACCCTCAGGTTGAATAACCACTTTCATAGGCAGATCATATTTCTTTGCAAAATCAAAGTCCCGCTGGTCGTGTGTAGGCACTGCCATGACTGCACCGGTTCCATACGACATCAATGCGTAATCAGCAACATACAAAGGACATTTCTCTCCGTTTACCGGATTGATAAAATACTTCCCGACAAACAGTCCGTTCTTCTCCTTGCCTTCTGCAGTTCTTTCGATAACGCTCCTGTTTTTTTGTTCACGTATAAAATCAAGAACCAAAGATTCTTGTGATGTACCCTTACTCCATTCCCTCACCTTAGGATGTTCAGCGGCAAGCACCAGATACGTCACTCCAAAGAGCGTATCAGGTCGCGTAGTAAATGTAGTGATAGTGTCAATAACTTCTCCAGCTTCATCAACCACATCAAAAACCACTTCAGTACCATAGCTCTTGCCTATCCAGTTCTTCTGCATAGTCCTAACCTTCTCCGGCCAGTCTTCCAGCGTATCAATATCAGCAAGCAGCTCATCAGCGTATTCTGTTATCTTAAAGAACCATTGTTCAAGGTCTTTCTGCTCAACAAGCGTATCGCCGTGTCGCCAGCATTTCCCATCTTCCACCTGCTCATTCGCAAGCACTGAATGACAATCAGGACACCAGTTTACAGGACTTTTCTTGCGGTAAGCCAGTCCTTTCTTGTACAACTGCAAAAAGAACCACTGGTTCCATTTATAGACCTCAGGATTGATACTCGTCACCAATCTGCTCCAGTCATATGAAAGGCCCATGCTCTTCTGCTGTTCCATCATCGTAGCAGAGCTTTTCTCCGTCCACTCCCGGGGATGGATCTTATGCTTGATAGCAGCATTCTCAGCCGGAAGACCAAATGAATCATAGCCCATCGGATACAGCACATTAAAGCCCTTCATCCGCTTGAACCGTGACACAGAATCGCCGATAGAATAATTTCGAACATGCCCTATATGGAGTTTTCCGCTTGGATACGGATACATCTCCAGACAATAGTACTTTGGTTTATCGTAATCTTCAACGCTTCGGAAGACCTCGTCTTCTTCCCACTTCTTCTGCCACTTATCTGCAATAGCCTTAAAATCCATGATACTCAACACAAAACAGCTAGTGCTTTATATATTTAATCGGGACAGAAGAAATGGTGGACCCGCGCAAGATGTAAACCAGCTGACAGCTGGCAAGACTATCCCTTTCGCTAGCGCTCAAGCGGATACAAAAAACCTAGAGAAGAAATGGTGGACCCGCGGAGATATAAACCAGCTGACGTCTCAGCTGGCAAGACTATCCCTTTCGCTAGCGCTCAAGCGGATACAAAAAACCTAGAGAAGAAATGGTGGACCCGCGGAGATTTGAACTCCGGACCACCCGATCTCCATATTCTGTGCGCATGCACAAGAAATATCAGTCGGGCACTCCACCAGACTAAGCTACGGGTCCAGCGTGGTTCTTACAAATCCTAGGCCGTTTTTAAAGGTTTTGGTGACCCTGGTCAAAGAAATAGTTCTATCTTGTTCCGACTTTTTCCGGTGAAAATCTATATCCTGTTCCATCCACCCCCCAAGTAGGTGATACAGATGAAAAAACTACTAGCATTAGCAGGAGTTGCATTCGTCGTCCTCCTGCTCCTAACCGCATGGGTAAGTGCAGGAAACGGACTCCAGGTGGGAGCAACACAGGAAAGGGACCGAGGCACAGAACCGTTGGGCGATAGGACACAAGATGATGGCTGCAACCCAGAACCAACTGACAATGTCGTCCACAAACTTCGTGACTGCATATAATTTTGGAGGCCGCAATAGCGGTCTCCCTTATCAATACAAGAATATCCAAAAAAATTACTGTGCATCTACCTTCTAAAATACCGTTTAAAAGGTAACACTTCGTGGGGACCGTTGTCAGATCCTTGGCCACAGAACAGGCCGCACATATATTGGTAACCAACAAAAGGATTTACCATCCAAACCATGGGATTGTACAAATCCATGAGGCTGATACCATCCTTTCTTTCGTCTGCTGTGTGGAAACGGGGGTCTTTAAACAGATCCACCACATTCATTGAAGCCCCGATGCGGACCTCAAGACTGGTTGGTCTGTCATTCATAAGTGGTACGAATACGTTAAAGAATAAAAACCTTCCCTTTATAAATCCGATTTTCACGAAAATTAGCCCTTTTTTAAAGAGATTTATAAGGATTTATTAATACCGGATGACTCGTTCTACTTATGAGATGGCTATTGATTTTGCTGTTCATCTTGCCGGTCTCCTATGCAGCAGATATCGATATTTATGTTGAGCGCGACGGCACCGTTGAGATAAATAGCGACCATCCTGAATTATTAAGTGGTGACCAGTGGACATCCAAAAAGGGGAGCTATTGGGTGCTTAATATAAGCACAAAAGAGACTCTGCAAGATTACCATTTCACTGCGCATCTTCCTCCTTCTAAAGTCAATTATATCAAGACCTCAAAAGTCATTACCATCGAAGATGATCACGGTGTCGTCATCGAAGGAAAAGGTGAACAAAAGCCATTCGTCCTCGTTGTACAATACACCTTAAAACCGGAACCAAGCACAATCTGGTTACCCGTAGGGATTGTTTTGGGGGGGTTCATTCTAGGCATATACTATTTCCTGTCCAGAAAGAAGTCACCAAAACCTATTCTCTCAGAGCGTCAGGAACAGATCTATCGCCTTATTAAGCACAAACCCGTAACACAGGCCTATATAGAACGCGAGACAGGTCTCCCTAAGGCTTCACTGTCGCGAAACATAGACAGCCTCATCGGCAAAGGCCTCATCGCAAAAGAACGCAAAGGGATGTCCAATGTCCTCTACCGTACGGAGAAAGTTCCAGAGCGTTCCGGCTTTTTCCGGTGAAAATCTATATCCTGTTCCATCTTTATACCTCGTGAGGTGAGTAAGATGGGAAAAGTCATCGTGATCGAATACATGGTCTATGTCAAAGAGACCGAAGAAGAACATCCGAGTGATTTTTTAGATTGTTTCGCAAAAAAAGGAGAGATGAAATGTTGAGGTGAACGACATGAGAAACGTATACAAACTAGGAGTTGTCGTCATCATCCTTGCGCTATTTACATCGATGGTGACGGCTGCAAGACAAGGCAACCAGGTTGGAGCCGAACAGGACAGAGTTCAGGGTGAACCGATAGTCCCGGGTCCATACGCTGACAATGAAAGATATGCCAAAGAGTTCCAGTCAGGCGTAGGCGCTGAGCTTAGGATGCTTCAGCTGCAAAGATCGATAGAGAAAAACCTCGAAGATGGCACCATCATCGCTGCCAAACTTGATGATGAAGAGCTAAAGACTATCCTAAAAGAGATGGAAAAGCTTCAGGAGCAGCTCAGGTACACCAATTTTGGTGCTGACAAACAGGTGTTGCTCGAACACTTTGTCAAGAACAAAGCGGAAGCAAACAACCTCACCCTTAGATTCAGGGAACAGGTACACGCCATCACGGATGAAGCTCAGGCTGAACAGCTCAGGCAAAGACTGCAAGAAAAAAGTCAGGACTCTTCGCTCGACACCAAGATAGAGCAAAAGCTTCAGGAGTACAACAGGGAACAATTCAGGTACACCTATACCCTGATGGGAAAACAGGCTCCACAAAGCGAGAACATGACCGCAGCTCAGATGAGAGAGCAGTTGCGCCAGACCGTAAGGACGATAAACGCATCAGAGTACGAGCAGCTCAACAGTGCGGTGCAGCTTCGTGCTCAGGTTCAAAAAGACAATCTTGAGCGTGCTCAAGACAAACATATGACTGAGCAGAAAAGCAATGCAGGGGACCATACCAAAGGGACCAACCCTGAACAGGGAGGCGCTTCAGGAAAAACATCTTCCGGTAGCGATGCCACAGGCAATGATGCAACTGGTGGAAGTACATCCGGTTCTGACAACGGAGGTGGTTCCTCATCGGGGGGGTCTAGTTCGTCAGGAGGCAGTAGTTCTTCTGGCGGCTCATCCAATGGTAACGGAGGTGGCAGAAAATGAAATGGTTCATACTGATAGCTATCCTCCTTGTAGGATGCTCTGAGGAGCTTATTATCGAGGAAGATCTGCCACAGCAGAAAAGTCAGATTGAAGTGCCTGTAGTCGCACAGAACGCGGACGACACGCTCGCCGATGAAATTATCATCGAAGACGAGTACATAGAAATAGGAGAGATGATATAAAAAAAAATTTTATTTTTTATTCTTCTTCGCTTTCTGATCAAGCTGCTTTTCCATATCAGCAACTCGAAGGGTGGTCCTTACGATGGTATCAGGGATAAGTGAGATGCTATCGATACCACATTCCACCAGGAACTCAGCGAATTCCGGATAATCGCTAGGTGCTTGACCGCAGATTCCGATCTTCCTCTTATTGCGCTTAGCTCCTGCAATTACGCTTCGCACGAACGTCTTTACAGCTTCGTTTCGCTCATCATAGATATCAGCGACCAGTTCACTGTCCCTATCCAGGCCAAGAACCAGCTGAGTCAGGTCGTTCGTTCCGATCGAGAATCCATCAAAAATCTTTGAGAACTCATCAACAAGGATGACATTCGCCGGAATCTCACACATCACATAAAGCTCAAGCTTATTCTTTCCACGCTTAAGACCATACTTAGCCATTTCTTTCTGCACAGCCTCTCCCTCAGCTACTGTCCTGCAGAAAGGAACCATGAGCTTCACATTCGTAAGACCCATTTCATCACGGACCTTTTTGAACGCTTCGCACTCAAGTCCAAAAGCATTCTTATACTTCTCGCTGTAATACCTCGAAGCACCGCGCCAGCCGATCATAGGATTATCCTCTACAGGCTCGTAGAGATGACCACCAATCAGGTTCGCATACTCATTGCTCTTAAAATCGCTCATGCGTACTATTACATCATGCGGATAGAATGCGGCTGCGATCGTCGCGATACCGTATGCCAGTTTATCGACAAAATACCTGCTCTTGTCCTTATAGCCAGGTGTTAGTTTCTCGATCTGCTCTTTGAGCACTTTGTCCGGTAGTTTGTCGTACTCAAGCAGCGCAAGCGGATGGATCTTGATATACGAGTTGATGATGAACTCCTCACGCGCAAGGCCGACACCGCTGTTAGGAAGACTTCGAAGTCCGAATGCCTGTTCAGGATTGCCGACGTTCATCATGATCTTCGTCTTTGTATGTGGAATGGTCTTAAGGTCGAGCTTATCGATCTTAAACTTGAGTTTGCCTTCATACACATAGCCGATATCTCCCTCAGCGCAATCGACAGTGACTCCTTGACCGCTCAGGATATCTTCCGTAGCGCTTTGACAACCTACAACACAGGGGATACCTATCTCACGAGAGATGATAGCAGCGTGACAAGTTCTTCCACCACGGTTCGTGACAATAGCTGAAGCCACTTTCATGATAGGCTCCCAGTCGGGATCCGTCATATCAGTAACCAATACCTGTCCAGGTTTGAACTTGTGGATATCCTTGACATCATTGATGACATTAGCGTCACCTGCACCGATCTTTCTTCCGACACTTCTACCTTCGATTAGCACCTTACCTTTCTTGACCATCCGATACTCTTCAAGCTTGGTCTTATCTTTCTGACTCTGTACCGTCTCTGGCCTTGCCTGAACCATGAATAACTGACC
Organism: Candidatus Woesearchaeota archaeon; assembly: GCA_020637435.1. Lineage (GTDB taxonomy): Archaea > Nanobdellota > Nanobdellia > Woesearchaeales > JACJVW01 > JACJVW01. The sequence goes on from JACJVW010000001.1 coordinate 321,147, forward strand.
GGTTTTACCGTCTTTAGCCCACTCCATATCCATAGGAGTGAATTTATTCCTCTTCATGGAATAATGATCTTCGATTATGGTAGCCCATCGGGCCAGTTCTAGGATCTCTTTCTCTGTAAGCACATATTGTTTTCTTTGCTCAGGCGGAACTTCGACGATCTTCGTAGGTGAGGTTCCCTGATTGCTGTAGACCATCTTTCGTTTCTTCTGGCCGACACTCTTTGAGACTATTGCATTATGGCCCTGCCTTAGCGTAGGCTTAAAGATGTAATACTCATCAGGATTCACAGCTCCTTGGACGACCATTTCGCCAAGGCCGTAAGAACCGGTCAGGAAGACAACATTGTCAAGACCACTCTCGGTATCGATACTGAACATCACACCGCTGCAAGCAAGGTCGCTTCGGACCATCTTCTGAACTCCTATGGATAATGCGATATTGAAATGGTCAAATTTTTTGTCTTCTCGATAAGAGATAGCTCTGTTCGTAAACAGGGAGGCAAAGCATTTCTTGCATGCCTCAAGCACATTGCGCTCTCCTTTGATATTGAGGTACGTCTCCTGCTGCCCTGCGAAACTTGCGTCAGGCAAGTCCTCTGCAGTTGCGCTGCTTCGTACTGCGACATCCGTCCGAGCCCCGTACATGGTGCACAACTTCTTGTAAGCCACATTGATTTCGTGCTCAAGCTCTTCAGGAAACTTTGCATGCATGATGATATCACGGACACGCTGACCCCTTTCTTCAAGATTCTTTAGATTGTGCGTATTCAGACCCTTAAGAGCCTGGCGTATCTTCAGCGTGATACCTGCGTGTTCTAGCAGATACCTGTACGCGTATGAAGTGATGGCAAATCCGTTCGGAATCCGTACGCCCTTCTTTGTAAGATTACGATACATCTCACCAAGCGAAGCGTTCTTACCACCTACTAAAGGAATATCCTCAATACCTAATTCATCGAACCACAGAATAAACTTCTTGTCTTTTTGCATGCGAGCACCTCTTTTTGTACAAAAAATAAGGTATGAATGTATGATGTAAAATTTGTCGACGCTCATCAAGGCGTTCGACAAACAATATTCGTACCTTTTTGTGTACTATTGTTGAACACCAGAATCGCAACAATTCATCGTAAGGAGTCTGGTTGTACTATCAAGACTCCCACATCAATCCGATATCCGGTGTCGAATTTAATCATGAAGCAGTTTTACCACTACTTTTTAAATCAGATTTCTGCATCAGGAGTATTTAAAGCTTTCGTAGTTCAAACACACCCAAATCCTCTAAAAATTGCCGCACTACGGCCCCTCTGACAAGAAACCTTAAATATCTATATGACCACAAAAACCATATGAAAATTGAGGTGGGGTTAGTCCTGGTAATGATACTGTGCACAGCATGCGTGGTTGATTCTTCTGTTACTCCACCTCAAGCATCTTGTGATCTCCCATCCCCATTGACCTGCGCGGCACATGGAAGGAACACGACCACGTATACACTTCACATCATACATACAGGCTCCGAAGACCTCTCGGATATCTCCTTCAAACTTGGTGGTCAGACATGCGATGGGCCGACAGGTATGGTCCCAAAAGAAAGCGCAACCTATCTCTGTCCATCAAATGAGCCCTCTACCCTGGAGGTAAAGTTCGAGATGGCCGGCACGTATATCGAGAAGGAGGTTCACTTCGAATAGATGGAAGAGCTCAAGAAAACACTAGGTTTTCCCGCCCTGTTGTTGATAACCATAAACTCCATCATGGGTACGGGTATCTTTTTCCTTCCTGCCCTGGGAGCAAAGACCTCAGGCACCGCTTCATTAGTGGCGTGGGTCATCCTTTCCTTAGTCTCTATCTACATTGCTACAATATTCGGCGAACTATGTTCTATGTTCCCCAAATCAGGAGGGATCTACGAGTATGCCAAGCAGGTCTACGGTAGGACGATGGCGTTCATCGTCGGCTGGACAGCCCTCGTAGCTTCGAATGTGACCATCGCGATGCTTATTATAGGCGCGATCCAGTACCTGCTGCCCTTCCATATACCCTACATCAAAGAGATAGTCTCCATAGGTTTCATCCTTATCTTCAATTACATCTCCTACAAAGGCATCAAGACTTCTGCCACTATGTTGATTACCTTTGCGTTCATCACACTTGGCACCATCCTGGCACTGATCATACCAAATTTCCTGCATTTCGATACGCACAACCTTACCTCATTCAATCTTGAGATTCCATTGTTGTTCCTGACCATTTTCATGATAGCCGAAACCTTCTTCGGCTGGGAATCATCCCTCTACCTGACAGAGGAGACAAGGAACGGACGCAAAGTGGTGCCGATGGCTCTGTTGCTTGGCACCATATTCATCTGCATCTTCTCACTCATTTTCGTATTCTCATCACTAGGTGCAATACCCGCTGCAGAATTTGGGGCATCCACAGCACCTCTTCTTGACCTTGCAGTTCTCGGATACGGAGAGATTGGCGTCAAGATCTTCATGATCCTTGTCTACTTAGCTATCATAGGAAGTGTAGCAGGCTGGATAATCACATCCCCAAGACTGATACTGACGCTCGCTAAAGACAACCTGCTGCCAAAAGGTCTTGCGAAGATCCATCCGGAATACCAGACGCCAGTCAACGCAATTATCTTCCAGACGATCGTATCCACCATAATAGTCATATTGGGTGCGGGAAGCTATGAGACCCTTCTTGAAATGCTCCTTCCCATGCTCCTGCTGCTATACGGTTCCGTCATGCTTTCCTACATCATCCTCAAGGTGAAAAGACCAAACTTAGAACGGCTCTTCAAAGCTCCCTTCGGACTGCTCGGAGCAAGCTTCATTATCATTTTTTTCTTCGCTCTACTGACCATATGGTTCGTCAACGCACATGACGCAGCACATATCCTGGAACTTGCCTCCATCTTCATCTTCATAGGTGTTCCGATATACTACATGATAGACCTGTATTACAATCCAAGAACGGTAGCCAAGACTAACAATCTCTTCGCGTACTTCACCCTGCTTACCGAAGAGATCATGCTGCCCAAAAGGATTAGGAGAAAGATAATACAGAGCATAGGTCTAAAGAAAGAGCACACTGTTCTCGAGTATGGTTCGTCAGTAGGGACCTTGACACTTGACCTGGCCGAGGAAGTAGGCCCAAAAGGAAAGATATATGCCACAGACATTTCCCACAGGTGCCTCAATATAACTAAGAAGCGCATGAAGAAACGAAACCATGATCATGTCACCACATTGCATGACCATATGCTTGCTGAACGTGTCCACCCGGACATCCCAAAAGTGGACCTCATAGTGTCCGTCGGTGCGATATCCTATCTAAAAGACGTGGACAATGTGCTCAAAGAGATGAATCAGCGACTTTCTGAAGGAGACCGTGTCTGTTTCGTCGAATATGACAATTTCTTCTTTATCATGGGCAACAACAATTGGATAGCAAACAACCATATGATTACTCATGTCTTTCGCAGGAACGGATTCCAGGTTGAGATAGAGACAGAGCGCGGACTTCTCTGGGATTATCTCTTTATCTTCGGCAAAAAGATCCATCACCATCAACCTGCAACTGATCTTACAGAAACGCCTGTGCTGGTCAAGGACTTTGAGAGCCTGATAAAAGACATAGCATCCATCCATCACAGGAAAGCTATCAAACAGGACAAAGCCATCATTATTGACATCGACCACAGACTTAGGCAAGTGATGCTCAAAGAGAAAGCGTTTCGAAAGCTCATGGTTAAAGTGCTCGAGATAATTAACAGAGATACCCGTTCATACTCCCGCATTGAGATAGTGGAAGGCGCCACCATCAAGTGCTTCTTAAGCATGGAGCACAGCATCATACAAGACTACATCAAACCTGCAAAAAAAGAAGACTTCGAGGAGAAAAGAGCTCAGGAAGAACGCATCGATCTGCTTGCAGAGATCTCAGACATAGCGGAACATGAGCTTGATGGTGATATGGAAGCGGTCAGTACCACACATATCACAAGGGAATCTCTCAGTGAAGAAGAGATTGTCGTCGGTATTTACGACCCCGACAAATCGATAGAAGGAGAGTTTCTCGAACTGAGGTTCTCCATACCGATAAAGAATTAGTTTTATATAATCTGGGCGCAACTTCCACCATATGAAACATACAGCACCAATAACCTTCTACCTCCTTCTGCTCTTCATCTGCTCCCAGGTAGTAGGTCTATTCGTGACAGGCGCTCATCTACCCCACCTCGAAAAAAACGAGGAGGGGTCTACAATCATCATCGAGACAGACAAAGAGCTTGCTTTCGGAACCGAGCGCATGGAGACCAATTCAGCATGGTCAACGCTGCTCGTTATTATAGGAGCGGTCCTTGTAGGAACGCTGCTCATGCTCGTACTCATCAAGTACAAGCAGAAAAATATCCTTATCGCATGGTTTTTTCTTGCTGTGGCGATGTGTATCACCTATTCTCTTGCGACCTTCATGTTCGACTTCCTTGCCCTGCTACTGGGCATCGTGCTCGCGTACTTCAAAGTCATCAGGCATAATTCAATAGTCCACAACATTACAGAGATCCTCATCTACGGTGCACTTGGTGCAATATTCATCCCGATGCAGTACATGACCGTCTCTGTCTCTTTTGTACTGCTCATTATCATATCTCTCTATGACATCTACGCCGTCTGGAAATCAAAGCACATGATTAAACTTGCAAATTTTCAAACAGACGCAAAAATATTCTCCGGCCTTATGATCAAGTACGACGCTCCCAATGAGGAGGTTAAGACAGTCAAGAAAACTGCGCCAAAACACACTAAACATGTTGAACAGAAAGTGAAGACCGCAATACTTGGAGGAGGGGATATCGCATTCCCATTGCTCTTTTCCGGAACATTGCTAAAAGAGCTGCTTGTAGCTCTACCCATTGTAACCGCCTACGCTTTAACCTTCATTACCTCAATCACGACGGCAGCCGCACTTCTATTCCTCTTCCTAAAAGCAGAGAAAGGAAAGTTCTATCCTGCGATGCCCTTCGTCACAGCAGGCTGCTTCTTTGGCTATTTTATTGTGATGGGCCTGCTTACGATACTTCCCTAGAAAGAAAGTTTCTGTTGCCGATTACTTTTCGCATACGCTTTTGGATCAATCTCCAATCCATCAGTCGCCGCCATCACCTGCACACCCGTCTTTTTCTGTAGCTCACGTGCCTGATAGATGGGATCTGACTCAATAAGCTTATTGCCAAAATGAGTGATGATGCAGAGCTGCGGTTTCGCCCGCTCGATTACCTTCTCAGCTTCATCGATGGAAAGATTGTCTTTACCGCTTACACCGGACGCATGGACCACATTCAGGATAAGTACATCTGCTCCTTTGTATTGGTTAGCGACCTCCACATTATAAGCAGTGTCTGAACTGTACACCAGCGTGAATTTACTGGTTACAAAACGAAAACCTATAGCTGTCGGATCATTATGGTTAGTAAGTAATGCATCTATCTCTACCTCCCCGACCCCAACCTTCTGGCCCTCATGGACGACGATGACCCTTTCCATACATCCGCGGTAATGCGGCATAAGCACGGGATTGAGTTCATCTGTGCCGTTCACGACAGATGCTGACGAGATCATGACACCTTTCTTGTCCAGACCATTGTAGGTCATCGCGCTGATGACGGCATTGATATCATTAGCATGGTGCAGATGAGCATGGCTCACCATCACACAAGTATTTTCCCTGATGTTGATGTTGTATTCCTTGGCCTTACACAGCGCACCTGGACCGGGATCCATATGGAATTGGTAGCCTGCTGTCCGCAAGACTATACCGCCCGAAGCTCGCCGCTGTTTACCTACTACCGTCGGGTCTCCGCCCGTTCCAAGAAATACCAGTTTATCGTGCATACATGTCCCCCGATGACAGATAACACTCAACAACTTAATAAATTTTGCTTATATAGTGTTTAGGAGAAAATAAATGACATATAAAGCGCGTATGCTAATTTCTCAGAGCATCCACTATTCTGGGTACTTCACTGATTGAATTAAGCACAAAATCTGCACGAGAGTTCCTTCTGGAACCCTCATAGCCATATGCCGCAAAACAGGTCGTCATCCCAAGCCTCTTCGCGCCAAGAATATCCCGTTGAGGCATATCGCCTATCATCACACACTCTTCAGGTGCCACACCAAGTTCGCTCACTGCAAGATAGAACGGCTGCCTGGCCGGTTTCATCGTCTGCGTATCATCAAATCCAACTACCACCTCAAAGAAATCATCTAGAGACATCGCGGTAAGCCGCGTCCAAAGTTTTAGATTCGAAGCGTCGCTCACTACGCCTAGTTTCAAACCCCTTTCCTTAAGCGCTATCAGAGTCCTTTTCGTTCCTGGATAGCTATGCAGAACACCGATCCTGGCCCTTCTGTACGCAACGATCGCATGAGCAAGTTTCTTATGGTCAATCTTGCCCTCAACCCGCCGCAGAAATCGCTGAAAGATAGTATGGTCATCCAAGCCATCCTTCTTATACAGATTATACAACAGGTCCAATGCAGCGCGTTTCTCCATCTCAAGCCCAACATCCATCATAGCTTCTATAGCGTGCTCACAAGTCACCCGCTTCATCCGCATATAATCCATAAGCGTATTGTCACAATCAAATATTACCGCACTGACCATACTCAGCACCTGATTCTTGCTATATATAAACTCTGTGGAACGCGCATAAAGTTTTAAAAAGAAGCCTCCTTTTTCCACCATTGGTAAGCTAGGCTGGGAAGTTAGCCCTTTCCTGTTACTCCAAACGGGCTTCATGGGAGAGTCGAAGCCTCAGGAGCAGCATGCGTTGTCGGGATCGGTCCGATTTCCTACGTCGACGTTCTGTCCTATGAGACTGGTTCCCGGCGGAATCGGGTCAGATCAGGAATGAAGCAGCCCTAACGTCAGGAAGCGGTGCCCTTAGGGTCGCGGAACTGAGGAAGATTTCGGGTTCACCTATCTCGGTATCGTATGATCATCCTGGGGCGTGCTTACTCCTTCTTTCACGCCCTCAATCTACGGATAAAGAATTGTCTAGCCTTCATCAAGAGGATAGACAATAATGCATCGAGGGCGCGAAAAAAGGCTAAATGTTGTTCTAAACCACAAATGTACAATAAAAGAATCGCTAAACTATTATTCCTCATATAACAATAAGCCACGCAATCTTTAAAAACCATCAGGCACAATCTAACTACATCATGGACGCTTCAGAAAAACTCAGAATCATCAAACGCAATGTGCAGGAAATCGTTACCGAAGAAGAACTTCTCACGCTTCTCAATGAAAAAGAGATGCCCGTCGTCTATCTCGGCAATGCGATCACCGGAAGACCTCATATCGGCTACTTTGCCTGGGTCGTCAAACTCTACGATTTCTTAAGAGCAGGACTCAAGGTCAAACTCCTCCTTGCTGATCTCCATGGTTCCATGGACAACTGCCCGTGGGAGCTGCTCGACAAACGCTACGAATACTACAGCGCAGTCATTCCTGAAATGCTAAGAGCAGTTGGCGCACCTATGAACAACCTTGAGATCGTCAAGGGTTCAAAACTCCAGATGAACAATGAGTACTTCCATGACCTGCTTAAAATGTCCACCCTCGCATCAGTCCATGACGCCAAGAAAGCATCATCCGAAGTCGTCAAACAGAGTGACAGCCCAAAGCTCTCAGGTCTCATCTATCCTCTCATGCAGGCGCTTGATGAACAGTATCTCAACGTCGACATCCAATATGGTGGTGTCGACCAGCGTAAGATTCTCATGTTCGCGCGGGAATACCTCCCTAAGCTGAACTACAGGAGTAGGATCGAGATAATGACCCCGATGATCCCCGGCCTTGCGGACAAGAAGATGAGCGCATCCAACGAGAGCTCCAAGATTGATGTCCTGGACAGCGAAGAGGAAGTCAACAGAAAGATTTCTAAAGCAGTCTGCGCAGAAGGCGTCCTTGAAGATAACAGCATCATGGCACTAGCTAAATACGTCATCATGCCGCTCAAAGAGGACCGTGGGGAGGCACTGCTCATAGAAAGGCCGGACAAATACGGTGGAAACCTGGAATATTTCGGATACGAACTGCTTGAAAAAGACTTTGTCGAGAAAACTGTCCATCCCATGGACCTGAAGAACTCGGTAGCTAAAGAGCTAAATCGTCTGTTGCATCCGATACGAGAAGCCTTAAAGGATAAGAAAGATATTCTTGACCAGGCGTATTAGAATAGTCTTCCCGTAAGCACGGTTATTGCGTTACTGAATTCCTTGATATCAGGATTATCAGGCTCTATAGAGATATAATCGCATGAAGCATCGATACAGGATGTAAGACTCTCGGGTATGAAATCAAGATCATGATCCACGAACACTTTTCTTATTCGGCTCTCCCTTCCGCCTATCATAGCAGAGTACCGTAGATCCGCAACGAACATCTCTGCCATCTTATACGTTTTTATCCACGGTCTTCCCTCATCGTCACCATCAATAAGGAATCCTTGATATTCATAACCCTGTACATCGAAGAACGATCGAAATTTATTGTCTTTGCATCCGGCTATCCGCACAAGATACGCTTCAAAATCTTCCTGATAAGGTGAACGCGAGTTATTTCGACCAAACATGCGTGTGGAAAGCTCTCCATCCACCTCTTCATGGTAGATATCAACTTTTCCATCCCCTGTAACATCGACAAACGTTTTTTTCCCAGACACACAGTCCGGCATATATCTGGTATCTGCACAATAAAGGTCATTGTTCCGGTTCTTCCCAAAAAAAGTCTCCACACTTAGCATGGAACCTAAGCCATGGTCTTCTAAGCTGACATATTCAGATATCTGGGCAGGCTTAAACCTGTAGGGAACATACTTCTCATATGCGACCATACCACTAAAACCAGTACTTTCAGCTAACGAAGTGATAGCAAGCAATGAACCGAGTACTGCTCCTCGCATGAACAAGTATAATCGCTTCACAAATATAATCCTAACGGTTTGAGATATGTACCCGAGCCAGCCTCTTAAAATATTGCTCCAGAACCTTCTCAAGATCTTTGGAGCTCACCTTCTCGACCTGTTTAAGATAGTCTGAGTAAAGATGAACATTTCCTGCTTGAGCGTAGAACGCAAGTGTATCCGCTAACCGCTGATTATCTTCTTCTTCGAATACATGCTCCCCTACGATGAATCGCTTGCATTCGTCAAGCTCATTCTTTCCTATCTCCGCAGCTCTGCGAAGCTCTTTTTTAAGGATCTGCTCGCAAAGCGCAAGCCTGTTAGCCTCGCAGCTGACATACAGTCCGAAGAATCCGAAGTTTATCTCACCGCAGTCATAAGCCCCTACATCATATGCAAGGCCTCTCTTGTTTCGAACTTCCTCAAATAATCTGCCGCTCATGCCTTTGCCAAGAACAGCGCGCAATACATCCAACACCGCGGCATCCTTCGAGTCCACTGTCGTCGTCCGATACCCAAGAACAAGGTATTCATGATTGCCCCGCTTTTTGTGCGTAAGATTGCAGTTCTGCTTAAGCGGTGGGACGAGGATAGGCACCTTCACGACTCTCGTACCATCCTTGCCAAAAAAACATTCAAGTGTGCTCTTTACCCGCTCAGCAGCACCGACAACCGCGATGATCATGTTCGATGGATGATAGTGTTTCTGATAATACGCAAGTATATCTTCCCTGCTTATGCTTCTGATATGTTTTCTGCTACCGATGACCGCATGGCTCATCGGATAGCCCTTGAACAGGATATCGCTCAACAAGTCCCACTGATAATGCCGTGGTTCATCCCGACGCATCGATTCCTCAGACAGGATGACTCCTCGTTCCTTCTCTATTGATTTCTCCGCAAACAAAGGATTAAACAGGATATCCGCAAGGATCTCAACCGACTTGGCAAAGTGCTCAGAGAGGCTTTTCACATAGAAACAGGTCCGCTCATTCGTAGTGTACGCACCGATATCCCCACCAAGCCCTTCGACCTCCCTGGTGATTGCAAGCGCGCTTCTGGTCTTTGTTCCTTCAAAGACCAGGTGTTCGATAAAATGCGAGATACCATGCTCGTGGTCCCCTTCATCAACAGAACCGGCTTTCACCAGTACATGTACACTTACCGTCTTACTCTTCTGAGGCAGATGCACAACTTCAAGACCATTTGCGAACGTATAGGTTTTCATGTAAACAAATCAGCTTTATATACTATTTAATCCTTATGCATCAGGATGAGACACAAAGAACTGCAAAAGATTCTTATGGCTAAAAATCTTGACGGCGCACTCTTCCTCAATTTGGACGAAAGACCAAACGCAAGCTACATCTACTTCACAGATACCGACGCCTTGGGTATCCTGTTCATACCCGCTAAAGGCATACCTGATGTATTCATCCCGGCAATGGAAATGTCAAGAGCCAAAACAAAGGACTGCAACATGCACGTGCTCAAGAGGGACGCAGTAAAAAACCATCTGAAGAAAAAGAAAGTGACAACGCTTGGCATTGAATTCTCCGCAGTCGACCATATGACCTTCACTCAGTTAAAAAAATCCCTCAAAGTTACCTTCAAAGACATCACCAAAGAAGTAACAACGCAGCGAAACATCAAAGACAAAACAGAAATCAGCAGAATAAAAGCAGCATGCAAAGCTACTGACAAACTCTTCAATATAGTACTTCAGCATTTCAAAGACTTCAAAAGCGAAGCCGATATCGCTGCTTTCATGGAATACCACATTCGCAAGATGGGCCTCGTCAAATCTTTCGATCCCGTCATCGCAAGCGGCAAAAACGCAGGGGCCCCTCACCACATTCCAACAACTAAACCTTTACAAAAAGGCTTCCTCGTCATGGACTTCGGTGTCAAATACAAACATTACTGCTCCGACATGACCAGAACCATTTACGTAGGTTCTCCCTCAATAAAAGACATAGAACTCTACAAAAAACTCTACGACATCCAGATACGATGCATAGCGTTGTCCACTCCCGGCACTAAAGCAAAAGACATAGACGATTACGCACGGCAAGAGCTCGGCGAACCTTTCAACCACAGCCTTGGTCATGGACTCGGTATCGACGTACACGAGCATATCCCCCTTTCTCCGGGCGCAGACATCAGACTAGAGCCAGGAATGGTCTTCACTATTGAGCCAGGTTACTACCTAAGCAACAAACTAGGCATCCGTATAGAAGATGACATGCTCATGACAGAAAAAGGTGCAGTCTCGCTCAACAAGTCACCCAAAGATCTCATTATCATGAGATAGACCCTTTGTCATTTTCCCTATCCGAAGTATATTCACGTATGTAGCCATATGCTGCATAAACTAAGAAAATATCATCAAGCCATCATCGTCTTGAAGAAGACTTCATTCATCATGTAATGTCCTGCAAGCAGGATGATGGTGAAGATAATGAAACCCGTAGTATTGGAAAGCAGTTTCTTCGCGAACTTATACTTGTCATTTCCTATCTCTATCTTCGTCATGAACAAAGTAAGGATGAGATACATCTCTACAAAATAGAGCGAAACAATCACTTCAAGCACAGTAGGAGGAATAATTTTCGTAATATCCACCAGGTTAAATCCGGTTCCAGTTCCGCCAAACGTCTTCTCGATACTCGCAAGCTGGTCCATAAGAAAGCGAAGGGACTTTACAATCATCACCGCCATCAGCACAGTAACAGCTGAAAGCAAAGGCAGTAGCATGGTAATACCCATATTGATGAGGGACAACGTATCCGATAAAAGAGTCCTGATATAATCGTCAAGTTCGATGATACTCACCAGCTGGTCTCTGATTAGACGAGCGGCTTTAGCAGCACCTCGTTCGGAAATACGTGCGAAAGAAAGAATCACCGAAAGAATATTCGTTGTCTTAAGCGAAGGGCACATATCCCTAAGTGTGGACTTGATAGTAGTCTCGATACGACCTTTCGTGTACATCAACCGATGTGAAATCTCTGTAAATAACTTCACAATAGCGTGATCCCCCATACCTTCGCTACGGTAGTCCGATGCGATATTCGGAAGCATCTTCTCTACCGACGTATTCAACGCAAGTGCAGTACTCATATAGTGAAGGACGAACGGCAAATCATCTTCGATATCTTTCACCGCTGTCCATGTCTCCTCATGCAGATAGATATAGTAGTAAGCCACGACGTTGATAGCAATCATAGCGCCAAACGGCATCATCCAAACAAGTAAGATAGCGATAAAGCTGTACTCCTTATCCGCAGAAATATCATTGCTCATGTCAATGCTCGAAAGATGCATGACTGCCGGCACAGACATAGCTAGAAAGATAGCGCCTGCGAAAATATAGACCCACACTGGCATCTTCTGATATCCGGGACTTTCTTCCAACCTGATAGTGTCAATCTGGATACGTTTGTTTGCGAAATCCAAGACTATCAATACCATGATAACTGGAAAGAAAACATTGAATGCGAAGATTAAGAACCAGGATTTGATCAGGTCCGTAAGAAAGACAGACAATAAGGGCAGAAGCATAAGAGAGATGACCGGAAACAGCACACCAAATGAGATGACCGTATTTGCTTTGGCCGCAAGCTCTTCTGCGCTTCGCTTACCCTGCACACGATAAGATGTCATCAAAGTTCTGTTAATCTCACGAAGCGTCGTCTCCATATCATCCGCCGAAGAAATCGCCGCCGCCTCGAGCAGACGCATCGTCTTGACGAACACCTGATTTATACGGTTCCATTTCGGGATAAATTGCTTAAGTGCATCACCAAAGCTAGACTTTTCGCGACGTTCAAGCTGATGCTTGACCATGATAAACTCTTTCTGCAAAACTCCTCTAACCTGGTCAGTAGTCTCTATAAGTGCGTACTCAAGGCTTGTTTTCATCGAAATATAGTTGGACATGCCAAGAATAGCCTTAAACATCTGTTCCTGATAGTCCATGATTTCCTGTGAGTAAAGAATCGAAACGGGATACACATACGCGACCGCCGTAGCAATCATACCCATAAAGAAGACCATAGTTGAAAGGATGGGAGAGATGACCGAAGAAACCATGTACAAAAAGATGGTACCAAGAAAGAACGCAACGCTGGTAGCGACAATGTCCTTAGAAGTATAAGGAAAATAAATCATCTGCATCTTGGTATCGACACTTTCAATCGTCATACCTAGAGGTAGCATCTGCCCAATCTGGTAAATATCAGTGATCTTCATCTTTTTAGAAGCTCTTTGACCTTATTGGCTGTAGAAGGGCCGGCGGCTGCCGGTTGTTGTGGCTGGTCACGTGTGTACTTCAGATTTCCCTTGTACTTAGACTGCTTGAAAACCTGTTGTAGACTATCAAGGAATTCCCTCTGGAACCTTTTCATGTTTTCATCAGATTCAAGAGGAAGGTTTTTTTCGAACAATTTCGTGAAACGTATATTGACAGGAGATACAAATTGTGCTTCCAGGAAACTTGGGTCAGGTGCCAGTTTGAGATGCATCTCCTTGGCCCATCCCCTAAGCTGGATCTCTTTAAGGATATCATTATAGTTCCGGTAACCTCGGGCAACCTGTAGGACAGTGTTAAGCAAGACGCTTTTGCCTTCCAGCAGTTCCTTGCTAGGTTCCAGGGTATCTGTCTGTGGATTCCAGACAAGCAGCGGTTGGAATTCCGGTTCGCTCACCCAGTGTTTAGTCACTTCAGTCACGCTTAAGACACGTCGAACACGTTTTAGACCACCTGGAAGCTTCACCTGGTTCGCAATGACGATCAAGTCAGTAACCTTAAATGAACCTGGCGGCACGCCAAGATCATTCACGACTCGGTCGAACACACCGTAAGGACTGTCCCCATGGATAGTTCCAGCTACGACGTTAGCCATCGCACCCACACGCATAGCTTCATACAGAACTTTAGCCTCGACGCTTCGAATCTCACCCACGATAAGCGCCGAATCACCAAGTCGAAGCGAAGTACGCAGACCCTTATCGAAGGGCATCTCCATACCTTCATCAGACAGAGCGCTTCGCACCTTCATAGGCAAAATATCATAGCCCAAGTCCTTATACGAATCGATAGGCAGCTCTTGCGTATCCTCGATAGTAATCATCCTGTATTTCGGCAACAACTCAAGCAGAAGAGAGCCGAGCAGAGCTGTCTTACCTGAACCCCTAGGTCCGGCAACTAAGAATGAACGTCCCTGCATGATAGCGAAACTCATGAGTCCTGCGAACCACGGGTTGATAGATTTTTTTGTCAGGAACAATGGAAGCGTCCACGGATGCCTTCTGTGTTTTCGTATCGAAAAAGCTGTGCCGTACACTGAGAAAGGATCAACAATAGTACTTACTCGCGCTTTTTGGTCCTCAATGTGAATCTCACCGTCAAGCTGGGGCTGCGCCCTGTTCAGTGGTCGCCCAGTAGATAGCTTAAGACGAAGAGCAAGATAGTCAAGTGAATCATCACTACTAAAGACATTGGAAACACATTCATCATAGTCAGCGTGGACAATTCGGATTGCCGTTTTGTAAGCAGGCGGATTGATATTGACCTCAAGCACCTTTTCATCGAAAAGCAGATGCTCAAGGATTCCGAACTCCTGATACCAACGCTTGATGATGGCATTATCTGTGTGTCCTGTCTCTTTAAAGTCTTCAACCTGATCATATAGTTTCATCAGGTCCTTAAAATCAACATTCTGCTCTGGCAACCTGATGAAGTACAGAAAACCAATACCTTTGACCTTCTCATAAATTGTAACCTGCGCGCCTGTTCTTAGTGTATAGCTCTCCATGAGCTTAACGTCACTAAGTGAGATATCGAACCGCACATCAATGAAGAAGGGTTCAATACCCATAAGATTGTGCTGACTGTCATACTCTTTGGTAAACAATCTGGTCTTTAGTCGAAGCCGATCGTAATCCTCAGTGATCAACGGGCATTTTCTACAGATAGGTGAAAGTTTTACAGAACTAGGGAGGTGCTTCTCAGGAAATGGACAACTATTGCAATCTACACTGACTATTGTGTTCGTCTCTTCCATGAACACCCCTCTTTTTATTCGATGACAATGCCTTTCTGGGCAGCGCTGAAACCGATGAAAACGGTGTCAGTTCCAGTTGCGTCGCAGGCGACAAGGTCGTATGGAGTTAATGTGGTCGGTACTGAAGGACAGGTTATTGCTCCGCTCGCTTTAATACCCATGCAATATCCGTCAGCAATAGACGGATTATTAGCGACCATATTGCCGCATTCCTCTGCCAGGTACAAAAGACTTTGAGCGTCGAGTGCTCCGTCTATTTTCACTATCTTATTGCCACCGGCAAATGTGCCTCGCATACTTTCAAGGTCCTCCCTTGAATCATTGATCATATCTTGTGAGAACTGGAATACGACCATACTGACCACTACTGCGATCATCAGTACGAATATTATCTGAATTGGCATATCCATCTTCTATAGTATGAGCTTATCCATATGGGTAGTGAAGTAAAATAGTGCGACGACAGCTATGATTAGCAGCACAAGATAGATGCCTATCTTGATATAGAGGTCATACTTGCCTCCCTCGTCTTTGACCACTTGCTCAACATGAAGTTTTCCGGCAGCGTCCAGGTGAGCTCCACAATGTAGGCAATTCGCACCACCATAGGAATCCCTTTCCATCTCTGCCCCGCATTTCATGCAGAAAATCTTCTCTGAAGAGCTCTCCATATATAAATAAGGATATTTGGCCTTTAAGTACTTTTTTATTTCAATACTCCTGTACAATTAGGCAACGACACCTCAAGTTTAGCACATCCTTAGTAAGAGAACAGACCAAGAAATAGCCTCTTGGATAGATATGTTCATCGATATAATAAGCTCAGAGTAGGCCTAAGTCGCACATCCTGATGCTCATCGGAAGGAAGGGTCATTGGTGAAGCGAAACGGACGTAAAAGCCATGGGCCATATCGGGATCACTAAGCCACCCTTGCACAGCCGGGGTGACATTGATAGCAGAAATTTCAGTAGAGTTGATGTTCTCATTAGCCACAACACCCGGAAAATATGCACCGTTGTGAGAATCCCAGGTGACCGTAGACTCAAGGAATTCCTTGCGCAAAGCATGAACAGTAATATCTGAGGTACCAGATATTGGGGCAAGTACTAATTCTGCCTGTACAAGCCTATCAGCCGGGATACTAGGCAGACCCCTTGCCTGAAAAAGAACTGGGCTCGAACTGCCGACAGGCATGACTGCTTCATTGCCAAGATTGGTCGAAACTTGAGCGGAGTCTATTCTCGCCACCTCCAACTGGAGTTGCACCGATGGTACAACATGCACTTGGATCTGAGTAGTTTGGATTAGATTGCGTCCATCAAACTTTCCTATCGTCACATTCGTATAGCCAACTTTCTCATTAGGCCTTCCACACTCAAGAAAATCTTCATCATTCACGAAGCAGTCCACATACCTGGTGTCCTGTTTGAGAACTACAAGGTCTATACCATCACTAAGGAAAATGCGCCCATCCTGACATGCCACCTGGACTATCTTAGGTAGGGTCTGCTCTGTCATGACAATATTATTCCTGGGCAGCTTCGTAAGCAGTTCATGGCCATCCAGGTAATCGACAAGCTCCTGCTTTGTGAGCGTGCCGGTACCGTTCAGATAGAGAGCATATGTTTTATTGACAAGCCCAGAAGCGCACCCTTCCCAAAATCCAAGGAACCCTGCCATCATCTCCACCTTGGTATATGCAAGGGGACGCTCATCATCATCAAGCAGTTCCTCTACTGTCTCTGAAGTGACTTTGGTCTGATAGAGTGTAAAATGAAAAAGTAACGAACCGACAAGAACCGCAGTTAGGATATAGATACTCAGCTCGATGACCCTCATGGCAACCCACCAAGAACGGTGAAATACTCAGGCAAATAGTCGACAACCCCATCCTTATTCTCATCAAATGAGCCGAAAAAGTCAAGAGTCAATTTCTGGACATCATCTCCATTGTCATAACTTATCTTCTTTCTTGTATATTCACAGAATTGCGTGCCAATATAGCTTTCAGGGATGGTATACAAAGCTACACCTTCAGCTGACTCAACATGCCAATGGCATCCCGTTCCTTTGGTAACACCAGGAACATACTCAGCATGATATTGGATAGTAGCATTTTTCACGCAGGTTGATGCGGGGAACCTGATGTTACCTGAACGCACCTCAACAGTATTCCTCATAGTAAATGCAGCAGGGTCAAGCCAAATCGTAAATGCATCCCCTAGTTGCGAATAATTGTCGCCTATCGAACTCAAAGAATAGACACTGTTCCCATTGAATAGCACCTCGTCCGTCCACGAATTGCCAGACCAGGAATAGAGGCGAGCGTCGCTGATACGTAATTGTCCGGAAAGTGGTGCCTGGAATGAACCATCACATGCGACCTCGTCCTGGACGAAAAGATTTACCGAAGACATAGAGAGTGAAGAGAAAGTGTAGTCGATATAGGAATTCTTAAGCACCTTTGCAGGCGTCTGCTCACTTTGCTCGTAGCCCTGCCCATATCGCACAGCAGTGGACTGCAGAACATTGATTTCCTGGATTATCGATTTGTAGATTTCCTGAAGCTGTTCAGGATCATTACCTTCCTTGTAATGGCTGCAATCATCCATGCATGCGATCTCTTCCATCAAAGCCTTTCCCTCAGGGTCATTGATGGCGAATGCGATGGTGAAGATGGTAATATTATTGTCAACTGCAAGTTGTGCCTGCTCCCTTGCTTCAGCGAATGCAGGACCCTCTCCACAGCCTGTGCCAGGGATGCAATGATTTGCTACCCCATCAGTCATAAGTACCATCACTTTGGCATTTGTTGACGAAGCAAGAAGTTCCATAGAACTGGCTATGGAACAGGAAACACAGGTTCCTCCCAAGGGATTCTCATAAGTATTTAGTTTTGCGATCAGACTAGTACTCTCACGCGAGAGGTCATGCTGCTTTGTGCGGTCGCTTGATGAAGAAAAGGCTACCAGTCCAAGCCTGTTGCTGATATGAAGGCCTAGAAAATCGCTGACAAAGCCGATACCAAAACACTTTGCCAAAAGCAATTTCTGAGTGTCTATGCTCATGAGATCAGGATGCGTGCAGTCGCCGCCATAAGTCAGCCCCTGATCCCTTCCATCGCTCATGCAACTCTGGGGATTATCTGCATCAAGATCGCAACCCATACTGCCGGATATATCTGTCACCAAGACAGTATCTGTTGGTGCGGGGAGTTTGATCTCGTATGAGGTTGCATTGTCATACCCTACCTGCATATGGAATAATGTTGGCCCCTTGAGCAGACCAGGACCAAGATCTACATTCTCAGTCTGCACACCAAGTACATCCTTGCCTATCTTCTGGTTATTGTTGACAAAAAGTCGGAACGGTTTTGCCTCAGTCCCGGGCACTTCATACTCCAGATGCATCGTCGCTGAACTAGGTGAGCTTGGAAAGTACAATGAGCTATAGTACTTGACAAGGGTATCGGCTGCAGGAAGATAGAGCCTATCGCTCGAGATTGACCCCTCTGCTGTCGTAGAGCTGTACAAGACTGTCATGATGAAACCATACAGCGTGCTTCTGTCCGGGTCATGCGAAAAGTCAACAGACATGTTGACCGCCCCGTATATATCTTCGGCACAGCCGGTGATATCCTGACGGACTGCATATGGTTGCACATACATCATACCGCAAAGCGACCCGTTGATGTAGAGTGCAAAGTCTGAATTTGCGTAGTACTCAATGAGCACACGCTCTATGATAGCATCCCCAGGTAGACTCTGTAAACCTATGGTCATATCACCGTTGCCTATATAGCCTCCCACATTGTACTGCTTCATCCTCAAAAATCTTGCAGGTTCAGGAATCGTATTCTCAGCTTCAAGGACAAGAGTATCATTCACATACGTCGCACGGATGAAGGAAGGGATAGCGATGGATTGCATCACCACATCCTCTCGTCCACCGCAGTCAAATGCTAAAGATTGCATACTTTTGCACAGATTGTTCGACTTGATAAAATTAAAAAGGTCTCTCTTGGTGATGACACCTGTATCATTGACCAGGAATACCTTACTTACAGTATGGTCTGCGAACTGATTCTGCTTCCAAAAGAGGAAAAGCTGTTCGAAGAATGGCTCTTTCTCAACCGGTTCAAATTGCTCATTAGGATCATCCGTCACAAGACGTATAGCGTCATCACCCACATCAAGAGTATCCGGACTTGTCACAACAAGAAGCATCACTGCTCCTGTCAGAAGAACAAACCCCAAAGCTATCAAAGAATGTATCATATTCATCAGCAGCTCACCACCGTATTATTCTGATCGATAGGAGGATCACAATCATTAAGCAGGTCAAATCGTATGATAAATTCAAGTTCCTGGAATCCAAAAGAGCTTTTTTGGTCAAAAGTGGGCTTCATAGTTAGATCAGAGCACTCCACAAGTATATCCAGCTCCATAGTTGTGTCGATACCGATATACTCGTACTTTGAGGGATCGCAGACTGAATTGATAAGTGTAGCCGGACCAAGATTTCCAACGCTAAATACAGAACTTTTAGCAAGGAAATTATCCCTATCCAGTTCTTTGCCTTCATCAGCACATGAAACACGCGCTGTAGTACCGTCTCCCGTTTGCGAAAGCTTGCCTTTTCCAAAAACAGAACCGACAGGAAGATTCTGTGGTGCGGCATCCCTATAATCGAACATAGGCAAGTGAGTAAGATTCAACTTTTCGTAGCTAGCCTCACACGTAATACTAGTATTGTACAAAAATCCGTCTAGTGAAGCCTGAACTTCCTGCAGGATGGTTTCAGGAAAAAAACTCTTTGAAATCTTACCCTTCATGGAAGCAAGCGTATCGTTCGATATGAGGTGTCCACTGGAGCAGTTATCTCCAGTATAGATTGCTTGACAACCGGCAGTAGGGGTAAGCAGTTTCTTGAAATCAACAGTCGTAAACAAAGTGTCATCGACATAAATCATCCAAGACACCATGTACTTGTACATATTCCAATACGTAGCGTTATAATTAGACTGATACTGGAAGCTCTCTGTTATTTGATACATAGTCGTATCCGAGATAGCTCCACCTGTGTGGTCAGAGATATTCACCAGAAAGTCCCCTCCTGCTAGTGACAGATAATCATAGGAAGCAAGGCTGTATCTTCCGATCTCCTTTCCGAACTGTTCATAGATGGTAGCAAGCTCGGCTTCATTGTCAGATTCTGCATATTTACCCCCGCCAACCCGTGCTATCTCCTGCATCGTAATAGGATCATAACAGTCTGTTATTGGAGCTCCTCGAGAAGTGCAAATATTGGTATCCGATGCCATGACAATGGCGTAGATGACTATGTTGTATGTCTGATTCGCCTGTCTGGCATAATCTATAGCTTGCGCTCTGGCTGTAGCTCTGTCACATGCCGCGGATTGGCTACCAGTAAGAAGAACACACATCGGTTCGATATTGTCAGAATTATGACAGTAGTTTGCACCACCATCGCTCATAACTAATATGGAAAGGGGTCGGTTAGGCCGGGGTTGAAGCGGGTCGCCAAGAAGAGCTTCCACAGCCTTGTATATACTGCATGAGATGCATGTAGCACCTGAATCCGGAGCAATCATCTGATCTATAGCCTCGTAGAGTGCAGAAGCGTCATCCGTAGGTGGAACCATAATACTTGCATCATAATCATATACAACAAGACCAATCCTTGTTCCGGGAGAACTATTAATAATGGTGTTCACCATAAGCTCATTCATTTCCCGCACCACCTGGTCCTTGCGCTTCCCTTCCCACAAGAAACTCATGCTTCCAGAAAGGTCGGTAATAATAATAACATCACCCGGAACTTTAAAATCGAGTGTCTCAGTGTCACCAAACTCAACATTCTGTGCAGCATCACTAAGACTATAGGTTAGGTCATGAT
The DNA here is from genome assembly GCA_020637435.1 of Candidatus Woesearchaeota archaeon. GTDB lineage: Archaea > Nanobdellota > Nanobdellia > Woesearchaeales > JACJVW01 > JACJVW01. The sequence goes on from JACJVW010000001.1 coordinate 342,124, forward strand.
TGCGAAGTTCTGAAGATGTTCTGTACATATGTTCAAGCGTATGATGCGTAAAAGCCAATGTGCTTTCAGGGATATTGGGTGGAAAAACCTGATTGCAGTACCATGCTTTTCCATCTTTTGAGAGTCCATTCTGCAGAGAATTGAAAGCTCCAGAGTAAAGGGATTTCTTAAGCGCAAGTTCAGCTGTCATCTTTCCTTCAACACTGTCATCACTATACATATAGAAAGGCTGCGCCTGATAGATAACCATAAGAGCAAACACCAGCATAAGACCTACGAACAACAACACAAGGAAAGCATTGGCACGATGATCACGAATCACTTTTTACATAGACCTCCATATGAAGTGCAGCCAATTGACCGTTTGGCATAGGCAGATAGCGGTTATATGCAAGCACTGAACCTGTTCTTTTTTTGCCGATATGTATACCTTTACTTTTTACGACATCAGAGATACTTCGGTTTATCTTCTCAACCAATGCACCTGTATGCAGGATAGTGAAGCCCCCCGTATTCTCAAGGATACGGTCGATATGAGAGAGCAGCTGGTCATAGCAGAACCTGTCAACGTCAGGAGGTGTCACTATGATCGGCATCATGACACTATTGTATTCGTGCAGAATATTTCTGGCCTCACGTTCATGACCTTTTACAAAATCTATCGGACACGAATGGACAAATGTGCTTGCGGTCGGCAGCGTCGCTGTCATAGGCATGTAGATACGAAGAGTCTCTGGGTCCTCGGGTATAGATACAATCTGTGTTAAAGTGCCTGACTCCCATGCATTCCTCCATGCATCGGGCGCTTCATAGGCGTGATCGGGAACGGTCATATTATACTGAAACTGCTTAAGATCATAAAGATCGTTGCTGCCGGTATAGAAGACATCATCATACGTCAGATACGAGCAAGGAATTGTAAAATTGTCACATATAGTGATATTCTCAGGTTGGAATTGCGGATCAACCTTCTTCAATGACTCAACATTAGGATCATCCCCTGCGATGACAAGTACTTTCACATCTGTGAACGCAAATCCGCTCTGCTCACGGATGATGGATTCCATGCGAGCGCTCTCATTAGCCAGCCTCACCCGCTCCTTCTCGATAAGACGGCCACCATCCAGCACAAAGATGAGTTCAAGAGAATAATATATAGGGTTGATCTCGATGTAATACGGCCTGTCCTCGAGGTAATAGTCTAGAAGATCCCCAAACTGGTCGGGAATTGTCAAAGTCTCACCATCAAATCGGTTCTGGCCAAAATACACAGCGCTTCCAAGTAGCTCACCAAATGGTCTATTGCTTACCGGTTCGTAGACCTGTAGCGCGGAATCAAGATAGAGTCCATACGACTCAAGCATGACCTGCTGGTTAAATACCTCCTGCCGCTTGGTAAATTGATCACCTACACTTGCGAATATGATTGCAGTGATACCTATAAAGATGCCTACCAGTATCAACGATCCTAACATATCATCTATCGCTACCATTTTTCATATACACAAGCATAATGACCAGAAAGAACAATGCTATACCGATGGGGATTATATATTTCAATTTAGCCTGCACATCCTCTTCCTCAGGCTGATCCATGTCCAGTATGACTTCATGCTCAGGAGAGCTTTGATGATAGTCATCCCCTTCCGGGATTATAATCTTAGGTCGTTGCGGCAGAGGCTCAGGATTCACAGGTATACGTACAGGATTCACAGACCTTGCCTCCTCTTTAAGATTCATGAAATCAAGGACTCCTTCATCGCAATCTGGATCGTGCTTTTTCACACAATCCTCATCGCAAAACCCATCTGCCTGCGCGATGCAATACCCGTCTACCGAACCAGAACCGCAATCCGAACAGCTCAGATAATTCTCATAGCCTCTGCAACTGTTATCACTATTGCACAAAAGGGAATCCAAGTCAAGAGTGAAGATAACCTCTCCATCAGCGATCAAATCTAAACGACTATACTCCTCAGAGTAAGGTATCTTTGCAAGAAGCATCGTCTCGTTTCGCTCATGAGTAGAATAGATGATTCCCTCTTCATCTTTGTCATGGTCATAAATGGTATCATTGTACGGAAGCGACGATTCATTAGCAAGGATACGCTCATACGCAGTGTACCCTACACTGTACCAATGACTATAGCGCAACTTGCCCGATGCATCGTAGATCTTGATCTGATGCGTACCTAGGCCCACAATAGGATCTTCTATCCCATATCGTACAATCATATCGGTTACATCAACACCTCCTGCTTTATGGACCATCAGACTAAGATCGATTATCTGATCAGTCGTCAGCGCAAAGCTGCTTGGAACCAAGAGTAGCAGTATGATTAGCCATTTCATCTAGATGCAACCTCGCAAAGCATGTATAAGATAAGGATGTTGTCGCAGATGAGCATATGCATCAGTACAGTAATGATCCTTGATATTTCCATAGTCCATGATACAATTTTGGAAAGCAGCATCACTATTAGGGCATAGATCTGGTCTTGCAAGATTTATGGTATGACATAGACCAAAATCATGACCTAACTCATGTGATGAACCACTACCGTCTGCATTGCCAACAACAGTATGTATGGCTCCCCCTTGTTGACTGCCAAGATGCGGAGGCACACCCAGATTACTGATACCTGCACAACCTATTATTCCGTAATAAGAGATCTGACCATCATAGATACCTTCGGCTTTGTCAAATTCAGGATATTCATCCTTAGCACAATTGATGACTGCCATGTGACAAGCCGCGTCACAAGGGAATCCCCCAAAAAGTTCGCTGCAGGGATTTACGGCAGCCGCGCAATCTTCACTTAATTCAAGGATCTGGATATGCTCTTCTTTAGGTACACACTCTCGCAATGGACTCGTATCCAGGAAATGGTTGCCGAATGTCTGCGCATGGGTACTGTACCTTGTCCGATCAGAGGGGAAATTATAGCTGATAGGTACGACCACAAGCTTAAATGGATCAATTGGACGTTCAGTGATTTTCAATGTGCGGACATCAGGAACAATAAGTTGATTACCAAGCTCGTTGAACGCGACCAAAGAGACATTATAGCTCTGATTTACGTCCGGCAGCACCATCGCATCAAAAGAAGCACGATAATCATACCAGGTGATGTAATCATCCAAAGGTCCTTTGTTTACCCGTGACATATTGATACGGGGGACGATGACACTCTGACCATCGTCGAGTACAAGATAAACATCCGTGATATTAACATAATCACGAAGCTTTGCCTCAAAATAATAGATGTCCTCGATAGTTCCTTCTTCCGGTTCCATAAGAAAAGACATCAATACGGGTGCTGTGTCCGAAGGGATGATGAAGATACCCTTCAAAAGCCTGTCAAAAACATTTGGTTGATAATAAGCGCGTGCCTCAACTATATGTTCGCCAGGCATCAAGCTTGATGAGGGTATGACCAAAGGACCGATGGTAATCTTATCCAGACCGCTCACAGCTTGCAAGAGAGTGTAGACAATTTCCCCTGTTGCATTGTACACAAATAGCTCCAAGGTGCTTGGCTCTTCCTTCTGGAACGCGTCGATCTCAAGTGAGACATCGTTGCCTTCTAAAGCGACTCGCGGCATACGAAGTTTTGTGACAAGAGGAACTAGCTCTTTATCCTCATAATATTTTAGTAGTGCCGGACAGACGATATCCTGTTCAGGATTGTAGAATGATATCGGATAGATATCTACCCTGCCGCTTCCGGAATACGGCAGAGCCGTCACCTTATAGTCTTCGCATTCCCCGTAGTCAAGAACATCTATAGCGATGCCCTCATTCTCAGAGAATCTGATACAGTTCTCATCAGCTAAATATCGATCCTCATGGAATACCAGGCCATAGCAAGACATGAATTGCTGGACAAAACTGGTTTTATCAAGTTGCTCTTGTATAAGCGCGTTCTGAGACGTCTTGACGAACGCCACTTGATTGATGACGACCACCATCCCTACGATGACAAGAGTGATACTCATAAGGAACAATAGCGTTGTCATGAGTTTCGCGTCTCCTTTATCGCTTCTCAATGGAAAACTCACCTCCTATCCGGGTGATGGTGAACGCTGAACCGATATAGCTAACTTCTTCGCCTTCACATGTAAGCATTTTGCATCTTCTGATGCCTGATGCAGAGATAAGGCAGATATCGTCCTTCGTCATCGTAAGATTAACCACATCAGACTGCAATGATGCCTCGTAGGTATAGGCATCCGCCGTGCACGCATGCGCCATCGCACGTGAGATTACGCCAACATCCTGTTCAAGCTTATCTGTTTCTGACAATCTTATGGCGGGATTCGAAGTGATGAACCAATAGAAGAAATACATACCTACTATTATCAAAATTATATAGACGACCATATTCGTCAAAACATTACCCTTGGCAGTCGATAGTAACATAGTCCGGTTCTCGTTCAAAATAACATGAATACTCGATGCTTGTTCCGATATGCTGAGCGAAATCTCCACTCAGGTTAAGAAGGAACGGTTGCACCTGGCATGGGCAAAGTACGCACTTCTTTTCTTCATCATAATCGATACATATCCGGTCTTCCTTCGTATACACTAGACTGTCTGAAAGGAAGGTCACCGTCGTCGGCAGTCTGGTTCCGCTATGCGAATTGCATGAAAAGACACACTGTTGCTCCAACGAGACCAGAGCCTGATCTATGATACCACTGTTGTCATGGTAGTCGAATAAAGTATACAACGCTCCAAGCGTGATCATGACCGTCAGCACAGAGAAAAAAAACCAGATAATCTGCTCATCCATAGGTTCTAGCACGGGTAAAGATTGTTTAAATATGTTTCTAAGACAAAACACTTCAAAATATCACTGAAGGGTAGTCAATAAAAAGAGGAAAAATAAGAAAAGATTCAATCCTTGGATGTTTTTGTCTTGACGACCAGCAGTATGCCTATTGCAACCGCCGCAATCAATGCGAGCATGAGGAAAGGCGACACCCCTTTGACCGGAGCTGGTTCCCTCTCATCCATCACCGAAGCTTCGCGGGTCACGAAAACCGCCTTATCAGCGACCATCTTATGCTCAGGGTCACGCACACGTAGAGTATACGAACCATCTTTCTCTGGTGCAACCAGAGTGCCAGGATATTCCCCTCCTGTAAGCTCTATGGGTTCATAGTGATGGACTGAACCGTCCCCTCCAAGCAGATAAAGTATGAGCGAACCCTCAAGCGGTTCATCACCTGCGGTGTAATCTATCGTATACTTCACGATGTCACCGGGTTGCATCTGTGAACCTTCCACGTCCAAAGAAAGCGATCGCTCGACACCTTCAAAAGCGGACAGGTCATAGACCACTTCCCGTTCATCAAGCACCTTGCCATCAGACCTGGTCAATGTGACAGTCAATACAGCATATGATATATCCTCGGTTGGGCTGAAAGAAGATGAGATGCCTGTAGGAGCAGAGGTGAAAGTAACGTCAGATGCATCTTCCATAAGCACTCTGCCATTTTCGTCTTCTAGCTTCACCGCAATCTTGCCACCAAAACTGCTGGAGTAATCCGTGCTCGCACTATATGTGGCAAATACTTTCTGAGATTCTCCCCTCTTCAAAGGAAAACCGGTAAGTCCCTGATAATAGATACGTGCCTCATTGCCCCGGATGGAGAATCTCATCTTGAGAACAACCTTTTCATCACCTGTATCTGCCTGGACCTTCACCTGATATACTCCAGGTTCAAGTCCGTTGATAGGAAGGGTAAATGTTCCTTTACCTTCTGAGGTAAGTGAGAGTGACTCTATCTTAGTATGATAAAACAGATATTGGTCTGCGCTGGAATCATCCCATCTGTACACCGCACCGATTACCTCGACCTGTTTGGCTGCGCCCTGGTTGATGATAGGCACTGAGATGACTACATCGTTGACATCATCGAAGATAGGAATCTTGCCAAGGAATATGTAAGGCGCACCATTCAGCAACACACCTTCTTTATCTATAAACACATACGAAGAGGCAGTGCCTTCCACCGAGAACTCAGCTTGAATAGCAGGTGCTCCGGGAGGACCGTAAGCTAGGATACTGAGTCCAGCAAGATTGAAGTAGTCATCTGATTGCACATATGCTTTGATCGTATATCTGCCGACAGGAGCTGTGCTTGGAAGCTCATAGAAATACTCAGCGCTTCTCACTGCTCCGTCTGCAAGATACAGACCTTCTTCAGTGAAAAACTCATCAATGATCTGCTCTCCAAGAGTAGGGTGGTTATAGAATACCTGCAGCCGCACTTTTGCTTCGGCTAATGGATGTCCCATCCTGTTCTCCAGATCATAGTTGATGATGATCGTCTCACCCTGGCTATAGATAGCTTTGTCAGGAGCGAAGGTGAGGAAATAAGGACCTACACCGAACCGGTAATAAGTGAAAGCGTCTTCAGACAGCATAGCTGCAGATACCATACTGCTCATAAGCAGAAAGGTCAGTAATACAATAATTCTTTTCATCATCATCACCTGGTTAATTCAGTCAGATCGAGAAGATTCTCTTTAGGCTGTTGTCCTTTTGCGAGCACCACTTCGTAGGTGTCAGGGTTAGTAACGATAGGAGGAGGCGTAAGAATTGCACCCGGTGCCAGTTCCACACTGAATCCGTTAGAATGAGCCACAGTATTCTGGCAGCCAAGCTCCTCTGCACGATATGCCAACTGAACTTGCTTATTTCCATTTCCGGCTATAAGCATGATGATCTCATCACTCTGACCAGCACCGACTTCTTTTGGCATATACATCACTTCAGCACCGGGTAGAACAGCAGAATCAAGCTTTGCGCCTATATCTCCGGTATTCTGGACTTTCATGCGAAGTACACCAAGATACTCATTATAGCTGGTCTCCTGCACCTCAAGCCTCGGTCCCTCCGTAGACAAGACGCCTTTGAATGCCAATTCAGCCTCATAGTCTGCCGCAGGTGAAGCTGTCTGAGCCACATCGGTGCGAAGATCCCAGACAACATTTGCATCAGAACGGAAAAGTGCGCATTTCACATCACATGCTTTCGTATAGACAGCGTCACCTTGCGCAGTGAAATCTGAAAGAGGAATATTATTGTTCGAGCAGCTATCCTCACAGAATACCTGGCCACGGAAATTACAGAAACCCTCGGCAACGTTCTCACAGTGTTCGGGAAGGCCTGTTTGATTGCACTCAGCACTCTCCTGAAGCCGCAACCAGGAGCAAAGGGTGCCCTCATAACCTTCCAGATAGAGATTACCGCTAAGGAAATCTCGCTTCGCCTGCATAAGATTGTCCACAAATGTTATGGGAGGAGAATCAGTAGGCCCCCCTTTATCAAACCATTCACCTGATATCTCTTTATTCAGAACCTGAAGCTCGCTGCCAACACATACCTGACCCTGATAATTGACTAGATAATTATTGGTATAAAGCACAGGATTGTAAAATATGTTTAGACCAAGATGTTTAGTCCTGTCATCATAATTGGTTGCACTGATAGGTGCTGGTGGTGGATTGACAGGGTCATCCCCTGGACCTGGCTGCGCATGGATTTGTGCGCCGAAGGAAGCAGCACTACACAGCACCAACGCTAACAATAAAGTGATTGCATATTTCATAGTAGATACCTCACAATAGAATACTGACCTCTTTTTACATAATACATACATGCACCGGGGAAAAACCCATATAAAAACCTTACCTTGCAAAAAAAGAGCCTTGGAACGCAAAACAAAATATTTATATACGGCTAAACTTAGAAATGACAGTATAAAAGGAGGTTTACTCATGCTATTCAATAAAAAAGGTTCAGAGAAACCCATCGAAATATTCGTTGGTCTGTTCGTTGTGGTAACCGTTTCCCTCATTCTCATCGCGCTCTTCAGAGATCAAGTGAACAGAGAGACTGAAAGTTATGTGGAGATCCACGAAGAACAGAAATCCCAACTCGAATTCCGGCAGGCACAGTCAGCTTGCCTTGAGCTTTGCCGTGCTGCAGAGAACGCAAACTGCAATTCAAAGATAGTCGCGTCATTCTGCGCTTACAAGTCAGGTTTTGATGTGGACGGAACACCAAATCCAGCAAAGACATGTAACGACCTTGTAGCATGCGATGAATGTCCTTGCCCATAAAAAATGAGATTCAAAAAAGGTTCAGATAAGCCGATTGAGATTTTTGTCGGCATGTTCATAATTATTGCAGTAGCAATGATAATGCTCGCAGTCTTTCGTGAGCAGGTGAGTGAACAGCAAGGTGAACTGGCTGATCAACAAAGAGAATCAAACCTCCAACTACAGCTAAGAAACGCAGGCATCACTTGCAATGAACTCTGCACTAATGCAAAAACACAGAAATGCAGCACACCTGCAGTCAATATGTATTGTGTGCGACAGCAAAAGATAGATTTTAACGGAGACGGCGATTACTCCGATTCCGATACCAGCGCGGCCATCATAGGTGTCGCTGCTGTACCAGAAGACCAGGTCAGGTGCTACCATCTGACCGAATGCACATGCGATGTTCCATTGGACCAGGTCAAGTGCAATCCATAAGAAAAGAGGTGTAATAGATGATTTTTAACAGATCTAGAAAAGGTACGGAAAAACCGATTGAGATTTTCGTGGCTCTCTTCATCATCCTGGCGGTCTCCGTCATCATGTTGAAGATGTTCCAGAACCAGATTTCGAGCAAACAGGAACAGATTAACGAAGAACAGCAACAGATAGAGATTGAGCAGAAGAAGACCGAAGCAGAGATTGAGTGCGCAGAACTTTGCAGCACTGCGAAATCTCAAGGTTGCACCGATAAGGCACGTGCAAATTACTGTCTTAAGATACTACAGGTCGACCTCAACGGCGATTCTGTCATGGGTAATTATGAAGAAGGTAATGTCAACAGATGCGAAGCACAGCAATATTGTCAGCATTTCCAGGACTGCAGATGCGGTGTTGAGCTCAACTTCGAGAATTGCGTTGAGATTATCTGCAACAATAAGGTTAAATTCCAGGGCGACTCTGTCAAGAGCGATGCAAACCCTATTTTCCAGCTGACTAGCGGAAAGGATGCTTGCGACAGCTCAGACAACTACTGGTCCCTCCCTTCGAAGAACACCTGTCAGGCATTCTTCGCACCATAAGATGGCTCTACTGGGAGGTAAAGAGGATAACAAGGGTGTCGATGACACTCTGAAGATTCTCTCCACGAGCATTGAAGTCCTTAACCAGAAACTGGCCTCATCCATGCCCGAATATGGCGGGGAAGGAGGGGCCACTTCTTTTCTGGAAGAGAAGTTCACGCGGCTAGAGAAGCAGATGGACGACCTGCAAAAGCAGGTAGACATCAGCAACAGTCATACTGAAGTACTGCAGCGTGATCTAGCGCAGGGTTTTGCGAACTCGTTGAAATCGATAAACTCGATGCTCAATCAAAAATCCCAGTCCATCATTGGTCATGTTTCTGCGGAGAACCAGGAACTCTTCAACTCGACCGCTGCAATCTCAAAAGAACTGCAGAGACAGAACGCCATGGTTGGCGCAGTCGTCAAGGATTTAAGTGTAGTTAAAGCAGGTCTCACACAAAGCATCGAAGCGATGCAGTCGAACCTGATAAGTGCTGTCCAGACCATGAAAAGTTCTGGCGGAGCTGACAAAGAGATAGAGCAGGAGATCAAGACTGACCTTGATAAGTTCTACAAAGAGATCAGCGAAGAGATCGAGAGCAAGGGCAAGCTAACACCAGGCATATCAAAAAAACTGGAGAAATTCAACGAACAGGTCATAGGAAAACTAGATGCACTTACCGTGTCCGTAGGGGCAGGTCCAAGTGCTCAGACCTTGGAAAGCATCGATGAGATAAGCCGCATCCAAACTAATCTCAATGAAAAGCTTGATGAGATGAAGGATATCATGAAGATATTCGTTAATGTCCACAAGGAATGGCTGACCTACTTCAAAGATGCCGGAACAGCTCCCGACCTGGAGAAACTGGAAGAAGAGATTGAAAAGTAACCTTAATATACTCTTTCTTTGATTATTATTTCTTATGAATAAGACCATCGTCATGGTAGTAAGCCTGGTCTTCACCGTCCTTATAGGCTGGATGATAGTCGGCAATATGGACCGGATCATGGGCGAAAGCACGGGGATCCGTATCATCAACGAGGGATTTACAAAACAGGGTGACCAGATAATTATCTATTGGCAGACCACTGTTCCTTCCGAAGGGAGCGTAAATATTCCAGGCAAAGAATTCGTCGATTATGAAGTAGGCGACGCACACCGTGTCTCTATCAATTCTACAATTTACGGAAACGCTTTCACCGCTGAATTGAGATCATGTTCTTTCGACGCGAAATGCGTGACCAAAGAGGTGACCATATTATGATGGCGTCGGAGATTATCGTCATCATCGGCTTTGCCATCATGGTGGGACTGGCTGTAACCATGTTCTTCGATGACGTTGATTTCTCATTTATGATAGACTGGCTAAGCCCTAAGGAATCCGAGTTCTCCGAAGTTGGTGCTAAGGAGCTTGCCGGGAAACTGGTAGCAACCTGGAAATCCTGCAGGGAAGGAGAAGTCTACAAATCAGATACATACTACTATAATCAGTCAGGAGCCATCACGCTCGCCTCCATCGGAACTGAGCTAAAAGCTATCAACATGTGCGATTCCCTCCAGATAGGCACTCAAGCTTGCGGCACCCGTGATGATGTTATCATAGCTCCCGGCGTCAGTGGACCGGGAATTGTCCGTTTGCGTTGCGAACCAGGTCTTAAGCAGATACATGTTGAATAGATCAAACAAGGCCTATTTTCTTCGAAGCACCGCATAATACGTATCATAAGGATGGACTGAACTTGGTTTGAAAACCCCGTCATACTGGATTGCAAGCCCCGATTGCCGGATAAGTCTATTGCAGGTCCAAAGAGGCAGCGCATAATCAAGCGCAAACCCTAATTTTTTGATCCTGCAGCAGAATATGATGCATCCTTCTGGACGAAGTAATTTTTTAAGATGTTCCAGAAATCTGCTTCGCTGACTATCATTCTTAAGGTTCCCAAGAACAGACTCCTCAATAAAGACATGTGTCAACGGATTACTGCACATATCAGACAGTGATGCTTCGATTGAAGACTCCTTGAGCTTTTTTACAGCATCTGGATCAGAAGTGAAGACTGAAGTTTTGTAGCCAAGATTCTGAAAAGACAGACTTACCCTCCCCTCATTATCTATGCAGGTGATCCTTCCAGATTTATTGAAATATCTGATGATGAGTCTAAGCTCAGTATAGTAGAAGACAGGATCAGCACCAATTTGACGTTGAGGTAGGCCTTTTGCGACACCGATGAACCGCAGATGTGGTGAACCGATAAACTCACTTGGAGAGGTCATCGAGTCGTAGTCGCTTCTTGGACTGAGATAGATGCCCGCATCTGCAAAAATAGTATCTATGATCTCACTGCAATAATAACCAAGCGATTTTACAGGATTATGTATCATGATAAGCCGATGGAAAATGTTGATAGTGAGAACAAAGAGCAGACCCCATAAAAGAGTGAACCTGATCTTAGCGACAGAGAAAGGTATGGGCTTTTTCTGCAGAAAACTTACCCATGCATTAATCTGTGCCAGAACCTCTCTTTGCTGAGCTTTAGTCAATTTAGGTCGAAACACGTACAGGTTCTCATAGGAGAACTGCTTGAGTTCCATCACAGTCGTCAATCTTCGGTGCCCATCCGCCGCGATACAGAAGAGTTTTTCTCCTTCCTTCTTGACTATAAGAGAAACATGTGTAAAATTGCTACCCTGAACCCGTGATATGATAGCGGGAATCAGGTCTTTTTTCATAAACGTGTGAGCATTGTAATAGACAAGAACATCCCCTACTTCAAGTTTCTCTTTTTCGATGAGAAATCTTTCCGGGTTCTTCTCAAACAGATGCACGACCCGGTAGGTGGCATCGATATTAAACCCATATGAAATAAACAATTCGATCTTGTTGGTGAGACGATGAACCTTATGGACACACTCCTGCACTGATTTGCGCTCACCCTCTGACCATTCATCTTTTCTGTGAAGTTCAAGCATATGTGTAAGTGTCTGCACCGTCTTCACAGTGACTTTCCTTGACCACACAAGGCAGGCAATGGATGCTTCAAAATGCGTATGAGGAATGTATGCTTCTTTTAGATCTTGTTTATGGGCTATAAGCGAAGCGATCTCATCATCCAGCGCAAGTATATCGGCTATAAGAAGTGAGACTGAAGACTCTAAACTTCTCGGACGTTTAATGCCCAAGCGTAGAGCGTCTTCATAGTCCTGGATTAAACCCCTAGCTCTATGAAAATGGTCTAACAAAGTTCCGTATGCATTGTGCGCAAAACTCACTGGTTTACCTCAAATATTACTTCATTCTATTGACGACCAATCCATCTACAACTTCGATTATTCTGGATGCATAACTGAAATTGCTCAAATCATGGCTTACCATAAGAATGGTTAGTCCAAAATGTTCGTTTAGATGCTTCAGGACATCCATAACTTTTTTTGAAGAGACTGTATCCAGATTTGCACAGGGTTCATCAGCGAAAAGGATGGTCGGTTGATTGATGATGCTTCTGGCGATGGAAACTCTCTGCTGTTCACCACCAGACAGATGATCGGGTGTATCATGCATTTTTCCTATCAAACCCACAAGTTCTATTATCTGCCTGGCCCTGGATTCAACATGAGATCTATCCTTTCCACAACTTAGACCAGGAAGCATAACATTTTCAAGCGTTGACAGTTCAGGCAAAAGGGCATAATTCTGGAAGATAAATCCCATTTTCGTAAGTCGGGTAACTTGACGCTGATGATGGTCCATAAGAGAGGTCTTCACACCATCAAATATTATCTCGCCCTCATCAGGTGTATCCAGAAGTCCCAATTGATAAAGTAGCGTGCTCTTGCCGCTTCCGCTCGGCCCCTTAAGACCTACAAATTCACCCCTGTTTATCTGCAGATAGATACCTCTAAGAACATCATTCCTTACACTACCGACTAGGTAATGCTTCTTTAGATCTCTTGTAGTCAAGAGATTACCGTATGAGGTTGATGATTCCATTTTTGTAAAGACTCCACAAGGGCAATAGAGAACTGATTATCGCGAGGAGAAAGAAAAAGAAAATACTCATCGCAATAGAGGATGGATCGATGGAAAGTGAGACAAATGCGAAGGGTAGATCCAAGGGATAAGCAGCGAAGTAAGGCACCAAAACAAAGTATAAGATGATGACAGCAAGGATCGATGCGCTGCACACAAGGAAGAGTGACTGATACACTGTCGACAAGATCACTATGCTATAGGGGACACCGATCGCTTGCAGCACACCATAAAACTTCTTTCTAGAGAATACATTGATATACATAGTGATGAACAGAGAACCGCTGCTGACCAAAAGACTCACGATAAGGATGATGATCTTGATGACAAAAAGTGTTTCCGTAAGCACAAAACCCTGACTCTCTCTGGTGATAAAGTAATTCCCGTCATATCCTTTTGATCTCATCTGGTCGATGACCGACTGTTCTGAAGTTAATGAAGGATCTATACGTACAACTATCTGATTTACAAGATCTGAAAGGTCCCTTCCGTATATGCTTGCCATCTGTGCCTCGTTAGCATAGATATAGAAATCCGCATCGATAAGCTTAGTGAAGAAAACTCCTCGCACATCAAAACGCTGACTCTTGTCGTTGCCGAATAACATCACGACTTCATCGCCCACATTGACACCGCCAAGACTAAGTCGCGGGAATTGAGTCCCTGGACCGCCTGCTTTCTCTGAACCAAGAATGATTCCAGTTTCATCATGAGTACCAAGATAATTTCCGTCAATTATAAATCGGCTCTTCTGGGTGACAGTCTCTTCGTAGACGGGATCTATGAAATGGACTTCTGTCGCACTGGACTTCTGGTCAGCGACCACTATAGTTTGGACTACAAAGTGAGGAGACACTCCGATGACTCCAGGTATATTTCGCAAAGTCCTAACATAGCTTTGTGGATTTTCAAAAATCTCTTCCGACTCCTCCGGTTCAAGGAACATATGACCATACTGATGATCTATAATCTGGTCACCTGTCGCTTGGTCTATATTATCGATGATTGAAGAAAGAAGTAGCAGATTGATGATCAACAGCACCAGTATAAGCACAATGAAGAAGTTGGTCCTTCGGTTTGCATGCTGCAGGGATCGCACAGCAAGACTTGCGCTGATCCTATGGGCGGTGAGCACGATACGCACCTAAAAACACTGCAAGGAATATGATGATTGCGAGGAAGATAAGAACAGGCAGACTGAGCAAAGGTTTTGATTTTACTTCAAAAGTGATCTCTTCAGAACGCTCATGTGTGCCGTAGTCATCCTTATATTCGATGATGATTGTCGCGGTCTTCTTCCCTTGTTGTTCTGGTTGATAAAATAATACTGCAGGCACATCATCACTGGCCTTAAGCAGACCCACAAAGCTATAGATGTCTTCAGTACCTGCATTCCTTAGGATGACTTTTGTCTCCTTAGCGTCTCCTTGACCTATATTCTCTATCACAACATCCAAAGAAGCGCGTTCTCCCCGGTAGATCTCATCTATCTTTACTTGTTGAAGATTCACATCAGCTTTGTGTGCCAGAGGAATGCCTAATGAATATTCCTCCTTGAACATGTCACCTGCCTCATCCGTATAGACGACTTCAAGAGGTACCCTATACGTACCCGGACTGATATCCTTTGAGGCTAGAAGACGTAGAGTTGTGTTCTTGGAGGTTTTTTCAGGCAGAACGTCAAAGTAGAGTAGTTCACTTCCCTCCACAATGAATCCGGGATGCTTCGGAGTTAACTTGATGTACTTAGCCTTGGACGAACCTGAGTTCACTACGCTAAGAGCTATCTCGATATGGTCTCCTGGAGAGGAGATATTTGTAGAACTTTCAGTAGTGATGATAATATTAGGTGTACCCCTAACACGTATATCGACCTGTTCATCCGTATACGTCGTCGCACCCGTCTTCAATCTGAAAGACAGAGGATAGATACCGGTATGCACATCATCGCGAACCTGCATATAATAAGTTGTCGCGGAAGAGCATTTCGCACACAAAAGCTTAGTCTCAGAACCAGCATTGCTTTTACCTGTGATGAAAAAAGGATCAGATATCCTTGGTATGATAGTAAGGTCCTTCGTGACCGTATCATCATTCAAAACTCGGATCTGCAGTGTCAGATTTTCACCAGGTATCGCAGGCATTGGTGATATTGATTCTATGATGAGCTCAAAACCTATAACGCTCGGTACCATCAGAAATACCAGGAAGAGCAAAATCAGACACCTCATGAGAACACTAGGCCTCTTTATCTTTAAATATATGAATAATCACTTTGCAGGAGTAATGCTCCCTTCCCACAAGTATTTATAGAAGTCATACCAAAAAGAGACTAAGAGGTGCCCTATGTCCTATAACTACGATGATTATGATATGTATCAAAAAGTGCATGATGGCTTCGAGCAGATGTACGGTTACGCCACTCAGGTGTATGAATACATCCAGGAATGCTACAACGAATACCCTGAATCTATCGATACTGCTGGCTACAAAGAATACGAAGCGTATTATCAGCAGTACTCAGTAAAGTATGAAGAGATTAAGCAGGAATATTATCAAGCAAAAGAACAGAAAGACTATCTCAAAGTCTATGAAAGTTATTACCGCCTATTGGATCTGCAGAAAGAATGCTATGAAAGATCAGCTACAGTCAAAGGTGCCGTCTACAGATATTACGAGCAGGGTTCTTATGGAAAGACCACACCCTTATATCGCTACGTGGTCTACCTCAAGCTATATGACCAGTACCACTCACAGTACTTCACAAAACAGAATTCATACAATGTGAGTGAGGAGAAAGGGTATGGCTACACACTAGCCTCTTTGCCTATCCAAGCTGTGACCATATATCCACACAAACAGTATGCGGATAATGATGGAGCGTACAAAGAGATATATGAAAGATACACAAAGTACGGAACAACCATACCTATAATGGTCAGCGCAAAATTGGGAGACGATGGTAGGACCTATTATCACATTCTTGACGGTTACTATATGTACAAAGTGCTCAAAGAAGCCAAAGAGAAATACATACCAGCAGTAGTATACGCCAACGTACCTGAAGAGATTGAGCGCAAGTATCTCGAGGAACCGTATTTTGGGAATCAGTACAAGAACTACCGATAGAATGTTCAATTACGAAAAAGTCTTCAGCCGCAATATTGGGCTCCTCTCCAACGAAGAACAGCAGGCACTGCGTGGCTTCAGGATTGGATTAGTCGGGCAGGGAGGTGTAGGTAGTGCGCACCTTCTAACTGCGGTAAGACAGGGATTTGAGCGTTTTAGGATTATCGACCCTGACAAGATAGAAGACGTAAATTTTCAAAGACATTGGGGTGCCAGCACAAAGACCCAAGGAAAGAAAAAAGTCCATGTCATGAAGCAGATGGCTTTGGACATCAACCCGGAATGTCAGATAGAGTCATTCGCCAAACCTTTGACTGTTGAAGGTGTACCTGATTTTCTTGACAAGATTGACCTTGTCATTGATGGAGTGGATTTCTTCGAGATCGTACTAAGAAGAGAAGTGTTCAACCGGGCTTTGGAACGTGGAATACCTGTCATCACCGCAGGACCGATCGGGTTCGGCTCAGCCTTCCTCATTTTTCTGCCAGGAGGTCCCGATTTTGATGCATATTTCGGCGTCAATGACAGATCCTCATATGAAGAGATGCTGCTATCATTTGCGCTTGGCCTGACTCCATCACTTTTACAGACAAGTTATATGCATAATGTAAGCATAAAAGAGAAGCATGGTCCATCAAGTGTCACTTCAGTTAACCTGTGCGCCGGCATCGCAGTGCACTATGCATTAAGGATACTACTAAAAAAAGGCAGTGTCAAAGCAGTACCCTACTACCATCAATTTGACATGATGAAAGACCGTTATATAGTGAGAAGAAGGATGTTCGATTATCTTCCTTTCGTCAAAGGCCTAAAGATCAAGATTGCGATGCACATGATGCAGATGAATAAAGAAGAGGCAGAGAAATAGTTTTATAAGCACAGGCAAGCTCATTTTTGCCATGAAAATTCTCACCATCAACGCAGGAAGCTCATCCTTAAAGACCGCCCTCATAGATTACCCGGAACAAAATGTCATCGCAACAGCGAATTGCGACGGTTTCTCAGAACATGCAAAGCTTTCAGGCAGCTTTTTCAAAAAAGTGCAGTTGCACATCAAAGACCATCATCACGCAGTCAAACAAATTCTGGACCTCTTCATGGAACACAAAGTTATCTCATCCATGAAAGATATCGACGCGATAGGCCATCGTGTAGTACATGGAGGCGAAAGATTTACAGACCCGGTCATCATCGACGATACGATCTTGGAGGAGATAGAGTCGCTAAACGAGCTAGCACCTTTGCACAATCCTGCAAATCTGCAGGGTATCCGTGCATGCACTGACATAGGCTGTCCTATGATTGCGGTATTCGACACAGCGTTCCACAGCTCCATCTCTTATCCGCTTTATGCGATACCAAAAAACCTTGCGCAGGAAATGAGAATACGGAAATACGGATTTCATGGTATCAATCACAGTCACATCGCAGCTGAGATGCAGAAAATACTAAAGAAAGATCCGAATGTCATCTCCTGCCATCTGGGTAATGGGTGCAGCATCTGTGCCATCAAGGAGGGACGCTCTATCGACACCAGCATGGGTATGACACCGCTCGATGGGCTCGTCATGGGCACGCGTTCAGGCGCGATTGACCCGGGAATCATATTCTACATGCATCGAAAAGGCTTAAGTATAGATGAGATTGACACCATGCTCAACAAACGATCAGGACTTGTAGGAATATCGATGATCTCTAACGATATGCGCACCTTGCTCGAACAATACGACAAACAGCTTGACGCCAAGCTTGCCGTCGATACCTTCATCGACCGTATCATACATTACATAGGAGCCTACGCGTTCAAGCTAGGCAAAGTTGATGCCCTGGTATTCACAGGAGGCATCGGTGAGCGGGCAGGATTCATAAGAGAACAAATTTGCAGACAGATAGAAACCTTTGGTTTCGAGATTGATGTGCAGAAAAATCAATCCAATGCTAGGCAGATAGGTAAAAATATCTATATTATCCCTGCTGATGAAGAGATGGCCATAGCTGGTGCGACTTTCAACGTGCTACAGACGGTATAGAACACAGGTATAACCGTTCGCGATCACGCATTCACCTTTATCGACATGAACTGCGTCTTTGAACTTTTCACTTACTCGTGCTTCTACAGGCACCATGCGGCTCTGTTCCTCAGTCCGCACATATGCAAAGAGATGGTCACCGTCATTGATGCCCGTCAAAGAGGCTGTTTCCGAGCTGATATGGGCGTGACGCTGCGCAAGGATGATACCGTCTTCGAGGTTTATTGCCCCATTGCTCCCTTCTATGCGGACTCCTCCCGGAGTATCGATCAGATCACCAGACATCCTTGCTTGCACAGAACCGAAAGCCAATCCTATTGCAGTAACATCATGTCGCAGCAGTTCAAGTTGTCCATGCTCTCGTGCAGGCCCCAATATAGCTACATAGTGGAGAACACCTCCAGGACCGACCACATCGACCCGTTCATGGTCAAGATACTGTCCAGGTTGGCTTAGCTCTCGCTTGGGATTGAAATCATCCCTCCCTGTAAGCGCAGCATACTGCTCAAGCGTAGGATGAAAATGTCGATTAGAAATCTCAAAAGGGATGTCACCTATAACCTTATAGAGCATCCTATCCTCAATTCCGTAGAGTGAATGTCGATGCAGCCTTGGCGAATCCTCACCAGGAAGATGTGAAACATACTCTCGAGAAGGGATGATTGGACTCATGAGTGAAGCGTACATACGCTGATGTGCTCCCTCTGTATGCACCACTTTCAGGATGGTGCCATCATACATGTAATCTTTTGGTAATTCCATGATTAAATACCCCATACAGGATTATTTCTTCGTTTGATCTCAGCGATAGTTTTCATGACCTCTTTCTCTTCCGTAGAGAGCAGGTTCTTAAACTCTTTGAGTTTTATGAAATCATCCTCAGGTATACTGCTGAAAATAGTGTCGTTCTCTTTGATCTGACGTCCGACAGTCGCGCCATCGATAGATATAGCGACCTGTTTGCCACTCTCAGCTTCCTCAACATTTTTCTGTTCATGCTGGATGCCTTTGATCCTGCCGATGTCTTTTCCGTCGATATTCATCACGCCGCAATTGCTTTTAAGCGAACCTGCTTCGATATCCACTCCTACAACTGCAGGATTTGACTGCCGAAAGATATAGCCCGGCATGATATGCATCCTGCAGGGACGGACAAGTCCATCAAGTTCACGAAGCTCCTCAAGTTTCTTCTGCTCCGCAACATATGCGTCATAATCATCGATTATCGCGTACACCACTTCATTGGTTATAACCTTCACATGTTCAGGCACAGGCACATCACAGGTAACATTAAAACCGAGAACAACAGCATACTCGGCTCCCATCTCAAGGTTCGCCTCAGCTTCGACAAGATCTTTCTTGCTGATATTGCCTATACTAGCACGCTTAACTGGAACCTCTTTCTCATTGAAGATATGAGTAAGAGCCTCTAAGCTGCCGATGCTGTCTGCCTTGACGATAACACCTTGACCGGTCGTCTCGATAAGTACCTCATCAACTTCAGACTGGACTAGATCAACTACCTCGTCCTCAGGTCTACCATGCAATGACTGCAGCGGCATGCCTGCGATGACATCATCTAGCTGCTGTCCCGCAATCTTGACGCCTGTTGCAGCAAAAACCTGTCTTGTCGACTTAAACTTCGCCTTCTTGTCCCTCATCTCTTTTAGCGGAGCCGGTTCAAGAAGTGCTTTCACTTTGGTGATGATTGGTCCCTCAAGACCCCCTATCACTATTTGGTCATTTACGTTAAGGTTTCCATCATAGAGGATGACATCTAGCGTCTTACCAAGACCCTTCTCCTCTTTGACCTCAAGCACGATACCTTTGGCTGGACCTGCAAGATCACACTGAAGACCGGTTTCTAGATATCTCTGGGCAAGCCCCGTGATGACCATAAGCAATTCAGATATGCCTATATTTGCCTTCGCTGAAACAGGGATGATGGCGGCTTGAGCGGTGAAATCCCCTACTCGATCAAATCGTTCGGAATTGATGCCAAATTCGCTAAGTTTACCTACCAGTTCATACAGCTTATTTTCAACTGTACTCTGTATTGAGGCATGCTGCTTAGCGATATTCTGCAGCAAAGGCCCTTTAAAGTCAGTGAACCCTTGGATAAGATCTATCTTGTTTGCAGCCACGACGAACGGAGTCTTCGAATTCTTCAGGATCTCCAGCGCCTCTACCGTCTGTGGCTTAAAGCCTTCATTGATATCGACCACAAGGATAGCCAGATCGGCCAGATTGCCCCCTCGTTTGCGCAGGCTTGTAAACGCTGCGTGACCGGGCGTGTCTATGAATAGCAGACCAGGGATGGTGAACTTCATCTTCAATGCGTCCAGCAGAGGTCCGCATATCTTCTGGATAGTCTGCAACGGCACAATACTTGCCCCTATAGCCTGAGTGATAGCTCCGGCTTCAGCATCCACGATAGAAGACCCCCTTATCACGTCAAGGAGAGTAGATTTCCCATGGTCCACATGCCCCAGTGTTGAACAGATTGGACTCCGAATATGTGATGGCTGCTTGCTCATAAGTACCCTCTACTAAAATGGCAGTCCATTTTTAAAAGTATTTGTATACAGAACATATATTGTCGATATCGAAAATGTATGAAATAGAGTTTTGGCAACTCCAAGGATTGGGAAGGTAACTCTTCTATGCACACAGAGATCATTCCGGAAGCGGCAAAAGGAGCATTTTCGATAGAGACAAGATATGTTCTGAACAAAATAGTGTCGATATCGAAAATGTATGAAATAAAGTTTTGGCAACCCCATAAACTTGAAAAACCACACATCGGCACCAAGAAAAAGTTTAAATAAGGCTTTTACCCGTATCCTTACATGAGTGAGTACCACACGACCATTCTTATTATGCTTGTATTGACCGTTACTATAAGCGTGCTCAGCACGGTCGCGGTCATAGACCAGGTCGAACAGATGGAAAATCAACGACAAGAGACGATAGAGGCCCCCATGATGGAACGTGACGTCAGTACCAACTCAAAGAGCACAGCGCTTGTGGTGGTGAGTGTCCGTGAATAGGCTCATCCTCAGTCTATTCTATGTATATATCATTGTCCTTCTAGCGACAACCTATGTCTTCTTCTCAACAACCTCCCCTCTTACCGGGCATGCAAGTTACACACCTGGTGAAGTCAAGACAAACGAATATGATGTAGCTGTCAACTTTGTTGACCCAATATTCGATTTTGGTGAGATTGGGGTCGATGATCATTGCGCGTACTGCGAGATACTCAGTAATGGGTCATATGATGAAGAATGCTGCATCATATACAGAGAAGGTTCAGGTAATCTATTGTTGCGCAATGACGGTCGTAAAGTAGCCTCTGTAGAACTCGAGGGTACTGGCTTACTGGACCTCATCTATCAGGCAAAACCAGGATATCTCTCGACAAAAAGCAATGATATAACCCTTTCCTGCAAAGACGGTTATGAACCAATGTGGAGAAGTATGGACCCGGCATACATCTGCGGTGACCAGTCCCATGTCGCATTCTATGCTGATGACAGAGCAGATGAGGCAGAACTGGTGCTGCGCCTTCGCATCTACAACGACACTCCTACAGACACATATACTACCGCCATAGTGGCTAGCGCGTCGACGTGGTAAGACCAAGAAGGATAGCTACCCAAAGCATCTTCTCATCAGTGTAGTACCAGGGTGAACTGAAAGGTTTCCCTTGTGCATCAAAAACCTCAAGGAAATTCTGATGTTCCAGGACCATGCCCTTGTAAAGTTGAGCCATCCTCTCAAAATCCTTGTGCGAAAAGTCATGCAGCAGCTCCAAATACAGTGAACCTAGATGAGTCCAGATAGCTTTGTCCTCATACCCTTCCGCAAGATAGCTCAAGATATGCTTCTTAGCGGTACTATGCATCTCTTTGGAATACGAGAGCGGCAGAGGCGTGGCAAGTCCAAATTCGTCTATCACTTCAACAACACCAAAGAATCTCCCCGGATTGGTGTCTACACCCGCCCAGAAGGCGAAGATGTTCGCATCCGACTGGAAAGGTCCAGGTACATTCCGGTCATCTTCGAAGTACTGTCCGTTAAAATAGTGCTTTCGTATCAGTTCGCCAATATCTTCTTTGATAGTGCATTGCAGACCAAGCTCATCCGCCTCTCTTTTTAGCATTGCGAGCATGCAATTGTCATAGCAGCAACTGGTTCTCAGATAATGGTCCCGTATCGAAGAAAACGTCTTGTGCCTTGTCACCAGTCCGGTCTTGGGATCGACAACATCATGTTCAAATCTGGCTATCATCCTGTTGAGAAACCCTCTTGACTTTGCTATATCCACACCGGCTATCTTCAAGGATCGAAGAAGGTTGGGAAGGCTATCCACCGCAAGCTTTGGAAAATCAAACACCCTATCTTTCATATCGATAGCCACCGTTATCCTATCAGCTTGTTCATACCTTGATAGTGCGTACCTTAGACTTGCGCGAACCTTCTTCTCATAGCCAAGGGCCATAAGATGACGCACGCACCAGGTGAAATCTCTGATATAGAATGTCTGAAAATGCCCGGAGCTTACCATAAAGCACTTGCCATTCCAAGCATCATCGATGATATTGCGCGCAATCTCCTCTAGACTTCCTTCATAGCGTGACAGTCCAAATCGTTGCACATGCCGCTTACGCCTAAAAAAACGAAGCCCTTCATTAAGCTGGATAAAAAGATCCATACGCTTTGCACCACCCAAGTGATATTTAATCCTTCTCCCTATCCCTAAGGAGTACTATCAGGCACCAAAACCTTTAAATATTGAAAAATAAGGGGATATTACATACCGGTGTGAGGTAATAGTGTGAAGTCTATTCGGGGAGAGATGGGGATCGGTACCCTTATCATATTCATCTCGCTACTTTTTGTGGCAGCCATAGCTGCGGGCGTCCTTATACAAAGCACTCAAACTCTACAGGAGAAAGCCCACACCACCGGGAAACAGACCAAATCTCAGGTATCCACAGCCCTTATGATAAATGAGATGACTCTTGAGAAAGAAAGCAATGGTGACTATCGGACTATCAAAGCGATAGCAAAACTTGCTCCTGGCTCAGAGTCGATAACCCTTGATGACCTTATTCTTACAATAAGTTCCTACGACGGTTCTGTAAGCCTTGATTACAGCGAGAATGGCACCCTCACACCGGGCCAGGAAGGCTACTACTCTCAAGGCGACCAGGAGATCTCAACAGCCATAGGCATATGGCAGGAATTGGAAGCGGGCCAGATCAACAGCGCAGCTTGGAACCCGCTAAATTCTGTCGATTATGATCTTGACGGCACTGCTGATTCCGTAAGATTCTGTTGGGGAGGAGCATCCCCCTGTGCTGCACCCTATAGAGACGGCAGACACATCGCGTTCAACCTGAGTTCTGACCCGACCAATCTCATCTATGTGCAGATGACCTCAGACGGAGTCACACCTATCAACTCCATCTGCAATATCGGCGGAGCTCAACCCATCAATACTGACGCAAATGTCGGTCCATACGGCCGTGTCATCATCACAGGCACCGTATGTCAAACCTGCTGCTACGTAGGTTTCGGAGCAGGATACGACCCGGATGTGTACTACCGTCTGCATGAGACGAATCTTACAGAAGACCTTGATGGTGATGGAAACAGTTCAGATTTCATGTACGCGACCTCGACGACAATGGTCCTTAATTTTTCCAACGGCAGTGTGTTCACCATACCCTTAGGCGTGGATATCAGCACCGCTGGCCAGACCATTGAGATTGAACAGATTCTTGGGAATCCATCGGGATACATAGGCAAACTTGAGATTTCCGGAACAACAGCCTTAGACCGGGTACTAGACCTAGGCATGGAGATAACTGTTGCGCCAAAAACATATGCCGGAGCATTCGTCGTTGACTATCTTCAGCACGGACAGAACAGTAGAGTCGGAGTCATCAGTTATGGTGATGTCGTGCAGTTCTATCTTCAGGCGCCAAGATCTATGCAGGAAGATGATCTCATCATGTTCACCTTAATACCCAAGAACGGAATGCCTACACGGATCGAGACTACTACAAAATCTGTGATGAACACAGATGTGGTATCTATCTACCCATAGAAGTAGTATAAAGTAAAAATAAAATTATACGACGACGACTCTGATCTTCTTGGTCGTTGCCTCTGAGCTCTTCAGGTTTTCAAGAGTATACTTCTCGATTCCCTGTTCTTTAGCCCAAGTCTTGGCAGCTTCCTCAGATGAGAATGTCTTCGCCCGTATCTTCCTGTATCGTGAGACAAGCTGACAGCGGGAGCCGCCACGCTTCTCATCTCTCTGTCTGACATGATTACTCATAAGATTCACCTTAGTTTTTCTTGAACTTAGCAGCAGTGTCAGCAAGATCAACATGACCAAGGAAGACAGACCTGCAGCAATAGCGGTCAAAACCAAGGGAATCAAGCACATCCTTGGAGTTCTCTCCGCCAGCTACACGTTTCTTGTATTCTTCCCAGGCATGACCGACCGGTTTGCCGCAGCTGAAGCATCGTACTGGTATAATCACTTCCAATCACCTGTAGGATTTCTGTCGTTTTGCACGAGCCTTTCCGTGTCTGTTGGGTTTTCTGGTCTCTTTCCTTCTGACATCACCGACAAGAAGTCGTCGATCATAGTCAAGGAGAGTGTCCTCGTTACTGCTATTATGCTCCACAAGCGCCCTTGAGATAGCCAACCTGACCGCTTCTGACTGACCCATGATGCCGCCGCCATTTACACTAACAGCGATATCAATCTTGCTCGCATCCTTTCCTATGAGAGCGAGAGGCTCAAAAACCTTCAGCCTTGAGAGCTTGGGCGTGTACTGTTCCAGAGGAGTTCCGTTGATAGAGACTCTTCCTGAACCTGCTTTCAATGTCGCTCGAGCGACAGCAGTCTTTCGTTTTCCAGATGTGGTTACGACTTTCATTCTTTACCACCTAATGATTTGACAATATCTTTGACATAGACATAGTTAAGCGTCTTCAGCTTACTGACATCAGCCTTATCCACTTTCACAGCCGCACCTTCGGTCTTGTTGCCAACGTAGCACTTGATCCGTTTGAATGCCTCTTGGCCGCGAGTCTGTTTAACCGGAAGCATACCTCTTATCGTTCTCCTGACAAGCATATCAGCACGCTTTGGCAGGAATGGCCCTTTGAAAGTACCCATATCATCCATTCTCTTGTACTCAGCAAGAACATGATCACGCTTACCGGTGATGACAGCCTGCTCACTGTTGACGACAGTCACTTCATTTCCCATAAGTGCCTGCTTTGCGACATACGCCGCAAGTCGTCCTAGAATCGTATCTTTAGCGTCGACTATCATTTTCTTACCCGATTATCCTGACATTCTTCCCCTTAGGGTTCTCTTTAAGAAGGTCAGAGATGCTGATTGCCTTTCCCTTTACCTTCTCTATCTGAGCTTTTGCTGTAGTAGAGAAACTATACGCTGCGACAGTCATCTTGTGGTTAAGCACTCCTGTACCGAGTACCTTGCCGGGTACGACGACCGTATTATCTGCAACAGTCACATGATTGAGTCTGGATACATTGACTACTCGTCGCTGACGGGTAGGCTTCTCCAGTTCAGTAGCGACCTGCTTCCAGATGCCAGCCTTCTCTTTGATTGAGACTGTCTTTAGCTGCTGGATAAGTCCAAGCAGCTCACTGTTTGTTGGTCCTGTTCGTTTCATTGTATCACTGGTTTAATCGATGAGCCGATTCTTTGTTAGCCCGACTACTGCCACACGAACATCCGATGTTGTTCTGATCTGAGCGACCGGATATTGTGTTCGCAATCAAGGCAAGACCCGTCCGCTGCTCTGATACGAACAGGCCTCTCCCAGTAACAGCACGTTTTTGCGCGCTTGGGGTAACATATGCGTTGCCGCAAGTTCACCATGAGGTGAAATGTATGCGAGGGACGAGGTTCGAACTCGCGCAGGCACTAAGCCACTAGGCGTTTGAGACGCAAGACATATGCTTGCGGTCGCCTCAACCTAGCCCGTTTGGCCACTCCGGCACCCTCGCATAACACCGGAGATTAAAGAGCCGACAATTTCTTGTCAAACTCTGCAAGCTGATTGGAGAGGATGTTGAGCCCCTCTACGACCATCTCTTTGCAGGACAGCTGACCCCATGATTCTACATAGAACACGAAGCTGGTGCTGTCATACTCTACTTTGACGACATCATCACAGATTCCCTCGCAAGCATCGATGAGCTGCGGAGTGGTGATGAGTGATGCGTCGATCTTTCCCTTCTTATCAAAAACTTGAGGAGGGAAATTACTCTTGAAAGCATCAAATTGCTTTGAAGCGTTATTCACTTTGATCTTAGCCTGATAAGTATACCATACATTACCAGGAGACCATTTCATATGCTCTTTGCCCCTTCCAAGGCAAGCGGTCGCTACGAATGCGATCTCCTGATTCTTAAGCAGCTTCACGATAGGTGTGCTGCTGTAGACAGGAGAGCATTTGGGATCCTTTGACTTAATGGACTCTGCAAGTACCAGACCGTCTTCTTTCTGTTCCAAAGACATCTCAAGCTGGCATCTTGCGCAACCCTCTCCATTACACTTACATTCGTCAGGCACCATATAGGACTTCAAATCGGTCGTGATGGGGAGAAGTCCAAGGCGGTGCGCTACGATCTCATCGTAGAGGATAGAATTGTTTTTGGAGAATTCAACAGTCTCGATCGCCATAGTAGGCACATAATCGACGATAGCCCTTCGTAGAGCGTTCGCGAAAGCTGGTGTGGTTTTTCCAAGCACTAACTGCATAGTGCCTTTCTTCTTGTCCGCATGTTCAAGAGCGATTGTGACCATTTTTTAGACTCTCCTTCCTCGTTTACCGCCTTTCTTTCGGCAGCCGTCATGTGGGACCGTCGTGACATCTTCGATGATACCGATCCTGATGCCTACGCGGGAAAGCGCTCGGATTGCAGCCTGCGCACCAGGTCCAGGATTATTTGGTCCATTGTGTCCGCCAGGAGCACGGATCTTCACGTGAAGTCCGTTGATACCTTTCTCTATAGCACCTTCTGCAGCTCGCTTTGCTGCGATCATAGCCGCAGTAGGACTTGACTCCATCCTGTCGGATTTGACGACCATACCACCGGATGCTTTTGAGATTGTCTCTGTACCGCTGATATCAGTGATATGGATGATGGTATTGTTATATGAAGCATAAATGTGGGCGATACCCCATCGGATACTCTGTCTTACCATTTTTACTCCTTATCCTCCGCATCTGCAGCTTCTTCCTTTTTAGATTCTTCTTTTTCAGATGATTCTTTTGCAGAAGATTCCCTTGCACCCTTTTTTGGAGTGCCTTTCGAAGCCTCTTCTTTTGGAGCTTCAGACTCTTTTGAGTCTTTTACTGCCCTTTCAGGATGGTCAAGATCCGCTAGCGTGCTGTTGCTGACAAATCCGATCTCATCCTCTTCATTTATCCGGACTACATATGAAGGGATAGTTACTTTGGTACCGGCTACAGTGATATGTCCGTGAGTGATGAACTGTCGAGCTTGACTTACAGACCTTGCATATCCTTTCTTGTAGACAACAGTCTGCAGCCTTCTGTTCAGAACATTTCTTACAGAAAGAGTAAGGATATCAGTTGTAGTGCCAGAGCCATCAAGCACACCCGTAGACCTCAATTTGGTAAGAAGCTCTTCCTCACGGAGAGCTGCCTGCTTACTGGTCAGTTTGACCAGGCTCTTTGCCAGGTGTGCGAAATTTTTCAGATGAGATTGTGCCTTCCAGATCTCTTTCTTGTTCTTAAGACCGTACTCTTTCATAAGCACAGACTCTTCTTCAAGCCTCTGCTTCTGCCAAGGGTGAGATGGGCCGCTGAATGTTTTTCTTTGTTTTCGTGGATCTCCCATAGTATCACCTTACTTCTTTCTCTTGACACCAAGGCTACCGCCCTTTCCGGTGCTTTTGCTCTTACGAAAGTTGGACTTGGTCCGCTGACCTCGTGAGGGTAGACCGAATGCGTGACGCATACCGCGATAGCATTTGATCTTCTTCATGAGCTTGATATCGTTTGACTTCGTAAAGTCAAGATCAGCTGAAAGAAGATGCATATCTTTGCCAGTCTCAGGGTCCTTTCTTCGGTTCATCATCCACAGAGGTACGCCGAATTTCAGCGGATCCTTCGTGATCTGGTCCAGTTTGGAGACTTCTCCATCTGAGAGGATACCTGCTTTCTTAGTGTTGTCGATACCTGCAGTTTTGCAGATAGCGTTCGCAAGCATTGTGCTTACACCCTTAATTTTATTGAGTGCCTGCCCAATGGACTTGTTACCATCAAGATCAGTATTGCAGACACGCACTAAATACCGAAAATCTTTGTTTTTTTCCATTAGTCATTCCTCCGCATATGCGGTGTGTAAATAGTATCATGAGAACTAGGCGCGCTAAACCCTAACCTCGCCTCGTTCCTGAAACTCGGGTTTACAAGTCTTAGCAAATCCCGGACCCTTTTTAAACCTTTCCCCCTGACATCTCAGTCCGATTTTTTTTAAAATGGTCCGAAAGTCACTCTCAGCGCACATTACCTAAACCTTCCCCCCGTGGCCCTAAAAATGTGCAGATTGAATAAGTACCCGGATAAGACTCAGAAGCCTTGAAGTTTCCTGTCTAAAAACATGACGCTTCACCCTACCACAGGTCAAGCGATAACTATTTAAACCAAAATCGGAAACTATAGACCATGATTCTCGTACGTACGATAATAGAGATGGCAGGAGCACCAAAGGAACATGTAGACAAAACGCTCCACGATTTCGTCAAGTCCATAAAGGACAATCACAAGATTAAGGTCAAAAAGTCCGACTACTCCGAACCGGAACAGCAGGACAAGATGTTCAATCAGTTCGTAGAACTGGAGCTTGAAGCCGAAGAGCTCTATGACCTGGTCATATTTTGTATGGAAGCCATGCCCTCTTCAATAGAGATATTAGAGCCTGACACACTGCATATCGACTACAAAGACCTCACCGACATGCTCAATGACCTCCAGGGCAAGCTCCACACACTGGACATGAAACTCAAGCAGTACAGCGCCCAGAACCGCATTCTCGAAGACAATGTCAAGACGCTCGCAGCCAATTGCGTAGGCCTTGCGTTGGCTAAGGGTCCTCGTTCTGCCGAAGAGCTAGAAAAAGACACGGGCATACCGCTTGACAAACTCACCGCATTCCTTAGCGACCTTGAAAAAGAAAAAAGAGTCAAGTTGGAAGACGGCAATTATACTACCAAAAATGGCAGTAAGAACTGAGAAAAGTCCTAATAGGATAAAGAGGGAGATCGAATCCATCCTGTTCGCAGCAGGTAAATCTGTAACCCTCGAATATCTCAGCAAAGCCATAGGTGTTTCTGAAAAACGCATCCATGCATCAGTAAAAGAGCTAAAGGAAGACTACAAAGAGAGCTCTTTACTCCTTACAGAGGAAAATAACGCATGTAAACTCACCGTCAAAGAAAGCTATATTCCCGTCGTACAGGACGTCGTTTCAGAGACAGAACTGCCAAAAAGCGTTATGGAGACACTTGCGGTCATCGCGTTCAAACATCCAATTCTTCAAGCTGACCTCGTCAGGATCAGATCTAACAAATGCTACGACCATCTGGATAAGCTGGTTGAACAGGGTTTTGTCAAAAAGGAGAAATTCGGACGAACCTACAAGGTACTGCTCACACAGAAGTTCTTCGATTATTTTGAAGTGCCCCCCGGAAAGGTCAAAGAGGCCTTCGCGAGCTACGAAGCCGTCGAGAAAGCCATAGAAGAGCAGGAACAGCACATAGAACTGCTCAGGGTTGAGGCAGAAGAACAAAAATCGAAGAACAAAGAGGCGCAGAAGATGGGCGAGCTCAACGTATATGAGAGTGACACAGAGCGGCCCTTGCCTCCGCAGCAGGCCATCATCGCACCCCCGGTTGCAGAGCCTCAGGTCACCCAGGAATTAAGTCCTGATGACTTCCCCGTTCAGGGAGAAGAGGAACCACAAACGCAGTTCGAAACATCAGAACAGCCCATCGAACAGGAAGTTACTGAAGACATCGAAGAGATAACCAATGAGCACAGCGGACAAGTTACCGATATCCCAAAAAACGCAGGATCAATGGATGTCCAATCCTCAAGCATAACCACTGGTGATGTGGACGACCAGTCAACAGAGCAAGCTGCTGTTGTACACACCGAATCCGATGGTGATACCCCATCAGAAGATGTTCTGGGTGATGAGGGAACTGAGGAAAATGAAGAGGAAAAAGTCACCCGCGAGCTCCAGGAAAAGATGCGGGAAGACATCATAGAAGAATCGCACCAGTTCGAGGATGAATATGATATACGGCAGGACATACATAAAAAGAGCGAAGAAGATGAAGATGAAAACCTCACACCTGAACAGCGCGCGGAAAAGGCCATCGACGCTGCAGCCGACCAATTAATGCATGGGACTCACGACACCAAACGAAAAGACAGTAGGGACGAAGAGTTCAACCAGATGTCTGAAGACCTGCAAGAAGAGAAAGAAGAGCTGCAACGATGATATTTCTTCTGCGTTGCCCTGGTTGTGGCAACACCATGAAATACGCTCCGAGCGACAACAAGCTCCTTGGCAAATCAAAACGCTGTGTCTATTGTGGGAGATCCTTCAAGGTCACTGCAGCCATTCAGACCACTACCCCCAAGTGAATCACCACATAAAGTTTTATATATTCTAAAGTCAACATACATCACATGAAACTTGGATTTCTTAAGCAGATTTTTGAAGAGACGCAAGAAGAACTGCAGGAACAAATTGAAGACGCAGAAAAAACACTAAAAAAAGCGCAATCTCAGCTTAAAAACAAGAAAAAAGGCGTACTCAGCTTCTTTCAAGCATCAGCAGATGACCTTAAAGAACAGATAGAAGAGTCAAAGAAAATTATTGCTGAGTGCAAGAAAAAGCTCAAAGAGAGCGCGAAGCGCACCAAAGAATACGAAAAGCAGCGTAAAGCAGCTAAAAAACAGACCATTACCTTCCTCAAAAATCATTGGGGAAAATTGCTGGTGACAATCATCATCATTCTTGCACTCTGGTACGGAATCGGTGCCTATAAAACGTATCAGGAGTCCTATAAGTACACCTGCGCAGACAAGAATCCCTGCACAGATTGTTTGGCAGCTGTTAGTTGCGTTGATTTTGATTTCACAGGAAACAGTAATCTGATGGATATCTGGTTCACTGTCGAGAACAGGAATGACAAGACAGGGGATTGCGTTGTACATATCAAGACCGTCTCCGCAGAGACAAAAGACATTTCACATCCGGTAGGTCTGATCGCGCCTAAGACCGAGCGTGTCTTCAAGATACAGGCTGATATTCCAACCGGTACAAGCGAATCCACATTCAACATTGAATGCGATTGGCGTTAAAAAAAGAGGGTATGAGTTGTGAAGGATCCGCTCGATAAGTACATTGAAGACCAGCATGCCAAAGGTTTCAGTGACGACAAGATTAAACATAGGCTCAAAGAATCAGGATATAGTCCGGACATAATCTCTGCTCACTTCAAGAAAAAAACCAAACTTGCAATTTATGTGTTCGTCATTCTGCTCTGCATATCCCTTTTTTTCATATTCCCAAAAGAGACTCAAAAACCAGGCACTCAGTTCGAAGGATGTATCGAGTACTATAGCGTGCTTGGCATGAGTATTCTCGAAGAGGACCGAACCATATGTTCAGAACTTGAAGAGGTAGATTCACGACAGCAATGTGAAGACAATATGATATTTCTTTCAGCACTTGATGCAAAAGATCTGACCGCATGTCAAAACATTAGATATCTACCCTTTCAAGGATTATGCCAAAGCTTCATTGCAAAAGATGTAACCCTTTGTAGACAGGCTGTGGAAAACCTTACCAATAACCCTTCAGGATGGTGCGATCTCGCGATACATGGAAAGAAATGCAGCTCATGTGATGAAAAAGCAATGGGAGAGGGATATTTTGACTTGACTAAGTGGTCAGAGGATAACATTGATTGTAAAGGGTACGAAAGTGAATCACAAGCATTGTGTTCGCTACTAAACAATCGAGATATCCAGA
The DNA here is from genome assembly GCA_020637435.1 of Candidatus Woesearchaeota archaeon. GTDB lineage: Archaea > Nanobdellota > Nanobdellia > Woesearchaeales > JACJVW01 > JACJVW01. Next base: position 374,576 of record JACJVW010000001.1, read on the forward strand.
AATTCATATCTGGAGCAAAAACAATTTGTGCGGATGCCCTGTATCTGGACACAGCAATTATGGGGAATCTGACCAACGAGGCTTATTGCAATAAAATTAATGATATTTCAACTAGAGAAGAATGCAAAGCCCACACAAGAATTAGCAGCCTGATGAAAGAATTCGACATGGCAGGTTGTGAAGGTCTCAATACGCAATATCAGGAACTTTGTAGAGATAGAGTAAGCGAACATCTTGCTTCCGAAGTGCGGGACATATGGAAGCTGCAGGATTGTGAAAAATTTAGGGATGCAGATGCGTTCAATCTTTGCCAAACCCACGTCAAGGAAAATATTGACAGAAACTTTATTGAAAGATTATACGCACACGATGTACAACAAAGTAACGAGTGCAATGAAATTACAAATAAAGATTTACGTATTGCCTGCCAGGCAATCGTAACTGGCAGTCTCGATGATTGCAGACAAGCGGGAGACAAAAAAGCTCTGTGCGCGCTAATTATTGCTGCTGACACACAAAATGAAAACGCATGCCTTATCATTCCTGATACTGAAGAGAGGACGCATTGCATAAATATAATATGATATACCTGACGTTTGATCTTGAAGAATTTTCTATCCCCAAAGATTACGGCTGCCAAAATTTCGTTGATACAACAGAATTCTCCGTAAAAGGCACAAATAAACTAATTCAGCTTCTACACAAATACAAGGTAAAAGCAACTTTCTTTACCACAGGATATTTTGCGAAAAACGAACCTGCATTAATCAAAAAACTAGTCAAAGAATGTCACGAGATTGCCTCACATAGTTATCGTGATGAGAACCACACCAACTTTGACCAAGTGCAACTCAAAGAAGCATTGACGAAATCCAAGCAAATACTCGAAAAAGTAAGTGGTCAGACAATCACTGGATTTAGGATGCCCCAATTCTCTATAAATAAGTTTCTTTTCCCTGCGCTCCAGAGTGCAGGCTACAAATATGATAGTTCCTACCATCCGGCGATTGTCCCGGGCCATTACTATAACATCCGCATGAATTCCCGACCCCATATCAACAAGGGCATTCGTGAGCTCCCCATCAGTACACTCTTCAAGATACCTATTTCTTGGGTATGGATGAGAAACAGTACCTCCCGTCTTCCCATGCTTGCGAGTTACTTTAATAAAGACCTCATCATATACTTCCATCCCTGGGAATTTACCAAATTACCCGAGATGGGGCTCCCATGGTACATTACCAGGAACTGTGGCCAAAACATGCTCAATAAAGTTGAAGAACTTCTTCAATTCGGCAAGGATTTTGGTCTGATGAGAGACCATGCATGAATATCCCCCCGCTACGCTTGGATTTACAGCACACCAATAGAATTCTAACGGATATAGAGAAAGTCCTCAATTCAGGCTATCTTAGTCAATCGACGTGGTGCAGCACCTTCGAACAAGAACTGCAAGAATATCTTCATAGTGGTACTGTAGTTACCACAAATTCAGGCTCAGCCGCACTAGAGTTGATGATAAGAACCCTTGGTATAAGGAACCAGGACATCCTTTGCCCGGTAAATACCTTCTTTGCCACCGTAGAAGCGATAATTAGGTCTGGCAACACGCCGGTATTTGTCGATTGCGACAAATATCTGCAGATGGACTTTACCGACGCCAAAAAAAGACGGACAAAGAAGACCGCTGCAATCATGCTTGTCCATATTGGAGGGTTTATCACCCAGGATATTGACAAATTCGTAGAACTCTGTGCACAGGAAAGACTTATGCTTCTGGAAGACATCTCCCACAGCATAGGAACCACTTACAACCAAAAACACACGGGGACTTTTGGTCATGCAGCCGCAGGCTCACTCTATGCAACAAAAGTCCTAACTTCAGGAGAGGGCGGCGTAGCCTTATTCAAAAACAGCGAAGAGGCAAAAAAAGCAAAACTTTTGCGTGACCAGGGAAGGGTACCCGGTACAACAAAGCATACAGTACACGGATTCAATTACAGAATGCATGAGATTGAGGCAATAATTGCCCACCACCAACTTCGTGAGCTAGCCATTACTTTGAAAAAACGAAGATCTATTGCAAACCAATTCCTCAAGAACATCAAAGGAAACTTCCTGATTCCCCAGGTAGGCCAGGAGCCAAACTTCTACAAACTAATCTGCTTTACTAATAAAGCAAGACAAGTAAAAGAATTCTGCAAAACTCAAGGCATTCATCTTCCCGGAGAAGTCTATGATATCCCCTGTAATGAACAACCAGTATTTGACACAGGAGATAGAACTTTTCTAAATGCCCAACAATTGTGCAAAGAACACATCTGTCTACCGATTTATCCATCACTAACCCAAGATGAGGTAGACTACATTATTCAGGTTGTAAACAAGGCACTATGAGAATTGTCATCACAGGTGGAAACGGTTTCATTGGAACAAACCTGGTAGAGGCATTAAAAGATCACGACGTCATATCATACGATATCAAAGCTCCCAAAGTAAAAAACATTAACTGGATTCAAGGGGACATAAGAGACGAAACCCGATTATTGCAGACATGCAGAAATGCTGACGCAATAGTGCATTTGGCTGCGATATCTGATGTAAACGAAGCTGTACAAAACGAAAAAGTCTGCCATGATATCAATGTTGAGGGCACACGTATTGTCGCAAAATGCGCCAGCCTACTTGAAATAGCGCATCGCATATTTTCTAGCACCATCTGGGTGTACAATAAAACAGAAGATGAGTTCGTAGATGAAAAAACATTGTTTCAAAATATTCCCGTTGACCCGTACACTCAAAGCAAGATAGAAGGTGAAGAGATTTGGAGAGCTCGTAATGGAGTCATCCTAAGACTCGGCATCCCGTACGGGCCCTATATGAGACATAATCTTTTGCTTAGTACCTTTGTCCGCAATGCAATACAGGGTAAGGCGCTAACTATCGCAGGAGATGGAAGCCAGAAGCGTGAGCTTGTATACATTGACGATATGACTGACGCAATAAAAAGAACCTTGCTAAGAAATGTGCAAGACACTACCATCAATCTTTCAGGAAATATATCCACTTCCGTTGCAGAACTTGCACTTATTCTCCAGCAATATTTTCCGGGATGCAGCACCACAAATATTCCTAGAAGAGACATCGACCTGCAACCTAAGATAATAAGCACAAAAAAAGCACAACAACTACTCGGTTGGCAAGCAGATACCACAATCAATGAAGGTCTAAAGAAATACATTTACTCAGTAATTCGCGAACAGAAATACATGCCGGAATAATCCATCTCGTTACAATGTTCTTTCAAATAGTCAAAAATCTGTCCCTCAAAGAAATTCTCATCCACATACCTTACCTCAACACTATAATACACAACAATATTTTCTTCTTGCAGGTCAGCAAGGTGCATAAAATCCGGATAATGCAAAGCAATATACTTTGCATCGCTGTAGTACCCTAACGTTAATCCCGTATAGCCATTTACAACCACTAAGGTGTTCTGTTCTCCTGCAAAATCAGCAAAATCTATCTTCGTCTTATGAGCCAGTGTCGATGGTATCCCTGCAACACTTAAAACCACAAAAGCAATTATCAAGAGAGGGGCAATTCGCAGCCGGGAAGCATAACGGATAAAAAAGACGATATAAAACGGAAGCATGAAAAGAAATTGGTAGAATTGAACGAACATAAAGAAAGATTGTACAAAGATAATCAAAGGTATTCCCAAAAAAAACAACTTGGCAAACAAAGACCGTTTTCTTGTGAAAAAAACGCCATAAAAGAGAACAAGCATACCTAACCCATACCAATCCATGCCCTTCTCATACATATACAAATAAACCGAGTTGAAAAAGTGACCCTCCGCAGGTAGCATATCATACTCTGGTTCATCAAAAGGAGGTGCAAGAAACCCATCTTCAAGACCCATAAAGAATTGCGGCGCGTAAGCAAGGAATCCTGCAATAAAGAAAAGACTGTATTTCATAAGTCGAGCATCCCGTTTCAGCAAGAGGTACACCCAAATTACAGCAATCAGATACATACTGTAAAAATGCGTTTGCATAGTAGCCAACAGCAATAAAAAAAACAAGAAATGCTTCCTTCGAACAAAACTGGCATACAATGCAAAAGTGAGAAAAATAAATAGCGTATCTTTTTCAGCTGTCCGTGACCAGAGCAAGAGGAAAGGGGAAATGCTAATCAGCAGCGTGCTAAAAAATCGCTGAGAAGCAGGTAAGTATCTGTATAGTAAAAAAATAAGACAAATGCTGAAGAAAAGAGCAGGAATTCTTGAAACCAAGGGTCCGATGCCAAATACACCACTCCATATGTGCAAAAACACATACCATAAAGGAGGGTGCGGCTCCCCTGTAAGTATAAAAGCAGGTTCCAGTGGCCTTGTGGCAGTCACCGTAAGGTCACCAAGCTCTGTTGTATTGAAAAACATACTTCCCAGATGGTGATACCACAACACAGTATGCAAAAGAATGAACACAACAATAAACCATCTCATTGTGGGCACCTGTATAAGTAAGAACTGGTATGCCCTTCGAATAAGAAACCAGATGAAACATCGCCTGTCATAGTACGATAGTATGCAGCATGATCGCTCCTATCCGTAAAGTTCTCAGCAAGCCTCTCAGGGCGAACAAAAATTGATGTCAGATTATATTTTTCGCAGTAGCTCACAACCTCATCCTCTGTTGAAGCAACTGACATAGTAAAGTAATCTCTGATTCGTGTATCCATGACAGAAAAATAGTGGTGATACATAGGAGAAAACATCTCATCAGAATAAAGAATCTGAGCTTTGGAAAAAAGCACCAGACAGCTTAAATCATAAGGATGTCCGGCAACCCGGTCATGTGCAGTCAAATCTCCTGCAATGTTCGCAACATTACTGCAATCAAACATATCATGATCGATATGAATGAAAAGAGCCACTCCAATCACAGCAATCATGGTAATTCCAGTATATCTTGACCGCCTAAATACACGAAAAGAAGCTACAGATATCAAAAGCACCATAACAAGGGGAGCAGTATAGAAGATATACCTTCGGTAATCATAAAAATGCAAACCCGTTATTAGTGCGACCGCATACAGGACAACCCCACTAAGAAGCAACAACAACCATGAACGGGGAAGTCTGCGATAAAAGGGAAACAGGACAACAAATATGATACTAAGCATGGGCACATAGTCCCAGATAATCTCAAACGGAGAAAGAAAAGGAACAAGGTGATAGTAACCCCCACTGGAAAATACCGGATGTGAAAGCACCGTAGAAAGTCCAACAATAGAACCCAGTACACCTGTATCCTTAAACGTGTACAAAAAAAGCACCAAAGGCGAGTATGCCAGTAGTGCCAACGCAACGCGTCTTATACTGCGATGATAAGACACCAAATAGTGCAAAAAAAGGAGAAGGAAAGCTATTGGATACATCAATAGAGCAGATACCAACGCCACATGGACTAGTTTTCCAAGATGTGTTGAGGTTGCATAAAGATACAAAAGTATGAAGAAAAATCCAAAAGAACGCGGATGTCCACCAGATAGCAAGGGCATCTGTAGAATCGTTAATAACGAAAAGATTGAGAATAGTGCCGCAAAGTTTCTACCATGAAGACGCTTGCCGTAAAGATACGCTGCTGCAGTTGTCCCAGCCACTACAAGAAGCGTAATCACATGCCCAGTTGTCTGAATATCAAAAAAGATATGCAAAAATCGGAATAGCACATCGTACCCAATTGGGTTCCAAGAAAGACTTGCCGCAGAAAGCAAGTCATTGTGCGCATAATCATACACATATGCATGCACAAGTTGGTCATCATTGATAATATATGGGTTAACATACAATGGAAATTGAAGCCAGATGACCAGAAGCAGCGCAAGGATGATAACTACATAAAGCATAAGATGATAAGAACCCAGTCTTATTTATATCTAATTGAAGGTGTGCAACCTTCATGGATAGTCTTTGCGTCTGGATGCGCAAGCATGCTCGTTCGAATAGTTTTAAAAGATGTTTCGCGAATATTCCCAAATGAGCGTGGCACTAGGGGGCAAGGTGTCACGTCACCGTAAGGATTGAGATAAATCTTCTGAGAACCTGCAGCACAGCCCTTTTTAAGGTAGTTACCATCCCCACACCAGCGTACACCGGGCTTACGCAAATACTTCTTAACAACATCATAAGACCCTGAAGTAAGGAGCACATCATCACGTCCATCCCAGTTGCCCACTGGAGCAGCAAAACCTAAATTGATGGAACAGGATAGCGAACGAGACAAATCGTATAAACGCGGTAACTCATCTACATTCTCATTTCTTACGACAAAATTTATACACGTAGGAACACCGTGGTCACGAAGGTGTTCAATGCCCTTAAAGATTCTCGCATATGAATGTCGATGTTTCCTAAACGCATTATGCTCAGCCTCATCCAAACTATCAAGACTTACCGTCACCAGATCAACACCGATGGTTGCGACCTTCCGTGCAAATCGGGGAGTGAACAGAAAACCATTCGAAACCAATGTTGCGATTCTCTTCTTTTGCTTTATATGCCCAAGCAAGAAGTAGAGGTCCGGACTTAATAGAGGCTCTCCGCCCGTAAGTAAAAAGTGTACAGCCCCATGGTCAATGCAAGTGTCGATAAATGCGACAAATTCCTCCCTGCTCAGCATCTTCTTTGATGGATCTTTCATCGACTCCATTGAGCAATGGTTGCAGGCAAACTGGCAATCATAATGCAAGGCTATCTCAACAGTCCTCAGTGGTTGATGCCCCAAAAGCGAAGAGACTGTATTTACTGCTACCCGGGACAACAGAGCTTGATTCTTAGCCAGAAAACTCAGATTATCAAGGTGCGCAGCCATACCTTACAGAGTAGGAGAGAGAGTTTATAAAATAAGGGGCTATAATTCCCTGCATGAGAAACGATCTCAGCTTAGCCATCATAAGTGTGTTGTTCGCCATCGCAATAATGCACATATTACCTCCGCAAGCTTTGCTTGATGACCGTCCATTGCTTAATTTCGAACACATAAGACATTATTGGACAAGCCACATGCTTCAGGAGCAGGACTACGTTGTAGACAACCAGATTCAGAATGGACTGCTCTGGGGAGTGCATGACCATGGCAGTAATCGACTTATGACGCTGGCCATAAGACATTCTCCTCTCTCCTCAGTCTTTACCTACAAGCTAGTTTTTTTAAGCATTCTCATCATGTGCCCAATTTTACTCTATGCCAGCTGTAGAAATTTCGGACTTTCAAGAAAATCAGCCCAGATAGCTTTAGCATTTCTTGCCATCATGTATCTCATTGGCGACGGTCACTGGAACACATTGACCATCCTAATAGAATCAGGTTCGCAAAGTTACTTTCTCATCATGTTTCTTAGCATCTTCACCTCATCCTTGCTCTATGCAAGAAAATATTCTTCGGCCATTCTCGCTGGCATTATTCCCGCAGGGATACATATCCTAAGTCCGTTGTTCCTCAGCCTTCCAATAATCTTCATATGGTTGCAAAGAAAAAAAGACATAAAGATTATCATTAGTTCAGTTATTTATGCTGCATTCTGGATTATCTTCCAGCTACTCCCATTGCTTCGCTACAAAGACTTTATTACCGGAGCAAGCTATGATGAACTTCCCGGTCTTCATGCTCTTGATCCAAGTCTTACCACCTTGCTCATCATCGCTGTGATAACTTTATGTATTCTTAAGAAGAAGTATGCAGTCCTTTGCTGGCCAATAGTGATTTACGCTCTTTTCGGGATAATAGATACTGGACAACATTGGCAATATTTTGTCGAACCGCTAAAATACTACTATTATGCCGGACTTCTGGCTGTCATTGCCTTAAGCAAACCGCTCAGAAAAATACAGATTGGTCTGATATTGATATTGTGCATCATCATCGCTGTATTTAGAGTGACTAGTTTCGGCTACTTGGGGCTTGACACAGTTCCTGATGAAGCAACTGTTGAACTGACTGCATACCTCAACAGTCTGCCACCTACAGCTATCGTGATTGATGACTATCTTGGAAGGGAAAGTCATGCTCCAGGGTACCGGCCAGAGCTTATGAACTTATATCAACGGATGCAGACCGACCATATATTCAAAGGGTCTATACATCCCAAGGCAATTTACGTACTGCAGAATGTTACCCTTGGCCTGAATAATGGAACACTGATGTGGAAGACTCCGGACAAAATCATACATGTCGTTGACATCTCAAAACCTGATGCAGTAACAAAGTTAAAAGAAGAAAATATCAGCATCATCATAACGACCATCATACCAGATAGTACATTCTATGAGCACATCCATCAGATCGAAAATATGGGCATATATAAAACAAAAGACAAGCATTTAAATTAATCTTTCTGAACGCTGTTATCAGCCATGACAGACTTGATATTGTTCCAACCTACAATAGGTGGTGACTGGTGCGTTAATGACCCACCCATACCAGTAGGTCTTCTTTACGCATCAAGATTGTGCACCCAGGACTTTGATTTACATCTCATTGACCAAAGAGTGGACAAGGATTGGAAACAACAGGTTTTAGATGACCTAAAGAAGAAACCGCTCGCCTTCGCCACTACAGCAATGACCGGTCCCCAGATACATAATGCTATCGAAATATCCAAGTTTGTCAAAGAGCATGCTGACACCCCGGTCATATGGGGTGGGATCCATCCGACAATCCTACCTGGGCAGACTTTGAATAACCCCTACATTGATATCATTGTTCGAGGAGAGGGAGAAGAAACCCTTCGAGAACTTTTATTCGCCCTAAAAGAGAAGAGTGACCTTGGCAAAGTAGAGGGCATATCATACAAGAAAGAGGGAAACATTGTTCACACTGAAGATAGAACCTTCATTAAGCATGGAGAACTACCAGACATCCCCTACCACCTGATCGACCACACCAAATACACATTGCAAAGATATGGTGGTCAGTCCATCATGATGCTCACCTCCACCGGTTGTCCTCACAAGTGCACCTATTGCTACAATACAGCGTTGAATAACTCTTGGAGGGGACTCCCCTCTGAAAAGTTTGAGCATGAACTCAAGAGAGCGATAGAACTGTATCCTAACCTCAGACACATTGAGATTGAAGATGACAACATGTTCGGAGACATTGCCAGGGGAAAAAAAATGGTCGAAATTCTCTCCAAATATGAGGTAAGTTGGGTAACCGCAGGCCTCACTTCAGTAGCAGCAAGAACGTTTACTGAAGAATTCCTTTCGCTCATTGATAAGAGTGGATGCAAACACCTGCAAATGGGAGTGGAAAGTGGAAGCAGACGTATTCTCAGGATGATTGAGAAGCCAAACAATATTGAACACATAAAAGCATTCAATCGTAAAGCCGCAAAGCATAAATTCAAGATGTTCTACAATTTCATGTGTGGGTTCCCTACAGAGACTATCACAGATTTAAAACAAAGCATCCGGCTGGCCCAGGACCTCTTAAAAGAAAATAAGAACGCAATAATATCATTCTTCTCCATCTATATTCCCTATCCCGGAACTAAACTCTATGACCTCTGCCTAAGGAAAGGATATCAGACCCCTAAGACTCTTGAAGAATGGAATGATTATTACTGGAAACATTCCAAACTTACCTGGATATCAAAAGAGCGGGAGTCCCTGCTGCAGAAAGTATACTTCTCCGCTCTATTCATAGATGATAAACCCCAATATCACATCAAGAATCCAGTACTGAAAATTGCGGCAAAGGCCTATCAACCAGTAGCTCAATTTCGCCTGAAAAACCTCTTCTTCCTCTGGATGCCGGAGGTAAAGATGAAAGACTGGTACGAGAGTAAAATATTATCCGCAAGTGCTGGATGACAAAAGACTTATAAAAAAATACAGCTTAAATGAGTAAATGAAAATTCTTGTTACAGGAGGTGCAGGATTCATCGGTTCGCACCTTGTGGAAGCTTTAACAGAGCGCCACAATATCTCAGTGATAGACAACCTTTCTAATAGCACATTAGAGAATATTCGTCCGGTCCTTGATAAAATAACATTTCTTGAGATTGATTATGACAATATCTCAGAGAATTTTTTATCTAAACACGAGATGGTTTTACATTTAGCATCAAGCGTAGGTGTTTTGAATACCATAAATAATCCAGAAGAGATAAAAAAAGACGTAGAATGTTCGTGCAGGTTGATTGACAAGGCAAAGAGATCAGGGGTAAAGAGTTTCATCTTTACATCCTCATCAGAGATCTATGGAGACAAAACAAAGAAGATGCATGAAGAAGATATACCAAGACCTGTCTCAACATACGGCAAGGCAAAGGTCAAGATTGAGGAGCATCTTCAGGCAAGCTACGACAAAGATCAATATCTCATCCTAAGACTATTTAATGTATACGGAACAAGGCAAAAATCAGGTCCGTTTGGTTTTGTCATGAACACATTCATCGAAAAAGCAGTCCGACATGAATCCCTGCCTATCATAGGAAGCGGAGCGCAGACCAGGGATTTTACCCAAGTCCAGGACATAGTCAATCTTATATTGATGTTAATATCTAATAGAGATGTACCCTACAATATAGTAAATATTGGAACAGGAGTATCCACAAGTATCTTAGAACTTGCGCACAACATCAATAAGATTGTCGGAAACGACAATGTAACCTACATAGAAAAGAGAGCCTATGAGATTGAGCACCGAACAGCGGACAATAAAAGAATCAAAGACCTTACAGATTATGAATTCTGCAGCCTTGATGAAGGCCTGCGCAAACTGATAGATTCACATCTACTGGATCTGAAGAAAATTTCTCCATAAGTTTCGAAACCAGAAAACGACGTCCTTCGTCCGTGCGATATAGTATATGAATGAAGGACGAAGAGAGTAAAGCAAAGTAAGCAGACGCGCTGCAATAAGATTTCGCGTTGTAGGTGCCTCAAATATATGGTAATTGACAAGCGGTAGTATCGAAGCATACGTGCTTCCAATACGTAACATATGATCCAGAAAAGGGAAGAACTTCTCTTCATCACTGTAGATATAAAAACCAAGTGTCTCTACTTCATACTTTCTTGCTGCATCGATGAGCGAACAATAGCTCCTTAAACTTAAGGTCTTGGGAAGCTTTGCATTCTTATAAGGTGTCTCTATACCTATCTGCACTAGCTTGCATCCTGCTCTTGACAGTTTCTCAAGGATTGCTTCAGTCAGCAGGGACGCACGCACCTGAATAGTCCACGAAAAATTATAGTCTGCAATATCCTTCACTAGCACATCGAAATAAGTGGTACTCACAGGAAAGTCCAGATCGATAAAATAGATGGTTTGCACACGCCTTCGTTGCAGCTGAGCAAATTCCTTAAGGTAAGTATCTCGCGGTTTGTACCTATGATTCCCTGCATACATGACTCGTTTATTGCAGAAAAAACAGGACGCACCACATCCCCTGCTGACCTCCATCAAAGAGAATTTCCCAGGTAGTAGAGCAAACGAGTATTTACTCATATCAACTGCCGCATAATCAGGGACAATAGATAAGGGATCTTTACGTAGTTTTCTGCTCATAATCCTGCTAAGTACTTCTGGTTCACTTGGTGGTGCAATTATCTCGCACTCATCGGGTAGATCAATCTTTGCAAGTTGTTTTGCATGCGGACCGATAAGGTAAACGCGCGAAACCGTATGCGCAAGCTGATATATCATAGGCAAAAGAGGTCGCACATCAACAACAGGGCATTGCCACCTGTCAAGCGATGCGGTAGTCAGAACAACTGCATCAGCAGTAAGACTGCTCCAATAGCCTGAGCTACAGGAGATACCTTGAGCATTTGCATCTATAACCTGAGTTTTACAGCCATGCTCAACAAGCAACGACGAAAGAATAAGGAGATCCAAAGGTTGAAAGACACGGTTGGGGCTGCCTAGTCTGCGATAATCAAGCTTAGGATTGATAAGTGTGACCCGCATACATTGATAGTAGAGACAGGCTATTTAAATCGATAGGGTTGCTGATAAGAGGTTTCTCCAAAGGGGATAGAGTCAAGCATAAGCTGATCCGATGATATATTTAAACCATATAATAAGGTTTTTAATTGATTCCCCCGTAAAAAACTGTACCTTAAGATGACCGACCTAATACTTTTTCAACCATCGATCGGTGGCGATTGGTGTTTCAATTCACCGGACATTCCGACAGGACTTCTCTATGCTGCAAGACTTTGTGACAAGGAATATAAGATTGTGCTCATAGACCAAAGAGTAGAGAGAAACTGGAAAGAGAAGCTTGAAAAAGAGTTAAGAAAAAGACCGCTAGCCTTTGCAACTACTGCTATGACCGGTCCACAGATACAAAATGCGATAGATATCTCAAAGTTTGTCAAAGAACACTGCAAAATCCAGGTCATATGGGGCGGCATACATCCGACCATCCTGCCAGAACAGACACTAAAAAATGAATACATAGATATCGTCGTAAGAGGAGAGGGAGAAACCAAACTGCAGCAGATAATGCATGCGATTCAGGACAAGAACACGTTTTCTACCATAGAGGGCATCTCCTATAAATCTGAAGGAAAGATTTACCACAACGAGCAGGTATCTTTCATTGAACAAAGTAGTCTGCCACCCATACCTTATCATCTTATAGATCCTTCCCTATATAAGATGCAAAAATATGGTGGTCAATCAATGACTTTGATGACTTCAACAGGTTGTCCTCATAAATGCACGTATTGTTATAATACCGCATTTGGAAATTCGTGGAGAGGAATACCGGTAGAAAAATTTGAGATGGAACTGCAAAGAGCGATAGACCTTTATCCAAACCTAAAACATGTCGCCATCGAAGACGACAACACCTTCGGTAATATTGCCCACGGCAAAAAAATAGTCGAAGTATTGAATAAATATCCTTTGACCTGGAACACAGGAGGTCTCACATCAACAGCTGCAAGAACTTTCGACGACGATTTTCTCAGACTTCTTGACCATAGTGGATGTAAACATATGCATATGGGTGTAGAAAGCGGCAGTAAAAGAATTCTCAGACTCATACGTAAACCGAACAAGATAGATGATATAATCGCATTCAACAAAAAAGCATCCAAATATAATTTCCATCTGTTCTACAATTTCATGTGTGGATTCCCTACAGAAACCCTAAGAGACCTCAAGCAGAGTATAAAACTGGCCCGCATACTTCTCAAAGACAATCATAATGCGAGAATCTCATTCTTTTCGATTTATTTGCCCTATCCAGGTACTCCTTTGTTTGACCTCTGTGTCCGAAGAGGTTTTGTACCTCCAGATAGGCTTGAGGATTGGAACGACTATTACTGGAAACATTCAAAATTGCCTTGGATCTCAGAAGAAAGAGAGCATATGCTAAAGAGAGTATATTTCTCTGCGCTCTTCATCGATAATAAATCAGAGTATCATCTAAAAAATAAGTTAGTAAAATTTGCGACCAAAATCTACAGACCGATAGCCAGATACCGGATGGAAAACCTAAACTTTGCCTGTATGCCGGAATATACACTTAAAGAATGGTATGAGAAGATACTCCTTCAGGCACACACATAATCGGTGCAAATATAACGGAAGCATACAGTTAATAAACCACATATCCTATACTAGTAAAATGTTCATACCCCGACAAAAGTCGTACATTTCCGCATCAGAAATTCTTCAGGCGGTACTAAGCTCAGACCAAAACCTCTTGAATCTTCTAAAAATATATGCAGGTCATGATGGGGTAACTCTTTTTCCCTCAGCAAGAACGGCCATTGAAGAAGCCCTGAGATTTTACAACGTTAAGGAAATAGTCATGCCAGAACACACCTATGGGGGATATGCCGCCATATTAAAGGGCCTAAAAAAGACGTACCTTCCCATAGATAATACATTGAACACTCCTGTACAATCCTTCAAAGAAGTCAACCCAAATATTGCTGCCCTTATTCCTCACCATTATGGGAATGTGTACCCAGTCAGCAAATTAAGCAACCGGTTCATCATTGAAGATGCTACTCAGGCATTCGGTGGCGTATACGATGGCCAACATACAGGCACCATGGGTAACATAGGTCTCATAAGCTTTAGCAGGGGAAAATACCAGGACTTAATGGGCGGCTGCGCAGTCATAAGCAAAGACAGTAAATTTCTTGAACATCTCAGACAAAAAGAATGCAAGAAAATCAGTACCCTCGAACTGTCCCATCTCCTTCTGACATACATTTACTTATTATTCTCATCTGGCAAAATAGGTGGCACATTGACAACATGGCCATTTCTATTACTGCAAAAAGATGACCCCGTTCCAAACTTGATAGAACAGATGTTCACTAAAATCACTAAAGGAAAACATATGCATCCGTTCCAGTTACAGCTTGGTACTATTCGTTGGAAAAAGATACCTAAACATATCAGGAATCAACAGGAACGGGCCAAATTGTATAGGAGAAGTCTTCAATCCATACCACAAATTACCCTGCCTCCAGCTCAGGAAAGTGTATATCTATACTTCCCCATCCTTGTTGATAATCCAAAACTCTTGAAAAGAAAACTTTTGATAAAAGGAATTGACAGCAAGATTGATTTCCATTTCAGTTACCGCAAAAATAACTACGCAAATAGAATACTGCACATCCCTGTATCAGTTAATTACACGGAGCAAAAACAAATCATAAGAGCACTGCATGAAATATACCGCATTTAATGTTAAATCAAGACGATACGTAAAAAACATACTGGCAACAATAGTGGTGACCATCTTACTAGTAACAGTCTTAGAATTATTTCTCAGGGGTGCAGGCTGGTATGCAACTCCAGAAGAATTGCACAATGAGTCCTGGATCAAAGAAAGATATGCTCCGGGCTTCAACCAGATGGGATGTAGAGGAACCTACAGAGAAACCGTGAATCAGCTAAAGATTCTAGTGGTTGGTGACTCATACACCTACGGGTACGGGATACTTCAGGAGGAAACCTATCCATCATTACTGGAAGCATCGCTTAACAACACAATAGTCTATAATTGCGGATATCCTGGTAGAAACTTTGAAGAAAATCTCGACTTCCTTCATAGAATTTTGCCTAAAATAGATCCGGATATCGTCATATTTCAATTCTTGACTAACGACCTGGCTTCACCGGTAGAAATAGACCTGACCTATAGCCCTTCTCCGTACTATGACCAATCCTTTATCACCAAACACAGTCATCTTGTGAGATTGTTGTACCAAAATACGGAGAATAAGTTAGCATTCAAAGAATTCTATCAAGATATAGAAAAAAACTATCAACCACAAAGTGAGGTATGGAAAAACTTTACGAACAGGCTGCATGAACTTGAACAGATTGCTCGCAAGACTTCCACCATTGTGGTTGTGATGGATGAGCTACTTGACAACTACCCATTTAGAGATTTTACGCAACTCGGTATGCAAGAATTTTGCAGCAAAAACCTCACGGTGATCGATATGTACGAACACACACATAATATTCCTGTAGAAGGGTTAAAAGTATCTTCTCTTGACCCTCATCCAAATAAGGACTACAATCAAGCGGTAGTGGACTCTATACTATCAGTTATGAGAAACTCATCGGCTTCTGCCTGTTTGAGAGAATCTGCGGCAATCACACAGTTTGTGACCTAAAGATACCGACAAGGAAAGAAAATAACGTTTCCACCCCTGATACATATCAAGATGCTGAAGTATCCAATCATCGAAGAAACAAGTGATATTACGGTAGTCATTCCTTTTCAGATGCGTTTTTTTAGTGGGATGATGAGAGATTAAGACCTCTTTGACATTTGCACCGTGAGCAAAACATTCCAGAAGGAGATTTAGCTCAATCTCAAAACCATTTGCGGTGATTCTAAGTCGTTCCAGCAGGTCCTTTCGTATGATGATAAATCCTGAAAAAGGATCCGCAAGCATATAGCCTGTAGCGGTACGTATCCACCATGCGCCAAATAGGTTAAGCATTCTTCTTTCTGATGATCGCGAGATATCTCGTCTGCCGATGAGACAATCGGACTTGTCGATCACTTTGAATGCCCGCAGATAATCCTGGATCTTCTTTTCTCCATCAGCATCCATTATCGCTACATACTCGCACTCAGGAAGATGTGCAATACCTGTCTGCAACGCTGCACCCTTACCTTTATTTTTTGGATGGACGATAACCTTGCCATATCTCCTTGCAGTATCAGCAGTAGAATCAGTGCTACCGTCATCAATAACAATGAACGGATAATTGGTTTTTTTTACCGTTTCCAGGATCGGCGCAATCCTTTCCGCTTCATTGTATGCAGGGATTATAAAGAAGACGTCCATATGGTGATGCAGCACGTGTATCTTTATAAATTCGTTGGACATATGACCCATTATGCTCGGGTACATGAAATCATCTCTTAGGGTGGCAACTACTAAGTTTACAAGTAGACCACGCTTGGTAAAAGTGTTCTTCATGATGACCAGAAGATGTAATCTGCGCTGTGAGTACTGCTCCTCATACCTTGACCATGAACCAGAGATGAGCCTAAGACAAATAAAACAGATGCTACGTAAGTTAAAGGATCATGGCGTACAACACATTACTTTCATCGGCGGAGAACCCTTCGTACATCAACATGCAGTAAGAACAATAAGGTACGCAAAACATCTTGGTTTTAGTATAGCCATAAGCACAAATGGACAACTGCTTTCTAGCCTGCAAAAAACCCTTCCCTACATAGATTTGTTTGCCACCGCATTTTTTGCCGACCAACACGTTCACGAGCGTCAAAGAGGTGTAGGAACCTATCACAATGTACTCAAAGCAATCTCTATGAGTAAAAAACAGCATAAAAAAATAATTACTCATTTCATTATCTCAAAAGAGACTATAACCTGTCTGGAGGATACGCTCAATTTTGCTATGAAAGAAGGTTTCTTTGTCAGCCTGCAACCAAGACATAAGGAATTTTTTTCGTTGACACCGACGATGAAAGATGATGAGATTCATCTAAAAAGCATACAGAGAATAGCATCGCATCCTGCGCTCATCCACAGCAGAACATACCTTAAACAACTTGGAGAACAAGGGCATATCAAGTTTAATGATTGTCCGGTCTTCGGTCATAGTGCCGTAATTTCACCAAGCGGAAATATGGGGAATTGCTACGATTTCATGCAAGGAGAGAACGGAAATGAGATTGGGTGGGAAAAAGCCATAGCTGCGCTTTCACGTCCAGGGTGTTCTACCTGCAGATACGGTTGTCACAGTGAAGATGGGTTGTTGTTTAAGTTCACGCCTGACGCGATCAAAAACCTGGTGGTCAAAGGATTATGAAAGTATCGATAATTATTCCGGTTAAGAATGGTGAGGCAACATTACCATTTTGTCTTCAGGTACTCTCAAGTGAGCATGAGATCATAGTGGTAAATGACCATTCGACAGATGATTCCTGCAGGATTGCAAGACAATATGCCACAAAAGTAATTGATCTTAAAGACAAGACCGGAGCAGCTGCGGCAAGAAATGCCGGAGTCGCAGCAAGTAGTGGAGAGCTTTTGGTATTTATTGACAGCGACATAATAGTAAGGCCATCAAGATTCCAGAGGGCCTTGTCCGAATTTCGAAAGAAAAACTATTGTGCGGCTGTCGCTAGATACAGTGATAGCCCCCTTAAGGGAATCTCAAGATTTTATAATTCATATATGCAGTATAAATACAGGAGCAACATCAGCGATGTATTCTGCACAAGCTTCGCAATTATATCTAAAAAAAAGTGGATCCCCTTTAAAGAAACGCTTGACTGTCTTGAAGATGTTGACCTCGGTCAGGAACTTCGTCTCAGCGGCACCAGGATCAATGTTCTAAAGAGCTTACAAGTAACTCATCTCAAAAAAATCAACTTAAGAAATTTTCATGTAACATACTTGTCCAGGTCACGAAATGCGATGCATCTCTCCTGGTCATATCTCAAGAGAGGCATCAGATTCACCGATAGGACCGTGACCCTTGATATGAAACTCGCTGTTGCGCTTTTACCATTATCTTTCCTCCACCCTCTGGGCATACTCATGCACATAATAATCAGCTCCAGATTCATTCTCTTCTATGCTCAAAAAGAGAGGACATCCTTCGTGGTTATCGGGATAGCGCTCTACTACTATGCTCTGATATGTATGTGGCTAGGTATAGTCTGGGGTAATATCGAGGTTGCTATGCGTATACCCCTGCGGACAAGATCACCACAAGGAGCTACATCCGTATAGCATGATAGAACAGTTGCGGCAGATAGCGCTTATTAAAAAGAATATTCATGCTCAGGAAACATTCATGCGTGCAGGTGCACTTCTTTGCAAGTAACTTCTCTACCATCTTTCTCGCTCGTGATGAGAACCATATCTTGGCAAAATCATAGTTAGCCTCGCGAAGATTGCCAAAGGGGGTAGGTAGCATCTCACAGGGATAGACATCGCCATTAGCATGGATAACACCTGCTAGGCGTCCGGCATGACAAGGACTATGGTACTTGCCGGTAGTTGCCGTCTCATAGACAAGATTGTTCCTTATGATACGTTTCGCATTTATGAATCTGGAGAAGAAACCTGAATTATAGTCCAGGCGACCTGAGCTCAGATCAGCATTGACTACATCAACAAGACTCTTGTACTTCTCAAGATCCATCTTCTTTGAGACGGGATCATAAGGATTCCCGCGTGTAAGTAGAAGCGTGTAATTGCTAATCTTGAATCTATCACGAAGATAAGTGTAGAAGTCAAGCAAGGTATCCTCATTATACGAAGAGAAGACAGAAGCGACACCCACCGTAAGCCGTCGCTCAGAATTTTCAAGCTCCTGTAGCAGACGTAGTGTTTCCATAGCATTTTGATACGACTGAGGATTCCTGCGGATATGATTGTGTACACCTTCGTACCCGTCGATCGACACTTCGACACCAAGATCAAGTTCTGGACAAAGGCTCAGCATACGTTTAACGCTGCGCAATATCCTACGTGGATGGTCTCCGCTGGTCGGCATACCTACATGCCTGCAGGAGTTATTATCATAAAATAATTTGACTATCTGAGGAAGATCAAGCCGCGAGAAAGGTTCTCCACCTGTGGGAAGGAGAATCATCAGCTTTCCCATCGATTTCGAGATTTTCTCGTATTCATCCAGAGTCAGCTCATCCATCCTTGGTGCGAGGTCATAGTCGCCAAGCAGACAATGCCTGCAATGATTTTGGCATTGCTCAGTCACAAAGAGTATGAGATAGATTGGCAAAGTAGTTCTTTTAAAGAGATGCTTCTCAAACTGCAGAAAGTGACCAACACCCATAGGAGCATTAAAGAACAGCAGAGTATAAAAATGATAACCTTATATGACAGGATAATTTTTTATATCCCTGTAGACTTTAAAAATAGCATGAGTATTGGGGAAGCCTTAGTCATTAGCCATTTGGGATACCTTGTTCTTATCTTAGGAGGAATATGGTATCTTCGAAAGACAAGAAAAGAATTGGAACAGATAAGATGGACACTACAACAGCGATAATTCTTACACAGATACCCATAGCCCTCGGCATTATCCTGGGTGTTATCGAACTGCACCTCCTTCGTAAAAACCTGACAGAGATCCTGAAGCGGTTGAGTAAGAAATGAGTCTCTCCGTTGTTATCCCGGTCTATAATGAAGCAGACAAGATAGAGGCGAATCTCAGGTATCTGGAGAGATTCCTTAAATCAATACCTCATGAGATCATCATCTCAGACGACGGTTCAAAAGACCGTACCAGAGAGATAGTTGAGTCTATGCATCTTCGCAATCTAACCTATATCCGGCAGAAAAAGAACAGAGGAAGAGGGCATGCAGCCAGAGTTGCGTGCGATGCCCCAAAATACAACAACGTCCTGTTCATGGACGCAGATATGCCCCTTAACACAGACCTCAACATAATACATACGATGCTTGACCTAAGAGAAGAATACGACGCTATCCTGGGTTCAAGATATCTCGCTGCATCAAAAGCCAGAAGGAAACCACACAGGCTGATTCTAAGCAGAGGGTACAGAAGGCTCATGAACATTATTTTCAATAATATCCCTGTATCGGATGTGGCTATCGGTTTTAAGATGTTCTCCAAAGAATCCTTCTCCAGACTCAACAAAGATACAAGAGAAAATGGATGGGGATGGGATCTTGACCTGATGCTTGCCGGAGTGAAAAGGGGTTACAAGATGACCGACGTACCATTGGATTGGAAAGAAGTGGGAACATCGACCATCAATCCCCTTACCGACGTTTTTGGACATATCTTACACTTGAGCAAACTGTTTATCAGATATAGACGATAAAGGAAATAACACAAAAATAGACTTCTCAAGCATAAAGATATTTAAAAGCGCAAGCTCATACCCTGTTCATGCTTGAGTACCTACGAAGGTATGCTTCTCATTTTATGCATCTTAATTTGCATAGGACTCCAAGAGGTCCATTAATTGTGTACCTTGAATTGACCAAACGATGTAATTTAATGTGCAAATTTTGTGATATCTGGCGATGGGATGACCATCAAGACGAGCTGTCCACAGAAGAGGTCTTTTCCTTAATAGACCAGGTGAAAGATACAGCCATTGTATTCCATATATTTGGGGGAGAATCTCTCCTTAGGAAAGATATGGAAGAAATCGTAAAGTATGCAAACCAAGCCGGTCTTAGTACCGGCATCACCACCAACGGAACCCTGCTTACACCAAAACGCAGTCAAAGTCTTGCTCATGCAGGTCTAAAACACATAAGGATATCTTTAGATGGCACCCAACAGATACATGATAACCTCAGAGGAAAGAAATGCCATACCACAATTATGAACAATATTGCACATATACAACAACATCATCCAACCATGCAGGTGGGAATCAATTATATGCTCAATAAGAAGAACCTGCAAAACACACAGGAATTTCTTACCGAGTTGAATAGATTAGAAATCGCCGATATTAAGATTACCCCGATGCATACCATCTATCCATTCAATTACACAGGACAAGATAAATCAGCCCTCCTCTTTCACAAAGATGATATTCCTCAACTACAAAAACTTTTCTTAGCCCTATATGCTGATAGAAGAATCAAGACAAGCAAATATTTCCTCGAAGGATTCCTCCAAAGGCTTGCTGGCCAGCGAAAAGAGCACATATGTAGAGCAGGTGACATAGAGATAGATATTGACTGCACAGGTAATATGTATACTTGCTATGGCCTGCAACATCCGGTAGGTAATATCAGGACAACATCAGTCAAAGACATCTGGCAATCCAGAAGGATGAACAGAGCAAGAAAAAAAGTCAGCAACTGCACCGCTTGTTGGGATGACTGTCATGTTGATCCTGCGGCGGTATTTTCTGCAAAAGCCGTTCTTTCTGAACCGCAAAAATACATCCATGAGATTCGGTCTGTCCTTAAAAGATCCTAAACAGTGCGCCTCTAAAAACCTATAGACGAGCAAAGATACATTTATCAAGGCCTTCTATATACCTGGATGTATGCGAAAAATCTGCATGATCAGCTTTGAATACCCGCATCAGGGAGTTATTGGAGGCATTGGTACATCAGCCAGAAGAATAGCAACTAATCTGGCCGGTATGGGATATGAAGTGCATGTGATAACTAAATCTAAGGTAGCTCAAGAGTATAATATATCCGAGGCCTTAAAAGCTGAGGTCATGCAAGACCAAGGTGTCACCATCCATAAATTATCTCCCTCAAGCGACCTCCTCGTCCATATGCCCCCTCAGGAACTTTCTAATGCATTTGAATACCTGATCGACTTGCACAAGAAGATAGATTTTGATATTTTCCAGGGCATGAGACTGTATCCTTCAGGCTATCTTGCCGTGGTGATGGGTAAAGTGACGGGAAAACCTTCGCTTGCCTGCATCAGGGGAAACGAGATCTCACTAGACCTGTTCAATTACAGACTAGCACCGGTCACTATATGGACACTAAAAGAAGCCACTGAAGTGACCTCAGTAGCTAAAGATTTGCTTGATGACGCAAGAAGAATAGCTGACCTGGGCGGGAAGGGCATAGTATTGCACAATAGTATTGAAACAAGAAGATACCTCTATGACGCAAGGATTAGAGTTGAGAGGCCTGGACATAAGATAGGCCTGGTTGGTTTTCAAAGGCAGAAAAAAGGTTATGCCTATGCCCTTGAAGCCCTGAGTCGAGTTAAAGAAAAAGATAATTGCAGCCTTATAATTATAGGTGACATCAAAGATGATGAGAAAGAGTATTTCTGGAATTATGCAACCCGACTTGGCATCCGAAAAAACATCGCCATCACAGGGCCGGTGAAAGAAGAGCACATATTGAACTACATAAAAAAGATGGACTTCGCTGTATTCCCTGCGATGAACGAAGGATGTCCCAATACACTATTGCAGGCTATGTACACAAGAACACCCGTTATTGTGACCGACGTTGGTGCGCAGAAAGACCTTATTCAAGATGGTGTGAACGGATTGATTGTGCCAAGGAGAGATACTCAAAAGCTTACGGAGGCCATGGAGCGATTAATCAAAGACAAGACCCTTGCAAAAAAATTAGCCAAAAACGCATTCGAGACGATAAAGACCGGCCATTTGATCGAGCACGAGATGAACCAATGGTGCAAGATATATGACTGCTTATTAAGATGAAAGAACAGATACTGATATATGCAAACAGTACATTTGGATTGGGACATCTTTATAGGAGCCTAAGTCTCGCGGTGGTTCTCCACAAACAATACGATGTACACCTGGCCTACGGCGGGCCATACCTAAATGAAGTGGTCTACGGCAACAAGCTGCCACAGAATATTCATCTCTATCAGTTGCCGGAATTGACGGACGATTCTTTTACCCAAGATATAGACTTCACATCCAGGGTCGAGATATTGAAAGGGATAGTCGAAAGACACAACCCGGAATATCTAATCATGGAACATGTTCCTTTCGGCAGACGAAATTTCAAGAAAGAGGTAAAGTCTCTTATTAGCCTGTGCCCAAAAGCAAAGGTCATCAGTTCCTTTAGAGGTATTGCAGCAAAAGACGATACCAAAATTCTGGAAAGGTTGGAAGAAGCCAAAAAAGACTTCTCACTGTACCTTGTGCACAATGATCGTGAAGAATACAGTATCCCCTGGATTGGTACCGCATCGGTCAGGCACACCGGATATCTTCCTCCTTTTAATTTTGATAGACATGTTGAACCCCAAGAGGTACGAAAGCAATTGGGAGTAAGAGATGGAAAACTTATCATGCTTTCAAGTGGAGGAGGCAAAGATGGAGAGAAATTTCTAGCAAAAGCTATCCAAGCTCTAAAAAAGATAAAGCATCCGATCAAAGTCCTAGTCTCGACAGGCCCCTTCATACCATCGCAATCTTTTGAAAAGATAAGGGGCTTGGTTGACAGTCGTTTCTTGGTTACTAAGTTCAACCCCCACTTCAACCTCTACCTAGAACATGCAGACCTCTCTATGAATATGTGTGGCTACAATACCATGTCTGCGGTATATTACTACAAGGTACCATCCCTTGTATACCCCAGAACAACAGACAAAGAACAGATGATCAGAGCAGACTATTTTGAGAGTAGAGGTATCGTAAAAAAGCTAAAAGAAGATGAAGATTGGACCAAGGCAATAGAAGAGAGATTAGAAACAGATAAGGTATACAGCATATTGCCTCGTACTTATGATGCTGTACCTGATATGATAGGCATACTGAACAAAGAAGGCCCATACGAAGCAGATATAAGGATAATAAGAGACTGCAACAATAAATGTATTATGTGTGACCATTGGCGAGATCCAGCCCGCCATGAAAAGATTATTGACTTACCCACTATGCGAAGGCTCATCGGGGATCTCAAAACGATGGGTACAAAAAAAATAATATTGACTGGTGGAGAACCGATGTTGCACCAAGACTTCTATAAGATCTGTGATTTCATTAAAGAGAAAGATATGATACTATCATTAAAAACAAATGGCACACTTATCAACAGCGATTCGATCACAAGATTTAGCAAATACAGTCTGGACTTCATATCAATATCGATAGACAGCCCTGACATGGTCATGCATGAGAAAATCAGAGGAGTCAAAGGATGCTTTGCCACAACAACTGGTGCATTCACCCTTATCAAAGAGCACCTGCCTGAGGTGACTACTCATACTAACATGGTTGTTATGCGCCAGAATTTTAGATCCCTCAAAAATGTGGCTGAGATGGCTAAAGATTTAGGAATCAGACACATTACGTTGACACTGGTAAGAAAATTCAATGATTTTGTCCAAAATATGGAAATGAATGTTGAAGAACTGGAGGAATATTACTATCAGATCGTGCCTCATATCATGGACAACCCACATGGTATCAGGGTTAACCTCGCACCCCATCAAAAAAGCCTGATAGGACTAAGTCAAAAAGAAATCGCTGAAAAATTAAGAAATAGGGCTATAGGGGTTGAACATCTAAAGGATGGGCGACATGGACGTCAGTTCTATAGTGAATACTACTGTCACAAACCTATCGATAGGGTGGAGATCAGGTCAGACGGTACAGTGGTACCTTGTTGTGGCCTCTTAGATTCCAAAGGCCTGCATATGGGAAATATAAAAGAACAAAGCATGATAGAGATATGGAATAGTCCAAAATATGCAAATTTTAGGGAGACTGATACTCTACCAAGAGTTCCGGGCTGTTTACACTGCAGCAGTTACCAGTTTCAGAATAAGAAAAGAGCAACATTCTGACTAATGACCATATCATTTATATATCCTAGGCACTCAATTCAATACATACCCACAGATGAACAAAGCACTGCAGGAGTATATCAAAAAAGAGAGGGGCAAAGGGTTCTCCAACCAAGAGATAGTTGGAAAACTTATACAATCTGGCTACTCCAAGCGTCTAATCTATCAGATAATGTACATAAAGTACTTTTTTCTGCTTGCCATCATCATTCTGACCATAGTCAGCGCACTCCTCTTACTCGAGACTAAGCCCTCACCGTTGGAGACTTCTACATACTTTAAGGGAAATTATCAAGCTTGTGTACAGGATATAGCGAAGCTCAAAGACTCCGTGATCCATCAGACTGAATGCTCCGATTTTGCTGAAGAGGACTTTGAAGATGCATGCAAAGAGATTCAGGGTATAAGGAAAGGCTTAGACCAGAACAATCCAGACGCATGCCAGGGTTTCGAAAAAGCAGACTTGTGCAGCTTCATCATAGACTTCTCCTATAACTGCGCAGACAGATTAGTGGCATTAAACCCGCTTATCCCGCAAGAAGATGCCAACATCATATGCGATGATCTTCAAGAAGGGAAGTACACCTGCCCGGAGAAATGTGCTACTAAGCTGGCACAACAGACTACTTCGACGTATTATCCTCTCTATAAGCTCGTAAAAGAAGGAACCACCTCATGTCCAAAAATAAGAAACGAGCAAGATGCAATATGTCATCTCCTCATGGATGATGATGATGCATTTGAGAGAGGTATGGAAAGTATTTGCAGGATATACCTGCATAGAGAAGAGATCATGATCAAGGGCAAGACGTCCTTCAATAGCTGCAACAATTATCCCCAACTCAAAGATTTTACCAAGGATGATTGTGAAAACATGATATGGGCAAATCGCGCATTCGAAGGGAAGAATCCCTCAATATGTGAGAAGGCAAATTCTCCCAAAGACTGTGTGGATATATTGGAGACAAAAGAATTTGTCATCCATGACATTGCAAGGAAAACTAGAGACCTCAATCTTTGCGATACCCTACTCTCAAAGAAAGAAGAATGTATCAGAGAAACCCAATCTTCTATAGACAGCGACCAACTCGTCAGACTATATTCGGAACAGAATCTCGATTGCTCAGTATTCGCAGACACATCAACAAAAGAAGCATGCATAAATATCCAGAACAACGACCTCAGAGGGTGTCAGGCGATAAAAGATTTGCAGAGAAAAGAAGTCTGCATCCAGATGGTTGCAACCAGAACGCAGAACCGGCAAGCTTGCCTTCTTCTAAGTGAATCTGGCAGAGAATTTTGTGAACACTCCATCAAATAAGTGCTTTGTAAAGTGCTTTCCATGCTTCCATCTCTGAAGAGATGAAAAAGCCGGGAGGTAACGTCGCTCCTGAGATATTCTGGACCGAAACAAATGCTTTGACTAAATCACCTTCATCACCCGGACAGACGACAATACCGCAAGTGCCGACGACATCCTTATTAGCCCCTACATCGGTCACAATTGCCGGCTTACCCACATACAGAGCTTCAAGCAGCGCATTCGAACATCCCTCCTCAAGGCTCGGCAGCACAAAATAATCTATCTTCTCAAGGTAATTAAGCACTAGCCGATGATCTACACGCGGGACCACATACACTGAATCTTTACAGCTCAGCGAAGATATCAACTGCTCATAGTGGTATTGTTCATCAGGGATAAAACCGCCAATCAGCACCAATGAGCCCCTATTGCCACGCCTATATTCCTCAAATGCCAGTAAAAGAGTATCCATGCCTTTCTTAGCTCTTCCAAGACCAAGAAACCCAAAGATTGGTCCGGCACAATCAGGAAAATCTATCTTCCCTTGCAAGTACATAGAAACATCAAGCCCGTTATGTATGACCCTTGACTTTTCCCGAACATCGGTAAAGAGGTCAACAAATTCCATCTGCTCTGAAGAGACATGGGTAATCCGGTCAGCATGTTCAAGCGTCCACATGGTTTGAGCAAAGAACCTGAAATCAAGCAAATAGATGTCATTGCCCCGAATACTCACGATAGACTTTTTGCCGTACTTTCTGGCGGCCACCACACTAAGGAATCCTGAGGGGTAAGCCTTAATGCCATGGAAAACAGCAAAGTCCTCTCTCTTCTGTAGTTCCTCTACAACACGAAGTAATGCCGCCATCTCCTTAGCATTGCACTGATACACATCCCCTGAATAGGGCCCGTAAGCATGAATGATTACTCCCTCCTCAACACGTGTATGGACATTCCTCTGCTCATAGCACATATAATCCTTGGAACGTTCACCAATAGTAAGCACATGAACCTCATATCCGGCCTTAGAAAGATTTCCTGCAAGCCGCTTCACCGCGACACTGATGCCACCGGGATACGGAGGGTACTCCATGCTAAAGAGCAGTACCTTCATCTCACTCACCGTAAACATCATCCCAGCGGATTGGTTTAAAAAGTGCGTCTTCAACAAGCTCTGCCTGCGTAGCAGATGCATCAGTTGAGAAATGAGATTTCATCTTTGTAAGATGCTCCATAAATACACCTTGAACATCAACCTCCTCACCTCGAGGAGTAATGTCTACTTCAATGCCACCAGAGGTCTTATCCAAAGAAACGTAAGCATTGCCCAGACTCAAATAGGCAGCAGCCATAATCTCTCGAACTGAATATGCATCCGTTGAAATAACAAATTTCATTGTGATAATTAACCTCAAACCGTATAAATAAGTTCCGCCAGCTATATAAATCAGAAGTCCTTACCCGCCTCCTATGATTGACCTGATCATTACAATCATCGTCATGATCCTGGCGGCCATACCGCTCAATATTGCAGCTAAAATGCTAGGTGGCGATTCATCCATCTGGAAGGCTGTATTCGTCAACCTCCTCTATGGTCTGGCAGTCTTTTTCCTCACGCCTGTCCTCCAGTCATCATTGGGAAGCTGGACACCGCTTATCCTGTTCATCATCAACCTTTTCCTTTTCAGGGCAATGTTTGATGTGGGATGGCTTCGCGCATTTCTGATATGGATAGCACAATTCCTTATACTCATATTACTGGTAGTCCTGCTTATCATGCTCGGCATTTCGCTACCTTTTCTATTATTTTTATAGATGCAAATCGACAGAGTGTAGCCTACCTCAACGAAGCAATGATATCATCATCCGCCATACACTGCCGTCCATATTCTCGTTACCGCACTAAATGTATGCAATTTACCATCAGACAGTTTTCATAATTATCTCATCGAGACTAGCGCCCCTCGTCCTCCACGACCTCGCAGAATCAAGCAAGGCCTGCCCATCTGTAACAACTATTCCAGTAAGGTTCGCATACACCTGCGCTCGCACATCAAGCGAACTATTCGTGACAATCCTCCCTCTGTTGCCAGGAATCCTATGCAGGTAAAGAACTGCGGCAAACTTGGCAACTTCTGAAAGACTCACCTTGTCCGGCTCCGCATGATACTTGCATTCCACATAAAAAGTCCTAAACCAACTGCGGTACGTAATATCAATCTCGCTTCGATAATCCTCTTCCTTCAGATACTGGTTCATCTGCACCCGCCGCTTACCTTGCCGCGCGAGATATTCCGCCACATACCTTTCAAACTGATACCCGGTAACCATTACATAGAACCTCAAAAATATCATTAATAGAGATTCCAGCGAGATTATTGAAAAAATTTCAAATGAGAAAAAAGCGGACCTGCGGGAGTACGAAACGGAAGAATCCGTGTCTTCTTCAACTAGCGTCTCGAACCTTGTTCGCACAAGGTATGTTGAGGAAACACACTTCGAACTCCGGAGTTCAAATTTATGCTCTGGACGAGAAAAAAAGCGGACCTGCGGAGATTCGAACTCCGGATCTACAGCTCGCTCTGTTTGCATGGTGCAAACTTAGGAGGCTGTCGCCCTATATGCCCCTAAATTTCGACCAGGCTAGGCTACAGGTCCATAAATAGAGGAAAACCGGGGAGTCATATTTAAATATGTACCTTCAGCTCTAAAGATCTGATGTATCAGATAAAACAAAGTCCGGAAGAGTTCATCGTCGTAGAGAAGAACGACATTATCCCCAAGGAATCAGGCAGATATAATGTTTGCAGACTCACCAAGAAAGATATGAATACCATGGATGCGATCCGCGACATCGCAAAACGTCTGCACATACCTGAAAAACGTATCGGATTTGCAGGTACCAAAGACAAGATAGCGAAGACAGAACAATACATAACTATTGACGCAAAGCACAACACGTCCATCATCTCTGATAAGTACAATGTCGAATCTCTTGGCTACCTTGATGAACCCCTCACACTCGGAATGCTGCAGGGAAATTCATTTAAGATCCTCATCCGCAATCTGGAGCAAGCTCCCGTATTCATAGACGAAGTGCCAAATCTATTTGGTGAGCAGCGATTCAGTGAGAACAACGCGGTCATAGGAAAAATGCTCATCAAAGGACGATACGAAGAGGCAGTCCAAGAGCTGGAAGCCCAAAACGCTAACCTAGGCTCTAAGGAAAACCCTATGCAACGTATCCAGAGCATGTCCCGTCGCGACCTTCGGCTTTTTATCCACAGTTACCAAAGCCTGATATGGAACACTTCAGTACATAGGATGCTGCAAAAAGGTATACGCAAAGAAGAGATTCCACTCGTGGGCTTTGGAACCAGACTGCATGATTACCCGATAGTAAAAGAGATACTTAATGAACAGCAGATTACAGAACGTGATTTCATCAACCGGCAGATCCCTTTCCTTTCATCCGAAGGAGACATGCGCAGGATGTTCCTGACCATTAAGGACTTATCAATAGGCCAGCTGCAGGAAGACGATATCAACCAAGGAAAGAAAAAATGCGAAATAAGTTTCACGCTTAGCAAAGGGTCGTATGCGACGGTCGTCATTTCATATGTATGTGGTGAGCAAGCACAGCTCGCTCGACATTGCGAAATACCTTTTTAGGACCGTCCGGACTTGCGTCCACATCGATCAGGATCCCTTCCGCAGAAAAGAACTTTATGAGAGGTTCCGTCTTCGCGTGATACACCTCAAGACGGTGCTGCACAGATTCTGGTTCATCATCAGCCCTTCGAAACAATTTGCCACCGCAAACATCGCAGATACCCTTTTTTTTTGGTGGCTTGATATGCGTATCAAATACGGCAGGGCAATCATGGCAGAGTCTTCTGCTTGAGATACGGTTGACAATCACCTTATCAGGAGCCTTCAGGTCAAGAACCATGTCCACATGGATTCCCTCGCTCTCGATAGCCTGTGCCTGCGGTACTGTCCTTGGAAAACCGTCCAGGATATAGCCCTTTTTGCAGTCGTTCTTTGAGATGCGGTGCTTCACCATCTGGATAATCCATTTGCTTGGAACCAGATCTCCGCGTTTGATATATCTCTCGACTTTAAGCCCTAGACCCGTTCGTTTCGACACCTCGTCACGAAGTATCTCGCCCGTGCTGATCTTAGGCAACTTGTACTTCTCATTAAGCATCTGTCCGATAGTGCCTTTCCCAACACCTGGCGGACCAAGCAGAATTATCTTCATGTCATCAACCTCCTGCATAAAACATGGTCATGACCCTATAAATATTTTTTGAAAAAGAGGTTCTAGAGATTCTGATGGCCAAAAAGCGCTTTGAGTATCCTGGCCTTCACCTTTCTGCGGTCATTAAGACCTGCATATATATCGATCACTTGGTATTCCCTGCTGAAGAAATCGATGATCGGCCTGATCTGCTGGCAGTGGATCTCCAGACGTTTACGCACCGAACCTTCCTTGTCGTCTTCCCGTTGAACAAGCCTGCCGCTGCAATAGTCGCACACTCCGTCTTCCTTTGAAGGACGGTACGTCTGATGGTAGATGGCAGCGCAATCCTCGCAGACCCTCCTTCCGGTGATACGTTCCACCACAGTCTCATCATATGCGAAAAGATGAATGATCTCATCTATCTTGATCTCTCCGTGGAGCACCTGTGCCTGTTCAAGTGTTCTTGGAAAACCATCAAGTATGAAGCCCTCATTACAGTCAGCCTGCTCGATGCGTGCTTTAACGCATGCGATGACCAGATCATCAGGTACCAGATGACCCTCATGGATATATGACGCAAACTTTTTACCAAGCTCGGTACCCTTCTTGATCTCATCACGGAACATATCACCCGTTGAGATATGCGGAATCTCATGCGTGTAACGTATAGTCGTTGCTATCGTGCCCTTTCCCACTCCAGGAGGGCCAAGTAGTACTATTCTCATAAGTGAAACCTCAACTTTCGGTCCTCGTAAGAGGTTTATAAAACTATGGAACTAGTTGCACAGCAGTCCAAAGACCAAACATGAAGCACTGGAACATAGACCCCTTGGCTGAGTTGATTTTGAATCAAAACAGAAGTACTCATTAAACTTTTTAAATAGAAGTTCACCTAAACCGACTGAAAATATGGGAATATCCAAAAAATACCTCATCGCTGGAACGACCGCAGCCATGGTCGCAACAGCATATGCAATGAATCCGATAGACAAAGTACCGATCCAGACCGCTCAATATATGTTCGTACCTCTCGAACAGAAGTTTGACACTATGGACTTTCATGTGAATCATTACGCTTTAAGCAATCCAGACAGAAAACGTGGTGTCTGCTACCGCGGCCAGATTGTACAGGAAGGCGATGGAAAATTCTCTCTTGAAGGTATCGCGCTACTCGGTCTCAATCCAAAAGAAAGATACATAGAGAATATTGTGGGCGAAGACATGGTAGCCTGCGGCAAACCTTACAATCCCGGACGATACGGCATACATACAGACAAAGTTGCTGATGGAGAGACATTGGTAGGTTACGATAGGATCAAAGAGATAAACATCAAAGATCCGCAATCATCCAATGATGCTGTCTCAGACTTCTTTTCCGATGGTTACAAGAATGTGTTTCAGGGACTATTTAGCGTAGACCCTGCTCACCACAGCACCTTGTGGAAAAGAATCATGAGGTCTTAAATACTCTTTTTATTTCTCCTTACTTCTGTGATAGCAAAGAAAACAAAGCCGGATAGCATCGAGGCTATAGACAATATCCTGCACCCTTTAGTCAAGAAGTGGTTCTACCAAAGATTCTCGGAACTCTCCCTTCCACAAAAGTACGCAGTCCTCGACATCCATAGTCGCCAGAATATTCTCATAAGTGCCCCGACAGGTGCTACCAAAACCCTGACTGCATTTCTAGCAATCCTTAATGAACTAGTAGACGCAAGTATCAAAGGAATACTTGAAGACCGAACCTATGTCGTATACATCTCGCCGCTTAAAGCTCTCAATTACGATATCCAGATTAACTTGCTCCAGCCTCTAAAAGAAATTGAAGCACTACACGGCAAACCGCTCAACATACGTGTTGGCGTCAGAACAGGAGACACCACCACAAAAGAAAAACAGCAGATGCTCAAGAATCCACCACACATCCTCATCACCACCCCTGAATCCCTCTCCATCCTCCTTACATCAATCAAATTCTCAAAGCACCTGGAAAAAACAGAATGGATGATTATCGACGAGATCCACGCCTTGGCGGAATCCAAACGTGGCGTGCATCTTTCCCTCACCATGGAAGCCCTCTCCCACGTAGCGCCCCATATCTGCAGGGTGGGACTCTCAGCAACCATTTCACCGATCGAAGATATCGCGCAGTATTTAGCTGGCACCAACAGGGATTGCTCAATCGTTGATATCCAGTTCATCAAAGAGCTTGACCTCAAAGTTATTTGTCCAACGGCAGACCTCATCAACATCCCCTACGAAAAAGTACAGCACGCCATGTACGAGAAGATACATAACCTAGTCAGAGAGCACAAGACCACTGTCATTTTTACAAATACCCGTGCAGCCACCGAACGCATCGTCCACACGCTCAAAGACCGTTATCCCAAGTTCTACAATGAGAATATTGGAGCTCACCACGGTTCCCTTTCCAAAGAGCTTCGGTTCAGGATAGAGGAGAACATGCGCCAGGGTAAGATGAAAGTCGTCGTAAGTTCAACTTCTTTGGAGCTCGGCATCGACATAGGTTACATCGACCTCGTCATCCTTCTTGGTTCCCCAAAATCGGTAGCCCGTGCACTTCAGCGCTGCGGCCGCGCCGGTCACAAACTGCACAAGAAATCAAAAGGTCGCATCATGGTCCTTGACCGTGATGACCTGGTCGAATGCAGTGTACTCCTCAAGCACGCCATCGAGAAGAAAATTGACCGCATACATATCCCTGTTAATTGCCTTGATGTACTATCCCAACAGATTATCGGCATCATTCTGATGGGAAGATTACCCCGTCTCGACCTCTTTGAACTGGTGCGAGAGAGTTACTGTTTCAAAAACCTCAGCATCGAGGATTTTGACCAAGTAATCGATTACCTTGCGGGCAAGCACGTCACCCTCGAAGACCGCTACGTCTATGCGAAGATCTACCACAATGAAGAGACCGATATGATCTCCCGCAAAGGCAAGATGACCCGCGTCATCTACATGACCAATATCGGTACCATTCCAGACGAAAGTCATGTCCTTGTCAAGATAGGAGACCAGATAATAGGAACCATCGATGAAGGCTTCCTTGAACGTCTGAAAAAATCAGACGTCTTCGTGCTTGGCGGAAGCACGTACGAATTCCGTTACGCCAAAGGCATGGTCGCCCAGGTCTCGGCATCCGGTGAGCGCCCGCCGACCGTCCCAAACTGGTTCTCTGAGATGCTGCCGCTCTCCTTTGACCTCGCCATGGGCATAGGCAGACTACGACGCCTCATCGAAGACAGGCTGCGCGCAGAAGAGTCCAAAGAAGACATCGTCAGATTCCTCCAGGAGTATCTGTACATTGACGAGAACTCAAGCACAGCGATGTACAAGTATTTCAAGGAGCAGTACAAGTTCGCAAGGATTCCTACAGACAAAAAGATCACGATCGAGATTTTCACCGACCGCGAACAGACCTATTATTTCTTTCACACCATGTACGGAAGACGGGTTAATGATTGCATCTCACGCGCTGTAGCTTTTGCTATCGCCCGCATTGATAAACGAGCAGTCGAAATAGGCATCAACGACAATGGCTTCTACATCACCTCTCAAAAACGTATCCAACCAATCAAAGCATTCTCATTCCTCAAGAGCGATAAGCTTGAAACAGTCCTAAAAGCGGCGCTAGAAAAAACAGAGGTTCTTCGCAGAAGGTTCCGTCACAATGCCCAGCGTTCATTCATGATACTGCGCACCTACAAAGGCAAGACAAAAGAGGTAGGTCGTCAGCAGGTCTCCTCCCAGATACTCATCAATGCCGCAAAAGAAATCTCCGATGATTTCCCCATCCTTAAAGAGGCAAGGCGGGAAGTCCTTGAAGATCTCATGGACATAGAAAACGCTAAGCAGGTCCTCAAGTCCATAGAAGACGGCTCCACACTTGTTCAAGAGGTCCAGGTTCCAATGCCAAGCCCTTTTTCGTTCAACTTAATGCTTCAGGGCATATCGGACATCCTCAAGATGGAAGACCGTATGCAGTTCCTCAACCGTATGCATGACAAAGTCATGGAATCCATAGCGGCCAAAGGTAAAGTAAAAATTAGCATGAAAGAAGAATGGGATAAGCTAAAAGACCACCAACCCCTCTCATTCAAACAACGAAAACTCCTGCGTATGCTCGCAAAAACAGACATGCCCGACAACACAAAATTTGCCTTCGAAAAAATAATCAAAGGAGCGCCCGTTCGAAAGGATACGTACGACCAAATCAAATCACAGCAGCAACTCATCCTCGACACCTTTCCCGATGAGCTTGCGTACTTCATCCTCAAAGAGGCGGAAAAAGAATTCTCCTACGATGAATTTTGGAACAACCAAAACGCCAAAGACGAACTGGAGGAAGAAAACAGGAAGCTGCAACTCATTGAAGACCTCCAGCTCGCGGCGAAGCGAACACAGCTTCCCGCAGACATCATCTTTGACATCCAGGAATCAATAATTCACCCAACACATAAACTTTCAGAACTAACCGAAGACTTCATCCGTGAACTTACCACAGGCACGGTCCCCCAATGCTGGTCAGACAGTCTCATCAAACACCTAAGGGACTTTCTCAGATAAGAAAACGAAAAATCCCTTCCTATTCCCAGCTCTTCTGACAGAA
The DNA here is from genome assembly GCA_020637435.1 of Candidatus Woesearchaeota archaeon. GTDB lineage: Archaea > Nanobdellota > Nanobdellia > Woesearchaeales > JACJVW01 > JACJVW01. The sequence goes on from JACJVW010000001.1 coordinate 409,582, forward strand.
CACAAAGAACAAAGTATAGTATGTCCGGTTCGAATAGATGCTCTTAGAGACTGTAAAAGCTCTATCATAGAAATGGCAGGGACTCTCATCTGCTGCAAGCAAAGCTTCACACTGCATGTAATTTGATGTATTGTACTCAAAACTGCTTGACACATTGCCGTATGCAGTCACGCCGTCTATCTCGACCCTGTCACGAGACTCATTTAACACAAACATGCAGACATCATAATCGTAAGAAAAATCCATCCCTCTGAAGAAATACTCCTCAAATGCGCTCGTATTGTCTTCGCTAATGTCACCAAAATTATCAAGCGTATCAAAATCAACCTCACCCGCCACCCAGTTCACCGGATTGCCGCCGTACGTAGGATACAATTCAAGGTTTCGTTGGAGATTCTGCAGCACCACATGTTTATCCAATCGTTCAGACTGGTCGACCTGCGAGCCCAGATATTGCGAAATGCCTACTGCAAAAAAAGAGACCAGTAAAATCAGCAATACAAGCGAGACAATTAGGTCAATACTGCTTGCCTGCCCCTTGTTCATCCAATATACACCCCGGATTTATTTTTCCAGATAGTGATATTCTGCTTTCCGGCTACATCAGATACATTGTACACCAGAGGCATGTAGCGGGCGCTCCTCACCGTACCATACTCCATATCAATCGACACATATGATTTATTATACGCTGGGTCAGGCACGACACGCAAAGCATAGTACTCCTGATTGATATACGGAGGAAGACTAAGGCTGAGATTCACATTGGTTTTCGCAAGCACAGCAAACTCCACCTTAGCTTCAATCTCGTCAAGCATATGCTCAATCTGTTGCCTATCTCGTTTTTCAGGCGATATGAAAAATCCGCCAAGCGCAGCAGCAAGGATGAGAAATACAAATATCATCATCATGAACGCAAGAGTAAACTCCATAGTGGCTTGGGCTTTCATTTTAGTTCGAAAACTGCACCATCAGGCCATACGTATTGTTTTGCACAACCTCCATACGAAGGTCTTCTGTGATAAACTTTGAAACATTAAGCAGACACTTTTTGCAATTCAAATTGACACCATTGCACGCAGGAAACTCTGCGACTGGATTAGCCGTGCACGTATAATTTGTCTGCACAGGTATATCCGTATAATAGAACCTATGCTGCCAGACACCACGAGAGTTGCTAATATTATAGACTAGAGCAAAAGTAGCAAATCCTGAATTATTGCGGGTCTCAAGGGTAAACACATTATTCAGTTTGTAGTTCGATGTCTTCACCGACGGCGTCACCGTCATCTTCGAGTACAAACCGTTAAAATAGAGCAGTTCTGCATTAGCAAGCACATGCTCAGCATAAGAATGAATTTTATTGTTCTCGTATTCACCGATTACATCAACATAAGACTGGGTCAAATAGAATAATGCGGGGGTCAGCAGTATCATGACGAAACCAAGAATAATCATTAGCTCTACAGTAAGCTGACCCTTTCGCAAAATTGCACCTCTTTTTCCCAGCAAGAAAAATAAAAATTATGGCTAAAAGCCAAGTTTACTTGATGGATACGGTAATCTCTCCAACTGCTTTCTGAGAGATAGCAGCACCAGCAGGTCTATATCTAAATTCAATATCGAATTTCAGCTTCTGACCTTTGTAAGTATCGCTGATTACACATCCTGCTCCCCCATCAGCGTTTGCAAAGTCTATAGGGGTAACCTTATCAGCAGGGATACTGATGTCTGTACCTGCGCCGTCCACAGCTACCTCATAAGCACATCCAGCAGATGCAGCACCAGAGAATGTGAAAACTTGGATATCCTGAGTCTGGTTCAGCATGATAAATACGTTGGCACCACCTTCAGTTGTCGGGATGACGATAGGTTTACTGTTTGCAGTGATTCCTAATACTGGAGAATCACCAGCTTCAAACTGCCATTCACCTTGTGGGCAGGTCACATCGATACTATCGATACTGCATTTATCTGGTAGGTAACTTCCTAAATCTAGAACACCGAAATAGATCAGCGCACCAATACCGGAAAGTACCACGATAGCGATGATACCATAGATAAACAAAGTCTCCATGGTAATTTGCGCTCGTTTTAGCATATTCATGTTGTATTCACCTCATAATAATAACATATTAGTATACCCTTTGATATACTATTACCCGATTTATTGCATCTGTTATTTATATAGTTTTCGTAAGAAGAATAGCTTACATTACCGCAGATTTTCAAAGATGAAGAAAAACGAAGCAAGAAAATAGAAAACAAGGATTTCTGGTATCTTAGGTCCTAAAGCCTGCTTTTGAAGTCAGAATGCGAAAAGCGCCTGACCTGCTTGATGACAGCATCCTCTCGGATGCAGATATCTGGCAACTTGATGCCATTGAACGTAGTCGTCTTGACCATAGAATAGATAGCCATATCCAGAAAGACTACCCTATCACCTATCCGCAAGGGCTTCTGGAATGAATAGTCACCTATGACATCTCCAGCCAGACAAGTCATACCTCCAAGACGGTAGGTATGTGGGAACTCGCCTGGATCCCCTGCCCCAAGGATTTGCGGCCTATAAGGCATCGCGAGCACATCAGGCATGTGCGTTTCTGCTGAAGTGTCCAAAATTATGAGCTCCATCCCATTCGTAACGATATCAAGCACAGACGCAACAAGAACACCACAATTCAAGGCCACAGCTTCTCCGGGTTCCAGGATGACTTGGAGGTTATACTTCTGCTGGATCTCGGTTATCAAAGAGCAGAGGAGGTCGATATCATAATCAGCCCGAGTGATATGATGCCCCCCTCCAAGATTGAGCCATGAAAGGCCATGGAGATGCTCTCCAAACTTTTCTTCAACTCGGGAAAGGACTCGTTGAAGGGTATCGCTGTTCTGCTCACACATGACATGCAGATGCAGACCATCCATACCTTCTAATCCTGTAATATCAAAATGGTCACAGGTAACTCCCAAACGTGAACAGGGAGCGCAGGGATCATACAACGCAACCTCCACCTCGCTATACTCAGGATTTATCCGGATGCCCCACTGCTTTCCCGCTTCATGCACCTTCTTATGCAAACGTTGTGCTTGTCCTATGGAATTGAATATGACCACATCAGAATAGCTGACTACAGCATCAAAATCCTCGTCAGGATAAGCCGCTCCGAAGGTATGGACTTCCTTGCCCATCTCCTCTCTTCCAAGACGGGCTTCATCAAGGGACGAAGCACAGGTACCATCAAGATAAGTACCGATAAGAGGATACATGCTGTACATAGAGAATGCTTTTTGGGCAAGAAGGATCTTGCATCCGGTGCGTTCCTTCACCTGAGCAAGTTTCTTTAGGTTCTGCTCCAGAAGACCTTTATCAACGATAAAAGCGGGTGTCTTTACTCCGGTAAAGTCCCATTGAAATCTGTGATCTTCCAAGGTAGTCCCCTCTGCATAAGCTCTTCCATGAACGGGTCAGGATCGAATTGTTCAACATTGAAAACCCCTTCTCCAGCCCATTTACCAGTCAAGACCATCTGTGCGCCTATCATGGTTGGCACTCCGGTAGTGTACGCCACCGCATGGATTCCCGTCTCCTGATATGCGTCTTGATGGTCACAGACATTATAGATGTATTTGGATACAGGTTTCCGAGCCTTGTGACCCCTCAGGATGCAACCTATTACAGTCTTTCCGATGTACGTATCAGCGACGCTTCCGGATTTTGGAAGAACAGCCTGAAGAAACTTCAAAGGCACTATATCTTTATCCTCGTATGTTACGGGCGAGATTGACGTCATACCAACATTTTTCAGGACACTAAGATGAGTGATATACTTCTCAGAAAAAGTCATCCAGAATCGTATCTGTTTCACATCCTTGATAAACTTCGCCAAAGACTCCTCTTCTTCATGGTAGATGAGGAAACTCTCATGAGGACCGACAACGGGATAATCAAAAGTGAAATGCACGCTTGCATCCTCAAGTATAGAGGGAGTATGCACCCATTCTCCATTCTTCCAGTATTTTCCTGGTTGGCTGACCTCACGGATATTTATCTCTGGATTGAAATTTGGCATGAAGTGCTGGCCATGATCTCCTGCGTTGCAGTCAAGGATATCTATCGTCTCTATCGTATCAAAATGGTGTTTCTGAAGATACGTGCAGAACACGCTTGAAACACCGGGATCGAATCCGCAGCCAAGAAGTGCCATAAGGCCTTTCTCTTTGAATTTCTCTTGGTAAGCCCACTGCCAGGAATACTCAAATTTCGCTTCTTCCCTTGGCTCATAATTTGCAGTATCCATATAGTGGACTCCCGCTGCTAGGCAGGCATCCATGATGGAGAGATCCTGGTAAGGTAAAGCTACATTGATGACAAGGTAGGGTTTATGCTTCATGAGCAGTTTGGTTGTCTCTTCAACATTGTCTGCATCGACCTGATCTATCTTGATAGCCTTCCCTAGAGTCTGCATGATGTCATCTCGGATTTTTTCGCACTTCGAAAGCGTTCTGCTGGCAAGCACTATCTCCTCAAAAACCTCAGGTAACATCGCGCACTTCTTTGCCACAACTGTGCCTACGCCACCAGCTCCGATAATCAAAATCTTCTTCACTTCTCACTACCTCCAAATCTATAGCTCAATACCTTGTAGAGTAATTTTGCCGCAAGAAAATCTGGGCTCCTGTTTTGCTCAGAGGGGCAAAGTTCAACAATGTCAAATCCGACAAGATTCTTCCTACGGACCACCTCTTTGATGACAGATAGCACGTCATACCATAGCATCCCTCCCGGTTCAGGCGTTCCTGTCGAAGGCATGATCGAATGATCAAAAACATCGAGGTCGATGGTGATATAGACATCATCAGTAAGAAGGTCTACAACCTTGGAGATATAGTCATTCCTTCCATAGATATCTTCCGCAAAAAACACCCGCTCTCTGACCAGGTCTTGTTTTTCGGACGAATCCATGCTTCGGATTCCCACCTGGACTATAGGACATATCTCTTTGACCCGAGCCATCACACAAGCATGATTGTAAATGGAACCCTCGTAAGACTGGCGAAGGTCTGTGTGCGCATCAAACTGCAGAACAGAAAGGCAGGGGTACTTTTCCTTGTATGCCCGGATAGGCCCGACAGAGACAGAATGTTCGCCACCTAAACAGACAACAAACTTATCCTTCCCAAGGAGATCTCGCACCCGCTGTGTTGAAGCATCAACCATAGCATCAGGGGAAGTGGACACTAGTACCGGGTCAGCAGTTGCGATACCCTGAATGTAGACTTCAGAATCGGTCTCGATATCATAGAATTCCAGATTACAAGACGCATCCAAAAGGGCATTAGGTCCCTTATCAGCTCCTTTCATCCACGTGCTCGTACCGTCATAGGGGATAGGCAGGATAACTACCTTAGCTGTATCCTCCGTATCTAGAAAACCGCCGTATGTTGGATTCATTCTAAAACCGGAACCTCGTAGTTGATGAAATTTATGGAAACCAATGCGGTACCATACTTCTTCTTAGGGATAATGCTAGACATATGGTATTCAGCGTCGCGAATCTCGAATCTCTCAGAAAAACCGTTTTCATAAAGTTCATCAAGGCTTTCACCGAGTTGAGATCTTGCTTCCTCCTCAGTTAAATTGCCATTGTATTCGCAGACTAGACCGCCGAACCTTTCCTGAGTCTCTCTATCATAGAGCCACCCAAACACGATCCCGGCTGTGGCGACCTCTCCTGTTGCCGCCGTTGCTACAGCCATGATAGTCTCCATCACTTGCCCATGGGTCATAGATTCCGGTCGCTCAACTTCACGCGCAATACCAGGCATGATAGATGAATAAGTCATAATATTGCACATCTCTATGCCAGCTGCCTTCAATGCAAGATGATATGAACCGGCATGAACGGTAATATCACTTTCACCCTTGCCTTCACTTATGAAATAATCCCTCGGTATTCTGCAACCTATTAGTAGTCCCTTCATTTTGAACCTCGAAATCCGGAAGAATGAAAAGCAGTTATAGCGGCAGCTAGTTGTAAGAAAAAGGATTCACTTTCTTGGGTAAATTGCGCCGGGTACATCTGTCGTTTCCGATTACGATAAATCTCATTCCTCAAAAGTTTGAATTATCGCTGAGCAATTAGCCCCCCTTTATAAGACATTCGATTACATGGTGTTTGCAAAGGTCATAAAAACTCATCAGATAGACTGCTTTGACTACCGATTCCCAAAATAGAGGGGGCCGAAAGGTAACGAAGCGGCATAAACAGATCCTTACCGGCCTCAAGAAATACTAACCTCATGAATTGCATGGGAAAATTCTTTCGATACAATAGGAAACTTTATTAATAAACAAACCCAAAATGTGTGTAATGAAAAGGGGGTATTTCTTTTCGATAGATGCATTGTTCGCTATCACTATAATCATTATAGGTCTCTATCTCATCTTTGCCTCCTGGCATCAGGAACCTGACGTCGAGACCGCCCGTGAGATATCCTATGACCTCATGCAGCTGCTCTTCGATATAAAGGTGACAGATGTCTGCTGGGGCAATCCTGGTGTGAACTCCGGTCCGAATACCTGCGGCTGCCAGTACATCTCGCTGACAAACATCTACTGTAATCCGGCAACGACCCTCCTAAATGAAGATCTCTCTTTGCTTGAATTCATAGGTGAGCTCTACTCTAGAGGTAACATAGGGCTACCGATGATCAACGACCTCATACTAGAGACCGTGGAAAAATCAGAACTGGTCCCTAAGAATTACAACTACACATTTCTCCTTACCGACCTTAGAACAGGTAATGTGACGGCGGTCTACCCAATATGAAGCGGCTCACAGTATGGACTATCGCAGTAATGACCATAATTATTGCCTGCTTCTCAACCGTTGCCGCGCTCACTAATGTAGAATTCTTCGAGAACGACACCAGTATAGAATCCATCAATTTCACCTGGCTTAATCCTCCGGGTGAAGTATTCAATCACACGACCATATGGATCCCTCCATACAGCTGTGCATGGGACTCCTACATAAACATCACCGGCTCCAACATGTCAGGCGCCAACGATTCAGCATATGAAGTAGTCCTAGTCACCGACCTCTCGTGGAGTATGGACGACTGCCTTGCGGAAGTGGAGATAAGAGAAAACCTCACCTACGAGGAAAAATTTGAACAATGCGACGCATTCACCGACCGTTTCCAGGAAGGTGAACACTCATGGAAATGGAACTTCTACAGGGGCAACTGGGGCCTCACCTTCATGAACGACGAGCACATCTCGGCCTCTACAGCCCTTGGACAAAGTAATCACACCTATGCCCAGGAAACAGCAGCCATAGCTGAAGTGCGTGATCTAACCTTCAGAAACTTCACCATGGAATTCATGACTTTGATCTATTCCGGAACAGGTCTACTCTCTGAGAGATATGTACAAGTGGGCTTTGCCAAACCTATGCCTACTCCTGCAAATGCATATCCGCTTACCGGTTACACCTTGCGACTGACCGGCGATGACCATATGCAACTCTTCGATGGCCACGACATGGTTGCCGACGAAGACATGACCGGCTCCATCGACACTGCAGACTACTACCAGTACAAAATTATCGCTACTGACGAACGCATTCTCGTCTACGCAAACGACACCTGGGTCATCGATGTCAATACCTCCCCAATAATCAACTACACCCTATCAAGCGACTTAGTCGACGGTTATATCTCACTCGCCACTTCGCAAGTCTACGGCATCTTTGACAATATCTACATCAAGAGCCTCGAGCACAGGTACAACTGCACTGACCACTATGGTTACGCATCCCACTTACCCACTTTCAACCCCTCTTTCAGATACAGCAACATAACAACCATTGCTGCAGAGACCCCACAGTGCATCCTTCCAAAAATAAAAAATTACACTGCATCATCCTGTGACGGCCTACTTGGTTGCGAAGGTCCCTTCTGTGATGAATTTGAGAATGTAACAGACATTACATGCGGTTCTCGCCTGCAATGTTCAGGGCCGGTATGTAATGTGACCACCGCTCAATGGACCAAGAACTTCTCGACAACTGCCTGTACTGACCTTCCACCAAGTTTGCAAATCCCTTCACTCTGTAACGCTACCCTTGACTGCAACGCAGCACTTGTAAGGAACCAAAGCGCAGCAGATTGCACTGGCAAATGGCTCTGTCAAGGACCAGTATGCGACGTACCACGCGCAGCATGGGACAAAAACTACACCGCAAATTCCTGTGCAGACATTGTCGTCGTCAACAATGGCACCTTCTGTGATGACCGAAGATACTGCGACAACACCGCATTCCAAAACTTCACCATCCCTCCAGGTTGCCTCGACATGAACAATTCCATCTTGCCAGCATGCCAACCAAACAACATTGGTGCACTACCCCAACACGCGGGTCTAATGAATATCTCTACCCAATATTGGTGCGACGGAACCCGAGAACTGTTCAACTCAACTGCAACAAGCTGTGCTGGACTATTTGACTGCGCCGCCAGATGCGACAACTACATCATGAATTTCACCCTTGATAATTGCGCAGGCCAACCCATGTGTAATATGACCGCAGGATGTAACGGTTCAATCTCAGACATCATGAACTACACCGCAACTGACTGCTCATGGTTCCAGACCACCATCACCCCTGACATCACCTATATTTGCAACATCAATGTCAACTATACCAGCATCATCCAAAACTTCACTCTACCGCCGGTTTGTCCACCCGATGCAGTATTCTGTGACACAAACTATGCATGTAATACTTCACTCTTCCAGGATTATGGAGCGACCGATTGTTCCATGTACCCAGGATTTCCTGCCTTCGTGAACCCTTCAATGTGCAACGGTCCAATCTGCGGAACATACACACAGAACTTCACCATGAATGCTGACTGCTCACAACAGTACGCACCTTTCTGCAACGATACTTTAGTATGCAACGTAGGCCTGGTAAACAATTACACCACGCTTGATTGCAGTAGATATTCACCAGCCCCGCTTACCAATGTCTGCGACCCCTCCTTGACATGTGGCTCATATTTCAAGAATTTTACAACAGACCTAAATTGTGGGGGTTCCTTCGAATGCGACCCCACATGGAGATGCGAAACACCAACCACCAATCTCTATGACACAGGTTGTGCAGGCCTGACTAATTGCACCACTTCATCAACAGGTCCAGTTCGAAATGACACAACTGCCCTTTGTTCAGATGTACCTTCATATCTTTTACCTTGCACAGAACACTCAGACCTTGAGGATACCTATCAATGTAGCGGACCTTCACCTGACGCTTGCTGTTCCATACCTTGGGGGTCACCAGGCAGTTGTTGTTCCGGGTCAAATAATTGTACTATTGACTCAACACAAGTCTTTGGAACAGGACTTGAATGCAATGATGTCTCATTCCTGGCAAATAATTACTCTTCCTGCTACGCGGAACCAACCGATGCTTACTGCGCATCATATGATGTGTGGAGAGAAGGAACCTGCGCAGCAAACGAACACACCACCCCATGCGTGGGTTCATCATGTACAGACCCGCTCGACTTCCTCGGCGGAGCATCCATGTGTCAACAGACAGCACATTCAGGGGTAGAGATTGGTTACGACCATGAAGACTACATGGTACTAGTCAACAAACCTTATGCACATGTTGGTATAGCCGGATGGTCAACCGTATCTGGAAACCTCGTTCCAGCAGGCAATACCCTTACAGACACAGACGGAGGTGCTGGTCTGGTTAATATTCCAACGGGCGAAATCTACACCCTGTTTGCCGAAGAGCTTGAGATTAACTACTCCTGCACTGACGGAGCAAGATGGGGAATCATGCTCTACCTTGAAGACCAAATCTACAGCGACTGGGTCTGTGTCCAAGGCAACGGGGCGGAAAACTGCCACGGCAGCACAGGCGCAGGATTAAACTACGTAGGCACCCTTTCTCCTGCAGTCATCTGTGATGGCAGTTCCCGGTCAGCAAGAATTAATCTCAACACTAGCCTCGGCGACAAACGTATAACGGGCATCCGCATCGGTGACCTCAATACCTCAAATGCAACCAATATAGGCAAAGGCATAACTGTCAACACATTTACCATCGAATCCGGCTACACCATCCCTGAATCTTATCTTATCTCACAATGCGCCCCATTCGCGGCGCTATCAGGGCCAGATGACGGTAACATCGTTGAACTCTGTTCAGGAGCAGGCTGCTCAGGCGCAGGCGTAACAAGGTGTACTTATTTCGCAAGCAATACAGGTATTGCATGTGGGAGCCCAGGAACAAACTACAACAACACCCACAGATGCCAAGACATAGGGGATGGAAATGGCCCCCAGTACTGGACTCGGACACAGTTCAGTATAGAGCGGGACAGAACAATGTGGAGGGACTGCAACGCACCAAGATACACTGCCAACGCAACAATCATAGAAAACCGAACCAACTATCTCATGCACAATAACTCTGCTACTGCCACCAAGAGCTATTGCCCAGACCCATATTTATGGCAGTGCAATATGACCACAGCACACGTTCTAAGATGTCCGGAAGAAGACACCTACTTTGAACATTGCCAGAATGACACCATCTATATGGATAGGTGCCCTCTTGATCAGGTATACTGGACCCATTCAAATATTACTTCCCAAAATATTCAACACTGCAACCAATCAGACATCTACTTTAATCATTGCGACCCTAATCAGTTCTTCCATGAACACTGCGCAGCAAATCACACCTACTTCACCCATTGCGAACCGGGAACTGACTATATCACCCACTGCCCTGAAGACGACTACCATATCGACCACTGTAATGAACCGGATGTCTTCTACACCCATTGCCCTATCAACCAAACCGTCGTCCAGCACTGCCCAACAGGGAAACAGTACTTCCTGCACTGCAATGAGACAACCCAAAACTTCTCGACCCGAAGCGATTACTTCTCCCTTAATTTCAACGATAGCAGATGGGCCTCATTGACAGATTACATACCGGACCTTTACGATTATTACAGATTCAGCGACGGCACCAATGCTAACGATTGGGGATGCCAGAACTGTACAAGATTCTACAGAAAAACATTCCAGCTTGAACGCAACATTGGGTTCAACAAACCTCTTTCCGATGTCACCACTTCATGTGATGATTTCGCAACTGCTGACAAACAATTCGTCAACAATGACACCAGCTTTGAAGCAACACATACCGATTACTATCTTGATTGCGGGCCGGGTACAGACACCCTGCAAATTGATCTTGGCAGCAATCAGCCGGTGAGCCGCGTCAAGCTATGGATGTACTATAAAGACAGACGAGAATACAACCTTCGCATAGAAGTGTCTACCACATCCGACTTCTCCGGGGGAAACACCCTTCTTTGGGACTACACAACTGATGGAACGTACAAAGAAACATCCGAAGGCCATGACTTCATCCCAGGTGCACCAGTAATTGCAAGGTACGTAAGAGTAACCTCCGCGGGCAATACGGTCAACTCAGACAACCACTTTGTCGAACTTGAAGTATTCACGCCAATAGCTGCACGAGCTGATGTAAGCAATTCAAAAATATCTATTAGCGCAGACGATGGTGTTATCTGTTACATTAACGAAGAAGCGATTTATTACAATCCAAACGCAAACTCTGTACCGGACAGCGCCTGGACACAGACCATGTTCCCCGGCCAGTATTTCCTCCGGCCAGGAGAAAACATCCTTGCATGCCAGGTCAAAAACGCAGGGGGCACAGGAGGATTCAACGTCCAGTTCAGTATCGATGAGAATACCACTCTTGTGCACAGGGCATCAGACTTTAAGTTCTACCAGCAGACCTACCTCACAGCATCAGAGATTGAACATCTAAACGCACCCGACAGGAGAAACACACCAACCTACCACACAGCCGAATACGCCCAACGTGTCGATTACTGCAACGATCTCTACCCGTACAATGAATCAGCTATGAGAGATCTGCAATTAGCAGCCTGGACCTTCAATGATGACAGCGACGACTATTACTACGGATTCAGCCCAGTCATGCAAGACCTCGCCCTCATGCTCGGTGCAAACATCACCTTCCTTAACAAGAGCATCGCTGACCCAAACCTTATTCCCGGTACCTTCTGGAATGCAGACATTATCGTCATAGACGGACACAGTGCAGCACTCGCTGCAATGTATACCAATATTACGAATGCACTCTGGTTCAATAAAACGATAATCATGGACCATTACAATGCAATCAACTTCAACCAGACCATTCCCCTAGCATGGGGCCTCCCGATAAAAAACGCTACCGAATCCTATGACCACAAAGTTGAGACCGAACGGTATAACAATGGAACAGACCAGTTCGGCATGCTTATCATCGACCAGGAAATCGAACTATCCGCAGGCTGGGCAAACAAGTCCAAGACGCGGCTTCCAAAAAGCAAAGCAGCCAATATCTTCACCTCTATGTTTGATGTCTGGCACACCTCAAATAAAAGCACACTGGCACCTTTCGTCTCAGAATACTGCCTCCAGGGAGACTTCAATCCGGTAGAAATTTGTGAAGCGGAGAAAATGAAGCTGGCAATATCCAACGACATCCTCTTCCTCAACTTAAGTGTACGAAATAACAGCAACGCCTACGTAGGACTCGTCACCTTCGGAACCAACTCGACCTGCACAGCTCCCTTCAACCTGACAACGAACGCAACAAACCTCTCAAACCAGATTGAAGTATACAGGGCAACTTGCGGTCAAACCTGCCTCTCTTGCGCAATCAATGAGTCAGTGCAACTTCTTGAACCCTTCGCTTTGACAGAACCAAGTGACAATATTGTACTCATGACAGACGGACTGGCAAATGTCATCATCAATGGAACATTCAACAAAAGCCTTGCAAGAGCAGAAGCATTAGACTTAGCTTGTAACATAAGTAATCCCGCATCGGCAAAAGCACGGGGTATCACTATACACACTGTCTACTACGGCTCAAACACCACCTCTGAAGGTAAAAATGCAAGTATGCTCCTCTTTAACATCTCCAATTGTACAGGCGGCGTCTCAACCAGCGGAGAAAATCCAGATGAACTAAGAGACGCATACGTCTATATCATCGGCCAGCTTGGTATGGGCTACCCAAAGCCAAAAATCAAGTTCGGCAATGTCTCCACCTATGATTGGATAAACAACCGTTCAAAGCGCCTAAGAACATCAGTCATCTGGCACAACCACACCTGTCCGTTCCCTGACGCCGAATACTGCAACAACCTCATGAGCGCAATCAACAGAGAAGTCCTCAAGTGTCAGTCGACAGATTTCGTCGCATGGAACCTGACAGGCTGTAACATCACCCTCAACATTTCATCCAACCGTTCAGGTATCGTAACTTTAAGTGACCTGGACATTGAGATAATCAACGCATCAACTGCCCCGGTAGCATTCCCCTACTCGGTACCGGGGTGGGTACAAAATGATGTAGAAATATGCCCGATTGACCCGTTCCACTGTGGCAACGGTTTCCTCGAACCGCTCGGCGGAGAAGAATGCGAAGAAGACTACCACTGTCCGACCACCTCCGATGGAAATGAGACCACGTGTATACCCCCAGGTCACGGCGCCAATTCATGTTTATGCGCATTCGATGGTACACCTGGACCCTCAAGCCTCCCTGGAAACGACTTTGGACTTTGCGGTGACGGAACTTTCGATCCCACAACTGAAGACTGCGATGGCAGCGCAAGTAATCCTGCCGATTGGACAGGCTGCTACAAGCCAGGCTCTGAAAGGAAGAACTGTACTTTCGTTCCGACTTGGGAAGACTGCGGCAACAGCGTAGTGGAGCTAGGAGAAGAATGCGAAGCCGACACGGACTGCCTGGGTACCTATGGAGCACCATATCAGTGTATCGATCCGGGACTTAACGAATCCTGCACCTGCATCAAACCGCTCTACAACATCCCTAGCATAGGAAACGTCCTCGAGATGAACATCACGCTTGGTGCTAATGTACCTGACATCGACCTACTTGAGCATGCCATCAGCCCCATCTTCGCACGCAACCAGCTTGACTGGAGCATCTACCCCCCCACATCAGGTCTAAGTATCGTTCCCGACGGACCATTCGGAAACGGTAGGTACCTCCAGATCATTGCCAATGGAAACATGACTGTCAATATTACAGCTACAGACCCAAGAGGCCAGTCCGGATTTTTCATCTTAAGGATATTTGCAGAACAGCAGAATCTCATCCCCCCTCTTAATCCGGAGAGCAAGGTACTCATCACTCACGATAAATACATCATGAACTATTATGATTCACCGACCTCAGGTTCCATGGTAGAATGGGGGCCATACAAGATGACCGTGAAGGTGTGGGCCGATGAGTAATAGGGGGTTCTTCTTTTCGCTATCAGCGCTCTTCATCCTGCTTGCTTTTCTTCTCTTCTACATGACCTTCATCGAGAACAGCTTGCAGAAGAAAGAAGTCGAGATAGAGAAGAACAGGCTCATCCTCTTCGAAGTCTATACCAAAGACGCAATCACTAAATACTTCCCATCTATGGTCGAGCTTGCTGTCAAAGATGCTATAACTGAAGCTCTGGATGTAGAACACTATGACCCCGATGCGCTCAACATGACCAACATCAGCGCCAATATTACAGAAGCGGTCATTACCGGCAAGATTGGAAACGCCACTATCTTAAGTTCAAGCAAGACCCTGACAGGAAGAGTAGCCTGGCTCCACGGCATCCTTTTGCAAAAGCATCGGTATAACATGACGCTCTCTACATTAAGCATCCGCCAGGAAGCATTCAACATAATCAATGCGAGCTATGAGCTAAATTATACGCTTCGTGCAGAGGGTATGGAGTTTTCAGAGAATCTGAAGGGTGTAGTGAGATTTTCTCCCTCCGGGATGATCCATCCTCTCTACGGTCAGATAAGGGTCCAATGGTTCGAGAATTCGACAACACCCTGTATCCTTAATTACCTTGATACAACATATAATTGTGGAGTGATTAATGGGATCGCACCAAGTTAAGTACTCCAAAGTAGTAAGTAGCCTTTATATAAGCTTAAGCTTAAAAATATTGGCAAGGGGACCCTAAAAAGGAGGTAGTAGTGTGCTTCGTACTAATGCGGACAATGTATTTGACATTCTGAGTAAAGAGAAGACCAAATCAGTTAAGGATCTTGCTCAAGCGCTCAACACTACCGAGAAATCCATTCTTAAGATTTCCAGATATCTGGAAGAGGAAAAGATCGTACAGGTAAGGTATGACCTTACCGGCCCCACACTAAGATTTGTCTACGCACTCTACCACAATTTCTCTTCCGTCAACAAAGAAGAGATGATCATCATCCTTCGTGAATTCAAGAAGAACAATAACTTCGAAGAAGCGAAGAAATTGATGAATGACCTCTATGAGTTCTGCAAAGAGAAGAAAGATTCCTCCCTTAACGCAATGTATAAGGAGATCTATGCCGTATACCACGATAATTTCTCAACCATCATAGAAGAGAACAGAGACGAGTCTGATAGAGCTACGATAGGTTACATCAGACAAATTGAGAACTACAAAGTCTGGTACGAGAACATCATCATGGACGTAAGAGTCGTAAAGAATGAGCTGGAGCCCGTCCCCTTCTATAACATAGGCCTGCTCTACGTCCAACACATCACCGACCTCATCCTTGAACGTATCAAAAGTACCATCATCTCCACACTCGACTTTGAGAAAGTTTTTATGTCCACGACTGACCATCACGAGCTCATCAAAGAGGAATTCAAAAACAAGATTTTTGATGAACTTTCAGATATCTTCCCCGACCTCAACGAGGGCGACCTCAAGATGTTCGTCAACTACATACTGGTCACCAGCCTTGGTCTGGGTGACGTCGAATTTCTGCTCAAAGACGCTAATCTGGAAGAGATCGTCATCAACAACGCATACGAACCGATCTGGGTCTACCACAGGAAATACGGATGGCTCAAGACTAATATCATCCTTGGTAACGAGAAGAAGATCAGACACTTCGCGACCATAGGAGGCCGTGTTGTCGACAAGAACATCACCAATCTCGAGCCTTTGCTCGACGGACACCTTGAAAGCGGAGACCGATTCAACGCAACACTTTCACCGGTATCTACAAAAGGCAACACCATCACTATTCGTAAATTCGCAGAGAAACCTTGGACAGTAGTCGACCTCATACGTGCCGGCTCCCTAAACAGAGAAGCTGCAGCCATGATGTGGCTCGTCATCCAGTATGAGATGAGTGTCCTTATCGTAGGAGGAACAGGTTCAGGTAAAACTTCCGCACTCAATGTTTTCAGCGTGTTCATCCCTCCCAATCAGCGTATCATCTCTATCGAAGACACAAGAGAGTTGACCTTGGCCAACACTTTGCATTGGGTACCTATGAAGACAAGACCTGCAAATCCGGAAGGCAAAGGCGGCGTCAGCATGCTTGACCTCATCGTCAATACTCTTCGTATGAGGCCGGACCGTATCCTCTTTGGTGAGATCCGTAAGAAAGAGGAAGCCGAGACGCTCTTCGAAGCGATGCATACCGGCCACTCAGTAATAGCGACCTTCCACGCCAACAATTCCGAGGAGGCGCAGCAAAGGCTTACATCACGACCCATCGACCTGCCTAAGATGATGCTCTCATCACTCTCATTCATCATGGTCCTCAACCGTAACAGAAGAACAGGACAGCGTGTTCTCCTGCAGATGGCAGAAGTGACCAGAGAAGGAAATTTTCACGTCACAAAAGAATTCGACTACGCCGATAACAAGCTCAAAGATGTTACCGAACCAGTCCACCTCTACAAGAACCTTGACCTCTATGCTGGACTCTCAAGAAAACAGGTCGATGAAGATATCAAAGAGAAAAGCACTATCCTAAAGAGACTTGTGGACATTAATCTCAATGAGATGCACGAGCTTGGACTCCTTATCAGTACCTATTACACGAACAGGGAACTCTTCTACAAAGAGCTGGAGAAGAAAGAGAAAGACTACGAAGCCAAGCAGAAAAAAGAAAGTGATGTGCCTAATAAACCGATAATCCAGGAAACCAAAATCACAAATACAGCAAAACTGTCCTCGCCAAAGATTGTAGAGACACCTAAGAAAGAACAGCCAAAAGCAGTAGAGCCAGTGGCAAAGAAAGTTGAAGATCCAAAACAGGAGATAGCAAAAGAGGCACCAAAGAAGTTGGAGGCCCCTACTAAAAAACCTGAGGTCAAGAATATACCTAAAGAAACACGGATAAAACCAAAAAGTACACCCAAAATTGAAGAAAGACCAGAACCCGTCACGGCGCCAGAAGGACCTAAACTGACTGAAAACAACAGCAACGACGCCAATGACTTAAGAAAGAAACTGGATGCGCTCTATAAAGACCTCAAATAGGTGAAGTATTATTGCAGATCTTATCAGACTGGTACGACCTAATGTACAAAAAGACCTTTTGATAGCTCGCATGCCCTATTCCTATGAACGATTCGCACGCAGTGCATATATGCTAAGCGGACTTTTCTCATTTCTCTTCGCCATAGTTTTTTTGTTCATGATTCTAGGTGAAGTGCTGCCTCCGCTCTGGGGAATTATAGGGATTGCACTGACATCCTGCATCATATTCGTTATCGTTGCCCACATACCTGCATTCCAGGCCAATGCGATAGGCGTGAAGGTAGAAGCTGATATGCTGATGATAGCCAGGAGGTTCCTCATCAACCTGCAATCAGGTATGTCCCTCTTCTCAGCTTACGCAGATGTCGCAAAGACAGATACCTACACTGCCAGATTCTTCGATGAAGTGATCTCAAAGATATATCTCGGTATGCCTATGGAAGAAGCGATCGAAGAATCCATCAGGCTAAGCCCATCAGTCAGTTTCAAAAAAGTGCAGACGCAGATCAAAAGTGCGCTCCTCACGGGCTCTGATGTCGAGAAGGTATTCTCAGTAACATTAGAAGAGATGACCAAAGAAAGGATAAACCAGATCAATAAATACGGCAAACAGCTTGGACCTATCGCCATGATCTATATGATTTTCGGAACAGTCGCTCCAGCAATAGGTTCAGTAGGTATAGTCATCATGGCATCCATCGTCTTGCCGTCCGTCAATGACACTTTCTTCACTGTGCTTTTCAGCGGACTTATTGGAGGCATCATACTAGTGCAGATTATGTTCATCACATTATTCGCGTCGATCCGACCAAAAACATCAATATGAAGACTGTCTGGAAGAAGGAAAAAGTAAGCTTCAACGAGAAGCTCGGAGATTTTCTTATTCCTCCAAAGGTTCGTCCCCATCTGCGTGAAGAACTGCTTGCCATAGGCCTGCACCGGATTCCCCATAAACTGATCAGCTATATATTCTATGTATTGGCTGTGCTTTCCGTCATACTCATCTCCGCCCTGTTCATGACCATACTTACTGGAAAAAGCATGCTATTCTATATCATCATAAGCCCTATTCTTTATGCAGTATTCCTCTCCCTTCTCATGCTCCTGACATATGGTATGTACAAAGTACTCTACAACAACAGATATTATCACATCCTTGAAGAGATCGATCTCGCCCTACCTGAATTTCTTACAGAACTTAACTTGCATCTTCGTTCAGGGATGACTCTTAAAAAAGCCCTCGAGACATCCACAAACCCTGAGTTCGGAATACTCAATGACATACTAAAAGATATCATCGTTGAGATAAAGATGGGCAGTGAGATTTCGCAGGCATTCAAGAAAGCATCCAACAGATATCGCTCCAGGCACCTGGTAGAAGCCCTCAACCTCATCAGTGCATCTAGTGAAGACGGAGGAAAGACGATCTCGCTCATCGACAGATTGATTGACAATATCAACACCTACCACTACCTGCGTACAGAGACTGCGACAAGCGTTGGTCAATACACATTCTTTATCGCGCTCATCGCACTTGCTATAAGCCCCATGCTCTTCACAGCATCCTATCACGTGCTGGTACTTATCAAAGAGATGGTCAATAAACTCGTAAGTGGAGGCATGGCAGAGATCACCAATATTCAGCAGCTTGCCATTGACATTGACCAGTACCGGATTTTCGTGATGATAGCTACAGGTGTCACAGCCTTCTTTGCAGCATACATAATGGCAGTGATCAAAGAAGGTTCGGCAAAAAGAGCCCTTAAATCAATTGTGGTTTACATCATAGTATCGATGGGTTCATTCTGGATATTCTTCCATGCGCTTGGCTTCTTTTTCAGTAATTTCCTCATCGTCTAAGATGTCATCCGAAAGAGGAAACAAAACTATTTAAAAAGAAAAATTGTCCATAAGTACATCCAACAGACGTAAAAAAGTGAACACTTTATGGATGAACATCTAGTCAGATCAGATCAACTGAGATGCTACAAATGCGGAGCTGACCTCAGTGCCCTCTCCTGGGAATCTGAATTCATAGGACCCCGACATTACAAATCAACTGTATGCACCTGCGGCAAAGAAATTTCTATGCAGGTTGATTTCTGGAGTTCAGGGCATGATTCTTGGAGCAACTGGGAAGACTCGCTTCCCAAGCAAAACAGGGAAACATCTCATATGAGAACCCTTGAGAATCTTGTCGAACTGGCAAAAGAGATCAAGAAGTGATGCGGGTACCTACGAATTCCTGCCCCATAAGAAGATGTTCAAGGTTTTCAAGATCGCTTCCTATAACGACTACGTCAAGTCCTTTCGAAGAAGCCTCTTTCGAGGCTATAGGATCAAAAGGCATGCTCAGTCCGGGAGTCCACAAATCCCCGACGAGTCTCTTGAATGATTCCCAGTTCAACTCGGTAAGCGGTTCCGCATCCGGATGCTGCCTTGGATCCTTATCGTAGACATGAGTGATATTCGACATATTAACCGCCATAGATGCACCGAATCGCACCGCGAACTGGACAGCCCGAAGGTCAGATGAAGATCCCGGACGAAAACCGCTGCCGACGATGACTTGCTTATCTGTCTTAAATTCTTCATGGGGGTCTGTGACGACATGCTCAAAAGCAATATCTCCAAGCACACATCTGACAAGTTCAGCATTCAATTGGGTAGACCTGATACCTATCCAATCAAGTTCAGAATCATCCACAGTGGAGATAGATCGCGCAGCGTCCTGGTAGCGTCTGCAGACCTTACCGCCGCCGCAGATGATCACAAAACGATATTGTGTCATACGATATATCATCTGCCGAAAAGATGCAAGAAAATCTGTATCGATGCCATCAGGAACGATGAGAGATCCGCCAAGAGAGATGACTACGGTCTCCTTCATTTTTCCTTGATAAGAATCTCCATCATAGAACCGAATGCAGGCCTGGTGATAAGGACGCCAAAAGTGATACCCATAAGTGTCGTGATAGCAAAGCCCTTGAGAATTCCAGCTCCTGCGAAATAGAGCGGAAGCATTGCCACAGCCGTTGTGAAATAGGCTGCCATGATGATGAAGAAGGCATTCTTCAGTTTGGTCTGCCAATTGACATATTTGTTCTTTTTGCGAAGACTTTCATCAGCGATGACTATCTGATGGTCTATACCGGTACCGACAGCGATAATGATGCCCGCAACAGCTGCCAAGTCTATGTTCCAGCCGATAAGTGCCGCCATTCCTAGAAGAAGCGTTACCTCACTGACCATAGTGATGACCATAGGAACAAAAACCTCTATTCTCCGGTAACGGATGTAGACGACCGATGCGACAGCAAGAATAGCCAATACTCCTATCATAAGAGCGCTCTTGATAAATTCACTTCCCAGTTGCGGGGAAAGATTATCGGTTTTGACGATCTCTAGTTTGGTAGGAAGGCTGCCGGTAACGAGTACAGTCTGCAGCTGCTTCATATTCGCTAGAGCATTCACACGGGCCTCAGCTTCTGAGAGTCCTGCTCCGCTTCCCGATATCTGGATATCGGTCACTGCTCTGCCTCGCAGATCAGAGCCGATGTTGAGTGTATCGACCATGATATCATCAAGATAGAGGTCAAGCGATTGGTTAAGGTACTGGCCGTCCCCTCCGCTGACAGTGCTTGAGACCACGGCAAGATTCTTGGTAAGATTCGCCTGACGTTCAGCAGCTTCTGGTTTAAGTGCAATACTGAATCTGAAAGTACACGCATATTGTCCGTCACCAAGCGCCCCGCAGCCCCTATAAGGATCGATACCCGAGCAATCACTTGAACGGCAGACATAAGTGATATCTCCATCGCCACCGGTGAAGACGACATCTTTCCCTATCTTAGCTTCAAATTTACCTTGAGTGGAAAGAAGATTCTTGACTTCATCCTCATTGGCGCCAGCGATTTCCACAGTGATGTATTGATTGTCTGAGAATAGCTCCCCTGACTCACGAACGACAATATCAGAAAGTCCATAGACATTTAGTCTCTCCTGAAGATTTAGGAGCAGAACTTCCATCTTGTCTTCTGAAAGTTTCTCTTCAGGCTGGAGAAGTACACGGGTACCCCCCTGAAGATCAAGACCTTTACGGATATTCGTACTTGGTGCATCATAAACACTAAGTCCAAGATCCTCGATACCCAGAGAAACATTCTCGTAGAGGGGAACAGTAATTGTCCTGTTCACGCTCTGATTGAACGTGACATTCTTCCCATTTATCTCTAAAGTCTTAGGAACGACATCAGTGATGATCTGCTCCTCCGTTTCATTAGTCTCAACGAGCATAAAATGTTCCTTGACTACAAGAGTATAACTGCTCTGAGAAGTAATGATATTCAGAAACTGTCCTGCATAAAGGTCGCTTGTCGCTTCGTAGTAATCAGACATTGAAGTGATAGGTTTGTTGTCGATCGCAATGATAACTTCACGTGAACGAGGAGGAGAGTTTGGCTTTGGTCCATCTATGCCTGCTATATCTGCTGAACTGTTATAGTCAACGCTTCTGATAGCCACGCCTGACGCACCTGGATTTGGATTTATGGCTACGACTGCGAAAACAAGGCACAAGAGCAGGATGATGATCCTTGCGCTCGTTAAAAGTCTCTTGAAAGTCTCGTTCATTTTCGTTCTAGGTATAATCGTAAAATACCAGTATTCTGGATCCACGTATTGATTAGGTCTACTGCAAGACCTATAAGCAGGATGATCATGATCTGCCTGATGACCTCAGATGGACTGAAGACAAGTGCGATAACTAACGCGACCATCGTAGTGATATTCATTGTGACACCTGTTTTCATGGCATCATAGACACGCTCCATGACACTGCCGTCCTTCTTCTTAAGGACACGCACACTAAGTAAGATGTCAGTATCGACCGAATAACCTATCATCATAAGGAAAGCCGCAATGCCCGCGGTACCGATCTGGATGTCCAGAAGATTGACTATAGCTATTGTCACGACGATGTCCGAGAATGCTGCCAGGATAACCGCCAAACTAGGAGCTAGTGTCCTGAAATAGATGAACACCACCAGGCCCATGAGTAGAAAAGCGATAAGTACCGCCTTTATGGTTGCTGAGAAGAAACTCTTTCCAAGGCTCGAACCGATGAACTCGATATTATGATTGTCAACAGTAAGCTCAACACCCATTTCCCCGCCGACGATTTCCTTGAACTTCTCTATTGCTGCATCGTCCGTCACTTCAAGATCGGCTTCGACAATAACTCCGGCAGCCACCCCTGTATTGCTGATAGCACGTACCACAAAGTCATTATCGGGAAATGCCGCTTCAAGTGCGCTCTGTATAGTTCTAGTATCGGTCTCGCTCGTGTCATACACGCTCATCGTGACACCACCCTTAAGCGAGACACCTTTGTTGATGAAATCACCAGTCGTTGCCGTCTGATAACCTATCTGTACCAAAGCAAGCACTAAAATCAGGAATGGAATGATAAGGAGTTTCTTGTACTCTTCTTCGTAGATCTTCTTTATCCCAAGAAGAACCCCCGATGTTTTTCTACTCATAACTGTCTCAAGGAGAACCGATACTGCTTATAAAGATTATGCTTCTCTCCGTAGCAAGGGACATGTCCAAAAAAAGAACTTCACAATAATCTTTAAAGAGACTAAAAAAAGGGATAAAGATAAGTAAATTTAGAATTGGTGGTCCTTTGGTACAAGGATTACCCCGTCATAGACAGGAAGCCCAAGGATGTTCCTACCCTGGCCATCAACTTCGTAATGTCTTGGATCATCGCCTATACCTGTTTGCTTAGGGATATGCACTCCACGTTCCACAATAACATTGTGCAGACGACAGTCTTTGTTGACCTGGACGCCATCATCGAATATTGAAGAACCTATCACCGACCCTTTCTCGATACGAACATGATAGCCACCGACAACCTGATCCAGATGTGCCCCAGTCGCGATTGAACCGCCCGCAAGCGTCACTTTCCTGTCCACTTGGCAATGCTGCAACGCTGCACCAGGACTGCTCACCGTCTTTGATCTCATGAGCCAGTTTCTATTGTAATGGTCCAAAGGCGGGTTGATCTCACCGGCAATCAGCATATTCGCGTCAAAGTATTGTCGTACTCGCCCGACGTCCATCCAGAAACCTGCTTCGATGAGCTGAGCACCCTCGACTCGATGGTCACTGAAATCCCAGGCATAGACATCCATACCATCTCTGATTGCTTGAGGGATGATATCAAATCCAAAATCCCGTAGACTGTACAAAGCAGGATTGTCAATGACCTGTTCCTTTGAACCCATAGTCTTCGAAGCATCTCGCTCAAGCGCCGTTTTCAAAGCGGCAGTCTTGAATGCATAGTTGCCCATCGATGCGAGGCACTTCCCCTCAAGATTAGGGTCATTATGAGGATTGGGAATAGGCGTGGGTCGCTCTGGTTTTTCTTCAAAACCAATAATCCGGTTGTCTTCATTGACTACCAGTACACCATATGCACCGGCTGCCTCTTCTATAGATACTAATTTTGCGCAGACAGTAAGGTCAGCTTGCTTGTGGACATGAGCCCGCTTAAGCTCACGTACATCCATAAAATAGACATGGTCACCTGCAAGTACATAGACATTTTCAGGCGCCCACTCATCTATAAACTCAATATTCTGCTCGACAGCGTTGGCGGTTCCGACATAACCTATCTTCTCTAGGCCAGGTTTCTCCTCGCTTTGAAGGATCTCGAATGTTCTTACTCCTTTAATTTCTGGAATCAGCCTAGACCAAGTTTCATTGAGGTAATTTCTGATTGACCTGGCTTTGTACTGAGTCATAACACCGATCTTATCGATACCAGAATTGAATACATTATTTAGAGCATAATCGATTATGCGAAACTTTCCTGCAAAGGGTACAACTGGTTTGCCCCTCCAGTCCGTAAGTTCATAGAGGCGGGAACCCCGCCCTCCTGCAAGGATTAATCCTACATCTTTACTCGTGTCTTTGTAGTCGCAATGACATGCATTCACAGTCGTTTCTAATGATACCATTATTATCAATCCCATGCAGTTTAAGGGTCATTTATATACTTTGTCGGAGAAATGCAGAATTTTAGAAGTAATCTTGACGCAACACCAGTTTTTAATGTCGGATCGTAACATTGATGACTTCAGGCTGTGCCCGAAGATTCTTGACGACAGTGTCCAGGATAGTGATGTCTGGTTCCTCAACCTCAAGGAAGATATTGAACAGATGCTCCTTGCCATGCCTGGTGTTTACGTTCCTGATCACCAGACGATTGTGCACAAAATAATCCAATACTTTAGTCAGGATACCTTCCTTATCCTCAAGCGTTATGATAACCAGCATGCGCCGCCGGGGGATCTTCTTCCATTTGATAGGGATCTCCTTACCACCTTGGATGGAAAAGACATTGGCGCAATCTTTCCTGTGCACAGTCACCTTCTTATCCTTGGTCTGGTATGCGACGATTGCGTCACCAGCCTCAGGCGAGCAGCATTTTGAGACCTTAAGCTGACCAAGGCGCTTATCATAGTCCAAAAGGTCAGGAACATGAGGCTCACCGAACAATGACTCTGCATCATGTTTAGTATCAGCCTCTATCGATATGCCAAGCTCACCGCGAATCTTGCTCTTGGCTTTTGTACTGACGACAAAGTTCAGCCACTGCCTTGATGGTTTGGCATTCTTTGAAGTGATGATCTCAACAACCTCTCCAGGCTTAAGCACGGTATTAAGCGCGACCGCTTTACCGTTCACAAGAGCTTTAGAACAATGATTGCCTACCGCAGTATGTACCTCATACGCAAAATCGATAGGTGTTGCACCCTCTCGAAGCGTTATCGGATCCCCTTTAGGAGTGAAGACTACGATCTCATCCTCAAAAAGGTCAAGTTTCAGCGTCTCGATAAAATCTTGGGCATTCTCACTGTGCCGCCCCCATTCCAGGATCTGCTTCAACCACGAAATCTTCTGGTCAAACTTCTTGTCCCTATCTGTACCATGGTAACGCCAGTGCGCAGCGACTCCATCCTCTGCGAAATGATGCTGCTCCTCCGTTCTGATCTGCACCTCGATTATCTTGTTCAACGGTCCTTCAAGGCCAGTGTGCAAACTCTGATACCCGTTACCCTTAGGATTAGCAATGTAATCCTTGAATCGTCGAGGTATCGGCTTCCAAAGCTCATGAACGATACCAAGTGCCGTGTAGCAATCCTTGATATTCTTCACAAGTATTCTGATTGCGATAAGGTCATAGATCTCATCGATGTCAAGATTCTTCTTGATCATCTTCTTGTAGATGCTCATAAAATATTTTGCACGCCCGGTGACCAGGGCATTCACCCCTTTCTTCTCAAGAGCCCCTTTGATTCGGTTGATGATCTCCTCCGTCGTCTGTTCCCGTTCAGCACGTTTCTGGTTGATCCGTTTTTTAAGATACTGGTACACTTCAGGTTGCAGATACCTAAGGGAAAGATCTTCAAGCTCACCCTGTATCCAACCCATGCCAAGCTTGTGCGCTATAGGAGCGTATATATCAAGTGTCTCCTGAGCGATACGTTGTCGTTTCTCAGGCCTAAATGTGCTGAGCGTCTGCATATTGTTCAGCCGGTCAGCAAGCTTCACAAGCATAATCCTGATATCTTTGGTCGTTGCAAGCAATACCTTGCGCAAGTTCTCAGCGGTGTAATCTTCCTTCGTCTCAAAATGCACTTTATCGATCTTAGTAAGACCATCGACGATGCCTGCAACATCAGCTCCAAATTCCTTCTCGATATCCTTGATAGTCCAGGACGTCTCTTCAACCACATCATGCAGCAATGCCGCGCTAAGTGTAGCGCTCCCCGCTTTAAGTTTCATAAGAATTTCAGCGACCCCAAGAGGATGGATAAAATACGGGTCACCCGTAGAACGTTTCTGGTCTTTGTGCGCCTCTTTGCTAACCTCGTAAGCCCTGCGAAGCATCTTAAGGTCAGGGCTCGGATTGTACTCCTTGACCCTCCCCAAAAACTCCTCACACGTCATCATCTGCGCCATACAGACTACTAATATCCCGATATTTTTAAAACTCTCCTTTATAAGGCATATTGGGTGCAGTACAATGGAGCTATGTGTCTAAAGGATAGGGAACCAATTAATGCTTTGTTCAGGCGAACAATTTGCCCACAGGGCTCATACTTCCGTACTATTGCTTCTTTCTCTTTCAAAACATCATACCTGAGAAACAATCTAATTAACGTACACTAAAAGAGAAAGAAGTACGGGCCTGATGGGATTCGAACCCACGGTCTACAGCTCTCTTTCACCCGGCAGAGTGTAAATGCCCTGCATATGGTATAGAAGGCTGTCGCCCTATATGCCCAATTTGGATTTCCAGGCTAGGCTACAGGCCCATATAAGCAATCTGTGTTCCAAAGCGGTTTATAAATATTTCTGGCAGAGTAGTATGTCCATAGGTGAAGCACAGATTCAGCCCTAGAGATTACACAGAGAGTCAACATGTTGTTGGATCAAATTTGATTTCTATTTCGGTGTGACAGGTAAAGAATAAGCAAACCCGGTATGATACTTGTCCAAATATGACCAAAGACAACCAGTAGAAAAAAGACAAAAGGATCATATATAGTCTGTTCAGCCTTCACCCAGAAAAAACCATGTACAAAATTGATATTCTTCTCCGGTGGCGAAACAAGATAAGTAATCGTAAAAACTAAAACCGATTCAAAAAATGCCCAAATCCCAACGTCCCACGAAAATTTTCGTATCCGTAGTATACAGTAGAGTGTCAAAGGCACAAAAAAAACATGACTAAGTGAGAGGAGATTTCTGATAAACGGCCTCCCCTCTTCAAATAAGTATAGTGAATTCCCTGATAAACCAAATCCAAAAGCAAGATAGAGCAGCAGATCAAGCATCCACCACAATTGATACGTTGCGACCAGAACAAACTGCATACTCACCAGTTTCCAGTTCCTCCGCAGCAGCCCGATACCTGTTAGCAAGAGTACAATCCTGCAAAGGTACATAAGATTGACCGCATCTGTATACAACAGTGTAACTACAACGTCAACAGCCCAAAAGAGGATGAAAAAATAACCTATCCACGCTAAGGCATCCCATTTCTTTGGAATGAAAATATTGAGCAATCTATGTAGCATATACAGACTACCTGCTCCTGAGGTTTATTATACTTTTCTTGAACAGTATCAAGATAAAAAAGGATTACCGTTCAAAACCAATAAATAATCCGCCAAAAACCATCAACCAATGGCAAGCCTGCAAACAGAGCATTTCGACCTCGCCCTCACCCTTCGGTCAGGACAGTTCTTCCACTTCATCGAAGAAGACGGCTGGTTCTATGTCCACCACAAAGACCGAATAATCAAGATTCGTCAGGACCGCAACAAGCTCATGTACCATGGTGCAACGAACAAAACAATCACTCACTTCCTCTCACTTGACAAAGACCTGACCAACATCAAAAGGAAGTGCAAAACAGGAATTGAAAAAAAGGCCTTCGAGCGCTTCGGCAAACTTCGATTGCTCCGCCAGGATCCTTGGCACGCGAGCATCACCTTCATCTGTTCATCCTGCGCCAACATGGCAAAGATTAGAAAGAATATTTTCCTCATCTCAGAAAAATTCGGCGCTCAGACCAAGCAGCACAGCAAATCATTCTACCTATTCCCAGAAAAAGGCGACCTGACTTGCGAATCAACTCTGCGTTCATGCGCCACTGGCTACCGCGCCCCGTTCATTGCAGCATTTAACACCAGCTCAACCACATCCCTACAAAACCTAGACTATAGCACCGCAAAAGAACAGCTCATGCAGTACCCCGGCATCGGCTCAAAAGTAGCTGACTGCATTCTCCTCTTCGGCTATGGTTTTGGCGAAAGCTTTCCACTCGACATCTGGATGCGCCGCATCATGCAGCGCAAGCTCGGCAACATATCCGATAAAGAAATTCTCAACTACGCAGCACACACCTACAGAAAGGACGCAGGCTACATCCAGCAGTACCTCTACATGTATGCCATAGAAAACCATAAATAAAGCAGGGCTCCCATGCACCGTCATGAAAGCACTAGTAGTACTCAGCGGAGGCATCACTCAGGACGGCCTTTTGGAGTGGACAAAAAATCGATGTGATAAAGCAGTAGAACTCTACACCGGAAACGAGCTCATCATCACATCAAGTGCATACACACCGCACAAACCCCCGTTCCTAAATGATGGCAACCCCATCACAGAAGCGCGCCAGATGGCTGACTACATCTTAAGCAAAGGCGTGAAACCTGAACACATGCGCATCGAAGCATTTTCATTAGACACCCTTGGCAACGCCATCTTCACCAGACAGCTCATCACCGAACCAGAACAGGTGCATGACCTGACCATCATCACCTCAAGCTTTCACATGCCCCGCTCAAAACTCATCTTCGACTACGTCTTCAGCCTCCAACCAGTAGGTAAGTACAATCTCCAATATGTAGAAGTCAGTGACGGCGAACAAAACCAAAAAGCCATAAAAGCAAGAAGCGTAAAAGAACAGGAACGCATCGAACGCTTCAAAAAAACCATGGCAATAAACCAGGATTTAAAATCACTCATAACCTGGCTCTTCACCATCCATAACGCATACAACTACGACCTCATCTATGAGAAATACGACAAGATTCTCGAAGACAGCTATTAGGTAAGCGTCTTCACTAGCTCTTCCAGCCGAGGTTCTAGTGCGCTATTGTAGCAGACGATAGGTATTTCATAAGCAAGCGCCAGTTTGATCTCCTGCTCCATACCTTTTGAGATCACCGGACCGCAGAGCCAGACCTCATCCATCGTCCTGCGCTCAAAATGCTCCCGATTGGCAAGCATCCCAAGCTCCCGTTCCTCAACCAGATGGTCATCCAGATATTGCAGAGCGACAAGATAAGGCGCGAACGGAATGATATCATCATTGTCCATATGCACATCCCGACATATCTCAAGGATATGTCGGACATTTCGTTCAACATTGCCGCTCACCTGATGAGCGATATATACAAGCTTACCCATAAGAAAAGAAAGAGTTCACAGATTTATATGCCTAACCGATGTCCAATGTAAAAGAGACAAAAAGGATATGGGTATCATAGTCGACTCTGTGTTTGAAAAAAGAGAGAATCAATAATAATATTCAGCCTTGATGACCTTTTCAGTCAGCTTCATGTAATCCTTAGCGCCGTTGCAGCTCTTTGCATACTCAAAGATAGTCGTACCTTTTCCAGGCGCCTCCTTAAGTTTACTGTTCACACGGATAGGTTGGCTGACCAGGTCTGAGAATCCTTTCTTGATCTCTCCAAGAACCTGGATACTGGACTTGATGCGTTTATCATACATCGTCGGGATAACCATAGTTATCTGCAGATTATGACCAAACAATTCATTAATCTCATCGATGGTCGATTGCATCTTCTTAAGCGCATCTAGTGCAAGATACTCAGTTGCGACAGGGATGAATGCTTCGTGAGCATACAAAAGTGCGTTCTGGTTCAGTAGACTTATGCTTGGAGGACAATCGACGATAACATAGTCATACCGGGTTATGCTTTGCAGAGCGCGCTTTAGCACAGTCTCTCTGCTTGACACGCCAGCAAGGATCATCTCTGCCTCAGAAAGCTTGCTGTTGCTGGGGATAATATGCAGAAACTCAGTCACATGCTGAATCGCGTCTTCCGGATCCTCCCCGTTGACAAGCACATCATACATCGTCTTATCAGCAGGTAAGCAGAAATGAGTATTGATATTACCTTGAGGATCAAGGTCGATGACCAAAACCTTCTTATTCTTCTTCGCAAGGCCAGCGGCCAGGCTTATCGTCGTCGTGGTCTTGCCCACTCCACCTTTTTGATTAATGACACAAATCTTCCTCATCGTTCACCCCTGTCAGCAAAGTGAGCGAATGCACAATATGAAGATTATTATACAAGGAAGTTTGTTATGGACTTCGGTAAGAGCCAAGAAGTGTCCAACCACTGTATAATAATGGAGCATTCGCGAGCTTTGCTGGTGATGTGCACGTAAAAGCACGTACATTCCGTAGAAAGTAACTTAAATATAAAGATATTGGTTTCGTATCACTCACGAGTAAGAATAAACTATCGAAAATAATGGCAAGAAAAACCAAAGAGAAATGGAAGACCTACGGCAATGTATTCGATGAGTTCACGCTCCGCAATTTGTTCCAGCTATCGTCTAGAGGGTTTTTCGAAGAGCTACAAAGCCCGATCAAGATTGGCAAGGAAGCCAACATCTTCACCGCTGTCACCAAAGACAGCACGACAGTCATCGTCAAGATCTACCGTCTCGAGACCTGCGACTTCAACCGCATGCTGGATTACATCAAGACTGACCAGCGCTACGTCAACATAAGAAGATCGCGAAGGAAAATTATCTTTGCTTGGACGCAAAGGGAGTTTCGAAACATCATCAAAGCCCGGGAGGCAGGCGTCAAAGTCCCTACCCCTTACATCTTTAAGGACAATATCCTCGTCATGGAGCAGATAGGCAGTCCAAAACCAGCACCTCAACTAAAGGAAGCATATCCCGAAGAGCCAGAAGCGTTCTATCAGACGACTATCGACTACATGCGCATGATGTACCTGCACGGACTCATCCATGGTGACCTTTCACAATTCAACATCTTAAACGACAACGACAATCCGGTATTCATAGATTTCTCTCAAGGCCTTACTACCGAAAGCCATGGATGGCAGGACTATCTTAGGCGTGACATCAAAAACGTCGCCAACTTCTTCAAAAAACTCGGCATCGACTCCGATCAGGATGACCTCTACACCCAGATTACCCATAAGTGAACATTATTATACCCACATAATTTCTCCTTCATCTATGAGCAATAAATTTACAACAGGCAAAAAAATAGGCTCTGAGATGCTTGAAGATATACTCAATGATTTCAATCTTCGGCCCTTAAAACTTCCAAAAGAGATTCATGCGCAAAGATATTTCACTATGCTCGATAATTTTTACATACCTGAATTTATGGGATTTGTCTACGGACTTTCCTATACCTCAGCTTGCCACCCTGTTGAAACATACAAATTTCTGACAAGAGACAAGAGTACCTCTCATATATAGCCAAACTCAATCAAAAAATCCAGAGACATTCTATGAGTACCCATCAATATTGATTTGTCCTTAAACGGGACCATCTTTTTTCTAAGACCAAACCAAAAACTTTTTAAACATCTGAACCCCCAAATCAATCTGATTTTCAGAAATATATGTTAAAATTTAGAAGATCAATCAGAAATCAGAAATTTGGGCCCATCAATGAAAAAGAATCTTCAGATTTACGAAAATACAATCTTAATTTCTAAAGAAATATCTGAGATTTATAGAAATAATCTGATTTTCAGAAATTTTAACGATGATTCAGAATTTTGCGCAGATTACTCCTTAAATTCAGAGCAAAATTCTGAAATTCAGAAACATGAAGAAGTATCCAAAAATAGTGCAATGTGACAAGCGAGGTCAGATAGTCATACCTAAAGACCTCCGAAATGAGCTCGGCATAGAAGAAGGCACTGGTTTTTGGATGTATGCAATCACCGATGAAGGTATTCTGCTCAAGAAGGTCGAAAACCCTGAGCTTGGGGAACACACCGACATGCTCCATGAGCTCAATGACAAAGCAGACAAGATAGATCTCTCACGTGAGAATCTTGGACAGTCCATCGAGGAATACAAGAAGAAGAGGCAGGGCAACCTGGATGTAATATGAGGGGGCGCACGATACTTGGTTGGTGTATGATACTTTTCGTGCTAGCTTTAAGCCTCAGCGCTTCTGCCCAGGAGCTTACTCACACCCAAGTCGAGATCGGCAAACCGGTCACCTGGAAGAAAGTCGTTTCAGACGTACCTGCAGACGGCACGCTCAATGTCTATGTTGACAAAGATGCCCGGGACGTCAGAGTGGATGGAAGATCTGACATCACTATCAAAGAAGCTTCGATATGGGACACCTTCGTCCAAAGCTTTGGCTCAGTGACAGGTTTTGCAGTAAGCGAAGCAGGTACTGAGATCGAGTTTGAAGCGAAAGAAGGTGACGCATACACTATTGTCTACGAAACAGAAGCACCTAAAGTCTACGAATCACAAAAACAAAAGGACGATAAGCTCATCAAAGAGGTAACCATCTCCTCAGACTATCATTATACTGACATCCTTAGTTACACAGACATTCCGGAAGTGGAAGCAGAGCAAATCAAACTCTACCATAAACAGGGTGGCATCTTCTTCAAAAATAAAATAGACATCACTTCCGATGAATCTTACCGGGTAGAATTCATGGATACCAACGGCAATGGACTTATTGACCGTGTAAAATGGGTAACGCCCCACCTTTCCACCCAGGAATTCGAAGTGGAAATCACAGTCCTTAACGTTCAGAGCTATCCGCTCATAGGTGGCAACTGGACTATCCGGTTTACTACCGCAGGTACCGCAGACCTCGCTATAAGTGCCTACATGGGTACAACCTATGGTGAGACGCTGCCGGATGACCTGTGGCCTATTGAACTTCGTTGCGATGATACTCCGTTGGCCCCTATCTTCAACGGAACTCATGTCGTCTATGAGGACTTCTCCTGTGATGGTGTCGCCTACCACACAGTGAAGGTCCTCACAGGCGGTAAACATTACCAGGAATTGACCTTCGGCGATGCGACAGCGCATGCACAAAACGATGCGGGCACCGTCACGCTCTCATTCCACCATGCGGCAGGATGTAGTGGCCCCTCCACGATAACATCCTCCTCACGGGCGAATGAGAGTGATAGTATTTACATCCTGGTTTCTTATTCGAATGATGAGAACGGCGCTGAGAATACGATAGTGGACATTACAGGCTATGTATCTGGCTGTTCTCTGGCTTCACCCGGTAATTGCTTCGGCGATGACACGCCTGCTGCGAGCACATCATCCTGCTTCCTAAGCAATTTCCCCATTCCAACAGGCCTGAGTGATTCTGAATCTGTTACAGTATCTGTCCAGAATAGCACTGGTTCCGTTGCAACAACATCCTCTACGCTCTATATCAATCATGCCCCAGGTGTCGCGGTCGCAATCACCCCTGCAAGTCCCCTCATAGGTGAGCAGATCACTTGCACCGGAACCGTAACAGACACGGATGCAGGAGACTCTTTTACAGCAAGCTATCTCTTCGATGTGATGGGTTCAATTGTCGACAGCGGCAGTGTGGTCTGTTCAGGAACAACCTGTACCGCCACCTGGACTTCCTCAGGGGTCAATGATGGCGACACCATAACCTGCAATATGACGGCAATGGACAGTAATGGACTTACTAGTCCTCAGGTCGCGTCATCTGCTGCCACATTCACCACAATAAGCATCAGTCCAACTTCAGCAAGTATAGAACGTATGGGTACGCAGACCTTCACGGTCTCTGGTAGTACAGCAACTCCTTTTACCTGGAACCTTTCGGGAACTCCCGTGAATGGTTCAGCATTCAATCCCGCAAACCCTACTACCTCGTCTGCGACAGTACAGGGACTGGAAGTGGGTTCCTATGTAGTTAATGTAACTGACAACAACGGTGCATGGACCACAGCCACATTGACTGTCACTGACACGAACGCTCCAGCGCCTGCAACGAATGTTGTCGCGGCCGACACTCCTGGCGACCAGGGGGATAATATCACGATAACCTGGAGCATCTCTACCGATGACGGCCAGGGAGACAATGATGTAGCCAACTATTCTGTCCTAAGGTCGACCAGCCCTACATCAGGATTTGCTGCCGTTTCTGGAGCGCTTCCCCCAGGCACAGAGATTTTTGTCGACACAACAGTCCTCCCTGATGTCAGCTATTATTACCGGGTCAGGACCATGGACATCAGTGGCAATTTTGTCGATTCTGATATCTCCGGACCTGTCAATCTCAACGGCCAGCCCATCATGCAGGAGATAATCTATTACCCGTTAAGTCCGTCTGCCCAGGATAATATAACCTTTGTAGCATTCGCGACAGATACCGACAACGAGACGGTGACGATGAACTACACGGTAGAAGTCACTGCCTTTGACGGAGGTACTAACTATCAGGAAAGCGGAGAGGCCTGGTGCTTCTTCCTTGGTCACGGCATGAGTCAATATGGTACGACATATGCAGAGCCGACAACTGAATGTACGGTAACACTAGCATCCAGCCACTTCACCAAAGCGGACAAAGTGACTATCACTTTCACCCCTCATGACGGACAGGAGGCAGGAGACCCGCTCTCGCTAAATGGATTCATCGTTATCAACAACAGCAGGCCAAACGCATCCAATGTATTTGTCTCGCCGATAAATCCTAACCAGTCCTCTGTGCTCAGCTGTAATTATACGTTCACCGACTTCGATGGAGACATGGAGAATACGTCCCAGGCTCGTTTCAGATGGTACATCAATAATGAAGGACTCAACGACTTTGTACTTGTGCCTGGCTACACCAGCCGGACAATTTCAGGAATCTTCGACAAAGACGACATTATCAAATGTGCAGTACAGGTCAAAGACATTGATTCCAGTTGGTTAAAACAACCTCTATACGCATCCGCATATGCTACATCAACAGAGATCACAATAAAAGACAATGCGATCCCTCAGATCATAGATTACTGGATCTCTGCAAATAACACTAACCCTGCGGCACCAGGAGATGACATCTACTTCAATGTAAGCTGGGTCGACTACGAAGACCCAAGCGACCAGGCTAGGATGTACGTCTGTGACGCATGGGAAGATATTGAGAATCAGTACGATGGTGGAACCTCTGAGATCTTCTTTGGTGATGATACAGCAAATGCTGATCAAGAAGTAAGACTCTATACGAACGAGACTGGCCAGTACGTCTACACCCTGGCAATCAAACCTACAAAATTCATCGAAAACTCCTTTACTACATACAGTCCAGGCTCCACCGTCACCGCAGGAGATGTCTTCGTAGGCTCAGCACTCCTCGACTTCCCTCCTTATTACACTTATTATGATGCTGACCACAGCGACACATATACCCTCGGTGAGTCCATTATATGGGATAATCAGTCCATGGGAACGAACAAGACATACAACGCGCAATACGACGTAGTCATCTACGGTGATGAAGTGGTTGATGGCAGTTCTCTAGTCAGGTTCAACGAGAGCAATATCCACACCTTTTATGACTCAGACAGCAGCGGGACTTACACTACAGGAGATGACATCTACCTTGACAGCGGTGCAACCCCTAATCAGGTTGATGCAGGCGATGTAAGGGTAAGTATAGTCTCCAACCGGCCCTCTGCGGAGACACTTTCAACCTCCTTCATTTACGACATCATCGTCCGTGAAGTGGACAATATCGGTGATACGACCGGTCTAGTCATAGCAAGGGACAATGACAATACCTTCACCCTTGGAAAATACAACTATTTTGTCCCGCAGTATAATGCTCAACCACTTCCTGGAAAATATCTCATGTTCACCATCTGCATAGATGTTGATAACGACGATACTTGCGACTCAGATTCGGACAATTTCAATGATATGGTCTTTTTCAAAGCAGATCCCGCACCAGGAGCAGGTTATCAGGCGTACAATGGAACGGGCTCAGTGCACTACAACCCGGATATCAGGTTCAACTATGGTGCAAGCGAAAGCCCAGGTTGTGCGGGAGCAACCTACTGCAGCACTCCCAATTCTCCTCTCAACGATATTTCCTGCACCTATGAAGCGGTCTTCGAAAATTCGTGGAACAACACAGTCAATCTCAAGGTCTGTGATGAGCACGATGCTTGCTCTGTCAACAGAGTAGCAAACTTCTTTGTGAATCACATCCCTATAATTTCAGATCTTACCATAAACAGCAGTATAGACGGTGTCAATATTGACGCAGTCAATAATTTCAGCACTAGCAGGAACCTTATATGTAATTACACTGCTTCAGACAGTGACCCGCAAGGCAATACTATCGGCTTAAGCAGCGTCATCTGGTTTAAGAAAAGCCAGAGCGCAAGTGTCTTCCAGCGTGCGATAGTCCCAAACAGCACTTTACTCGCGAACAGTAATACCGAACCAGGAGACCAGTGGATCTGCCAGATCACGGTGCATGATGATTTTGATAATTCGCTAGGGACCAACTCATCTCCTGTAACGATCCTAAGTGCGCAGGGTGACGAACTGACCATCCTATCAGTTTTTGATGATTCCTCCTTGACCGCACCTGTACTGTTGGATGAAGACGTTACCATCGAGGTCTCCTTCCTCTACACGGGAACCGATGATGTCAAAGTCTATGTCTGCAACTCTTCGTCCATAACCTCGGGTGGCTGCCTTGATCACACCTACGCAGCCACGGATTTCGTCTCGGACAACCCGATCAATGTAAGCTGGGAGGCAGATGCTCCTGGAACACACAGATACTACGTCAAGGTCTGTGATGAGTCATTCAGATGTTCAGCGGTGGTAGGGACGTCTACTGAATACAATTACACCGTCAATCAGCGTCCTATTGTCAACTCAACGCTCCTTACGACGTATACTGGTTCGACCAACTACACAGACGCTGACCCCCTCAACTGTACCTACATAGGCAACGACCAGGATAGCATAGGTACGGGACTAAACGCGACCTACACCTGGTTCCTCAGAAGATCAGGAGGGGCGTTCCAAAAGATTGCATTACCTCCGACAACCGCAACGATCGCAGAATCACAGACTATTCTCGGCGATGTATGGATCTGCCAGGTTGACCTTTCAGATGGTTACCATAGCGCGGATGCGCTCAACAGCAGCCCCGCATTCATTCAGAGCCTAAGTACGGGAATTATCGGCATAA
This sequence comes from Candidatus Woesearchaeota archaeon, assembly GCA_020637435.1. Lineage (GTDB taxonomy): Archaea > Nanobdellota > Nanobdellia > Woesearchaeales > JACJVW01 > JACJVW01. The sequence goes on from JACJVW010000001.1 coordinate 446,912, forward strand.
CTGATGTGAACGATACAGTAGGCAGTGTCGTTGAGCTCGGAGATTCCATCGACATCGACGTCTACTGGCAGTCTGCTACCGGCGATAACGCAAAGGCATTTATCTGCAATTCCACGAGAGTGCTCGCAAGCGGTTGTCTTGATGGTACCATTATGGAGACGAGTTATACCTCAGCAAATCCTATCTCTGCATCCATCACTCCGACAATAGGGGGGTTGCAGTATTATTATGCCATGGTCTGTGATACCTCCTGGAACTGCTCATATGTCCAAAGCTTTGACAGCAAAGGCAATAGGTTGAATTACACGGCAAACACCCCCCCTGTCATCGGATATGTTACCGTCAACACGACTACTGACGGACTTACCCCGGACGGTCTGCAGAATTACACGGTGGACACACACCTGATCTGCAATTTCTCCATCTCGGACCCGGACATGCTTTCTGAACCAAGTTTTGAGATTGCATGGTACAAAAATGGCCAGAAAGTAAATTTCCCTTCAGTCACTGCGATTTCAAAATGGAATACGCAGGGAGGCGAACTATGGAGTTGTGGGGTCACTCCTATAGACGAATACGGAACTTATCCGGAAATGATTTCACAAAGTGTATTCATCACGGGCATCTCTAATGAAATTGTAGTAGTTGAGAATATCACTGCTAACTACAATGAGAGCAACCCTCTACTCAATGGACAAGCTGTAACCTTCAACCTAAAGGCGATGAGCCTCAACAGCGTCTCCTGGTTCGCATACATATGTAATACCTCAAACATAGACGTCACAGGCTGCTGGGATGACCAATTCGCAACAATATCGACTGCAACAGAGGAATCCACAGCATCCTACACCACAGTCTACGAAGATCACGGAGTGATACCTTATTATGTACTGATCTGTGATACCACGTTCAACTGTTCACAGGTACAGGGAGTTGACACTGCCCTTAATTTCACGGTTAACCATCGCCCAGTCCTTACTTATGTGCGGTTGAACACGACAGATCTTACATCAAACTTCACCAGTGACCGCAATCTGATCTGTCAGTTATCTTACAATGACCCTTACAGCTACAACAATGGCTACAACATTTCATACACATGGTACAGGAATGGCATCCTGCAGGCATACCCTAGTAGCATGGATGTGCTCTCCAACACACAGACACAGACGGACGATGAGTGGTACTGTGAAGCTCAGGTCAGCGACGGCTATCATTCAAGTGATGTGGTTGCCGCGGCATTTGTCAATATCAGTGACTACGCGCCAGGTTCCGTCTGGATAACGAACTTGACGACAAACAGTAATTCCAGCTCTTACCTCAGGTACCCTTCCAATGTTACCTTTAATATTACCTGGAACTCGACAGAGATTCTTGATGTGCGGGCATTTATCTGCAGCAATAGCAGTATCGGCCCTTCTGGATGTCTCCAGACTACTATCGCCCAAAGCGGATACACCCGCAGTAATCCGATAGAATTGACCTACCTAACAACCAATAATGAATCAGGACCTACTGACTACTATGTGAAGCTCTGTGACACCTCCTTCAATTGTTCAGGAGTCGCAGGCATTAGTATACCTCAATACTACTACATCAATCAACCCCCTATTGAGACCGCTGTCTGGATGAACACGACAGACGGAACAGACAATTTCACCAGTGACAGGAACATCATCTGTAGATATACTGCTATGGACCGGGACGATGTAAATGCGAGCGACCCACTTATACCTGAATATTATTGGTGGGTGGGATCTACCGATGACAATATGGAGTTGGTGGAAACAAGCACAAGCACACAAGTACTGACAAACAACAACTATGAACCTGGTTACTATGTACAATGCGGCGTTCGCACTTCCGATGGGATGCACTTTGGAGACGGAACTTTCAGCCAGGCACAACAGATAAGCACCGAAGTAGTAGAAGGGATAGTTATCTCAAATGTCACCCACAACTCGCCAACAGAGACGCCGGTGACCGAAGGCAACGTTATCCTATTCTCCATCGACTGGTACAGCAGCTACGGCCTTCCTGTAAGAGCACACATCTGCAGCTCACCAGACTTCAACTACAGTGGCTGCTATAACACTACTCTTGCTGCATCAGGTGGTTTCTCAAGCACAAACCCGCTCATAGTAAGCATGGCCACTAATGGATCGGAGCCGACCATACAGAACTACTGGGCAAGGATCTGTGACAACAGTTACAACTGTTCAGAGCCGTTCCCTGAAGCAGGAATAAATCTGAATGTATCCGTCAACCACCGACCTAATGCGGTGAATGTGACTGTCAGACAATTTGATCAGTACAGTACTACGGGATTGCTCATCTGCAACTACTCTTTTAATGACACGGATATGGACCCGGAGAACGCAACTTTAGCTACATTCCTCTGGTACACAGTAACCAACAGCGTCAAATCCCTTATACCAGGACAGAACGAAAGGTTCCTCGAGGACGCGTTCAGTTATGGAGATGAGATAACCTGTAGCGCAAGAGTCGCAGACAACCATTCAGTCAGCGACAATCAGTTCAGAGATGCCAATAATACCATAAGATTCAGCGCGATACCACCTAAACCCGTCCTTTGGAATATGCCCTTTGCAGTATCTGCAGCAACAGGTAATAGGATGATAGGGTATTTCGGTATACCTAACGTCAATTACTCAGTCCACCTGCGGCAGGAATTCAATGTGACAACGCCCGTCACCAACACAACCTCTACGGATAGCAGGTACTTCGGTTTCGCTTTCCCGGTCTACAAGGCTGCCAATAAATCTGCGTTCGTCATAGTTCACCGCGACGATCTTGACCTGTTCCAGACTGGAAGATACATCTCCTACGACAACCATAACCGGACATACTTTGCACGATACAGGATAACAGGCAACGAAGATCTCTTCGACGATACTTACAAGGTATTTACTTCGCCTGCACTGGAGCACAATATTACCTCCTCGACCGCGATTTTCGTCTACAACAGTACCTATCCTTCAGGATGGTTCAATATGTCATTGCCATCCTTATTCGTAGGTGAAAATACCATCAGGATCAGGGGACTGTCATCCTATGGCAATGGACCTTACCTGAATCAGACCCTCTACCTTGATCTGGAGAACCCGACCATAAACATATCCAAAATAGGCAACTACAGTTTCAGCCACATGTCGACCATCTACTGGTCCGTCTATGACAATATCTCCCTTAAAGACATGCTCCTCCAGGTTTCTAACAGTTCAGAAATAGTCAACTACACACTCTACGATTACAACTTCAATGACACTGACACTCAGATAGTCTGCGATGGCAATCTGACAGACCAGGACTGCCGGGTGGAGATCTACCTCAATAATAATACCCTGCACAACCTCACATTCACAGTCACTGACAGTTCAGGAAGAAGCACGACTGAAGTACGCTATGACTACGTCGTCAATACCTCAGTGCTCCCGGTCATACTTGTCTACCAGGGTTTCATAGATGATGCTCTTGACGAGCACATCCCCGCGACCATCGCTACCAATACAACATTCACCGCAAACTGGACCTCTGATGCACATGCCATAACACGTTACTACGAAGTCAAGATAGTAGAATATGAAGGAGACCTTCTTGTCAAAGACATGACCAACTGGACTGAAGTTGGCAAAGAGAGAAATTGGACTGCGACCGTGCCTGCACGAAACCAGTATATCTACAAATTCCATGTAAGGTCTCTATACCAGGATCTAAGCTACAGCGAAGAATTTGTCAGTGAGGGCATGTTTTATTTCGTGGATGAAGCTCCGGTCTGCATTGATTGTGTCAGATTTGTAGGCACAGATAACGGCGGGCAGACATTCACAAATTCACCAGACACCATGAAAGTGGCTTGGAACTTCACAAGCGAAGCTCCTATAACTCGCTACAGGTACGCGATAGGAAAAGTAAAGTACCCTTCGCCTGGCTACAACTCTCATGCGTACAGCAACGACTATCTCAATGATGAGATAACGATAATTAAGACCATGACCGAAGGTGATCAGTATTACGCCGCTGTCAGAGCGATGAACGAGAATGGCATCTGGAGCCCCTGGTCAATAACCTTGGGCAATCTTACCGTTGACTTGACAGCTCCACAGGGTGGTTCAATAACATACCCAACAGGATTGGTCTCTACAAACTTCTCGGTATCCTACAACGACGGGTATGACGACATCAGCGGAATTAAGTCAAGAGTACTCTATCGTGCTACCGCTCAGTTGATCAATGGGCAGTGCCAGGGATTGTATGTCTACTACCCTGTCAACAGTACCATCATACCGGGGTCAGGAAGCTACACACAGGTCATAGGCAATGGTCTTTGTTATCGGTACAAGTACATGGTCACAGACTATGTGAACAACACAGCATCATACTTCAAGGGAGAACCGTACGATGTGAAGACAGACACTACCCCTCCCAATAGTTTCAGTGTCGTCCTGAACAATGGATATTACATCACCTCATCATCAACCTTCACCGTTGACTGGACAGACAGCGCAGATGCACAGTCAGGACTCTCTCATTACAGCTACATCATCACTGAGGATGACAAGCAGATAGGCAACTGGACTAACATTACAGTTGGCAACACAACAGTGACATTTGCTCAGGTAACCCTGCCAGATCCGAGGCACCAGGCAAGCTACAGAGTTATCGTAGTTGCTCACAGCAGGAACGGTCTGACGACCCAAGTCACAAGCAATGCTGTCGCATACATAGATATTGCACCTCCATCCCCTCTTGAGCTGCTGCAGTTTGAGAATCAGACAAATATCACTACTGATAATCTTGTTGATCAGGTGAACAACAATATGACCAATATCACCTTCCGGGGTGAGAATGGTATCAGTTGTGTCGCTTCCGTCTACCCCATAGACTATGAGATGTACGATGTATCAAAAACATACCTGACTAACTGCTCAACGGCAAACGACAATGTAACATGCAGATTCAATACGACAGAGACAGCATACTACACAAGATACATCGTCTGCAGTGACTACGCAGGCAATATGCAATTTGTAGATGATGCTCTCAATATTACTTGGAAAGTCGATTTCATAGGTCCTGACATCAATATGACGACCAGTATACAGGGCGAAGTGCTTGGCGAGATGATTCTGTTCAACCTTAGTATTACAGACCTCACCGCTGTCGACACAGTCATCTATGAGATAGTAAACGCGACCAGCATGTCGCAGATATTTGACTCAGGTAAACTGACCGGTGATGAGATTTACAGCCTACTGTGGAACAGCACTGAATACTTCGCAGGTCAGACCGAACTGCTTACTATCATAATTACAGCAAATGACACAAATGGTTTCATCCAGAAATTGTTCACAAACTTCACAGTCGATAACACAAGACCTGTCATCAATATTGTCAGTCCTAATCTCAACAACAGATTCTTCAACCAGAATTTCACGCTTGATGTGCGGGTAAGAAATCCCTTCTACAACACCTCGCTTGGGATCTACAGTATGAATGGCACAAAGATGCATAGCCTGTATAATGTAAGCAATGTGCTCAGATCAAGCTATGATTATGCAGGACTTGTCGCAACAGACAGCTGGCCTGATGGAAACTACACCATAAGGGTTAATGCTTCAGGAGTAAGCAATTCCATGAATAAGAGTCTGACCATATATCTTGACAGGACCGCACCATCTCACCTCCCTATTGTCAATCCAAAAGGTCCCGTCTACAATGATGCCTCAGTGCTCCTTTGGTCGTATTGGCCTATAGAATACAACTTTGTGGCTAACACCTGCGACATAGAAGAAGTACTTATCCAGCACAATGCTACCGGCACCATGACCAACTATACAGTAGGGGCTACAGGCTACAATTTCAGTGTAATCATACCGCCTAGCCAGTTAGACAATCACGAGCAGATAGCATGGCTTGTGCATGCAAAAGATTTCAGCGGAAACTGGAACACAACTGAGCTAAAGACATTCACAGTATCCAACAGGGCTCCCTATCTGTCTCTGGTAATACCTGACCAGGACTGGCCCGTCAACATCAACAATTCTCCTGTTGAAGCAGCAATACATCTTATCGACCCCGACCAGGACACTCTTACTTTCAGCATCATCCAGCTTCCCGAGAAATCAAAGATATATGATGAATTGAACAATCCTTCGACCATAAGTGCGAATGACGGTGAATATGATGCGGTAACCTTCCTTGTGGCAAAGAACGCCAACGGAACTGCGCTTGAAAAGGCGACGACCAACATGCTTGGCAACCCTACATTTGAAGAGGGCAATATGACCTATTTGAATTCCTGGCAGGTCGTAGGTGAACCGCAGAAGAACTGGACGCTCAATATTGAAGGTAACTACAGTGTTATTGTCAATAGGAATCACTACTACATGCAGACTGTGCCGGTAACCCCTAACACAGAATACACCTTGAGCGCGACCATGAGGTCAGTCAGTGGTACTACTCACGGCAGATTGCATGTTGATTGGCTCGATAGCACCCAGCAATACCTCGGTACCTGCCTCATCTGTGGGCTAGGTAATACTTGTGCCTTTACGCCTGAATTAACCGTGACACCGGAAAGAAAGTCTGCAAATATGACCAGTCCTTCCGGTGCGGTGTACGCTAGGATCTATGTTGACGCACAGAACAGCAGTTATACTGTAGTAGATGATATGCAATTCGAGAAAAGTAGCTTCGCTACATCCTTCGTCAATGGATCCAGAGCTGCAACATATATCGAGTATGATATTAGTTCGCACTACAATGATTCAGCGGGAACGATAGGATTCTGGTTCAGACCTTTCTGGAATACCTCATCAGATGAAGACCATCTGCTGCTGCAGATGTCAGCGGATTTCGCATTGTATGCTACCAAAGAAGAGAATGACTACATGCTCAGGCTAGGCGATTCCTCTACGTATACAGAAATGAATATTACTGGCTGGAATACTGATGACTGGCACTACCTGACTATAACTTATGCATCGACCATATCATGGCTCTATGTTGACGGAAATCTTATAGGAAGTTCATACAGCGATCCGAACAGTGTTACTACGTTGTATCTTGGTAAAGCCGCATCAGATTCCATCTACGCTAACGGAATATTCGACGATCTCATCTTCATAGGAAAGACCTATAACGCGACACAGGTCCTACAGCTCAACACGAGCGGACCTGTGCTTTCATCTCCTAACATCAATTATACGATGAACTCCAGTAACGCAGTCATTTTCTATTCCTTCGACTACAACTGGTCCGGCAGTGAAGCCGCGTACATAACTGCAGATGATGGTTACGCTATTGCGGGAAGCAACGTCTTTGGACTGACCGTCAATCCGCTCAATATAGCACCCGTCATAGCCCCTATTCCAAACCAGACTACTTGGGACAATCAGACGTGGTCCTATACGATAAACGCGACAGACGCAGACAACCATCCTCTCACCTACGTGGTAAATGCGAGCTGGATCGAGATCAACGAGAGCGGATACATGACATTCAATCAGTCACCTCTACTTAGAGGCCACTATGGTTTGAAGCTGACGGTCTGCGATAACCAGGATGAGATCAATAGCTGTGTCAATCAGACTTTTAATCTCACGATACTCTATACAGACATGGACAGCGATGGAATCTCAGACACCTTTGATTTCATCACAGGCAATGAGACAGGAATAGTCACAAATATACCGATCACGATGATAATCGTGAACTCCAGCTATTTCGACAATTCGACTAACACCACTTTCTTCCTTCCTGGTTCGACCAATATTAGCCAGTATTACGGAGGACTGGTGCACATTACTCTCAAGAACAGTAGCCATGACTTTGTGGACTTTGATTTCATACTCAATGCAACATCCATCCTTGATCTCGGCAGCATAGTTATTGAAGTGAATAATGCGAACATGAGCGCGATAAGCGTAAGTGGCCTGATACTTCCAGTAAATATGACCAAGGCAGTACATCTGCAGAAGTATAACACTACCATCATGTCTGTATGCATCAAAGATAATGCGACCACCAATATATCAGCAATATCAGTCAACTGCACCGCAGCCGATGAGATTCTCGTGCCTTGCGACAACCAGAACTATTCAGGTTACTTCTGCGAAGACAGGAATACCACCTACAGAGTCTCTGGTCTCAACCATTCCGCAGTAAAAGAGCAGGCTGGCTGCACAGACAAAGACGGAGACGGCTACTTCTTTGGAAGTCTGTGCATAAGTTCGCCGTTGGATTGTCAGGATACTGATCAGAACAGATACCCTGGAGCTACTGATATCTGTGGAAACGGAATCGATGAAGATTGTTCAGGCGCTGACAAGAAGTGCTCAAGTAGCAGTTCAGGCGGAGGAGGGGGCGGAAGCCGGGGCGGAAGCTCAGGTTTCATCTCAAATAAGAAACAGTGCGAAGATGGCAAAGACAATGATGGAGACGGTCTTATCGACTTGCAGGACAACGGTTGCACAAAAGAGACAGATGACGATGAGAGCGACGAATGTGTCGAGAACTGGGTCTGTGGAAACTGGAATCTTTGTGTCGACGGAAAACAGACCAGATCCTGCTATGACACAAGTGAATGCAATACCTACTATGTCAGGCCGCACATGCTGCAGAGCTGTGAATACACGCCAAAAGTGATTGAGAAAGAGGTCACCTCATGTACTGATTATTCACAGAACTATGGAGAGACAGACGTAGACTGTGGCGGAGACTGCAAAGCATGCGGACTAGGCAAGAAATGCCTCTCAAATATTGACTGCGACTCTGGTTATTGTGATAGCCTGACCAAAATATGTTCAGAGCTGCTTACGGAACCTGTCCTGCCTACCTGTTCAGACATGATACAAAACCAAGGGGAAGAAGATGTTGATTGTGGTGGACCATGTGATTCCTGCAAGACTGAAAGTGCATTCTTCCAGTGGATACTCATGTTCGTCGTAGTGCTCGGTCTTCTCGGTATAGTCGCGGGAATCGCTCTGGCCGGACTGGAAAGCCGCCCAAGAAAAGAAGAACCCTTCACTGCTGAATCCCTCAAAGCGGCAGCTGAGGATACGGAAGGAAGGATATTCCTTGAATACTACAAAGGCACAGACAAAGAAAAGATCCTTCGCATAGGCAAAGCCCTTGGCATACCGAAGAAGAGAGTTGAAGACATACTGCACCTCTCCGAGTATGCCCTGCTCATGCTCAAAAGAGGTATAAGTAAAGATGTTATTGAGAGCAAACTGCTTTCAAGAGGCTGGCCAAAAGAACTCATCGAGCTCTTCTTCATCCACAACTTCATATTCAATGACCTTATGAAGAATAAGTCTATCATCTACAAGAAGATAGAAGACAAACGTGCTGAAGGAAAGAGTGATGAGCTGATCGCCATCGAACTTAAAGAGGAAGGGTGGCCGGAAGACGTGGTCACCATGGCTTTACTCTTTGAAGAGCATAAAGACACTCCAAAGGAACAGCCTGCGGAAGACCTGGTAGCGGATGAAATGAGCATCCTGCTGGAATTGCATAAGGGAGCTACACCGGCATCGATCAAATCGATGCTTGCTGAAAAGGGCTGGAAACCCGAAATCATCGACTCTCTTGCAAAACTTGAAGAATCCATAAGGTTGCCGCTCTCCCGCGGTACAGAACCGGATGAGATAATCAGACAGTTCACCTCCCAGGGTTGGCCTATGGAACTCATCGAGTTTGAGATACTCCTGCAGGATATCGAAATACGTGTACTTCATGCGATGAAGAACAATATTCCTGTTGAGCAGCTCATCCAGAGTCTGAAAAAAGAAGGTTATCCGGAGAATATGGTCAGGGAAGTCCTACAAGCCCATAGAGACACGGACCTGCAGCAGCCAAAACAGGACGAACATATTGTCGCGCTCGAACAGATCTTCCGACTCCTTAAGGAAGGGAAGACCGCTCAGGAGATTTCTGACTACGCCCAGAAGAAACGATGGCCGAAGAACATTATGTACCAGGCAATAAACACTGAGAAGTATATCAAAGAGATGCGATCGAAGGGAAATTCAGACGAGAGCATCAGGTTTGAGCTAAAGAAGATGGGTTGGCCCGAAGACCTCAGCGAAAAACTTCTAAGACAGGTCTGATTCTAATCAATTATTTTTATTAACAGTCTAATCAAACTTTCTAGCGGTATATAGACCAAGGTATAAGACTAGAAGCAGTGCGAAACCGTACACAGCCGTTTGTGATCTGTATTCTTCTGGTTTCTCTGTCGTTTTGACCTTCTCCAGACAAAGTTCGACAGGTTCACATGCGTGCCCGTCATCCATAGAGCAGCACACTGCACCATACGCACAGTCAGCATCAGATGTGCAGACACAGTCCTCACAACCGACAACTAGCCCGGTTATCGAACCGCTCAGCAAGTACGCAACAACCATAAGCGCACCAAACCATCCTATCCAGAATGCCTTCATACAAGCATACTACTCACTTACCCTATAATAATATTATGGATTCACTGCCCGACAAAGCCATATCGTTCAGAGAACTTCAAAACCAGTGGCAGTGACACCTGCCTCCTCTGAAGAAGACTTAGGCAGCATTGGAGAAGGAAGTTAACGTAGTCTAAGAGGGTACATTGTGTACGCACTTTGCAGTACCCTCCATTTCAGCCCATAGTAAGCTTTTTAAAATACACCAGAACCTTGTAGAAGCATGGCTGAGTACTCCCATGAACTAAAAATACCAAAAGAACGCATTGCTGTCCTTATTGGGAAATCTGGAGAAGAGAAGAAAAAGCTTGAAGAAGTGACCAAGACCAAGCTTAATGTCGACTCTACTGAAGGGGATGTCACCATATCTGGAGATGATCCTATCACCTTATTCTCAGCCAGAGAGATGATCAAAGCTATAGGACGCGGCTTCAACCCAGAAATAGCTATACTTTTGCTTAAACAGGACTATGCTTTCGAGCTTATCAATATCCAGGATTATGCCAAGACCAAGAACGATGCTATACGGCTCAAAGGACGAGTTATCGGAAGTGAAGGAAAATCCCGCAGAGTTATCGAGAGTCTCTGTGAAGTCTATATTTCTGTATATGGTAAGACTATAGGGATCGTAGGTGAGCTCGGCATGGTATCCATCGCCCGGCGTGCGATAGAATCATTGCTTTCAGGTAGCCCCCACGCCAATGTATATAGATGGCTGGAAAGGCAGAGACGAGAGGTCAGGCGGACCGAACTTGAAGGCCCGATAGAACTAAAAGAGGAAGTTAGAGATGGTGCAGACGACATTGGGGAAGAAGACCCCGGAGACACAGACAAAAGCTCATGAACTTGCTGGTAAGCAGCGTGAGATTGGAGTCGCAGAATTCTTTTCGCGAAACAGACATCTGTTAGGTTTCGATAACAAAAGAAAAGCATTGATGACGACCGTCAAAGAGGCGGTCGATAACTCACTGGACGCCTGTGAAGAGGCTAACGTCCTTCCTGAGATAATAGTCGATATCATCGAGATGAATAAAGATCGTTACCGGGTCATCATCGAAGACAACGGTCCAGGCATCGTCAAGGCACAAGTAGGTAATATTTTCGCAAAACTACTCTATGGTTCTAAATTCCATAGACTAAAACAGTCCCGCGGACAGCAGGGTATCGGTATCTCCGCATCTGTCATGTATGCACAGCTGACCACAGGAAGACCTGCGAAGATCACCACAAAGATTGGAAAGGATCACGAAGCACAATTCTACAAATTACGCATAGACACCAAGACAAACAAACCTGACATTGAAGAAGAGAAGACAGTCGAGTGGGATAAAGACCAGGGCACTCGTATCGAAGTCGACCTTGAAGCATCCTACATAGGCGGAGGTCAGTCTGTCGATGAATATCTGCGTGAGACCGCTATCACAAATCCGCACGCGACCATCATCTATACCAACCCAAAAGCGGAACAGATTATCTTCCCAAGGGTCATAGACCACATACCACATGAGGCGCAAGAGATCCAACCGCACCCGTATGGTGTGGAGCTTGGCATTCTTATCGAGATGCTCGGCAAATCAGAATGCAAGACTCTGCAGCAATTCCTGACCACTGAATTCTCAAAGGTGTCTGCGACCATCGCAAAACAGATCTGCGAGAACGGAGCGGTCCTGCCGACCACAAGACCGAAAGATCTCTCAAGAGAGAGCGTTGAGCAACTCCTTGAAGGCATCAAGAAGACAAAGATCCAGGCACCATCTACCGATTGCCTCTCACCTATCGGCCAAGAAGCTTTTGAGAAAGGTCTAAAGAAAGAGATCAATGCTGAATTCTACGCCTCTTCGACCAGACCCCCCCAGGTGTATAGGGGAAATCCCTTCATCATCGAAGTAGGCCTAGCGTACGGAGGGCAGCAGCCAGGTGATGCACCTATCAGGCTGATGCGTTACGCTAACCGGGTCCCTCTGCTCTATCAGCAGGGTGCATGCGGCGTCACCAAAGCGATCACCGGATTGACTTGGAGAACCTACGGGCTTAATCAGAGCAAGGGCAATCTTCCTGTAGGTCCGCTCACTCTTGCGGTCCATATCGCGAGCGTCTGGGTCCCTTTCACTTCAGAATCCAAAGAGGCAGTGGCCCATTATCCTGAGATCATCAAGGAGATCAAGCTCGGTATCCAGGAAGTGGGAAGAAAGCTTGCTATGTATGTACGTAAAAAAAAGCGTATCCTTGATGAGGGTAAGAAACGGGGCTATATCGAAAAATACATACCCCATGTCCAGGACGCGCTTGTTCAGTTGCTGGATCTCAAAGATACTGATAAAGAGATCATCGCTGAGAACCTCACAGTGATTCTCGAAGAATCCAGAGGAAAACTTGAAGACATGAAGTTCGATCCGACGAAGAACGAAGATTACGACGAAGATTTTGCCAAGATAGGCAGGGATGAACCTGAAGAAGACGAAGAGTCTGAGGAGGATGAAGAATGAAACCTAAAGACGATCAATCCACAAAAGTGGTCCTGGACAAGATCCACGATATCTCCGAAGACGTTTTTAAGTCAATCGAAAAGAAGAAGCAACCTTCAGTCGAATCACCGCTGCGTTCATTGGCTAATGTCGATTACAATCAGGATCAGGGGTATTTCGCGATAAAAGGGAAGATGAAGAAGCGTACGCTGACGGCATCAACGATCAAGAGTTTCGCCCAAACTCTACTTATGATGGGCGAGTCCAAAAAGATTGTAGAATCCGATGATATCGCGACAAAAAGGGAGATGTACTACATCTCCAAGAATTGGGGAGACGCCCGATTTAAAGAACAGCCAGAATCGGATGCGGTCATGGACGACATGGAAGCCATGATGATGCTCAATAGAGAACAACTTGGTTTCATCCCCGAAGAAAAAGGCGGACACGTCGCAGGAGAACTGACAGTAATCGACCATGACAGTGAGACCGGACAGCAGATAGAGATTGACTGTACAAAATTCGGTTCAGGTGCGTATTCAATCCCTAGTTCAGTTGAGCACCTCCAGTTCAAGACCAAAGCAAAATTCATCCTCGCTATAGAGACATCGGGTATGTTCGAGCGTCTCAACAAGCACAAATACTGGAAATCTTCAAGTTCAGTCCTCATCGCGATGGGAGGGGTTCCGACCCGGGCGTGCAGAAGATTTATCAGGAAGCTTAGCGATGACATGAAGATCCCGGTCTACGTCTTTACGGATGGTGACCCGTATGGATTCCTTAACATCTACAGAACTCTTAAAGTGGGTTCAGGAAACGCTGCGCACATCAACGAATTCTTCTGCGTGCCGCAGGCAAAGTTCATAGGGATAACTCCAGACGATATCATCAATTACAAACTGCCTACGCATCCTCTAAAAGAGGTCGACGTCAAACGTATAAAAGACGGTATCAAGAATGACCCCTTCGTCATCCATTATAAAGAATGGCAAAAAGCATTGCAGGAAATGACTAAGATGAAGAAGAGGGCGGAGCAGCAGGCCCTTGCCAAGCACGGACTCAACTTCGTCATCAGCGACTACCTTCCGCAGAAGATAAAAGATCCTTCAACCTGGCTACCGTAGATCCTTGTACATGCTATGCGGCTGGAATCCGATACCTAGCTTGTTGCCCAGATACATCTGTCGTATCCGGCCAAGCTTTTCATAGCCCATGTACCTCCAAAAATCAGGATTCCGATTCTTGTTGATGAGCACAGTAAGTCCAAGTTCTCCTGCAAGCTCCTCTCTGGCCTCGACCAAAGCTCTGCCGTAGCCTTGACCGCGCAATCTAGGATGGACAAAAATAGTCTCATTAAAAGAGTACCCGTGCTGCACGTCTAATTCAAGATGCATGTCTAATGATGCATTGCAGTAGTCCACGATGATGATGCGTTCTCCTTGTACCTGTAAAGTTGGACCTTCAGGTAGTCTTGAAAGGATAATACGCCTGATAAGATTATGCATAAAAGCAAAGAGATACTTCTGTCTATGTAAACATTTATGAAAACCAAAGTATTCATGTACACTTCCCACTGGACAATCTGCCAGAAAAGTTATTTTATCCAATCCAGGAACTACCAATAGGTGAAACGCAATGATACAGCATTTTGACGTAGGAGAGGCGATGGTCAATGGCATCGTCTACAATGAAGATATCATCATCGATGATGAACAGGTCACGGAATGGATACGGGATGAGACTAACATCATCAAAGAACAAGACATCTCCGAGATACTCGAGAAAAAGCCTGATACTATCATCTTCGGTACCGGCACAGAAGAATCCTTGATTCTCCCTGAGAACGGACGTGATGAGATAGAAGCTATGGGGATCGATGTCATCACCGCAGCGACGGACAAAGCAGTCGACCTTTACAACGAGCTTTCACGAAACAAGCGAAAAAAAATCGTCGCTTGCCTCTACCTGGGTTGCTGATGGAAGACGACGAGCTCATCAAGAAGTCTGCAAAAAAATATCTCGCAATCCTTCATCAGATCCTCCCAAATGCAAAAGTCAACTTGATAGGAGAAGATGAATTCCAGTTCGCCCCGACAGTTCAGATTCTGGTCGAGACTGACAATGTCAAAAACGCATACGCCAGACTCAAGTCCTTCGGTTTCACCATGAGCTCCGAAGTCACTGACGAATGCTACGCGACTTCTGAACAGTACAAAGTAAAATGTGAGCTCCATATAATCAAAAAATGAAGACAATCACAAAAAAAGAGATTCGACTTCCAAGAAAAAAAACCGATGCAAAAAAAGGCGATGCAGGCAGAGTGCTCATCATAAGTGGTTCCGAATACTACGTAGGTGCCCCCTTTCTAGCGGCCATGGCAGCACTTCGCACCGGTTGCGATTGGGTAACTGTTGCCGCCCCTGAAAAAGTGGCATGGGCCATCAATACCATGTCCCCTGACATCATTACCATAAAACTCAAGGGCACCCACATCACGAACGCTCACAGAACAACCCTTCAGGATCTCATCAAAAAACACGATGCTATTCTCATAGGCCCCGGCATCGGAACCAAAAACACCACCTCATACCTCATAAAAAACCTACTGAAATATGGAAAAGCCCCTTTTGTTCTTGACGCAGATGCTATAAAACTCATACAAGGCACAACACTCAAAGACACAGTACTAACACCGAACCAAAACGAATTCAAACTCCTCACTGCGGACCCGATAAAAAACAACATTATTATCCAAAAAGGCCCGATCGACATCATCCACACCCCTCTAACACTGTACAAGAATACAACAGGTGTGCCACGCATGGCCATAGCCGGAACAGGAGACGTGTTAGCAGGTTGCGTTGCCTCCTGGGTAGCACAAGGCCTTAACCAGGAACAGGCAGCGATCAATGCTGTATATCTTGTTGGGAAAGCCGGAGAGGAAGCAGCTAAAGACGATAGCAGATTCATAGCAAGCGACATCCTTTACTACCTCTAGAAAGAAGATTTGTAGCTACAGCCCCTATGAAGGGAAAATTATGCACCCAAACCTTTATAAAATAATCCCGTTTCTACCAGAAATGTTCTATAGGTGAGCATGAATGAGTGGAGAAAAGACATTAAAATCCATCGGAACCCTCAACAAGGGCAATTACGTTATCATTGATGGTGTTGCGAGCATCGTCGGAGACACATCAACATCACGACCAGGAAAGCATGGTCACGCTAAAGTAAGGATGGAAGCTACAGGCATCCTCGACGGCAAGAAGCGGGTCATCGTCATGCCCGGTCACGACAACATCGAAGTCCCTATCATCGAGAAGAAGACCGCACAGGTCCTCTCCATCTCCGGTGAAACGGCGAATGTCATGGATGCTGATAGCTATGAGACATTCGATCTGCAGATCCCGGAAGACCTCAAAGACAAATGTGTCGAAGGATGCAATGTACTTTACTGGATCATCCTTGAAGACAAAGTCATGAAACAGGTCAAATCAGAATAAAGTGATATAGTATGGCTAAATTTCCAGAAGCTGAAGCAAGACTCCTAAAGAGGAAGTTCGTCTGCAGAAAATGCAAGAGCTCTATTAGCACATCCAATATGTTGGTGCTGCAAAAGAAAGTGAAATGCAGAAAATGCGGATCCCCTGAACTTCGTCCGGTCAGAAAGAAATGATTCCCATCGATGAGATGGCCACCTTCTGTAAGAAGAAGGGCTTCGTGTATCCCAGTGCGGAGATATACAACGGCATCTCCGGTTTCTTTGATTTTGGCGCGCTTGGTGTTGAACTGAAGAACAATATCAAGCAGGCATGGTGGCAGTTCACCGTCAGGTCTAGAGACAATGTCGTAGGCCAGGACGGCAGCATCATCACCAATCCAAAAGTGTGGAAAGCCTCAGGGCATGTCGACAATTTCGCGGACTTGATCCTGACAACAAAAAAATCGCGCACGAAATTAAGGGCTGACCATTTCATTGAGGACGAACTTAAGATTCCTGCCGACGGACTGAGCGCAAAAGATATCCAGGAACTTATCGACACGAACAAGCTCACCTACAAAGGAGAGGAGTTCGAAGAGATAAGAGATTTCAACCTTATGTTCCAGACAAACGTAGGCGCCTCGAACGACAAAGAGGCTACAGCCTACCTCAGGCCGGAGACCTGCCAGAGTATCTTCCCCAATTTCCGTTTGATCCAGGAACACAACCGGCTCAAAGTACCATTCGGTATCGCGCAGATTGGTAAAGCCTTCAGAAACGAGATATCTCCAAGGGATTTTCTTTTCCGTTCACGTGAATTTGAACAGATGGAGCTTGAATTCTTTACTGACCCGCAAGAGAAGACTTGTCCGGCTCTCACAGATGTGCACAAGAACACAACGTTTCAGTTCCTTTCAGCTCAAGAGCAGGACGCTGGCACAAACAAGATGGAAACAGTATCCATCCAGAAGCTTCTGGACAAAGAGAAGCTCACCGAATGGCATGCCTACTGGCTAAGCGAGTACTACAACTGGTATACCAAAACCCTCAGTATAAAATCGGAAAATCTACGGATACGTGAACATGTCAAGACTGAGCTTTCACATTACTCCTCAGCAACATTCGACATAGACTATAATTTCCCCTTTGGTTTCAAAGAAGTGCATGGCTCAGCCAACCGGGGAAGCTTTGATCTTTCCCAGCACGAGAAAGAATCCAAGACTAACATGACCTATTTTGATGAAGCCGAACAGAGGAAATACATCCCCTCGGTAATTGAACCTTCACAGGGTCTTGACCGACTGTTCCTGCTTATGCTCTATGACGCGTACGATGATGATAATGAACGCGGAAACATTGTGCTCAAACTGACAAAGTCCGTAGTGCCGATCCAGTGCGCAGTCTTCCCCTTGCTTGGAAAAGAACATCTCATGGCCAAAGCCACCGAAATCTACAAGGACTTACAGCAAGAATTCACCTGCACTTTCGACAAATCAGGATCAATCGGAAGAAGGTACGCCAGACAGGACGAACTAGGCACGCCATTCTGTATCACCGTCGATTTTGATACTCTGGAGAACGACGACGTTACCATCCGTGATCGGGACTCCACGAAACAGGTACGCGTACCTGTAGCAGAGCTTAAAGAACGTCTCAGAAATCTCCTTAAAGAAAACATCGAGTTCTCATAATCGTACATAAGTGCCAGTGATAGTTTGACAATACATATCCCGAAGAATATGGGGAGTGTTGCCATTGGCTATAAGCAGAGGAATATTCGATGCGATTCTTGCTGCTCCTGCTTTTGAAGCCATCCCACCCTTACCATTAGGTGTCTGTTCGTTGACAACTTGCGCATTGAAATAGTCCAGGTTATCGATATGTTCAATGACCTGCTTGGTACCTGCTTCATATTTGGCCCTGTCATAGACACCATCGACTGATGTGAGAATGACCAAAAGATCTGCTAAGAACGCGTTGGCTGCGTATGCAGCAAGCGCATCGTTATCCCCGAAACTTATCTCTTCTATCGCAAGCGTATCATTTTCGTTCATGATAGGAATAACATTGTGTTCCTTGTGAAGCAATGCTTCCATAGTCTGTTTTAGACGGTAATGACGCTCAAGTTTTCCGTTAAGCAATTGGATGAACGGCTGCATAAGTTCCCTATCCGCTTCATCAAGGTCCGTAGTACTCACCGGTCGATCAGGGGTATACGTAGCGATATATTCTGAGATAGGAAAAAGCTGATGGACACGTTTAGGTATCTGCTTCGCATAGGAAAGCACATCTAGATCCCCTCTGGTCACAAGGATAGGGGCGGCATGCAGATTATACGACGCAAGCGCAGACTCATACATCTGTGCAAGCGGTATCTGACCGACAGCCGCAAGCGCCTGATTTCGTGCCATACCTTCTGCCATATGCAGCGATGTCACCATCTTACCGTTCTTGATAGCGCCGCTGGAGACCACCACAATATCCTTTCCGTCCGCCTTCAGTCCTGCGATATCTTCGGCATAGCACTGGATGTTCGTCTGATTCACAAGATCAGAACCTATTTTGACGATGATCCTTTCAGCATCTCTTGCAATCTCTTCAAGCATGAACCTCAAGAAACATAATAAGGTTTTTAATCCTTATTCATCGATTCATCCATATCAAGAGGTGTGCTTCATTATGTGCAACCAGAACAAAGAACTCCCTAAGGGAATGTGAACACAAGTGAGACGGTTTAATAATCTTTTGTTTGCTTCGAACACCATGTTCCTATCTATACATTTCTGACAAAAAACTTTTATAAACACCTGGAGCAAGGAGAATCCTTGGATGTCCTACGCAAAATTCATCATAGTCACCGGCGGTGTCCTTTCCGGCCTTGGAAAGGGGATCATATCTGCTTCTATCGCAAGACTGCTCTCATCCAGCAACAGAATAGTCACAATAAAGTGTGACGGGTATCTAAACGTCGATCCTGGAACCATGAACCCTATCGAGCACGGAGAAGTTTTTGTGCTTGACGACGGCGGCGAAGTGGACCTTGATTTCGGACACTATGAGCGTTTCCTTAATATCGACGCAAAATTCACCTGGAATCTGACTTCAGGAAAGATTTTCAAAGAAATAATCGACAAAGAACGCAAAGGAGATTACCTAGGCAAGACCGTCCAGATGATTCCCCACGTCACGGACCTCATCAAGAGCAAATTCTTTCAGATAGCAAAATCTGAAGATGCGGACATTGTGCTTATCGAGATGGGAGGTACCATAGGGGATATGGAGATGATGCTCTTCAATGAAGCTGCACGACAGCTCAAGATGGACGTTGGCGCAGACAATATCCTCTACGTGCACCTGACTTATGTCCCAGAACTGGAATGCGTAGGCGAACAAAAGTCAAAACCCACGCAGCAGAGCACAGAACTGCTTAGAAAGATAGGCATACAGCCGAACATAATCATCGGCAGATCAAGAAGGATGCTAGACGATGACATAAAAGAAAAGATTGCGCTCTTCTCAAACATCGACAAAGCTCATGTCGTCTCTGACCCGGACATTCAGACAGTCTATGAATTGCCGCTCATCTTCCAAAAAGAAGGCTTGCCCTATCTGCTTCGAAATATGCTCAAAGTCAAGGACAAGGCAAACCTCACAAAGTGGTCCAGACTCGTCTCCGCGATAAAGAATCCAAAACATGAAGTGACGATAGCTATCTGCGGAAAGTATACAAAATTGCATGATTCTTATCTTAGCATAAGTGAAGCGCTCGTGCATGCAGGCGCGCACTATGAGACCAAAGTCCACCTCAAATGGTTGGAGACAACAGACATTGAGAACGGCAGACGTACTGTCGAGGAGTCCCTCAAAGGCATCGACGGAGTCATCGTACCGGGAGGCTTTGGCAGCAGAGGTACAGAAGGAAAGATAGAGGTCATCCGCTACGCACGAGAGAATAAGATTCCTTTCCTCGGGATCTGTCTGGGTTTCCAGTTGGCAGTCATAGAGTTCGCAAGAAACGTCTGTGGACTCAAGAAGGCGAATAGTACAGAGATTGCGGACACACCAGAACCCGTCATATGCCTCCTGCCCGAACAGATGAAGGTGGAGACAAAAGGCGGGACCATGCGTCTTGGCGGAAGGGATATAAGGATATCAAAAGATTCTCAGGCATACAAGATCTACAATGCAGAATCCATCAGAGAACGATTTAGGCATAGATACGAAGTGAATCCTGAGTATGTTGAGACACTCGAAAAGAAAGGTATAGTCTTTAGCGGAACAACCCCTGATAAAAGCATCATGCAGATAATGGAACTGCCGGACCACCCTTGCTACGTATCCGGCCAGTATCATCCTGAACTTTCTTCAAGACTTGAACGGCCGGCACCGCTCTTCCTTAATCTGGTGAAAGCTGCAAGATCATTTGCCGAACACCGTTCGCGCACGAACTGAACTGCTCTTTCTCTAGATCAGTCATGCTTAGCTCGATGATCGCATCAACCCCTTTTTTGCCAAGCCTTACCGGAACCCCTACAAACACGCCTTCTTCACCATACTCACCTTCAAGTAGGACACTGCACGGAAGTACCTCTTTAGAATCCTTGATGATGGCGCGAACCATATCGAGAACAGCGACAGCAGGTGCATAGTACGCACTGCCTGTCTTAAGAAGCCCTACTATCTCGGCACCTCCTTGTTGCGTCCGTTCAACAAGAGCTGCGATCTGTTTCGTTGAGAGCACTTGACTAAGAGGTTGATTTCTAATCGTGCAGTGAGAGATGAGCGGCACCATCAGGTCACCGTGACTGCCAAGTACCATGGCATCTACATCGCTAAAACTGCAACAGGCTTCCTTCGCCAGGAAAGTCTTGAATCTTAGTGTATCTAGGACACCAGCCATACCGATGACCCTTTCCTTCGGTAGACGGCTGACCTGATGTGCGATATGCACCATCACATCAAGAGGATTGGACACGATGATTAGGATGGGATTCTCGGTGTGATGCATCACTTGAGGAACTATGCTTTTCATGATACCTGCATTTGTAAAGACCAGGTCATCTCTGCTCATGCCGGGCTTCCGCGGCACACCTGCGGTGATGACGACAATATCCGCTCCCCTAAGCGCTGCATAATCATCCCCGCCCTTCACGATAACTTCGGTCCCTAAACTTGGTACGGCCTGCTGGATATCGAGTGCTTTACCCGCTGCCATGTCGCCCGAGATATCGACTAGAGCGATATCTCCAAGTCCCTGTAATGCTGCGTAGAACGCCACCGTACTACCTACATTACCTGCTCCCACCACACCTATCTTCATGAAAGATCACCTATCGCTTTTGCAATATTCCCGAATAATCGGGGAAGTTTTTTTTTACTTGCACCTGAGAATGCGACCCTTATCTGATCACCTAACCGCACCACTCCCGTGTCATAAGCTTCGAGCAGGCGTAGGCGCACCTTCTCCGCATCCACAGGAGGGCTTACGCACATAAAATATCCTGAGTTAAAAGGAAGTGTTGTTAGCCCATACTGATTGACAAGTTGCCTTACAAGCACATAGCGTTCCCGCATCGTATCGAACGCCTTTTGTTTGTCCGCTGCATAGCTGCCGTCCTTGTACGCTTCGACAAGGAGGCTCTGGCTAAGTTGACTCGCGTTGGACACTGTCCCGCGCACCACTGCTGCTGCCTTATCCTCAAGCGCAGCATAATCAATATTCTGGCCACCAAAACTTATGAAGCCGACTCGAAGTCCCCAGGCAAGATCCTCTTTGGTAGCTCCATCTATCTTGACCGCAAGAAGGTTTACATGCGCATCCGCAAGGATACTGAACATGCTCTGCGTAAACGTGTCTTCGAAAAACAATTCAAAATAAGCATCATCACAGAGCACCACCACATCATTGCCTCGTTCTGCCGACGCCACGAGCACATCTTTGATGGCATATGCAATCTCTCTTGAGGGCGAATAGCCTGTTGGATTATGAGGAAAATTGAGAAGTACTATCTGTTTACCCGTTTGCTTCTGTAGAACAGCAGCAAGTCCGGCGACATTGAATGCGCTATCATCAAAAAGAGGGTAAGTCTTGATCTTAGCTCCATACACATCTCCAAGTGCCAGATCATAATTATCCCAGTAATGGTCCGGAAGGATGACCTGGTCGCCCTCATCGCAGAACAGATAACCGGCGATGCTCACCCCATGCGTCAAGCCTGCAGTGACTACAGGATTGCTAAAGTCTCCAAGACTTGGATTCTTCAAGCGGATGTGCTCCTTCCAAAGCTTTCGAAGTTCAGGGTTGCCGTAACTTGATGCGTACGAGAATACATCCTTTGCGGCCATATCAATCTTATTGCCTATGGCTCCAAGGTGCATCGGTGCGCCGTCATCTGTGAGGGCGATACCTGCGGTTGCGTTGATAGTCATATCCTTCGCCTCTGCGATCTGAGATATCAGACCCTTCTTTGGAAATTGAATATCCTTGCCTCGTCTTGAAAGAAATCGTTCCATGCTACAAACATAACATATAATTCTATTTAAAATGCACCTACGGTTGCACAAACTAAAAAAGACGCAACTCAATGAATTGAGCTGCACTAAGTATGTACAGCAGCACCTAGAGGGGAATGATGAAAAACTAGCATACCTTAATCCGGCAGAATTGTCCCTACAGGCCTCAGAGCGTAAAAATCCAAGGAGAAAGCTTTATAAACCAACTTGGGTTTCTCCGCAGTACAGGTGTTAGAGAGCATGAAAATACCTAAACTAATGAACAGATACTGCCCGAAGTGCAAAAAGCACACGGAGCACAAAGTCGAACAGGCGAAGAAAAGGACTGCTAGTTCACTCTCCTATGGTTCTAAGTACAGAGCTCGAGACAGAGGCTCAGCACGAGGTACAGGTAACCTCGGACGTTACTCAAAACCAGCCATCAGTAAATTCAAGATGACCGGTGCCAAGGTCTCCAAGAAGACTGATCTCAGATACGTCTGCAAAGAGTGCAAGAAGACGCATATGCAGAATAAAGGTATCCGAGCTAAACGAGTAGAGTTTATCTAAGCATTTTTTATACTTATTAATCCCTTTCTGACGTATGCGAATACACATACTCAATAGTCTAGTCGCCATAGTTGTGTTATGCTATATTTTTTTCGGCCTCTTCATAACGCTCAACCAGTCGGGTATGATCTACTACCCGGACAGAACAGACTTTCGAACATGTCCAGGATTCTTCGACTATGAAAAACATGCATACAACACGACCAGATATTACCAAAAGTCGGGCGATGAAAACTATGTAGTGTTTTTCCATGGAAACGCAGGTTCCGCATGTGACAGAGCTGAGTTGCGGCCCATCCTGGAAAAAGAAAACAACACCGTCATCTTCGTCGAATATGCCGGCTATTCAGCAGATGAGGCCAGACCTTCAGCAGCAGCTATACTCCAAAACGCAAGAGACATAGTACAGGTCATTCCTGACCACGCTGACATAACAGTCATAGGAGAAAGCATTGGTACCGGACCTGCATCCTACTTTGCCAGTATCAGGAGTACTCAAAAGATCATCCTTCGCTCTCCTTTCCACGATCTGCGAGAACTTGTGCAGAAAAAATTCCCCCTCTACCCCGTATCATTGCTACTTAAAGAACATTACCCCAATACCGAGTGGTTGGCATCCTCAGATGCGGATATCCTCATAATACATGGTTCAGCAGACATCGTCATCCCGATGACCTCTTCACAAAAGATAAAAGATCTGCTACCTACCAAGAATATCACCTATGTGACTATTGTGGGAGCCGGACACAACGACATATATCTCTTCTCAAAAACAAGAGAATCCATACACAGATTCATCTGAATGATACGGTGATGACAGAACCATACGCTCAATCCGAAGAGAAATATCCTGCCAGGACTTCTCCAAAGTGCACACAGTTACGCAGCGGGATACTATAATGATCACGCTCCACCAGTGTAGGTGGAAGATCCTTAAGCGATGAACGAAGGACCATAGGATCATACACATCAGGCAGCATAAAACTATACCGTTCAGCAGTTTTCTTGACATCAACAGTCCGTTGAGGAGTTATGCTGCATATTTCATCGATAAATCCTACCGTGATCTCATCCCCTTTTCTAAACGCATAATCTGCGTGAACTCCCAAACCCTCCGAGTAGGAAAAGCGCCCGAACACAGCAAGATCATCAGTCCATGCAAGATCGCCAAAATAGGGATTCACCAATCGGTCAAGCATACTAAGCCTCAGATAGGAAAATTCTCCGTCTGTTTGCGGCAGATCAAGATGTGACAGTATACTGCCCACTTCAGGTTGAGTTGCGGTGATAGTGAATACATGGTTTTCCCCTGGTAAAAAACGTGTCTGAATAGCAGAAATTACTTTGTCTAAAGGTTGTTTCTTCATATTGCCAAGAAAGAACTAAGTTGTACTTATAAAAATAAATGAATTTAGATAATATCTTCTTCGCTAATTACCATGAAGTCGCCCATAGCGATAACAGCACTGAATGGGATCAGTACATTTCCTTCCTTATCCTTCTCCAGTTCAAGCTTGTCCGCATACTGAGTCGGATTTGTAAGTACGATATGGATCAGTTCACCAGAGCGAGTCTCGAAGATAACATCTCCTACCTCACCGAACCGTTTACCTGCCTTGCTGACCACCGTTTTTCCGATGATCTGCTTCGAGAATTTCTTATCATCATCAGCCATAAATATCCTCTCCGGAGATATACCCCTACTGAAACAGGACAAGCCTATCCCGTATTTAAAGGTTACGTTTGCCCCATAAGAAAGAAATCCAGCCAGGAGGCAGGATGTACGACAATAAGACAATATTCATTCGTTCGCTAATGGGATCCACAGCGAGACTTTCGGACACTGTTAAACGACTGAAGATTGTGAGCATCCTGCCGCCAAAAACCAGATGAACCAATATCTCAACCCTGCCACCCTTTGACAACAATTATAACCCCTCCCCACTTTTTCCAAACTATGAAAATCGCAATTATCTCAGACATCCATGATAACCGTCATAATCTCTTCAAGGCCTTCGGCATCATGAAGAAGGAACGATGCGACGAACTCATCTGCCTCGGAGACATGGGTTCAGGCTACATTCCAAAATGCTTTGCAGAACTCACCATCCCGGTCTTCGGAATATGGGGTAACAACGACGGCGAGAAATTTAAGACCATGCAGGCCACCTGCAACACCCGATTCGACATGGCTGAAGCGACATACGGGGACATCACCAGAGACAGCCGAAGGCTCTTCCTCACCCACTATCCTGACCTCATAGAACCCACTGCAAAGAGTGGCCTCTATGATGCCGTCTTCTATGGCCACACCCACCTCTTCAAAGAAGAGCAGGTGGGCAACACCCTCGTTGTCAACCCAGGAGAGCTTGCAGCAGCAAGAACAGGTAAAGCCACCTTCGTCATCTACAACACCTCAACAAACACCATAGAAAAAAAAGAGATTCACGATGCACTCAGCATGCGCACTGAGTACATTGAACAGGTTAAAAAAAATTGATCAACGAAGCTCGGCAATGATGTCGCCTAACTTCTCGAAGCCTTGGCCAAATGCGGTCCAGTTACCGCTTCGCATTGCTGCAAGCACCTCGTCATAGTATGCGTTCGCAAGCTCACCAAGGTTCTCGCTGCCGTCAAGCACAACTTTGCTTTCCGTCTTTCTCTGAGTACCAAACAGCACAGACAACGCCTCATCAAGCGTCTCTTCCATGACTACCTGCTCACCATCAGACACAATGACCCGTTTCAATTGCGGAAGTTCACCTGTTACAGCTTCTATATACAAAGGCTCAATATAGATTAGACTATTGCCTATAGGTATGACCAACAGATTACCACGTGTGACCGAAGAACCCTGCTGTGACCAGAGTGTGAGCTGCTGGCTTATCTCAGAATCCTGGTCGATCATCGCTTCGATCTGCAAAGGACCATACACCAGCGTATCCTTGGGGAATTGATATAGGATAAGCTCACCGTACGCATCTCCATCATTCCTTCCAGCGAACCATGCGACCATATTGTCCTTGCGGATAGGCGTAAACGTGGACATGATGACGAACTCTTCTGCATCCTCACCAGGAAGTTGCATGATGACATAGTACGGGTCTACACGGACTTCTTTACCTGTGCCGTAGATCTCAGTAGGGATCTCCCATGCATCCTCTTTATTGTAGAAAACTTTGGGATCCTCCATATGATAGATGGTGTACACTGACCTTTGGATATTGAAGAGGTCTTCAGGATATCGCAGATGTGCTCGAAGCCCCTCATCCATCTGGCTCATAGGTTTAAACAAGCCGGGGAAGATGCTCTTATACGTCTGCAGGATTGGGTCAGATTCGTCGATGACATAATAATCAACAGTACCGTCATAGGCATTGATCACTACCTTGACAGGATTTCGGATATAATTTATCGTGTTGATCTTCTCAGAGTAAGGGAACGCTCCGCTTGTCGTAAATCCGTCAAGTACCCAGTAGAGATGGCCGTCTTCCAGGACCATATAGGGGTCGCTGTCAAACTCAAGGAACGGTGTGAGTTTCTGTACCCGGTCTGTGATGCTTCGGAAATACATGATCTTGCTCTCATCCGTCACATCAGAGGTGAGCAGCACTTTAAGGTCTCTGAAATAGATGGCATAGATGAGTTTCTTGCCAAAGCTATCCAGAGTTACACCGCCTTTTCCGTCATACTGCACATACTCATTCGAGTTTCCTTTTGGAAAGTCAAATTCAGGTGTTCCTGTGTTCACCAGCACGTATGAATCCTGCCGTTCACCATAGTAGATACGTGGCTGTTCGACTGCAAGTTCCTCGTGCTTTGAGATAGGCGGAATATCCTTGATCAGATAATTAGGTAAACCTTCTTTCGTAACTTCGTTAACAGGGCTCATCACGATACCAAAACCATGCGTATACACCATATGCAAGTTAACCCACGTCTGCGCGTTGGAGGTTATCTGAGCCTGGTCAAGTTCACGCGGAGCGATCATGACCTGTGTGTACTTCTCATCGATAGTATACCGATCGATATCGATACCGCTCAGGTCGTAGTATAGTCGTATCTCCTGCGTCTGCTTATAAGTCTGCGTCAGGGGACGCCAGTCAAGAAGGCGGACATTGTCTATAGTATTTTTTGCGCCATCGATGTCATCCTTAAGCGCAAGATCAAGTGAAGGGATCTCCTCAACCTTCACATCATCAAGTCCATAAGCCTCTTTTGTGAACTCAATATTGTGCTTCAAGTAGGGCTCCTCAAGATTAATCTCGTTCGGACTCACCCGCACCGCCTGGAACACGCCTTTGATAAGTGTAGGTCCGATAAGTCCAACGAGTAAATAAGCGATAAGCACGAAAGCGAAAACATGTCGTTTCTGGATCTTCTGCTTTTTCACAAAAGTCCAGAAGAAGACCATTATTCCTGATGCGACAGCCAGTCCGATAAGCACCTTGAGCAAAGGGAAGAGGACGACGATATCACTGTAACCTGGACCGACAAAAAGCCCCTCATCCAAGTACATGACAGTAAATATGGAAAGGTAGTGCTTAAACCCAAGCAGGCCAAAAAGGAATAGCGCAAGAACACCCATATGGTGAAGTGCGCTGCTCTTAAGCAAAGACACCATATACGCGAAACTAAGATTTGGCCCCTCTTCGCCGTACTGCTGCTGCATCACTGACGTGATGAAAGATTGAAGATATTCGAAAAGCACGACGATTGCAGTCACGATGATCGCTGCCACTGCGAATTCCCAGATGAATTGCAGATAAGGCAACGTGAAGAAGTAAAATGAGATATCTTTGTTGAAGATTGGATCATTCATACCATAAGGTACCTGATGGACAAACTCCTGGACCGTTAGCCAGTTGCCAAACGCGAGCATGCCAAACGCCAAACCGAACAGTGCCACGATGCCGAACTTGACTGCAAGAGGTATGCGCGAACGACGTACCCCTCCAATCCTGTGGGCTATGTACAGATTGATCGCCGCAAAGACGAAGAACACCGCAAAACCTTGGAGGAACAGCGATACCTTTGTTGTCAGTAACGTCATGAAAACGCTCTCATAACCAAGAGCGGTAAACCAATGATAGTGGACCAGTACGGGCACTACGACGAACAATGCTATAAGTAGCGTTCCAAGTATGATGTAGTTCAATATTCTGCCGGCATTCATAGAAATATGTGAAATCCAGACCAGCTATAAATCTTATTAAAAATGACAGCTGCACATGTTAACAGTTCCAGAAATAATAGGATAATCGCTCAGTAACCTTTAAATAACTCCAAGATTTTTCACAAGGCCATGACCACCAAAGATTCTGAGAAAGTCGATAACATCATCTACAGTTATGCGACTGACATCTCACAGCTGGAAGAAGAGAATCGCATCCTAAAAGAGACCCTTGAAAGTATGAAGAGTGAACTCTCCAGGCTAAAAAGGACACCGCTTATGGTATGCGAGGTTAAAGAGCTTCTTGGCCAGCAGGCGATCATCAGGATCCCGAACGGTAATTCATTCTTCGTGGAGGTTTCTGAAGAGTGTGATAATCTTACAGTGGGAGACACCGTCCTTACTGAACAGAAAAATCTCACCATCCTAAAGAAGATCAATGCGACAAAGAATTTCGATGTCGACAAATTTGTTATCATCGACAAACCCGACATTGACTGGAAAGATATAGGTGGTCTTTCAGACAAAGTCGATCAGATAAAAGAAGTCATCGAGCTTCCACTTAAGAAACCGAAACTACTCGAAAAAGTAGGTATCAAACCACCAAAAGGTATCCTTCTTTATGGACCTCCCGGAACAGGTAAGACATTACTTGCTAAAGCAGTTGCAAAAAGCACAAACGCAACCTTCATCCAGATTGTAGGTTCAGAGCTTGTGCAGAAATTCATAGGAGAAGGAGCTAAGCTCGTCAAAGAGATTTT
This sequence comes from Candidatus Woesearchaeota archaeon, assembly GCA_020637435.1. Lineage (GTDB taxonomy): Archaea > Nanobdellota > Nanobdellia > Woesearchaeales > JACJVW01 > JACJVW01. The sequence continues at coordinate 476,341 of JACJVW010000001.1, forward strand.
CCAGCTAGCAAAAGAGAATGCGCCATCCATCATCTTCATCGATGAGATAGACGCGCTTGCAGCTACTCGTATGGACATCGGCACATCTGGTGAACGTGAAGTCCAGCGAACCTTCATGCAGCTCCTTGCCGAGATAGACGGCTTCAAGAGTTTAAGCAACGTCAAGATAATTGGTTGCACCAACCGAAAAGACATCCTGGATCCAGCCATAACCAGGCCAGGAAGACTTGATCGACTTATCCATGTACCAAATCCTGATTTAGGCGGTGTAAGGGAGATTTTCAAGATCCATACCAAATCCATGAATACTGACATCAAAAACCTCGACAAGATAGTCAAGAACATGGAGGGATTCTCTGGCGCCGAGATCCACGCAGTCTGCACTGAAGCAGGTTACTGTGCCATCCGCGACAATCGTACCAAAGTCAGCAACAAAGACTTCCTTGATGCCATCCAAAAGATAAAAGACATGGAAGCTACTGAGGACTCCCAAGACTATCTGTCTATCTTTGGATAAACCTTAGGAATACATTAAAATTCTTTCAAAAGAAGTGCACTCGGCAGTTACTTCCGTTTATCATCTCCAGTTGTCGTGGATCAGCGGGTGTTCACTTCCTCATCGTGCATAACCCGATAAGTTATACGTATTTATAATTGTATTCTTCCAGGCAGTTTCCAAAAAAACATCATCCTAAGACCTTCTCACCCAGAATCCAATAGCAAAGTTTATAAACTAGGAATTCCGAATCAGTAACGGGGAATTTCACGAGTGTGAGAGGTGAATCTATTTTGAATAAAAAAGCAGAAATGGGTATAGGTACCTTGATTATATTTATCGCATTACTTCTGGTAGCAGCAGTCGCCGCTGGCGTCCTTATACAGACAACAGGATCTATGCAGGAAAAAGCATTGACGACCGGTGATCAGGCCAAAGCGCAGATAGCTACCAACGCATTGACAATAGAAGTCTCCGCGACTGATGGACAATCCGGTGAACTAAGTTATTTCACCCAAATCATGAAACTTGCGCCCGGTTCAGACGAGATCAAACTTGACCAGGCTATCCTGACCGTAAGTACATACACAAGATCAGCAACGCTAACCTATGCAGGAGCTGGTGCTTTGTTGGAGAGAAACACAAGTGACGGTTTCTACACAAATGGTACTGCAGGAAAAGGTAATTATTCTGTAGAATACCTGCAACAAGGCAACAACTGGATTGAAGGCAACCTCCAAAGAGGAGATGTTATCAAGATATACTTCGAAGCCCCAGTCAATGTTAGTGAAGACGAAAAGGTAAGGATAAACTTCATTCCAAAAATCGGAACACCTACACTTACTGAGTTCATAACCCCAGAGGTTATCTCAACTGAAAGAGTGTATCTGTACCCGTAAAAAGAGGTGTAATACATGGCAACAAGGGTAAAATCTCACGTGCTTGAGAAGATTATTTCAGCCATGATGATTGTCTTTGGTATTTCAGCCATAGTCATTTTTGGAGTAAACTTCGGTAGTCCGAACGTGAACCCTGGAGAACTGGCTATCATCGAGATACTGCTCATCATCGTGCTCGCAATTCTCGCACAGACCGTAATCCTCATCAGGATCTACGACAAACAGGCATAAGCCTTTATTTTTTCATATACTTCTTATTTGGTTCACTAGACTACACATCAAGAAGCGAACCCATCAACAGAATCATGTAGATGTAGGAATTCCGACAATGTGCGGACCCACAAACACAACATAAAGACCACCAGTACAATTCAAGAACCACACCCTAATGACCTCCACCTTTCCAAAAAAGATATCTTTCTGTCAAAGGCATAGATCTATAGAATAATCAGAATTAAAGCGAGACGACAAAGTCCTATTGCCAGCTTGAACCGACCATTGATCTTGATTAAAAAAAGCATACATTTGGGGTAATTAATAGTGCAAGGACACACTGATTTTAGTAAGCAATAGAGATACAATAGAAAAAGCTCCTTAAAGGTAATTTGTGCTGAAGAAATAATTTATGATGAGTACGTTCAGGCAATGAGATACTGAAGACATCTTATGTCAAAAAGAAGTAGAAAAAAAGGGTTTAAAAAAATTTATTCAATAGCTAGGAAAACCCAGTACTGCCTGACTCCGCCATTAGAGGTAGGAACCATGACCTGATAGTCGACGGTTTCACCATTGAAGGAAGTCTTTCCAGACTGATTGATGAACCCTACATACACAACTGCGCTTGCAGTATAGGTAAGTGCTGTGTCCCAGTCAGCCTGAGCGGATTCATTGTTAGTCTGTACAGCCCAGGTTGCGCCTGAAGCGATTCCAGCTGCGTGACCTGTGAAGTTGATCACTGGGTGAGCAGGAGCTGCGGAGAAAGTCTCAGTGATATTATCACTTGCAGCGCCAAGTCCAAGCTGGTTGTTTTCCTGCTGTAGCTGTGCTACGTTGGAATCTAGACCGTCTAGTGTTGGCCATGCCACAGTCGACTCATTAGAGAAGAATATGTGACCGGTCACAGTATTGTCTGGGCTCCAGGTATAAGCTGCATTTGATGATGCATCCTGAAGGACTAGATTTCCTGACACGCTTCCGTAGAAGATCTGCCAGTTGTCTGTCTGTAGCGGAGCAGTAGCGTTTAGGTAAGTAAAGTTACCGCCGCTTGCGTTCACTCCTGTAGCTGCTGTTGCACCGCCTGTATAAGTTTCACCTGGACCTATGGTCAGAGTAGCTCCGTCAGGTGTTCCGGGCGCAGCAAATACACTCATAGCTGCAACCAGAAGTGCGACGGCCACCAAAGTTAATTCTTTTGCAAATCTCATGATGTTACACCTCTTCATATACGATTTTATTAATATCACCATAAAGGTATTTAGTATCCTTTTATGTATACTCATATATAAATGTTTCCCATCCCCCCTCTTATTACCGGTTATACTAAATTTTTAGTAATTATAGTTAATTTCATGTGTTAATCATTATTTATTTACTTTTTTAGTAAATATAATACAATATAATTTTTTCTTCCTTTTATTTTATATTTATAGTATAATTAATTATAGAGAATTTCAAAACAATCTAGAAAACCAATAACATAACTTTATAAAGTAACAAATCAAAATTTTCCATAGTTTATTTCATTTTTTTTAGTAATTTACGAAGAGCTGTACGGATGGGAGAAATCAGCTACCTGGAAGAAGCTACAATAAAGAGAGTCATAACTAGTGTCCAGAACTCCCGCGACCAGCTGATGATACTCCTTCTCTACGAACTTGGATGCAGCCTCAAGGAATTGCTCAACATCAGGCTCAGAGACATTGATCTTGAAAAAGAACAGATTTCTATCACTTCCACATCCGGTACGAGCAGACAAGTCAGAGACAGCCTGATTAGCGCTCCCACAAAGGAACGTATAAGAAACTATATAAACGCCAATAACCTTGAAAATCGTAAGACCGCATACCTGTTTACATCCTCCCACAACAGGCAGATGACCTTGCGAAGAGCGACCCAGATTCTCTCTTCTTCATTGGAATCACAGGGCTTAGGAGACCTTAGTCCGCAAGTGATAAAATATTCACATATTGTGAACGCCTACCGGAGAAATGTACCCATCAGTCTTATAAGAGAACAGGTAGGTCTGACCAAAGAAAGACTCATTTCGATCCTATTGAGTATTGATGAGCCGAACGTCGGTTCGTACAAAGAGTTCCTGGAGGGGGTGCTCTGATGCGAAAAAGAGGTAACAATAAGACCCTCACGGTCATTTTGTTAGCTTTGCTTCTGACGATATTCACTATTTCTGCAGCTCCAAACATTGACATCAGGATCGACATGGCCACGGAGAACCGAAGCGTCGGCGATACTGTCCAGATAGGCATCTCCACCTACATCAATAATGTCATTGTACTTTCTTTGCCCGCCAAGGTATTCATCTCAGGCCCGGAAGGCTCATCCGAACTGGCGACCAGCGATACATTCAGAGGATTGCGCATAGGAAACTTCACTCCAACCCGTGCAGGAACATATACCATCACGGCCCAGGTCATCATCAATGGCCAACCGTATGAACAGTCAGACGAGGTCGAAGTGGCACAGCCACCTTATGCGTTCACCACAGAATACCTGGTGAACGGTACTCTGCTACAGGCTCATATCACACAACCTGCAGACCGCACAGTAAGGATAAATCTGATCAGGGAATCGCAGATAATACCTTTATGTGAAGCCGAGTGTGCCGCTGACTGCACATTTTCCTGCCCGCTCCCAGAACTAGACAGTGCCATCATACACCTGCAGACGCAGATTGACGCAGAACCGTACCTCTACAGCACAACAGATATCGTAACTGCAGCTATGAAGAGTATCGAATGTGAATTCGTCGCCCCGAAATACGGACTCTACACAACAATACAACTCCCACAAGAAGACCTTCTCGAAGCCTACATCACTGGCGACCGAACAGAGCAGATAACTGATGGAACGTTTACGACAGACGCACCCGGTGCATACACCCTAATGATGCTGTATCTACAGGACAACACAACTGTTTCCTGCAGCAAGGACTTCACGGTCAGCGCTGACGGTGACGAAGCTCGTCTAAACTTGATCGATGACTATTTTGATCCTATCTACGCAAAGACCTATACCCTCTATAATATCGAAAAAGAAGGACATGCAAACATCTGCGATGAAGCATGGTATATTGATGATACAACGGTACAGACCATCTCGTTTCCGGCCAACCTCTCCAGAGGTCAGCTCCTCTGCAAATCAGCTCCTGCCAATATGAGCAAGGCCGATGCTGAAACGTATGTAACCTTCCTTCGAAGCGGAGCCGCGACATTCTTCAACGTAGGCTTCAGCTCATTTGAATCGTACGCCTACATCCTCAAAGACTCAGTTGCGAAGGAGATACTTGGCCCCTACAACAAGACCATACATACGCAGAACTTCACCACCATAATCGGTCCGCCTGCTCTGTATGCGGTAGTGCACAAGAATATGGCAGAGTCGGAAACTGACTTAAGCGTGGGACCGGTACTGGTCATCCCAATGGAAGAGAATGCTTCCATAAGCTACATCAATGGCACTACCCTATTCATCCGGGAAAAGACAGCCCTGCAAAGAGAAGACATCTTCCAAAGCCAGGGAGTAAGATTTGTCCAAGAGTTGCAGCTAAAACCAAGGGAAGACACCATCACAGAGACAGACAAGCAGATACTCAGTGATGCGCAGACGATCGAACTCATCAGTCCAGAACTAAAGAAGATACATCTGCCCGCAGGCATCATACCCAAGGAGACTCCTCATGGCATGTACATGCTTCACGAGATCTTCTATGGCAACGCAAGCAGAGTAAGCAGGATAACTATCATAGGGACTGAAGCCAATCTGAGCATCAGCGAAGGCAAACAGAAGAACGCGACAAAAGGCGATACAGTAAGATTCGTACATACGATCGTCAACTCGATAAGGGACGGTTCAGCCATCATTGAGGTGCAGATAGGAGACACTGCTGCGCAGGTAAGCGTAAACGTCATCGAAGGATCCATCGAAGTCCCCATCACTGATACGAACAACAACGGCATACCTGACTTAGGCATCATGTTGCCAGGAGAGGATAAAGAGATCCTGATTACAGCCATCGTCCCTAAGAATGCAAGCGCAGGAAATCACACTATCCCTATCACTGTGCAAGACCTGCAGCGAAGCATTGGAAACACGGTCTATGATCTCATCCACGTAGAAGCTGACCTCTTCGAACCAGTCTACAGCAACGACCTTGACCTCTACGCTATCGAAGAGCATGAAGGACAATTGCAGATCCTTATTCAGAATAATTTCATGGATGAAAAAGAGGCTCAATTGACGTTGCACATAGGCAACAATAGCATTGTCGAGAATATAATCGTCCCAAAAGACAGCACATTCATGTTCACTTATCCTGTCGAGGATCTCTCCTCCAATGAGAAGATCGAAGCGGTGCTGACTGCATTTGGCGAATCGAACAAGAACAACAACCAAAGAACATTCCTGCGTGCTCAGAGATGGACAGAAGACAGAAGTTATAGGAAGACATTGTACCTCACTGAGAAAGAGCATCAGGACCATGAACAGTACAGATTCCGTGCATCTGCAGCTCGTGACGGCATGGATCTCTCATCCATCCGCCTTACCTACGCAACAGACACAACAGAAGGTATAGGTTATGCGTATCCACTATTTTCTATCACCGCATACGATGAGAAGCAGGTCGACCTCATCATAGAGTTGAGTATGCTACCCAAGAACACGGTAGTTCCGTTATACATCTATTACGATAAATCCGAAGCATCAATCCCCCCAAATACAAGCGCTCACCTGCCAGAGATCATCATCGACAACACCAATCGTACGGTGCAGATGAATGGGAGATGGGGTTCCGACTACGTCTCAAGAGAATACTATGGTTCAGGTTATCTTCATGATTTCGCAAGAGGCAAAGGAGAAAAATCTGTCATCTATGGCTTACAGGTACCTAAGTCCGACTATGAAGTCTACATGACGTATCCGACAGACCCTACGTTCTCAAAGCATGTACCTGTCTCAATAACAGGCACAGAGGGTACCCAGACTATCTATATTGATCAAGACAGACGTCCACAGGATTGGACTTACCTTGGAGTATATGCCCTTGACAGCAACAGTCAGATTACTATCTCAAACGCAAAGACAGAAGGCCTCGTCGTAGCTGACGCATTCCGTCTTGTCCAAGTAGGGAGCTATGAACGATTCTCTGACGAAGAGAAATGGTTCATACCTGTACAAAAAAAGACCGAATATATCTCTATCTTCGAAAACTCAACCCTCAAAATCAATACAACAGATATGACCAATATTACGGTGACCACCTCGATGCAGACAAACTACACCCTGGAGGAGAATAGCGTACTACTTGCTCCAATCTCAGATTTGACGGTGATGGTGCGAGGCAAAGTATGCAAAGTAAGTTGTTCATACAAAGAAAATACTTATGTCATAGAAGTCATCAGGAAACAGTCACTTCTGCTCAAACCCTTCCCTTCGGTAAAGAAAGGCCAGGACGAGACAGAGGTACTCAATCTCTCTGCCTATCTGAGACCCACAACACGCTTGCAGATAACAAATTCGACCATCAATGCATCCCTAAAAGAAAAAGTACTACACCTTGGACCCTCACCCGCCGGAGTCCATCGGATAATTTTAATCGCGACAGATACCAATGTCACAGAACAGCTGCCGGCTTTGCTGGTGCAAGTCGCCCCTAAAGACACAGAGCAGACCATACAGGGCCACGCAGAGATAGGTCACCCGGTGCAATGGAAGAAGATAGTCATCAACGACACCACACAATTGCCTGTAGACGCAGCCAATATACGGGTAAACAACGGTAGCTCTTACAGCTTTAGAGTGGACGAAAGGATCATAGATGCTCAGGAGATGGAGAAAGCAAAGGAAGATCGTGAGATTCTCAAAAAACTTAAAGCTTTCGAAGAGGAGAAACAGAACAGTAATTTCATAAGAGCGATGAGCATCAGCGTACAGAGTCTTGCTGCGCAGACACAAGTCCAGACAGACATAGACCTTACAAAAGTGCAGAATACCACACTAGTGATGGAAGAGAATGCTACCTCATACATCATCGAATACACCACCCCCGCTCCAGACATTGCGATAAGGAGTGAAAGTGAAAAAGACTTCACAAAGAAAAAAGATATTGTCGTCTTCAGTAATGTCACTTTCCACTACTACAATGTCACCTCCTACACTGATGTGGATGAATCCCTACCGGAACAGCTCCACCTCTATTGGCATCGCCAGGAAGGTTCAGTCGATATCATCCATGACCCTCGATTGAAGGAACTTTTGGATGTGCAGCTCATCGACACAAATGCCAACGGACTCATCGACAAAGTCCAGTGGCTCACCCCTCAACTTTCAGAACAGAATTTCTCGCTTGAGATAGACCTCACCATCCTCAATCTCCAGAGTTATCCGACCCTCTACAAGAATTGGACCGTCCTCTTCAACACTACTGGAACTGCCAACCTGACTATTTACACCCTCAACACCAGCTGGTCTGAATTCTACAACGACCTCTCCTCAACGCATGATGACCTCACCTTCCTCGATGTCAGATGTGGTGCCACCAGTAGATACGATGAGATCATCCTTCTGTTGGAGAATGGAAGTCAAAAATCTATTACAACAGTTGCTCCTACCGACCAGTTCGTAGTTGATGGCCTAAGAGTAGCTGATTGGAACTGCTCACAGACGGCAAGATGGGACAACCAGATTATCACCACCGGTGTGCACATCCAGCGGTTTGAGTTCGGTAACGACATCCTGTATGCACGCAACTATGGTTTCCTTCTCTTTGAAACATTTGAATCCTATGCGAACAACACAAATGCAACCGACTGGATAGACTATACTGACGACAGCCCGGTTACGCAGGGTGAGACCGCATTGACCTACGACAACGGCACGACGACCTCCATAGTCATAGCCGCGGCCGCTGAAGAGTTCACAGAATACAACGGAACAGGAGCTCTGGCTTGGCATAGTTACGAAGTGAAAGGTGAACTTTGGATAGAGGGTAATACAAGTGGTAACTACGAGATCAATATCTATGCGTACAGCGATTTCAACGCGCCAGTTTCAAGAGACTATTATTCCCTGGAATTTATTCCATCCTACACAGGAGGATTCAGGCTAAATGGCGACTCCAACACTTTCGTCATCAACAATCCAACCATCAACACCAGTGTCACCCCTCAATTTAACGTAACCTACTCTTTCAGATTCCTGGTCATGAACAATGGTGCGAACCGTGATCTTTACGCGATGATGTGGAAATCTAACGAGACAGAACCTTCATCATGGCAAGCACAGGCAAGAGATGTCCTGGCAGCAAACTCAGCGGGCACCATAGCATTCTCAGTCGCAAACGCCAAAGTGCACTTCGACAATATCATCGTGCAGAATGCGACCAGCATCCCGCAGATAACGATCATATCGCCACCTTACGGACCGCATGATGTCATAGACAATCTCTATTTCAACGTCAGCGTCGATAAGGACGCTGCAAACTGTAATGTCACTATCAATACGACATCCTACAATATGTCCCAGTGGAACACGACCCATTGGTATATGAACGTCACGCTCGGTGTCTATGGTACGCTTCCTGTTACCTTTTACTGTGAAGATGACTTTGGCAACAGCGGAAACAAATCGACTACCATCAGGCTCGGAACAAGTGCAATAACCATCCTTGCGCCGCTCAATGAGACGACAACCGACTATACTCCATTGCTCAATGTCACCCTCAACGACACTTATGATGTATGGTACAGTCTTGACTATGGTGCGAACAGTTCCATAATACCTTCAGTGGACAATTTCACCACCATCCTTGGCCCACTCAATCAGAGCCAGCACCTCATCTATGTTTACATTAATGACTCTGGTGTTATCGACTACACCTATGTGTACTTCTCCATAGATGTCCCGGTACCCAACGCCACCATGACGCTCTATGATGAAGGGATCAACCCCAGCGCCGCTGATGACCCTCTTGTAGACATTAAACTGCAATCAATCTATGCGTACACCTACAGATATTCCTGCAACACAACAGCATGGACAGAATGGAGAACATGGACAGGTAATGGTTGTAGCGGTACCTGTGATTGGTATGTCAATTTCAACCTCACCAACGCAAGCCTTGGCTGCAATGTGTCCGACGGTCCTAAATGGGTATACGCAGAGGTCCGTAACTACTTCAATGAGACAGGATATGCCAATGACTCCATCAACATAGACCTAAGTCCGCCAAGGATAAACTTGACAACACCGCTGAATTATTCTCTTGCAACAACGCAAAAAGTAACCTTCGGTGTTAATGCATCAGACCACTACAGCAGCGTGCAGTACTGTCAGCTCTATGTTAATGGGTCTATCTGCGGAGGACTCATCTCCCCAATAGTAGATGATGTGATAAAAAATGTTACCAAGAACATCACGACCGACTGCAACTTTGTCGGAACAGGAGAGTATGTATGGAGAATGTACTGTAGGGATGACACCAACAGTCACTGGTCAAACTACAGCGAGTACAGGACCTTGTTCGTGGATGTGGATGGCCCGGTCATCAACGCATCGTTAAGTACAAATAAGATAGGTTTCAATCAAAGCATCCTCATCAACGCGACCATCACCGAACAATACAGCAATATCAGCAATGTCAGTGCTAATATCACCTATCCAAACGGAACTTCAAGACTATTTGCGATGAGCAATACTTCCTCCACAGATTATTACTACTACTTCACAGACACCTGGGGCGGAGGTTTATACCAGGTCCGCGTCCGCGCGAATGACACCGCCGGATGGAAAACCACCTCGTCAGTGAAGCGATTCAATGTCAGCGTAAACGCATCAGTCTACATACGCACAGAACTCGGCATCTATGCACCGGGCATGCAGGTCAACCTGACACAAAGGATGCCCGGTTGGATAGATGAGAATTGGTTATACCGATTACCCTTGGCAGTAACAGAAGAAAGCGGCACCGACCTGATACAGCACCAGATCAGGATAACATTGAACACTTCCGCGCTCATCACTGAAGGCAAAATGAATGCAGACTGTTCAGACATACGGTTCGGTACAGACAATGCATCATCCCTCTACTTCTGGCTGGAATCAGGATGTAACACCGACTACACCACTTATTGGGTGAAGATGGATGAGCTCGATGCGCTTGACACCAAAGCATTATACATGTACTATGGCAATCCAACTGCGACGAACGCATCTAACGGTACAAGGGTATTCCAATGGTTCGATGACATGGAAACCTTCACCGGTTGGGTAGCAGAAGGCACAGGTAGCGTAGCCCAAAGCACGGCAAATGTCTACGAAAGGGCATACGCTCAGATTAAACAGACCAATTGCGATCCTGCAGGAGGTTCCAAGAATCTGGGTTTCACCCTCAACAGGACCAACTGGCTAGTGGAGTTCCATAGATACAGGGGTAGTGGTGACATCGCCTCATGTACAGTAGATAGGACTGGCGTTGAGACCGCAGCAGACAACGGGTACAGCGGCGCCTTCCAGCACGGCGGTGGCTCGGACATATGGGTCGACCGAAGGACAGGCGGCGGTGCAACTGTTCTGGACAGTTCAAGCATCATAGATATACTCGACACCTGGCATATTTCCCAGCTGCTGCTCACAGATGACGAGATAAGGCATGTCATTCTTGATACCAACTACACCATCGTGGAACAGACACAGGCGATTGATACAACCTATACAACATTCGACCAGGTAGCTATCCGCGGTGGACGCCCATACTATATCGACATGATTAAGATTAGGAAATATGCAAGCGCAGAACCTACATTTACTATAGGAAGCGAACAGGGCGTCTTCGAAAACAGATCCCAGGTAAGTGGATCCGACAATTTCACCGCCTATTACTACCTCAGTGTCTATAATGAATCAGGAGGAAGCTTCCTCCTGGACAAGCACGTAGTAGAGTTCCTGGCAAACACGACTGAGCCGCTCCTGTTGCTTAACCCTATGTGGCTTGGTTACGGAGCATGGAATACCGGAGCATACTATGACGGCGTCTATCAGGCAAGAGCTACGCTTACCGACCCGAACAACAATACCCTTATCAACGAAGACGGAGAACTCCTTGAATCAAGATTCAACTTCACCATAGACAGGTATCCCGATATACTTGGCGCAGGCATCACTCCTACGTTCAACGGATGGGGAGAGTCCTTTACCTTGCAGGCAAATGTAACGTATCCGCTTCCTATAAATAGGGTCTGGGCCAACATCACCTGGGCTAACGGATCAGTACAGGTAGTCAATCTTCCTTTAGCAGAAGACATAACCTACGAAGCCACATTGACAGATATCTGGGATACCGGCCTGCACAGCATCCTCTTCGCATCAAACAATTCTGCAGGATATACTTCCACTGAGGGTCCGTATGGATTCTCTATAAACGGCAACTCATCCATCACGCTTGCGACCGTCAAAGACCTGTACTACCCAAACAAAGTCATCGAGATTACTTCCCCCTACCAGTGGTGGAACACGTCATGGAGATACAGAGTCATCATCAACCTTGACCAAAAAGGCTATGACAGAGATGATATCTGGATGCGCCACAACATCAACATATCTGACATACTTGCTTCCTCGGGTGTAAGTGGAACACTCGATTACAATTCTCTTAGATTGGTCGAGTACACTGCCCAGGGTGGTGCAGCCACCTACAATGGTACGCTGACCGATGATACGAAGTATCTCGTCCCCTTCGAAGTTGACCAACTCAAGGATTATGACAGTCTATACAACGCCAAGATCCATCTTGAATGGATAGCGAACGGCACTACCGAATCTGCGATTTCCAGACAGTGGGCATTGTACTTCGAGATAGACGAGTCCAACACCGGTGTATTTTACAGTATTGAACGACCGACTGAGTTCATAGGCTATCCTGGAACGACAAGTGAACACCTCTTCGCAGAAGTCTATGGTGATGGTACCTTTGGTGCTGAGACACTGATAGTGGACCTCTTGGGTGATAACCAGATGTATGGAAGTGACCCTGTAGCAGATTTCGACAATGACGGAGATTTTGACATCCTTGTAGGTTACAGCGAAGATACAGGTCCCATTTTTGACTACCGTCTCTACGAGCAGATATTTGACAGTCCGCTTACCTTCATCAGCCAAGGTGTCATCTTCGACGGCCTAAACAATCAGTACTTTGAGGACTCGGTGACGGGTGACTGGAACGATGACGGATGGATGGATACTATCCTCGCTACAGACACTAACCGTCTATATGTCCTCCTCAATAACAAGACAGGCGGTTTCGAGCTTGGACCAGCCCTTTTTGGAGACCCCAACACCCGTGGCAAAGACGTGGGAGATTTCAACGAAGACGGATTGCAGGACTTCGCCTACATGGAATCAGCAGGTATCCTCTATATTTACTTCTCAAATGGAGACGGAACATTCAGGATATACCAGGAAGGGTTCAGCAAATCTGCCCAGGCATGGTCCAATTGCCTCGCCGTAGCTGACTTCGATAATGATGGTCATGATGACATAGTAGCAGGCGACAACAATGAGATATATTTCCTACAAGGTAATGGTCTGGGCAACTTCACAAGCCTGGGCAATGTGCTTAATATGGGGGCCACAAACTATGTTTCGTGCGACAATATTGATGCGGACAGAGACGGTAACCAGGACCTGGTCTTCTCCCTCTATGGTGAACAGCAACAAGACTACTACAAAGGTTACGGAAATGAGACTTTCACCTATTTCTCAACTTTCGGTAATCAGCAATCGATGGGTATAGAAGCCCCCGCATATCTTCCTACTGTAATATCACACTCGTCAAGAGCAGAAAAATATGCAAATTCCACAACACAGTCAAGGATCCTAAATACAGGAGCGGCCCCATTCAAAGGCTATCTCTTCACGCAGATAAGATTCTGGAATAGTTCAGATGTAGTCTGGGAACCTATCGCAACCATAATCAACGAATCAAATGCCTCTACTGCAAGAGAGGTAGGCCGTGCATCTGCACTGAACATCAAAGATGCGTTCGACTCGTACAGTCGTTGGAATGTATCGAGTAATAAACTAGGTCAGTACCAAGTCGTCGTAGAATTCAGGCACCTTAATGGCAGCATTCATGTTATGGACGACGGAACTATGCTCAATATGACCTACAATTTCTCCGTAGAGCTTGATACCCTGGGACCCGACATACAGGAACTAAGGAAGAATCCATCTACAACGGGCTTTGGCCAGGAAGTTATCATTGAAGCCGTTCTTGAAGATGAAGGCAATGGAGTAGATAGTGCATGGATGAACATAACACGTCCGGACAATGTGTCTGCAATGTTCAACCTGACACAGATATCGACCAGCTTGTGGAGATACACCTACAATGACACCTGGATTTGGGGCAATTACAGCATCCAGTTCTACACCAACGACACTGGCGGTTACAATTCATCACTAAACTCATCCTTCTTTGTAAGAGGTTCAGTACTCATGAACGCTACTACCGAGCAGCTTATCTACAATCCAAATCAGACGGTAAGGCTTACCAGCTCATTCAGCTGGTGGAACCAGACCTGGCACTACCGGGTACCACTCATCATGGAATCAGCTGATTTCAACAGGTACAAATCGATCGTAGGTGGATACCTCAACTTTACGGAAAAACTTGCAGAATTGGATTGCGGCGCGACCGCATGCTCAGGAGAGTTCATCAACAGCAGCTTGCGTGTCATAGAATATGGCACGGATGGTCAACCCATCATATATAACAGCAGCAAGACTGGGCAGGAAGCGTATACGATACCCTTCCTCTTTGACTATGAAGCCGGATACCAACGCATAACAAATGCATATGCAGACATCAGATTCAATGCTCCAGGCTTGACTGACAGAGACGAAGAAAGGTACTTCATGATCTATTTCGATATCCTTGAGTTTGGCAGTAAGGCCATCTCCCAAAGGACAGATACGCTCATGCCCTCAGATGGAAGCATATTCTCCTTCATAGCGGTAAGTGATGATGATAATGATGTGTATGTCATAGAGAATTATCAGAATGGCACATGGGGTATCATCGATGACATAGGAGAGCCTTCAGGCACCAACAACCGCCGAGCCATCATCCAGGGAGATTTCGACAACGATGGTGATGAGGATATCATACTGGGAGTGCCGCAGAATGGTTTCGAAGTGTATTTCTACAATCATACGACTCCGGGAACCTTCGTAAATGAAGGGGTTATCGCAAACATAACTGATGGAAGCAGCGCAATCTCCATGGGTGGTGCAGTCGGTGACTTCAACGGCGACGGAAACCTGGACTTCGCCATGTCACCCAATGATATCTATTTTGATGTCTTCTTCGGCGACGGAAAAGCACAATTCATACTTGACGCAACATACAATATCTGTGGAGCTAACGACGCCCGTGGGCAGGATGCAGCTGACGTGGATCTTGACGGTGACATAGACATAATTGCAGCTTGTACGGGAAACCCTGATCTCTACATTTTGACCAACGATGGAACAGGAACATTCCTTGCTACCAGCCTTACCGTGACAAATGTGCTCAACGACCCTTACGGTCTTGCGGTTGCGGACTTCGACAACGACACCCTGCCAGACATAGTCGCATCCTACGGCGATACCGACACCATGTATTTTTACAAAGGTAACGGCGATGGAACATTTAACAATGGCGGTGCGCTATCGATAACGACACAGGGTTCGTTCTATCCGGGGCTCGATGCATTCGATTTCGACAATGACGGCCTACAGGACCTTGTTGCTGCTGGCCGATTCCCAAACAATATCTACTACTTCAAAGGTGACGGCGATGGAACATTCACCTACATCAAGAGCATTGGCACAACAAGCGATGATACCTATACCGTGTCCGCGCCTATGGGTACAATCCCTTCATCCTTCAGAACATTGACTACAGAAGAGACGACCAACGTCACGACGCTCTCAAGTATCGTCAACGAGGGATCAACAGACCTCGGCGGATACCTCTGGGTAGGCATAGACTATCATAATGGCAGTGAATGGTCGCTCAATGACACCATCATTAATGACTTATCCATGTACAATATGACGACCATAGCTCCAGGTGGACTACTTCTGATAAAAGACAGAGTGGAAAAAGCAGGCAATTGGTTCACAAACAGTAGCACCTATGGGTGGTACAGATACAGGATCGAGCTCAGGGATATCTACGATAATCTCATCATCGGTGACAATGGTTCCGTTTGGTCAACCACAGCCCAGATCGCATTGAACACGACAGCGAACTTCTCGCTTGAACCCGATCTTGACGGACCGGATATCCTCTCCTTCGCTGTCAGTCCAAATACCACAGGTTATGGTGATACAGTCACCATTTCAGCATTCCTAAGCGACCCCTCAGGTGTCAACAATGCGACAGTAAACTTGACATATCCCAATGGTACAGTGAAAACGCTGCAGCTCATAAATATTTCCAGCTATCAGTGGCAGTATGTCTTTAATGATACCTGGAAACGTGGAACGCACAACTTCTCCCTAATCGCTGAAGATATCTACACCAATATCAATACTCAAAACACGAGCCTCGATATCCTCTCCAACCTTAGCATAGAGATTGCTACCTTGCAAGATACCTATCTGCCCGATCAGCTCGTTACGCTGACCAGTCCATTCTCGTGGTGGAACAGCACATGGACCTATCGTAAACAGGTTACTATGACTGCACAATCGTACCCTCGGCATAACGCTTACATTAAGCAGATCGTCAACCTGACCTATGAGCTTGAACAATTGGGCGTTACAGGAACCTTCGAGAACCAGAGCATACGGATAGTTGAATATAATGCCGTCACGGGTGAACCTAAGATATTCAACGGTTCAGCAAGTGAAAAGTACATAGTGCCGTACAAGCTTACTCTCAACAGCACGCACGATAGCATCAGTAATGCGGTGGTAGCCCTTGAATGGAATGCAAATGCGACCACAGAAGCCAATCAGCAAAGAACATACTTCATCTACTATGACATACAGGAAAATTCTCAGAAGCCTGCAACAACATACCTAAGCACCGTCTACAACAGTCCATGCACAGAAGACTACGTCATCACCGGCGATGTGAACGGAGACCTTTACTATTTAAGATCCTACAGGAATGGGACCTTTGGTCCGCAATCATGGGTAGGCGATGATGACAGCAACAACTGGGGTATCGGAATCGCTGACTTCGACAACGATGGTGACTGTGACTTCGTCACCGGCGGCAATGATGGTTTCATTGACTACTATGAAAAGACCGGTTCAGGAAATTCCTTCTCCGCTACAACGAACCTGCACTTTTTCAACGATGGGGGATACGGTATGGACATAGCCGTCGCTGACTACGATAACGATGGTAACTATGACTTTGTAATCTCAGGCAACAACAATGTATTCACTGTTTTCCTTGGTGATGGGGACGGTACATTCACCTCATCTACCTTCACAGGCTACGTCGAAGAAGGACGCGGTAAAGATGCCGGTGACATGAACAGAGACGGGTTCATGGACTTTGTCGCAGGCTATGACCTCGGTATGATTTTTGTCTACTACGGCAATGGAGACGGCACCTTCAATGAATCGGACATCAACTGGGACATAGGTAATACGGCATACGGAATCTCGGTAGCTGACCTTGACAAAGATGGCAATCTTGATATCTGTGCTGCACAGAGCAACGGACAGATAAGATGCAGGTTCGGTGATGGTCAGGGTAACTTTGGAAATGAGATCATCACCGGCGCAGATCCCGGAGACTACGCTCCGATGGATGCATGGGACATCAACCTTGACGGCTACATCGATATAGTTGCAAATTTCTATAGTAGTGAACAAGTCTTCGTCTACTTCGGCAACGGAACAGGCTATCTTACCGCATCGGCATACAACCCGGTAGGTACAGCCATCGGCACGAACAGGATGGGTATCGCTGGCCCACTCATCAAAGACCCTGAATCTACAGTAACGTACCAAAGCGAGCTCAATGCAGAGAGTCCACTAAAGTCACGAGTACTCAATACTGGTTCCACATCATCAGGTTCATACACTTTCATCACCATAGAATACTTCAACACTACAACCGGAACGTGGAACCACACGGCACACATAGTCAATGATCTTCAGAGCTACAGCATGAATAACCCTCTCGGCATCGGCGGATTGCTAAATTTGCAGGCAGAGTTCGCGACAGCTGGAGCCTGGAATACTTCTAGTTATACCAATGGTACATATCGCGTCCATGCTGAGCTTCGAAACTTGTACAATGAGACCCTCCATAACGACGATGGTTCAGCTGTCAATATAACCTACAACTTTACGCTTAAATATGACACAGACCCACCTGCAGTAGAATATCTAAACATCAATCCAGCAGAGACTGGATTCGGAAGCGACGTCATCGTGACCATAGACCTTGATGACGAAACAGGTGTCCACAATGTCTCTGCGAACATCACGTATCCAAACGGCACTCAATTCAGAGGGGATTTCGCTAAAAGGACGACAAAAAGATGGTCTTTCACCGCATCAGACCATTGGATTGTAGGCACCTACAATGTCAGCATAAATTATAATGATACGCTTGGCTTTGCCAATCAGACCAACACCAGTTATCTCATCAATACGAGTATCAATCTGACCATCGCTACAGAGCGCAACACGTACTTCGGAAATGAATCAGTTACATTGACCAGTCCATTTGTGTGGTGGAATACGTCCTGGAACTACAGGAACACCTTTACGGTCGATCCAAGCCCTGCAGTCAGGCATGATGTCTATGTGCAGAAAATGTTCAACTTTACCGACCTGCTTACCCAGCTTGGCGGCAACGGTATCTTCGACCTAAATTCCATACGCATAGTCCAGTACAACAGCGATGGCACGCCCAAAGTATTCAACGCATCCAGAAGCGGCGATGACAGATATA
This sequence comes from Candidatus Woesearchaeota archaeon, assembly GCA_020637435.1. GTDB lineage: Archaea > Nanobdellota > Nanobdellia > Woesearchaeales > JACJVW01 > JACJVW01. Next base: position 494,939 of record JACJVW010000001.1, read on the forward strand.
ACATACCAGTCTCGTTTGCACAGGCTTCCGGGTTCCACACCCAGACCAATGCGTATGGCAAGGTTGAGTTCATAATCAATGGTACGCTGACAGCGAACACGCAAAAGACCTATGCGATCTACTTCGACCGCGAAGAGAACGGTATTAAACCGGTCACATATCTTAGCTACAATGAACCTGAAGAGTTCTACATAGTGTCCAACGACAATGGAAATGTCTACCAGCTCCTTCACAACGGAGGTACGAGCTTCGATAGTCCGGTCATCGTCATCGACCTTCCGGGAACTGCAGATGAATCTGCACGAGGTGTAGGCGTTGCCGACTTTGATCATGACGGAGACTATGACATAGTTATAGGTGGAGACAATGCGGGAAGTTACGCTCAATTTTATCTCTACAGGAACAATGGAGATGGTTCTTTCACGCCAATCTGGACTTCAGCCCCAGAGTTCGTCAATGCATTGATAACTCCTATAGGCGTAGGTGACTTCGATGGAGATGGTTACTTCGATTTCTCCGTGGGAGGAAATAATGATAATCTCCTCGTCTATTTCAACGAGAATGGTACAACCTTCACAAGGACGAAAATTGGAACATCCAACGTGGACCCCAACACTAGAGGCAAAGACGCTGGCGACATTGATGGTGACGGATTCGACGACCTTATATATGTGGAAAACTCTGACAATGTCTATATCTACTTCTCCAATCAGGACAGAACTTTCAGCAGGTCTGCCCTTGACGCTGACGCGATACCGGCCGACCCCTACTGCATAGCGGTAGCGGATTACGACAACGATAACCTTCTCGATATTCTCATCTCAGGAAACAATGGTGACATATACTGGTACAGAGGTAACCTTACAGGGTCGCTTGGCTACTTTGACAATGATGTGTACACCGGTACTGATGTCAATAATTACCAGGGTTGCGACAACTATGACTTCGATGATGATGGCAATATGGACTTCATCATGTCCAGATGGAACAGCGATGAAACATGGTACTATAGGGGAGACGGAAACGGCGGATTTACAGGTACAATGCTTGGTGACAGTTCTGATGGCATAAATGACGCTATGGGTGCGGCAGCTCCGGACAGGCACGAAGGAAGCATGACCCTTGCGTCACCAGAAGAGAAGTTCTCATCTACTACTGCATCAAAAGCGCAAGATATCATAGACACACGGTCTAATCTGTATGTCTACATGAGCGTCCAGAGATGGAATTCATCAGATTCGATATGGGAGAATACGACCTCCATCGTCAACAGCACCTACAACACGATATTCGCAGGAAGCCTTCTCGACCTCAGTTCACTCTGGCAGGCAGCAGGAGCATGGAATACAACGAGCAGTCCGGAAGGATGGTACCGAGCCTATGTAGCGCTACGTGATCCAGGAAACAAGACCCTTCTCAACTATGATGGTAAAGCTCTAAACGCTTCTTACAACTTCAGCATCTCTACTGATAACGTAGGTCCTTCGTACACGAACTTCCTGGCATTCCCCGACCCTGCAGGTTATACAAACAATATCACAGTCCGGATAGACGCTCAGGATGAGACAGGTATCGGTTCTCTATGGGCAAACATAACCTTCCCCAATGGCACCGTATTGACCAAAAATATGACACCGGTAACTGCCGCAAGGTACACAACCTGGTTCAACCAGACCTGGCGATATGGAAGCTACAAGATAGAAGTGTTCGGAAATGATTCCAATGGCTTCCAGAGCAACACATCCAAGATTATTGTTGTAGCAGCAAATGCGACTTTCTCCACCTTGCTCAACAAACAGCTCTTCTATCCCAACGAGTCCGTAGTCTTAAGCGGCACCTTGAACAATGGTCAGTATGCTAACTTCACCTATTATCTCAAGATGGGTATTGAGTACTACAATACGACCGACTGGGTCTTGATTGATATGGTTGTCAATGAGACCACACCAAGGAAATTAAACGTCACCAAGACCCTGAATCTGGGAGCCGTCTGGAACGCGGCCGGAGCATGGAACACTTCCCTCAATAAATCGGGCACCTACAGACTTTTCACCAGATTGACAGATGGTGCACAGTATAATGGTACCGAACTTTACCTCCAGCAGATAAACACAACTCAGATAGTTGACTACAAGGAGTTTGAACTGCGCAACACCACAGACTTCCCTGCAATAAACTCGTTCACTATAACCCCTAATCCATCGGGATACGGGCAAAGAGTGCTCATCGAAGCGAACCTGACAGACAATACCGGAATTTTCCTTGCAAGAGTAAATCTCACGAGACCTGATGGACACAATGCGACATTCAACCTCTACAATAGTACACTGCAGATTTTCAACAACACCTACAACGGTACATGGGTAGTAGGTGAATATAATATCACTTTCTTCATCAATGATACCGACGGAAATTTCGACATGCAGGAATACTCATTTGAGGTTACTTCCGATATGAACATAACCGTCGCGACGCTGCAGAATATCTACTACCAGGATGACACTGTCTGGTTAACCCCTCTTGACTGGCACCTCACAGGTTGGCATTACAGGTTGCCGTTGACCCTAGATACCGGCTACACGAAACGTTCTGAAAAGACTTCAGTAAAATACCTCGTGAATTTCACACAATTGATAGCGGCAAATGGGATAGGAGGTAGTCTTGACCAGGATTCCTTGCGGGTAAGGGATGCTGACGGAACTGCAGTCAGTTTCGAAGTTCTGCGGTGGTGGGCAGATGATACCGCGATGATACGGTTCAAGCTGGGCACAGGTGCAACCCTGCTGCCAAGAGACACCACACTTCGCTATTACATCTACTTCGATACAGACAATTTCCCAGCAAAGACAAACGCAGAAGCGTCCAATATTATCCACGAATATGTCATGTGTATGGGCCAGAATACAAACGACTATCATGTGGCATACAGTGACTATAATGGAAGTTTCCAGAGCTTTGGCGATGTCGATATTGGCGCAAACGCAAGGCGAGGCCGCGTAGGTGACCTGGACAATGACGGTGACTATGACTTCATCATAGGCGAATCCTCCGGTACAGATACCATAATGGTCTTCAGGCAATCAGGAGTCAATTCTCACACTTTCCTCAACATCGAGAGTCTAACTACAAATTGGGGTGACGATGATTGGGGTGGATTCTGCCTTGGTGATTACAACGAAGATGGATATCTTGACATAGCTTCTCTCAATGATGAGCAGATTCAGATTTTCTTCAATGACAAAGATGGAACCTTCACCGCAGGAACGGCACAAGCATTGACCAATGGTGCGTGGGACGCAAGAAATCCTACATGTGGTGATTTCGACGGTGATGGTCATCTTGACTTCATTACAGGTGTAGAGTCAGCTGGAGCAGACTACCTGCAGCTCTATACCGGTGACGGTTTGGGCAATCTCTCTCTCGACAGTATAGTAGGCAACAGCAACGTCATAGGCAATTGGGATGTGCACGGCGGTTGGGCGTACGATTATGACGAAGACGGTGACCTTGACCTCTTCGTACACCGTGGTGCGGCAGAAGTGTATTACTTCCCCAACCAGGGTTCGGGTGTTTTCGGTAATGGAGTTGAAGACACAAATTTTGACGGAAGCGGAAATACATGGGGGGGAGGAAGTGTATGGGACGTAGATAATGACGGTGATATGGATATTGTGCGCGGCCAATGGGGCGGTACTCCAACCTATCTAAGGATCATGTACCGCGATGCAAGCGGATTTACACAACAACAGGTACAGGTTGTTGAGGCAGGAGCTAACTCGCACATGGAGTGTCAGACCCCAAATGACAACTATATAGCCATAACTCGTCAGAACCTGGAGAAATATGAATCCACAAGCAATACGCTACCCTCTATCCTGAACAACACAGATACGCACAATCACACAGCCTTCCTGCTCATGCAGGTCCAGAACTACACGCTTGGATCATGGCAGACCGTAGCCACGATACATAATTCATCCATAGACATTGCGAACAGCAGTGACGCCACCAACCCGCTACGGCTTTCATCTATCTGGGAAAATAGCGGCTCCTGGAACACCGCACAGAATGCTGGCACAGAGATTTACAGAGTATACCTCGCATTGACGGACAATGAAAGCAATACCCTGCGCAATGATAATGGAAAAGAGATAGCTACATTCTACAATTTCTCCATAGCAACCGATACGCAGAGTCCGGTGATGTCCAATTTTACGATATCTCCTGCTGAAGACGGATACGGTAGAACGTTCAACGTGACCATAACGCTCATCGACCAGACAGCTGTAGATGAAGCGATACTTACCATAGACTACATGGGAACGAAAACAAACTACTCCATGCTTGTCCTTGATACGATACAATATCTCAACTACAATGAGACAGTCTACCAAGTACTCTTCAATCAGTCCTGGTATAATGGTTCATACACAGCATGGGTCTGGACCAATGACACCATCGGCTACAGCAATCGGTCAGGCAACCTCACTTTCGATGTGCTTAGTGACGGGTACATGTTCCTAAACACGAGCTTCTCCGTATATCCGGAAGATGCGACTGTACAGCTTGCCAAAAAATCGGTGTTGAACAACACGGGAACAACAGACCTCTCCGGTTACCTCCTTATGCAGGTTTTCAACGAGTCAGGCACCCTTTTCGCAACTACGGTCAATGACACGAACAGCTCCACATTGAGAACAGCCTATGCAGGAAACGTGCTCAACCTAAGCACAGTATGGAACACATCGACGAACGGCACAGGGTTCTTTTCCAACGGCTACGCCAAAGGACGTTACTACATTATCGCTGCTCTAGTTGACCCTCAGGGAAATCTCCTCTATACAGAAGACTATCAGCCGTTCAATACCTCGGCCGTATTCAACATAACAGTCGACGTACTCCCTCCTGAGATCAACATCACATTCAGTCCTTCCATCACTGGATTCGGCAAGAATGTGACAGCTACGATATCTATTACCGACAATGGTCAGCTGGACAATATCAGCATCAACCTTACACGTCCTGACGGAGTTACAGTCTGGCCTGCATATACCAACACCAGCTCCATATACACCTTCCTCTATAATGACACATGGTGGGCAGGTGCATTCAACCTGACCGTCTTTGCCAACGACTCCAAATCAAATACAAGAGTCATGAACGGATCATTCCACATTCATGTCAATACCAGTATGTCCGTCTCCACGTTTGATGACATCTATCTGCACAATGAGATTGTCGAGCTTACCAGCCCCTATACCTGGTGGAACACAACCTGGTCTTACAGGATACCGCTCAAAGTAAACACCTCATCATTCAACAGGACTACGAGATGGGTGGAAGAAAGGATAAACCTCACTGCTACCCTCGCGACACTGACATGCGGCGTCAACCCCTGCACAGGAAATATCGATACTGATAGTCTAAGGGTAATCGAACACTTTGAGAATGGTACCTTATTGATACAGAATATATCCGTCAGTTCTGATGTAAAATATGAGCATCCGTATCTGAGTTGGCAGGAGTCTGGATTTGATCAGCTAACAAATGCCGTCTATCGTATCAAATGGAAAGTGGACGGATCTATTCAAGCGCAGAAACAAAGAGTCTACATGGTCTACTTCGACATCGAAAAAGCGACCAACAAGCCGCCCAGGTCTTATGACCTTGGCCTGCCTACTCCTTTTGTGCTCACAGTAAGAGAAGACGATCAGAATGAATATGCTCAGATCAACGGCGATGGCACGCTTGGTGCGTTCAATAGCTGGGGTATCGATGACGGTGATCAATCCCGTGGCGCATCCATAGCAGATTTCGACAACGATGGTGATCTCGACATTATCGACGCCCCCGATGGCAACGTCATCTACATCGAACAGACAAGCACGTTTGTCTTTACTAGTCAGGGCATCATACCTGGTGGCTTCGGCCTCACAGGAACCTATGGTATGGGTCAGGCAGAAGGTGACTTTGATGAAGATGGAAATATGGACTTCATCATCGGCGGCAACAACGACAATCACTTCCTCTTCAAAGGCGTAGGAAATGGTTCCTTCACTATCAAGAACCTCACAGAAGCAGTTGGTTCAGGCAACAGTAGAGGCAAAGACGCAGTTGACTTCAACAATGATCAGATCCTTGATTACGCAAATGTCAACAGCGGAGGCAGAGTTTACGTCTACTTGGGTGATGGGGAAGGCAACTTTACAGAATCAACCAACTTTGACCAAAGCGCACAGAGCTACTGCCTTGCAGCAGGAGACTTCGATGGCGATGGCAACGCTGATATCATCATCAATGACGAAGGCCAGGATCGTATGGAGATGTACCCAGGCAATGGAGACGGCACATTTGGTGGTCAGATTGCCCTCTTCTCAATAGCAGACCAGGAATTCGGCTGCGCAGCATATGACATCAATGAGGACGGACATCTCGACCTGCTCTATATCAATGAAGAAACAGGTCAGTTCTATAGCAGTCTCGGCTATAGCAATGGAACATTCGACACGGAAACAGAGCACCAGGATTTGACCTACAATAATTACTTTGGTATGGCAGCACCGGTACGGGACTTCACCACATACAATTACGTCCTGCCTGTCGAGAGAAGATCCAATAATAACCTGACCTCGCTTCTTCTCAATAAAGGTCTAAGCGACTTCTACGGAAACACGCTTGTCCAGATACAAAATTTCTCAGGTGGCTCATGGAATACTGTGGCCACACTCATCAACACGTCAAATAGTTTGCTCCTGAACAACCAGATTGTCGACCTAAGAGATCTCTTCACATCTGCCGGCAATTGGAATACGACAACATCACCATATGGTATGTATAGGGTGTATGCCGCGCTCGTCAATCCCTACAACCAGGTATTGCAGAATCAGGATCTTTCGTACATCAATGCTTCATACGCATTCAATATATCTCTGGACACGATTCCTCCTGATCTTACAGGAGCAACAATAGCTCCCAACTACACAGGATATGGGCAGAATCTTACCTTGGATGTCTACATCGACACAGACAGTACAGATTCTGATCAGGCTTTCGTCAATATAACCGATCCCAGAGGCAACAAATTCCAGGTAGCTCTTGGTCCACTTGGTTCATTCCAGTTTGAAGGTGGTTTCAATCAGACCTGGTACAGAGGCACCTATAACGCAAGCTTCTTCGTAAACGATACCAGCGGTAACCTTGCGAATCTGAACAGAACCTTTGAGATAGATGCTGATATCTCGCTCGCGCTTGCCACATCCAAAGATGAATACAGGCTTAATCAGATAGTAGAGATAAGCAGTCCATTCGACTGGTTCAATGACTCCTGGGCGTATCGTATCCCATTAGCCGTACCCGCAGCTTCCAATCCAAGGTACCGAGTCTACATAGAAGAGACGATAAACTTCACCGATAAACTTGCAGAGCTCACCTGCGTAGGCCAACCATGCTCAGGCACTCTTGACCTCAATTCCTTACGCCTCGTTGAGTACAATGCAGATGGATCGCAGATAACTTGGAACGGTTCTTCGACAAGCGAAACACAGTACCTTGTACCCTACCTTTACGACTTGTCAACAGGATTCGACGCATTTTATAATGCTGATCTGACCATAAGATTCAATGCACTCAACAAGACCCAAGCAGGTGCTGAAAGGTTCTTCATCCTTTACTTTGACCTTAATGAGACAGGCATAAAGGACGGAGTGTCCTATTCTCCAAGCCAGGTAAACAACCAGATGTGTGAAGAAGCGTACATCGTCACTGTAGATGATGATGGTTACCTGTACTACTTAAGGTCCTATGACAATGGTACATTCGGGGCAAGTCAGCAGATCGGCAATCTCAACATCTCCCTCACAGCTATGGGCTCGCGCGGAATCGCAATAGGGGACTATGATGGTGACGGCCAGTGTGATTTTGTCGCTGGCGATGACAGCAACAATTTCTATTTCTATCAGAAATTGGGAGAGGGCAATAACTTCTCTGGAAGCATCATCGCTACGACCCAGGTAGGTAGCGGCAACTACATGATGGACATGGCCCCGGCCGACTACGATAACGACGGAGACATGGATGTAGTATTCGGCGAGAATGATGACGACTACTTTATCATGATAAATAACGGTACAGCATCATTCACGATGAACACCATAGTCATCAATGGCCCAGGCGCGAACAGTCGTGCGAAAGATTCAGGAGATTTTGATGAGGACGGATGCGAGGACTTCATCTCCACTGATTCAGGTAGTGATATCTACTTCTTCCAGGGAAACTGCGACGGAACCTTCCAGACCGGCATCGACATAGGCAACACTCCCCAGACAGACACCTATGGCCTTGCGTCGGGAGATTTCGATGAAGACGGACATCTTGACCTGATAGTGGACAACAGACAGAATCCTCCACTAAGATTCTACAAGGGTGACGGCACAGCCAACTTTGTCGATACTTCTGATACAGGTCTAAGCTACACGAACAATATCTATTTCGCGATCGACGCATTCGATATAGACCTTGATGGTCATCTCGACCTCGCAATTACTCTGTTCCAGAATGAAGAAGTCTATTGGGCTAAAGGTGCCGGGGACGGTACATTCACTGACCAGGGATTATTGGCAGATAACTCACCGCCAGGCAACAACCAGATGGGCATTTCCGCTCCGCCGGAACAGGAAGCTAACAATCTCTCTGTACAGGATACGGAGATAAAATCAGAATCATCTATTCTAAGTGGTGGAATCAACAATGGAACTACCACCTTCAGTGCATACCTTCTCTTCAGGATAGAATTCTGGAACACTTCAGACAGCGCATGGGAAAAGGTCAATGTAACGCTCAATGATACAGCATCAATGACCGCTAGGACAAAAGTTGTCGATGGCTTATTCAATTTCAAAGAGATTTTCGATAGTGCAGGCAACTGGAACACCAGTTCAGAGAAATACGGGACCTACCGCCTCATCATCGATTTCTTAAATCCATCGCAAGAGCATCTCGAAACACATGCAGGCAACATGACTGTCTACTATAATTTCACCATAGCCCCTGATACAGATGCGCCCAATATCACCTCCTTTAGCAGTATCCCATCCGATGCAGGATACGGACAGAGCATAACTATCGAAGCCCTCATCGATGATGAGTCTCCTCTTGGTGAAGTGTTCGCGATACTCTTTTGGGAAAATGGCACCAACGAGAACCATTCGCTCTACTTAGTAAGCCAGTCCCTGACAATAGGAAAATATGTATTGCTCTTCAACGAGACATACACCAAAGGTGTGCATAATATAACATTGTTCGCCAATGATAGTCTTGGAAATACGAATGCACAGAACCTTACAGAATACATCACCATATCTTCAAACGCGACCGGTCAGGTATATACAATCAAGGACGTCTACCTCCCTGATGAGACTGTCCGGATAACGCACGCGGTCCCCTGGTGGAACGAAACATGGCACTATAGGATACAGTTAGATGTAAACACAGGTTACACCAAGAGAAGCCACAATACAGTCACGGCTGTCGTTGTAAACTTCACAGATGCGCTAGATCAATTAGGTATTGGAGGACCGATCCTCAATGCGTCTATACGTATTCTCGACTCCTCTGACGAACAGGTAGAACATGAACTCATAAGATGGATCGATAATGACCGTGCGACAATACAATTCAAGCTTGGTACCGATGGAGCAAGTACTTTCCTAAGCAAAGACACAACATACACTTACTTCCTCTATTTCGATGTTAGCGGGTCATTCAGCACTCCAAGCGCCACGATGCCGCGCGAATACATGCTCTGTACAGGTGCAGGCGGTGGAGTGAACGACGAGTATCATTATGCGCTCAGCAACCAGGACAGGACATTTGGCGCATTCACGCTCGTCAGTACAAGCGGCGACTCCATACGCAGAGCCCACATCTTTGACTATGATAATGATGGAGACTACGATTTCCTGCTCTCTAACGATGATGACAATGAGATAGAGCTCCATGAGAACACAGATGACTCAAGCGGTTGGAACTTCAATAATGCGCTCAACTATGGAGACCCTACAGCATGGGGGGGCATCTGCCAGGCCGATGTGAACGAAGACGGATGGATGGACTTCCTCGTCGAGCTCAGCAACGGCAGGGTATTCTATTACAAGAATCAAAACGGCATTACTTTCCAAGAGAACGACTTGGGAATCCAGGTAGGCACGACAGCAAGCAGACAGATAGCCTGTGGTGACTTTGATGGTGACAATAACATCGACTTCATAGCAGGTACGCAAAACCAGGTACCTAAAGTCTACATTGGTGACGGAACAGGCTCCTTCACTCTCAAATCGAACATAGGAAGCAGGAACATGGACTGGCATGTCAAAGCTGTCTACGACTTTGATGATGACGGTGACCTGGACATCATCATAGGCGGTGCCAGCAACGTGCTCCCCTACCTCTATGAGAACGACGGAAGCGCAGGCTTCTCCGAGATAAGTCTCGATGCTACTTCTCTTGATACAAATCAATGGGGAGATGGAAGCATGTGGGATTGGGACTACGACGGACTAGTCGACTGGACTCGTGGCGATTGGGACGCTACAAGCACTCCAAGGATAGCATGGGGTAATCTTACCCAGACCTACAGGCTAGGCCCTTACACCACGTACGCAGACCTTGGTGAAGACAGTCACATGGAGTGCACTGGTCCCGAACAGCTCTTTGATCTGGTAACTACAATTGGAGCTGCTGATGATTATGACATCATTCCCGGACAGGTGAACACCGACCCTTCCTTCGTCAAGAATAATGGCAGCACAGATATGCAGATACAGTTGAGGATGGATATACAGAAGTACAACGGTTCAGCATGGCTCGATAATCTAACGATTGTCAATGTCACAACATCTCTGCAATCACAGGCTTTGGCAAATCTGCGTGTCCTCTGGGAGAATGCAGGCGCATGGAATACAGGCTCCTTCCCAAAAGGTCAATACATGGTCAATGTCACGCTAAGGGATCCATACAACAAAGTGCTGCTCAATGACGACGACACAGAGATGATGGTCTATCATCTCTTCAACATAACCAGGGATGAGAATGCGCCAAAATACAGTTCAGTCCAGCCATCAGCATATATTGTCTATCGTGGAACGAACGTGACCCTCACAAGTTATTGGACAGATGACTACCAGATGAATGCGGTGCTCCTCGCGACAAATGAGACTGGCACATTGCAGAACGATTCACTCTCCGGCAACATCACCTTCAGTACATCCTCTGGCACAGCCAACTTCACCATCCAGATACCTGCTAACGCGACACCAGGAAATATGACATGGGCGATGACCGGTGTAGACCTCTACAACAACACGAATACCACTCCTCTGCAAAAACTGGAGCTGTGGTCATTTGTCCGTCTCAATCAGAGCACGCTCACACCTAATTCCACCTACATAAATGAGCTCATCACAGCAAGATGTCAGGTCGTCGATACGAACACCTCAAAACCAGTAGCGGGCGTCAATGTAACATTCTACAGCAATTCCTTCGGATGGCCGCCAGGCCTAGGTTCTACATTCACCAACAACCAGGGATGGGCTACAGTGACCTTTAGCTATGCTATCGACATCATAGAAAATATCACATGTAATATACCGGTGCAGCGTTATTTCAATAGGACGTCACCGACAAGTATGCAGAAACAGCTTAATGTCAGCGTATCCGACACAGACCTCAATATTTTCGATGATGCAGACCTAAGCCAGGTCTACCACAATGAGACAATCGAGTTCTACGCAAACTTCACCGACAAATACGGTGCACAGAAGAACGGCACTTGCAACCTCACAGTCTATAATGGTAGCGCGTACATTATGGACAACATGACGAAAAATGTGATATCAGGTTTCTATGAATACTCAGTAGCCAATATATCCATCGGAACTTACGACTGGAATGTTACTTGTGATTCCACAGACAGTATAGCGCTCTTTAGAAATGATACCTTCATGATAAGCGATGGATTACCCCCTAACATAACGATCATCTATCCGCCGAACGATACCAGACTCGTACATGGCAACATTTCATTCAGCTTCAATGTGACTGACCATTCAGGTATCGATAATTGCTCTCTGTTCATAGGCACCACTGCAGTGGATACAAAATACAATCAGACCATGGGCATCGCACAGAACCTCTCAGCTCTTCTGCAGCCAGGATATTACAACTGGTCGATAACCTGCTACGACAACTCGACCATCAACAATATCGGCACTTCAGGTAGATATAACCTCACCATTGACGGAGCAATATTGGTGCTTGATTGGGTAGAGACGCCGCCTTATGTCTTCATCAACGAAAACCAACGTCTCTTCACGGTCAATGTGACTAACATAGGTACGGTAGAGGCAAACCAGACGAATATCACCTTCTATGTGCCGGAGAACTGGACTCTTTCAGCAGGTAATCTAAGTTCACAGTTTGCAAATATAAGCGTCAGCCAGACAATCAATATCAGTTGGTATCTGGACATAGGCGCGGACGCTCCGCTCGGCAACACCACCATAAACATAAGTGCGGTAAGCTACCCCGCTATAAACGACAACCTGACCTTGAATATAACGGTAAATGATATTGATATGGCGGTCAATGCCATCCTTACACCTATCAATGATACATGCGCCTATGTGTCGATAATCAATGTGACTGCCAACATTAGCAACAATGCTCCCTTCAATAAGTCAGACGTGAACATCAGCCTCTATATCAACGGCAACCTAAGTAGAAGGCATACAATTAATTTCACAGAGAATGAGCAGAAGATATTCAACTTCAGCGATGTTCCCCTAGGATTTGAAGGAATCAACAATGTGACTGTCCAGATCCAGAGCGCAGGTGACAACATCGTCACAAATAACCAGGTCACGCACGAATTCGGCAAATACTACTATCACACTCTCGTGCATAACACGATAAGCTACAAGTCCAGCGTGACATACAACGAATCACTCACCTTCACCAACTACAAGGATTGTCCACTTAACGCCTCCGCGTACCTATTCATGCCAAATGAACTCAATATGACAGATGCCGTACCTGTTCAGAACCGGACATTGTACTTAGCATCTGACAATGCGTCTGTCTATGAATGGTCCTACTGGTTCGGTACAGTGACAGCTTGGAACGTGACGATGAATATCAATGGCCTTACAAATTTCCATCTAAAGGACCGGACAATGGGTCTCAAATAAGGCTATTGTTATTGTTTTTTGAGTCCCAGTAGCCAAAAATGACCAAAAACTATATAAGAGCAGAAGCCCATAATTTAGTCAATGGACAAAAAGGCGAGTCTCGGTATAGGTACTTTAGTCATCTTCATAGCTATCCTCATAGCCGTAGCAGTGGTTGCGTATACGATAATGCAGACCCACTCGACGCTGTCAGCCAGGTCCTATGAATCCTTCACAGAAAGCAAGAAGAGCATGGTAACAAAGATTCTGCCCGAGAAATTAGTGGGAGAAAGCATCTCACCCCATTCAGTGCAGGAGTTTGTATTGACCGTCACTTCCGCCCCTGGTTCTAAACCTGTTGAGATGAACGATTCCATCCTCGTCATAACCTCGATGGGAAAACAGGTATCCCTGACCTACGGGGGTGACGAATGCAAAAAGAACAATTCTGATGGCTTCAACACAATAGCGGCTGAAGAGCTTGGTGAAGTTCGTTCAGCCGACGGCAGATTCTTTACAGGCTTTTGGATAATCAATCCCACATTACGTAATCTCAAGATAGACATTGATGGAGACCGTATCAATGATTCCATCGCTGCTTGCGACATTGTCCCTGACAACCCCTGTCCAGAACCATATAATGGATCGTACCTGCAATTCTCCCTCTCAAGGGATGGCCCTCTCTATGTGCCGCTCTTGACGACAAGCGGAACCCTTGGACATCTTGTCGCAGGAGCCAATGGCAGATTCAATGTGACAGATGTACCCATCGGTGACTATGGACTCTTGAGCATGTATAGGACCTCAGCTAACAACGGAGGACAGATTTCATTTCTCGATACTGCGGTGAATATAAATCTGCGCGGACATGTGATCACGCTTGATGAAGATATCGACAGAGACAGGGCGGATGACCGTCTCTACATCAACGATACGCATGTCTTCCTCGATCTAAGCAACCAAAGCGCACCTCTCGTCTACCCCTTAGGTGTCACATTGACAGGTGGCAATCTCATCAACCTTGCACAGAGTATAAATGATGGTATAGACAGGGGAGACCTCACCATTTCCGGAACGACAACAGACGCGCATGTCATAGAGTCCGATCTCACCTTCAGTATAGTACCTGAGGATGTGGACACAGGATATTTCTCTGCACATCATATTGGTAAGGGAATGTGGACCAAAACACACATGTTCCAGGAGAAAGAGGTTATCGAGCTATGCTTTGAGACTTCAGTTCCGGTCAATGAATCCGAGATGGGCCAGATACAGTTCATGAGCAGGAACGGATACCCCACCCAAGTCGAGTTCCTTACTCCCGATGTCATCAGTACATCTTTCATTACGCTCTATCCATAAAGTCCTCCTCTAGCCTTAGGTTAAGAGCCTGACCTATGGAAGGATTAATACCAGCTTATCTCAATTCTTAGGCCATAAAGCTTATATTCTTTGAAGTGCAGTATTTAAATATCCGATGAAAAAAGGAGGGTTGTATCTCTGTATCCTAGTAGTACTTCTAAGTAGTGTCTACGGGCTCAAAGTATTCCCCACCCAGACCGACCTGGGCAGCTCATTCTACGAAGACCAGTCATTCGTGCTTACAGTGGTAAACGACGGACCCAGGGTTGAGGATATAGTCATGCAGACAGAGCTAGAATCTCTGTACCTCGATAAATATGTAGTGGTTGAGCCAAAAGAGTTCAGGCTCGAACAGGCCGAGAAAAAGAATATCTTACTGCATACAACATTTCCGAAAAATCTCTCACCCGAACAGCACTGGTACAAGATCCGTCCTCTTTCCCAATACACCACAGGAGAAGTCAGCACATTCACCTTCAAGATAGACGGAGTGCAGAAGCACGATCTTCAACTGCTCGATGTGGATCTCAATGAGAACAGTATCCCTCTCGTAGCAGATTTCACCTTCGCCAACAAAGGCAATGTGATAGCCAGAGTACAGCCAAAGGTCAAGATCTCTGGTCCGCAAGGGATAATCGAGGAGAAATCCTATGAAGCCAGGTACATGGTGATGCCATTCAGCACAGAAAAGCTCTCCGTATTCATCGATACCATATCCCTTGAATCAGGCAACTACACATTTGAATTTAGTGCTGCATACAGTGGTCGTCAGACCAATTTGCTGCAGGAATCGATTTCCTTAAGTGTCGAGGAACGAAAGCAGAAGAAGAGCAGTACATGGTGGTGGTACTTGCTTCTCGTACCGATTGCAGCTCTTGTATACAGATACAGAAAATACCTTTCCACAGACACCTACAAGCAGATGGGAAGAGTATCCAACATCGAGACACGAGTGAAGAATGTTGAGCAGGAGATAGACAGTATAGCGACAGCGGCAAACAACTTAACAGACAGGATAGAACATGGAAGACAGGATAGATGAACTTGAGAAAAGGATGGACAGGATTGAAGAGAATATCAGATTTCTCAAAGAACTCTTGACCCATATCAATAATAGACTGAACCGATGAAGTCAGAACTCTACATAGCTCTTGGATTCGTGATCGCATTACTCTTGCTACTTCATATACCAAAAGGCACAGAAGAGTGTGAATGCTTCGGCACGATAGTTAGTGATTTATGCATAGGAGTATGGAGTTTCTGCGATGCCAATGTTAGTGTCAATATCAATACCTGCAGCATAGATTCATGTCAAGAGACAAGGACCTTCTTTGGTCTGAATGACCAGTCAGATGGAAATCGCAGGACATCATCCGCAGTCAACCTTGTACTTGTCATGGATACCTCTTTTAGCATGAAGGGACAGAGTATCAACCAAACGGTGAATGCTGCATCACAATTCGTCAAAGACCTAAGGCCCCAGGATAAGGCCGCCATCATTACTTTTGACAATCAGGCAAGACTGGTCCATGATTTCACGACAAACAAAGAGGACCTGATCGCCTCGATAAAGGATATTGATACCCAGGAAGACACAAGATACCTCCCGGCTTTGGATAAAGCAGCCGATGCTTTCAACCGTATTCAGACCAAGAATTCAAAGAATCTTATCATCTTTCTAAGTGACGGAGCGCCCCTAGATGACAGCAGCAATATCCTGAGCAAAGCTGCGGAGATTAAGCGGGCAAATATTGACATTTTCACCGTTTGGTTCGGCAATTCCCAAGCCAAAAGCGATCAAGTGTTGCGTGACATGGCGACGACCAATGAGTTCATTGAAGGGTTCTATAGTTCCAATAACACAGAGACCCTTTACAATTCTTTCAAAGAGATCTATGACTTTGTGGTTGAGGATCAGTTCCTCTTTGAGATTTCCACCGGCCCAGTAAAGCCAGTATATCTGCCTGGTGAAAAAGTGCAGGTAATGTACAGTCCCGACAGGGACATACAAAGAGAGCTCTGTAATGCAGAAGTGATCGCAGGCATTGATATTGTCGGCGAGTCTGGGAAGGTTCACAGTGTATCTTCATACATCGATGGAACCTACTACAATGATATTGAAGGGCTTGAGCCAGGAAACTATACGCTCTTCATCAATCTGAGCATTCAGCAGGACAACTGCGATTTTTCTGACTATCACAATATTGGTCAGTTCACCGTGATTGATAAGGCTCAGAAATCGGCATGCATGATAGCAGATTGTGAGATCATCGAAGAGTATCTTACAGATTTTGAGCTTGCGTCATTTCGTAATGAAAAGTATGAGAAGACAAACCGTATCATTTTAGTCATCGATACTTCCGAGTCCGTTGGAAATCAGCGTATAGAGAAGCTTAAAGAGAACCTTCCGTATTTCTACGCCCTATTCACCAAGAACTCAGAGATTGCCATCGTCACCTTCTCCGATGAAGCGCACCTAAAACAGCTCTTCACCCGCAGCACCGATAAGCTCAACCTTCGAACCAAAGAGATAGCCACAGGAGGCTCCACACAGTTCAACCCGGTGCTGGATAAGATACGCGGTCTGCTTTCAGAGAAGGATGACCTTGAGAACTACGTCATCATCATATCTGACGGAGTCAACTGGGACCAGGAGGAGAATACGCTTCGAAAAGTAAGAGACATTGACAATGCCTGCATCTACACTGTTGGTTACGGAATTGACCTCCTTGAAGATGATCCTTCAAAGAATCTGTTGAGAGAGATTGCAGAGATATCCCAAAAGAGACAGCATTGCGGAGAATACATCCATAGTTACGAATCCAACCTCGCGGAAACCATACGAACACTGTACAAAAAAGTGAACAAAGATACAGGAGCCCTGGTTATCGATACCCGTGTCAATAAGCAGCACCTCAAACAGGGCGACTCACTTATCACTGAAACAGTAATCAGCTCAGACTTTAATGGACTTCGCATTCCCGCCGCCATCGACAACGAGAACTGCCTTCCAGCTGCAGATGTACACATGACGTTGCGCAACCAAAGTGGCATCATCGTTGACAAGGACCTTCCCTTCATGGAGAACTATAATCACCTGCACATCGTCAATGACCTCTCACTGGGAACATATGAGATCAATGTGACCGCAAACGTGCTCAATTGCAGTATCTCAGGTGAAAGGTCATTCACTGTGACCGTCACTAATGGGGACCACAATGTACAGGTACACAAGCTCTACTACTACATACCCCTGACTTTACTTCTCGTGATGCTCGTTCTTGTAGTGCACACCATGAGCAGATCTCTCGCAAAATAATCATCATGTTCATAGAAACTGCTGAAACGTGACCCGGCCCTGCACTTCTCAAGGAATACGCACGACCTGCAGACAGGATCAACTTGCTCAAGCGAACGAATCTTCTGAAGCAAAGGGTGATTCCAACACGCCATGATATCCCTGCCGTCACCAAGCTTTACATCAAGATAGTACGAAGGTTTTGCCTGACCATCCGGACCTATGATGATACGGCTCTGACCATCATCATACTTCCCTCCGCTGCAGACTGCGCTGGCTATCTTTGGATCAGTCACGCAGAAAGGTATCGCATTCACGATTGGCGCATACCTTCCCGATTGTTTTAGCTCATAGAGTCGGCCAAGAAAATATGCCATCTGTTCAGGAGTCACCATATCATCTGCCTTCGCTACCTTGATAGGCCGGTACCATTCCCAGGTATCAAACCCCATGCCGTAGATTAGCTCCACAAACTCATCAAAATGATCAATATTGCTGCTGTAAGCGATAGTGCCGGCGCGTACAACAGGAATCCCTGCCTCCTTAAGCAGACGCACGGCATTTCGCTTCTTTGCAAGCGAACCCTTGACTCGGGTCACAGCAAACTCTTGTTCTTCATTCCACCCATTGCATCCGACCAGGACATTGTCAACTTGCAGATTTTTTGCAAGTTCAGGAGTGATTAGATTGAGATTCGAATTAAGCCTGACCTCCAAAAAACCTTTCGACTTGGCGTACGCGAGTAGTTCAGGAGTATCTTTGCGCACAAGGGGTTCACCCCCCGTTATACGCAGGAACCAAACACCCGCTTTTGCGCAGTCATCGATGATTGCTTTGACATGCGCAGTCGACATGACATCAGGATGTCGGTGGTCGTCAAAACAGTGTTTGTTAAAACAGAAAAAACAATCATGGTTACATCGTTGCGTCACCTCGATGACCACCTCTTCGGGTGCATCGGGGACAGCCTGCACTTCACCTGTGTAAGCTTGAGGAAATCCCCCGCACTTTCGCCGGTACTTGCAGGACCGGCATGCAGGACCATGCGCCTTAAGCGGATGGACATCATTCTTCATATACACCTCCAATGTAGGAAGCAGACAGAAAGGTACATCCACTATAGAAAGGTCTTTTTGTTTATATTCTCGATATGCAAGGACCAATATATTCCGCAAGTCTTGAGCGCTTGGAGGGTTACGAAGAGAAAGCTGCAGCTGCATCTCTGCGGCAAGGTGTGATGCCAGCACACGAGGAATGACTGCTGCACTGCCAGCTTCAAGAACGATGCTGTCCATACCAGAAGGTACAGTCTGCGAGCATATAAAAGCAATGCATTTCGTTTAAAAACATTAATAAAGTTCTCGCGCTTGAGAAAAGTCATGTCTCAGATACGCAAGGACTACATTCTTGACAGATGGGTCATTGTCTCAAAAGGAAGGATGAACCGACCCTATGAGTTCAAGCACAAGCAGCAAAAACATCAAGGCACTGATTTCTTCGCCCCTGGAAACGAAGGGCTTACACCTCCAGAGATTGGGCGCATACCAAAAAAAGGCGGATGGCTTATGCGGTGGTTCCCAAACAAATTCCCTGTCGTCAACGATAAGCGAGGCCTTAATATAGACACACCGATGCTGATAGGCGAGACCGTTAAAGGCGAACACGAGATAATTGCTGAGACAGACAGCGATAAGCAGCTCCATGAACTGCCGGTGGAACACATAAGCCAGTTGCTCAAGATATACGCGAGCCGAATTGCCGAACTCTCTAGAGAATGGAGCTATGTATCTGTATTCAAGAATCACGGACCGCAGGCAGGTACTTCGATAGTCCACTCCCATTCACAGGTAGTCGCCATAGACAGGACACCTCCAGAAATCCTTGAGCTGGCCAATAAAAGTGTCGTTAAAGGTGAGTGCAAATTCTGTGAGATCCTCAAGACAGAGTCTAAGACCAAACGCAGGATAGGAACTGCAAAGACCGCAGTAGCATTCGCCCCTTACGCATCACGCTATCATTACGAAGCGGTGATCTTCCCCAAGCGCCATGTCAAGTCCATCCTCGAATACACCGAAGAAGAATACATTGACACCGCCTTACTGATAAAGAAGATCATCGGAAAATTGGGTGGCGCCGGTATCTCCTACAATATGTATCTCAACTACGCCCCAAAAGGCAAGAACCTCCATTTCCATATCACCTTCACTCCAAGGGAAGCGACATTTGCTGGATTTGAGCTTTCCACAGGGATCATCGTCAATTCTGTCCCTCCTGAAGACGCCGCAGCTTGGTACAGGGAATAGGGAGCGTAACCTTTTTTAACTCTCCACCTTTCTTTAAGAACAATGGATTCGACAATCTGGACAGAAAAATACAGACCGCATAGCTTTGACGATATGCAGGGTCAGGAAGAGATAGTGCACAAAGTAAAATCCTTTGTGGAAAAGAAAAATATACCTCATCTGCTCTTCTCAGGGCCCGCAGGCGTAGGTAAGACAACGCTTGCGCTCATCATCTGCAAACAGCTGTTCCAAGACACTTGGAAGTCGAATCTGCTAGAGCTCAATGCATCCGACGAACGCGGCATTGATGTCATCCGAAATAAAGTAAAAGATTTCGCAAGGACTCGCGCCATCGGCGACGTCCCCTTCAAGATAATATATCTTGATGAGTGTGACGCATTGACGCGAGAAGCTCAGCAGGCACTTCGTAGGACCATGGAGAACTACACCATGAACTGCAGGTTCATCCTCAGCTGCAACTATTCCTCAAAAATAATCGACCCCATCCAGTCAAGATGTGCGGTCTTCAGATTTAGGCCCTTGGAGAAAGACCAATTGGCAAAGATAATCAAAAAGATAGCTAAAGATGAGAACCTGAATCTTGATGCCAAGAGCATCGACGCTCTATACCTGGTCTCATCAGGAGACTGCAGGAAAGCTGAAAACATACTGCAGAGTGTCGCGACACTTGATGGCCCGATAACTGATGAAAGCATCTTTAGCATGGCAAGCATAGCGACACCAAAAGAGATCAAAGAGACCCTCGAGCTTGCAGTCAAAGGAGACTTCACGCACGCACGAAAGATGCTGCTTGAAGTCATGCTAAAATACGGCCTCTCCGCGCAGGACATCATCAAGCAGATCCAAAAAGAGGTCATGAGCCTGGAAGTCTCAGGCAGAAGAAAAGTGGAACTCATCGATAAATGCGGTGAGATAGAGTTCAGGCTTGTAGAAGGAGCAGACGAGTTCATCCAGTTGGAAGCTTTGCTCGCGCAGTTCACCCTTGTAGGCGATGGAGCAGATAACTGAAGGCAAAGCCACGATAGCTGTCTACAAGGCAGAGGTGGTCTCAAAAGAACTTCCCGTATTCTATAATCCCGTCATGCAGAGCAACAGGGATATCTCCATCTCATACATTGACGCAGCCAAATGCAAGTCAATTTACCTGCCTATGGCTGGCTCGGGTGTTCGCGCTGTGCGTATCTTAAAAGAACTACCTCATATCGAACAGATTCTCATACGAGACATCGATGAAAATGCCCTAAATCTCATAAAAAAGAATCTTAGGCTCAATGGTCTTGACAAAGACGAAAGGGTAACGGTAGCGCAGGGCGACGCCTCCGAGCCCCTAAAAGAAAGACGTAAAGTCGACTACATCGACATCGACCCGTTCGGAACACCTGTTCCATTCATCCAGGCAGCCATCCAAAGCGCCTCAAAAGGAAGCACAATCGCAGTGACCGCAACCGACACCGGTTGTCTTTGCGGCACATACGCAGCTGCTTGCCACCGCAAATACTGGGCAAAACCGCTTCACGTACCTATCATGCATGAAGTGGGGCTGCGCATCCTCATCCGAAGGATACAGCTCATGGGCCTTCCCTATGACAGAGCGCTCATCCCGCAGATAAGTTACTATAAAGACCACTACTTCAGAGTCTATCTCAAAGTAAAAAAGAGCAAAGAAGAAGCGCAAAGACTGTGGCATCAGCAGCAGTTCCTACTCTATTGCCCTGCCTGTCAGGATTTCGAGTTCACAACTCACCTCTTCAATCACGAATGCGGATGCGGCAGCAGACGTGAATGGGCAGGCCCCATGTTCGCAGGGCCGCTAAGTACTGACCTGCTAAAACATTTGACTTGCGAAGAACCAGAATCTTCTGCATTCCTCTCGCTCCTAAAAGAAGAATGCAAGGTTGATGCACCATTCTTCTACGACATCTCCTCGCTTGCCAGCAAGCATCGTACCAGTCAGATACCTTTGCAGACCATCATGGAGAAAACGCATGGGGTAAGAACCCATTTCTGTGTACAGGGTGTAAAGACGAAAGAGAAGAGTAAAAAGATAATAGGACTTATCCGATAGTCCTTCGAACATCGGTGACTTCAACAGAATTGACGCCTTCTAGTCCAGCGACATTCTCTTCGAGCGACTCAGTGCTGCCAAGATCTTCGCTCATCACGAACATAACCTTAAGCGCTTTTAGGCCGAACGCGATCGGTTCCTGTTCAGTCTTACCTACCTCACCGCCGAACTCTTCGACCATCTTCTTCACTCCATCTTCGATACCAGAGAGATCGATCTCAGGACTCTCAGGCATAATCTTCAGCGTAACAACTACATCTGCCATAATATTTCACCTCTAATTCGGACCAGTAAAACCGCACTCAGGGCAGGTATAGGAGACGACGATAGCTCTATCCTTTGATGAACGTACAATCTCTGCTTTCCCGCATCGTGGGCACATGAATGAAACGCTACCTACATCATTAGCGATATCTTGTTTACTTGTTGAACTTACTTTCTTCATATTCTAGCCTCCACTAGCTATCTTCTTGGGTTCCGGCACGGTATATAAAGGTTTCTCCCCAGCTGCCAAATCTACGGAATAAAATTTCTCTCTTGTAAAGGGCCTGAAGGCAGATCCTCACAGTCAGCACATCAGATCCTTAAAAGAGAGAAACAAGATTTGGCAGGGGGGGCAAAAGATGGACAACCCTAATCCAACTCATCGACCATATACTTTAGATACCCTTGAGTCGTCTCCGCATCGATCTCGATCACACAGGGCACATCATAAGAATGCAGCTCCTCGATCATCCGCTTCGCAGCTTCAGCCTTCGTCGTCTTGATCAAAGACACAAACTCTACCCCATCACAGATATCCCCTTTCCAGCGATACATGCTCTTGACCGGAAAGAAGGTTGCGCAGACGATGAGTCGCTTTTCAAGCAGAGTCCGCACTATGCGACGAGCCTCTTCCTCGCTTGGATACGTCACATAGAGCAGTTTCACGATAATCACATTAAAAAAAGAGGGCGGCCGGCGAGATTTGAACTCGCCCAAACAGATGTCTTCAGCGAAGCTGAAGGCCCCGAAACGGACCTGTTTCGCTGCCACAGTCTGTTATGCTACCAGACTACATCACGGCCACCGCTGTTACCCCATAAAGAGGGTGATGTACGGAACAGAATAAAATGTTGAGCGTCACATTAATCTGGAAGCGGAACAAGCTCAACATTTTTAGAGCATCACCCGAGTTATGGGGTAACCCTCTTCGATTCCGTTACAATAAAAAGTCTCAGTCCTTTTTTAAATATTGCCTATACGAAAGAAAAAGGATTGAACAAAAAATAAAATTAAGGATACAGATAGATTCGCTCATCAGCGATGACTTCAGGTGTGATGAACTCCGTTAAAGTCGGTGTGCCGATCTTCGGGATGAAGTTGACACGGATTGACTCATCCTCGCCGATGTCTCTTGGAGATTCATAATACAGTTTGATGACATCTCCTCGCTGTAGGTTGCCTTCGATCCAGTTCGTACCACGCTGCAGATACTGCACTGAGAAATTCCCACGTCCGGCAGTGCCGTTCGTGTAGTAACCATCAGTTACATTGCGCACAAGCAGAGCGCCGTTTCCTGCATAGCCTAAGGTCGCGCTCATGTCATACGTATTGACTGTCAGGATAACCTGACTGAGCTTGATAGGTTCGCTTCCAGGTGCAAGCTTGATGATTTGTGTGATATTCCTTATGGAACCGTTGCTGCCGTCCGAACCGGAGACCTCAACAACCCGTACATTTGTAGCGATCTGTCCCCTTGCCTGATCACCCGTCGACAATGCCTTTTCCTGCAGACTGCCAGAAGTCTGGATAAGTACTCCCGCAGCGATTGCAGCTACCAGCAATAGGGCGATAAAAATGATAAGGGTACCGATGCCCATTTCACCTTTTTTTGATTTCATGTGACCACCATAGTATACTTTTTCGGATATTGTTCTACTTATCTGGAGAAAATGGTACTCAGAGTATATAAAGGTTTCGGAGCATCCCTAGTTTTAAATTGTTTATAAAGAAGTTAAACTTATATGTGGGCGAGGAACTAGGAAGAGCATGGAGATTCTGCACAGGGACAAAGCAGCAAGGATCGGCATCATCAGGACAAAGCATGGAATAATTGAGACGCCGTTCTATATGCCTGTCGCGACTAAGGGCAGTATCAAGTTCATCGAACCCCATACCGCGATAGATATGGGTTATCAATGCCTGATCTCCAATGCACTCATCAATTACTTTCGACCGGGACTCCCGCTCATAAAGCGATTCGGCACTCTGCACGACTTCATGGGCTGGCACAAGCCAATCACGACCGACAGCGGGGGCTTCCAGCTTCTTTCAGACTCCTTCCTCATCAAGACTACCATGCAAGGTGCTCATTTCAAGAACCCCTTTGACGGTCAGAAGCACTTCATCACACCAGAGACCCTCATGGACATCCAAAAATCCCTTGGTTCTGACATCGCGATGGTCCTTGATGATGTGCCTCCCGCCGGTACAGATAAAAAAGCGGTCGAAGAGTCCATGAAAAAGACCCATGCATGGGCGAAGAGGTGCATAGAGCACCATGGTCAGCAAGGCCAACTGCTCTTTGGCATCGTACAGGGAGGAATATTCAAAGACCTGCGCGAAGAAAGCGCCAGAGTCATAGGAAACATGGATTTTGATGGCATTGCGCTTGGTGGTCTTGCGATCGGCGAACCAACAAGAGATATGTTTGACATGATTGAGCACACTCTTCCGTTATTGCCTGACGACAAAGCGCGCTATCTTATGGGCGTAGGCTCCCCTCAGGATGTACTTCTTTCCATCAAGAACGGAGTCGACATGTTCGACAGCACCTTTCCAACCGCAAACGCTCGCCACGGCACTCTGTTCACCTTTAACGGCAGGATAAAGATCCTTAACGCACAATATACAGAAGACATAACGCCCATAGAGGAGGGATGTACCTGCTATACCTGCACCCATTTCTCAAAAGCGTTCATCCGGCATATGCTCAAGACCCGCGAACCGCTAGGCAAGCGGTTAACGACCATCCACAATCTCCACTTCATGCAAGAGCTTCTGCATAGGGTAAAAGAACACATCAAGAAAGGTACGCTCGACAGCTTTATTGATCAATACGCAGCTGTTCTTTAAAACTTCCAAGGAAGCGCTCCCAATCATCCTTGTTGACACCCGCACCACAGGCATGCTCATGTCCACCACCATGACCCTGGACACCGACAAGTGCCTGCTGCAGCATATCACGCACAATATGGTTCTTTCCGCTTCGCAGAGAACATTTTAGCATGCCATCCTTCTCTCTTCCTACGATGATGACCTTCTCCGGATATCTGTAGAGGATCTCATTGGATAATTCAGTAGTAAAAGCTGTCTTATCTTCACCGTAAATGAACACTACTAGTGGTGACTTAGCCACACTCTGCATTGCTTCTTTCAGCAGCGAAGAATACTCCTCATAGTACTTCTGATATTTCTTATAGATGAACGCACCGCATTCAGTTTTCTGATCGAGAATCTCGTACGGATCCTCAATGGTAGTAAGCGCTTTGATATACTTCGTCACTTCTTGCATATCCCCTTTAAGGATGAAATTGAACGCATGAGATAATACCCCTATCTTGCTTCCAAAAAGTGCATCAGGTGGACTCGAGATATGTGCAGGCAGCAGATCACTGTGCTCCTTTGAGAAATCCTTTGCTATATCCGGATAGAACCAGTCACCTATGATACCTATAAGCGCAAGCCAGAGATCCTGTTCAACTATTTGATAGCACAGATAAGAAGTTGGCGCGTTATACTCATCACCACGCATCCTCGGATTATAGTATTTCACCCCATTTCGCTCATACGGGCCATGATGGTCGATCCAGATGACGGGCACATTGACCGCGTCAAGGAATTCCTGGTCTATCTGCGGCACATCAAGCACAAAGATCTTGTCAGGCTGCTGGTCCTCTACCAGAGAAAGAAATTTCAGGTCAAGATTTGGCTGGCTCTTAAGGATGATGCTTCGTCCTTCCCTTTTGTATCGGTACAGCAGAAGATAGGCACTAAGTCCGTCATTGTCATCATCATAGATGAATAGCGGATTTGAGCAATGCTCCAGCTCATCTCTCAATTGTTCAACCTGCTGTTTTGTGAAACCTATCTCAGCCATCACTGAAGAAGTGTGAGCGTCATTTAATAAATTAACGCTGCCCTCGGGCAAAATATTAGTGCTCAAAAATTAGATACTTATTGAAAGGAATATCCTCACAGCAAAAATTATACCAAATACGAAAATGATAATGCTAAGCAGCAGCTTGACCAAAAATACGAGCTCCATGCCTTTCTTATTGATTGACATTGGATCTCAAGGTTCCGAGATCATCCGTCGTATCTCGATAAGCTGCGCATCGTTCTGTGTGTAGCCATAGCTAAGCTCAAGATTGAGCAGGGTGACATAATTTGTGGACTGCAAAGTGAGTGGTGTCTCCAAATCACAGACAACAACACCTGTTCCATCCGTAAGTCGCACAGGGTTAGGCATGCAGTTTAGTGTGTTTGTGGAGAGCAGTGCTTTGCTCACCGATACAGAGTTCAGCTCATCAGCAACAAGCCCTGACGAACTGCATGCTGCTGCCGTCTTCCCGGACACATACGCCTCACCATCACCTAGATTGGTGATGGTAACCTTGAATCGAGGTTGAAGATTGCCGCTCTTTGTGTACATGATAGTCTCCACATGCGTAACGCCTACAGGTGCTCCCTGTCCTCCACCGCTACTGAGGTCTTTAGCTTCGCAGGTCTTCTCAAAATTTTTAGTATTGTAGATGTCAGCATCGATGCAGACTTCGTCAGAGAAATACGTTTTGTAATCATAGCACACATTGACGCCAAGAAAAACTGTGTGCGTTTCAGTCATCTCCTCCAATGTTTTCGCCTGGAACATGATGGTACCGAACAGTTTATCTCCTTCAATGTTGTACGATGACCTTCCTTCAAGGCTGAAACTGCTCATCTTTGTCGTCGTTGAGATTATGCCGTCCCAGCCGAGTATGTCGACATAATCATCCTCAACAATCAAGGAGATTATGCCGTTCGTGATATCGTGTGCACCTTTGTTGTGGACCTCCAGATTAAGAGGAAATTCCTGCTTTTCAAGCACAGTCTCAGGTGGAGAGTCTACAAATTCGATCACTATACCGTCCTGTCCCTCATACACTTCAGGAACATATACAGTAGAAGAACCTCCGCAACCTGCGATAAAGAGAAGTAAAAGCACTAAGCCAATTCGCATTGTCCACTCTCCATAGTACATTCTGTATTAAGGTCGCAGCAGATGGCATCGCATGAGATGCAATCTCGTCCGCAAGCTGAATCTGAACCCAAAAGCTCAAATGAGATGACACGGCTCATCGAACTGCCGTCGCTTGCCTTGGCGATAACCGTAACTTCATAATTAAGCGTACAGGGAACATCCTGATGCGCAAGCTTGATGTCCGTACGCTCGAGACCTGAAGAACTTACAGTTGAAAAGTCAAGATAGTCAGATGGCTGACTAAGCTCTATTGTGTCCGCACCTTTAAAGTTGACCTTGAAATAAAAAGAGACTGAACTTGAGCCAAAGGGCAGTAGCGAATAAGTTTGGTCATAGATGGCTTCATTCGTTAGTGTAATACTCCCGGATGTGGATGTGCCACTTGTCGCATTTGACAGGGGGTTCTTGGCATCCTCCCTAGCCTTGTTCAATGCATCGATACAATCGGTATCAGCCCAGTCGCAGGTATCGTTCCCGACAAACACCTGGAACTTACGATCAACATCTCTTGCTAGATCATTGATAGATACCGTCACATTTGTATGCCCTGCTTTCTTTAGCGTACAATTAAGATAATGGTTCTTCACGATACTGCAGTCGATGATACTCTTATCCACTATTTTCTCGACCTGGTAGTAGAAGTATCTGTCTGGTGTCACCGAATCGCTGGACCAAAGTGCCAGGTCCGCGATGCGTGATGTCCCGGGTCCACCGTAGATATCAGGGATCACCAGCACAGGTGGTTTTGCCTTCGTCTCTTCTCGTATCTTCTCCATCTCTTCGCTTTCCTTGATGACGACAGATTTCTTATCCTCAAGCAAGTAATCATACGAAGCCGTTGCCCTAAAGTACAGTATGGACAAAGGTGACTCGCCAAGTACAGTCCGCACATTACCAGAAGTGATAACCACAGGGCAACGCATTGTCTTGTAATCGTTGAACTCTTTTGGGAGTGAATCATTTATCATTGAACAGACAGTTCCTTTGTCGCCCGCACCGCAGGTAAAATTATACCCGCTGCATGCCTGCTGGCTATTCTCAGCCATTACAGGCTCGATACCCTTAGGATACGTAAGGTCGATAGAGTTGATGCGCAAGACTTTGCCATCCCACTGGTTCTTGAACGTTACCCCAAGCATAAGGTCAGCGTCTTCATCCGAAGAAAGCCTGACAGGACTACCCCTAAAATCCATCCCTATCATTACGGGACCATTGGTGTAGATGGTTTTCGGGTCCGACTCCGTGATGCCATAGTGCTCTAATGGGTCGATCTCTTGACGCTTCAAAGCCAGTGCACGCTCATTGTCGATAAAATACACTTTCTGATAGGCCATGGTCTTAAAATCGAACTGCGCGGAGATCTCGATAAGCTGGGTGCCTTTGAAGAAGGCGTTCCTGTTGAACATGCAGTCGAGAGGTTGCTCATCATAATCCTCTGCGATAAAGACTCCTGGCTTGACCAGGTCTGCGACACGTATCCTTTGGTCATCCTTCTTGTTTGCCATGCAGGAGGTCATGACCGTTATCTGCTCGCCGTCACCTAGAGTTGATGCGACAAGAGTTCCCCAAAGACTGACAGGTTCATCAGCGAAGAACGTTGGTTGCGCAAGCTCAAGATCCTCAAGATACACGCCAAGTTTTTTCCTGGCGTTCGTATCGACAACGCCAGTGTAATAGTCCTCCCTGTACACAGCCAATGTCTGGTTCTGGATACTCTTCGCGGAGTTCCAAAGATTGTTAGCAGAATTCTTAACCGCATCCCAGGAATTAAGCGAGAACATCAGAAATTCGGCCTGAACATCGGGATCAAGATAGTTCGCAAAATCCTGAAATCCCCCTACCTCAGAAGCGAAACCGAACATAAAAAAGCCTATCACTACAAAGATAAGCAGACCGCTAAGCGGTCCTTTGCGTTTTCCTGAACTTAAGAATAGTACGCCAAGGAACCAGACGGGGATGAACCAGAATGGAAAATCGGTAAGATCTGTAAGCGCAGAAAGCAGGAAAAAGTCAACGATCATGAAGAACGCAAGAGTGTAATGCCCCGTCGCAATATCAGTACTGTTCTTGATGATGACGAAATAGATATAGATGGCAAAGAACAGATGCAGCATTGCACCGATAGTAAACCCTGACCACATCGCTATGGAATAGATTACCAAGGTAAGAAGGATAAACGCACCCATCTCCCTTCCGCTCGGGCGTCTTATCGCCCAATAGACAAGCAGGATAGTGCCTATCACCCCATTGGCGAAGAACCAGACAATATCCATAGGATTAGACATGATCATCCATTGGATTGGGTTCCACGAGATGCCGTTGAACCTCGTCATAAATATATCGCTCAAAAACAGCAATACAGATAATAATAAGGGAAGAAACGTTTCATCCTGGTCGCTGTTGCTGTCATTGCTAACCATTCCCTTTAGGGCCGCGCCAAGCCCTGCAAAACCAGCAGCACCAAGAGCCACTGTGCTAGCCGGAGCCTGTTTGACCTTTTCCTTCACTGAGCTGGCAAGTCGCTGAGCACCGTACTTTAGGCTCGTACCTACACTTTCCTGGTCGCTTGCAACTTCACTAAGTTCACGGATTTGCCGCTCACGTGCCTCCTCCATGCGATGCTCTTCCTCAATCTCCTGCCAACTTCTTGACTGAGGAGAATTTGCAGCTCTCTGTACGTTCGTTCCACGCGCGGTTGCCTCTCGTTCAGATGCCTCTGCTTCGCGTTCCGCGGCATGTGCTTTTCGTTCAGCAGCGCTCGCCTCTCTTCGTTCAGAATTTACTCTGGCTTCGGCTAGGATTTCCTCTCTTCGCTTCAATTCTTCATCGCTAAGATAGCCGTCAGCCATTATCAAGACTCCAAGAAAAAGAGATGACCATCAGTCTATCCGGACATTTATCTGCCGGATATCAAGGTCCGATTTTGGGATAAGCCTGATTGAATTTGAACCAGATTCGACATAATTGTCGATCACTTTGGTATACGTATCATCTCTGGTCTCAAAACCGCTCTCAAAACCGTTGATGTAATAGACAGCTTCCTTGGTCTCCCCTTTTTCTGTAAATTTAAACTCCAGGATAACATGCACATTGGACTTAAGCTCGTCCTCTTCATCCTCTTCAGGCTCAGAAGGACAGCTTGGGTCACGATCTTCCCCATCATATCCGGTCACGCATACCTGGCAGGAATCATACGATACCGAGTTTACACAAGTGTAATCAAGACCGTTCGTGGGAAGGTCATCGCACCAGTACTGATCGCCATCTTTGGCGAAACAGCAATCCTTGTCAAGATTGGAATTGCATCCCACTGGGCAGAAGTCATCATCATCGTCCCCGCAGCGATCCTCACACATATCCGCAGGGTCTCCACGGTCATCCTCATAACCTGACCTGCAACGGTGACAGTAGGACTCTTCAAGATTCCCGACGCATCGGTCATCCAAAAGATCAGTCTTCACATCACACCAGAAAGCTTTGTCGTATTCCTTGAAACAGCAATCCTTGTCGATATCTTCATCGCAATCCTCAGGGCAGATGCCATCAATCTCTCCGCATCGGTCATAATCCTTGGTCTGCTTCTTGAAAAGATTCTCATGCAGATCAAAATAGTACGTTGGTTGCACAGGTTCTTCAAGCTCTGTCGTGATGCTGACCTGATCGACCAGATACGAACCCCAATCGGTAGCGAACTCAATCTTGTTCAGACCTACATTCAGTGAACTCACCGTCACCGCCTGTCTGTTGATGATACCACAGTCAGGTATACCTGAGAAAATATTCCTGTCGTTGATGTCTATAGTGAGTTTTCCCACTTCATTCGGCATGCAATCGGGATAGAATCTGAGTGTTGCTTTTTCGATATTTTCAGATTCATCAGGAGATATTGAAAACGTAGAGCGGCTTGCGCTCTGCGAATAATCATAGATCTTAGCTTGAACGGACATGTGCTCTACAGCATAGCCGTTAGTATCCCAGAAACTCATGCCAACGGGGCTCGTCTTGAATACCAGGACATTCTCTCCCGAATTCAAGGAAACTTTAGGCAGCTGTAATGGTCCAATGTTTGAACTCGTCGGCTCATCATCATATATCTCGCGTCCGTTCAATTCAACAATGACCCTGCCGTTCCGTTTTGAGACAGTCACCGCCAGACTGATATCCTTCGTATTTTCATAATCAGCGATCTCAAAGTAGACAGGTTTCTCAACATTTTCAAACCAGCCCTTCTTTACAGTAAAGCTGGTAGCCTGAGCGATCATTGCGCTGTCCGTCGTCTGACGAAGAGTTACTGTCGGAAGAGTATACTCATACTCATCAAGGCTACGATAGTCAAAATGCCCTGGATTAATAGTGAAGATGACCTCTCCTTTTCCGGGAAGGTCCTCATTGTAAGTGTCAGAAGGATAGGTGGTACCACTGCTACCTCCGCTGCTCGATGTACCAAGCAGGGCTGCCCTATCCTCCGGAGGAAGGAACAGAATGTAGAATATGATGAGCAACGTGATGATAGCCACCAGTATAGCTGCCGATGAACCAGATTGCTGCCCTTTTCCCATGAGATTCTTCCGATGCATAGTGCGATGCCTACAACAAGCCAAAGTATACCCATACACCAGGAATAACAGTATATAAATCTTACCCTTAGAAACCCACCTACTATAGCCCATTTTCGAGCCAAAAAATTGTGACCTCACGAAATCCACCATTATTAACCCCTACATAGACAACATAGCCAGAACATTCCCATAGAAGGAGTTAATCTTTAATACCCGTTCCCACTACATCACAACCATGAGGATCATCCAGAAGGATATCAAGGCCGGTACGGTCAAAGTACAGACCGAAAATGCTGATGACCTATGGTACTTAAGCGGTATCATTGGCCCTGGCGATCGTATTAGAGGCAAAACCCTAAGAAAAATTAAAATTGGTGAAGAGCCCAACATTAAAGTAGTAAGAAAACCGGTCTCGCTAACCATCCGCGTTGAGAAAACAGAGTACCAAGACACACTGCGTGCAACAGGGACCATAACTCAAGGCCCCGAAGATGTGCCGCTTGGTTCCCACCACTCGTTCAACATTGACGAAGACACCACTATAACCCTAATGAAAGACCAATGGCTCTCCTATATGCTCGAGCGCCTCAATGAAGCGGTAAAAAACCAAAACCACCATATCATACTTGCGGTCTTCGACAGAGAAGAAGCACACTTCGCTAAACTCACACCTCACGGTTATGATTATCTCTCCTCCCTCTACGGCAACGTCAACAAAAAACAGATGGAAAATGCAAACACCGCAGATTTCTACAAAGAGATTACATCCCGTTTGCTGGACCTTGACGAACGCTTCAAGCCAATCCGCATCGTGGCTGCAAGCCCGGCATTCTACAAAGACGAATTGACAAAATCCTACGATGCAGGCCTAAGCAAAAAAACCATCTTCGCAACTTGCGCTTCCGTCGGCAAAAACGCCTTCGACGAAGTCATCAAACGTGAAGAAGTCCAACAGGCACTCCATGATGAACGAACTGCGCAGGAAGCAAAAGCGGTAGATGACCTGCTCACTGCCATTGCCAAAGACGCACCGGCAACCTACGGCAAACAGCAAGTCAGGCAAGCTGCGGATGCAGGTGCGATTACCCTTCTACTCATCTCCGACAAACTTCTTGGCGAAGAAAAAGAAAAAGGCACTTACGCACAGATTGATGCAGTCATGAAGCTCGTTGAACAAACCAAGGGAAAAATCCTCATCATATCTCACGAGCACGAAGGAGGACAAAAGCTCTCCGGCCTCGGAGGCATTGGCGCACTGCTCCGGTACAAAATTGCCTAACCCCCTACATTTTGAGCCAATCGTTGACCAAGAGCAATTTGTATCGAAGGACCTTCCCAACCCTCATATTTCGCCATGTATTCTGCCAAAAGATAGACATCGATAGTACTAAGTTTAGTTTCCGCTGAGTATCCAGTGTTTCTGGAGATATAATTCGCATACTTAGCAGGATTATTACTGTCTTCCGACGGAGCATATACTGAAATTAATTGAAGAAGTGATGTTGTTTCAGGATTATAATCACCATATTTGTTTTTCATTGCCTGTGAGTTACCAGACAGCTTTGCATTGAGGTCGCCCACTAGTGCTTGCCATCCTTCTGCTGGAGTAGCAAACACAGAGAAACCCCCTTCTGTATCAATTTGCCGTGAGGAATAACGCAAATTTCCAGGATTATTATTTCTAATTGCACGATTACCACAAAGACTTCCTTCATTTGTACAAGGACCTAAACTCAAACTTTCCCCTTCAGGTTGAGACCCGGCAGATTCTTCCAGATATACTGGAATAGACTTAACCGCTTCTTGACCAATTTCAGGATTAAACAAATCACGGATGCTCACAAGCTGATTCAAATCATACCCCTCTGCTTTCGCATTCTTTGCAGCCTCATCCCACGACACTAAACTCCCATCCTTTACCAGATAGCGATTAATAAGTTTCTGCGCATCCTCTTCAGAAGTAATTGCTACTGTAGAAGACTTCACAGCCAGAGTTGTTTCAGCAGGCACAATAACTACCTCTTCCTCGGGCAGGGCAGCAACAGACTCTTCAATACTAACTACACCCTGACGTGCACCATACGCAAGACCATTCTTAGGATTATAATTGTACACACCACCGGACACATCAATTGCGTAGTGCTTATTCCCATCCTTAAATATCTGGGTGACATAAGCAGTGTCACCCTTATACTTCGTCTTGGACTCAACATACTCCCAACCGGAAGTATCCAAATCTCCTTTCTTTACGACGACCAATGTATTTGGCTCTTCTTCGATTGACCAGAACATTGATGAAGAAACCAGTTGCACCCCTTCCTGCAGGTTAAGACTATCCTCTGAATACAATGCATACCCATTTGGAAGGTCATCAAAATCAAGTATCGGAACATCACCAACATAGAAAAGATCATTCTTTAATTTACCCTTTGTCACACAAGTATGCTCTTCACAAGGAACCGAAACAAACACATCATCTCCTGAAATCCTAGACACCACTTCAACAATTTCTGAATCGCTCACAGGAAGTTGCGTCTGACGAACTTCATTCGCTAGCACCGCGCTAAGAACAGCCTGATTTGACTCAGAGAATGCAGAAAGTTCAACAGGTTCACCATCAACACTCAAACCACCTTCATAAACAACTACTTTCTGAATACCGCCCTCTCCATCAGGCAAATTCACCACCAAAACATCGTCTTCAAATGGCGCCGAAGGGTAACCTCTAAGTGCCTGCTGACCATTCATCTGTATAACACCTGAAAGAACACCCTGCTTCTCAGCACCGCCTACAATAGCAAAGCTATAGTCCTGCGTAAAAGCGGATAAATCTTTTGCCGTGCAAGCGCCTGCTAGTACTTCATTAAACTCACAATGAGTTTTTGTTATAACGCTCAAAGAACCATCTTCAAGTTCTTGAAAAAGGGATATCTCTCGAGAATACGGACCCACTTCCTGGACATGACCATCAGCAATCCTTAGTTCCCCGACACCAAAACCTTCTCCTTCAATATCCTTAATGACAATATCAGCACCGGGTTTCAGAAGATGATATGCTTCAGTACTGGAAACAATCTCTAATCCATCAGCCTTTATTTCCAGGATAGCTTCTTCCCCAAATGAGCGCAACCCAATATACGATGATGATGCACAAGGCGGCGCAACACATAGTTCAACATGCGAAAACTCATCAGAATCCACAGTATATTCACCAAGATTGTTCACCACCTTCAACGAACCAGAACGCCAAAACAGGCCATCTGGACTTGAACTCAAACCGCAAACACCATCGCAAAGAAGTATATCATCACTGTCCAACCTTCCCATCCTGATGTTGCCGGCAAAAGTAATCTCCTCTTTAACAGACGCCACAACTAGACCGCTATCAGTAACAATCCCCTGAGTAAAGAACAATGTTCCTTTGTCGACACTATATCTGTTACTAGTGCCATATGCAGTTCCGCGCAAATCAACTGATGGATACACACCCTGCAACTCTCCGACTTTATAATCAAGTCCTTCACCGCGTTCAACAGACACATCCCCCATGACCACCGTCCCATCAGGCACACGAAGACCCAAGGGAGTCATAGTGAATCGCTCACCTGTTTCTGCCCTCACCAGTTCAATATCTTCCATACTCATTCTCGCCCGGACATGCAAGTCGGTACGAAACGCATCACAAAATGCTGAACATATTTGCAGTTCAGTGCCATCATAAGCTTCTATCGTTGAATCAACTTCTACATCAATACCCTTGCTTGCCAAAAATGATTCCCTGATATGCATACGTTGTTCGCCGTCAACAACACGAAGAAACTCAAATTCCGCCATATCATCCAGGTGCTTAAGCATTGCTTGCTCCATTTCCTGAGAAACTTGACCACTAGCAAAATCAGAATTGACTTCATTGAAGAAATCATCCTGTTGGGTCAAACCCATCTCTGTGTAAATAGCCTCATAATCATCTGTATTCTCATAGATTATCTCAGTCAACTCAGAAGTCTTTAACTCTCGAACTGATGCAGTGTCCCCAATCAACCTTTGCGGGTCCTCCACATACATATCTACAACAGTCTCCCTAAGCGTGCTGTCTCTAAGCATATCATCAATAATATCCCCGTGATAATCGTAGATAAGTTGAGGATTAGTCTGCATGATTTCTTGCAGTTTACTCACATCCCAATCAAATACGGCATCATCAAGAGCTGAAATCTCTTCTTCACTCGCACCAAACACAGACGGCAACAACAGAAGAAACAACAATAGCCAGGGCCTCATTCAAGCACCTCCAAAGTGAAGCTCTTTGTTGTATACCCATAGGGGTTTGTTGCCGAAATAGTAATTTCATGCACCCCCGGCGTGTCAATGACTGCGGAGATCTCTGAATCAACCGGACCAATGACAAACAACGGTGAATCATCCTGAAGCACAAGATAAAGACCAGTAGGTTCTGTCGCACGTACAGTATACTCAAATAAATCTCCACGCCGGATGGTAAAATCAGGAATATCCTCAATCACCGGTAAATTCTCGGAGTGGTCAATATGCACATGCATAACCTTAAAATCACTATTGCCGTAGGCATCAGTGGCAGTAATATAGATTTGCCGATGTCCACTTTGCACCATCGTTGAATCAAGCCTGATAATCCCCGTTTCTGCATTAATATCAAACAAATCCGAATCATCAGAATACGTGACACCCTCTCCGCTCGCGACCACTTGATAGAACACCGTGTCCTCTCCGGTTATGTGAATATCTGGAATTTCTTCAAGAGTAACCTTTTTCTCCTCCAAAGAATACCAGTCATACTGAACCATGAAACTGCTAACCAGCGAGTCTTTCTGAATGGTAAAATAGACTTTACCAAGTAACGCATCATAAATATAGTAAGAGATATTGACCCCATACTTCTTGCCCAGGTCCTGTATACCATCCAAAGGAATACCCTCTGGAAACTCTGCCTGCATAGAAAGAAAACCCTCTATTGCCTCCAATAAGTCTGCCGCAGGCGCTTCAGCAACATATCTGAAACTATCAAGTTCCACTTGCTTAGCATTGTGCCTAACCACAATAGGCATATGTACATCAACAAATACCTCTTGCTCCCCTAAGGTGACTAGCGCAGACTCAATTTCTCCAATATCAAGCTCATGACCTGGTATAATTATCCCCTCAAGACACAGAGGCAACGAATCACTAACCAGCTCTCCCACCATATGCTCAAAACCCTCTTGAGTCGGACCAAGCAACAAACCTTTGACAAAATAATAAGAGACATCAATACTTCCAATAGTCTCATAGTCTTCACCCAAACCCTTAAGGAAAGCTATCTGAAGACTGTCCTTCATTGCCTCTGCCATACACAAATCAATAGCTGTTTTCGTAGAACTAACGTCAAACTGTACCTGCTGCTCAGAGGTTTCTGGTGCGGACAATAACATAAAAGCCACAAGAGTTCCAACTATCACTAAACCCATCACCAAAAAGATGGTAATCTGTCCGTGCTGCATAGACAGATTGTTGCTTCAAGAGTATAAAAGACTTTTCCAGCGGCAAAAGAGGCAAGCACCAGATATCACCCGAACCTTTTTATATCCAAAACCCCCCTGCCATAAGCATGAAAAGGGGTATCAAAGAACTTCCACAGCCTTCTCTCATCTCATTGTACACAGAAAAGACCTCGCTAAAAGAGGGAGAAAAAGTACAGCCCAGGATACTCGATAATCTCCACATACCCTGCAACGGCATAATTCAGAAAATCAAGCCGGTATTACTCCCTTTAGGAGTATTCGGTGTTGAGATTGACATCAAAGTCGAGTCTTTCGCACCCCTTATGGAACAACCGGAAACATCCGGCAAAGAATTCTATCCAAAAGCAATAGACGCGGCAGACCACACCCAGGATATCCTTATGGCACAGTTTGGAAAAGAGATACATCAAGAAGTGCAGAAACAAAACCTACAAACGATAACTCAGCCAAAAAGAGATGCTGCGCTGCCTTCCGACATCCTTCGTGACCTGCAAATGAAAAAAGGAATTGCCTTTCACTATCTGACCATCATAGGAGATGACATACCACCTATTGTGGTTCGGGCGTACCCGGGTGAACGCATAAATAATATTGTAGCTTTGGCAATAGGTCTGCACAAAAAACCAAGAAGAGTCTACTTAGGCAATCCATACTCAGGAATCCCCATGTACAGGTTTGACGCAACCATTCCAAAATCAACAACAACACTTTACATTCAGGACAATAAAAGACAAAATGAGCTTCCTTGTTCACGCTGCGGCCTATGTGTAGACGTCTGTCCGGTAAAAACGGACCCCGTAGGAACTGCATTTGGCTGGACCAAAGGTCACTGCATAGCATGTGGTAAATGTGATGAGATATGCCCAGAACATATACAATTGTTAAGAAGAATTACCTCCGGCTCCTAGGCATACTTGCCATGGCAGGAGCCTTGCTTGTTTTTTCTAGCGGTAGCTTAAGTAGTGGACTTGCCGCAGCTATAAGTGCAACAGTAATTCTGTTCATAGCAAGAATTGAACACAAGAGAGTATACGCAGAAAACATCGCCCTACTGGCCGCTGCAGCCACACTAACACCTTGGCCCTTAGCAGTTGTGGCTGGCTTGCTGCTCATCCCTTACATAAGATTGTTTGGCACCCAATACCTGTTCCAACCAACTCTAGTCTACCTTGCCCTAATACATATATTCACCCCAATAGTAATTGAAATACCTATACTGATTGCTGCGCTCATTGCATTACCCTGTATCGTTTCATCAGACCTTCGCGCAACCCTACCATACGCCCTGCTTACGCTCCCGCTTATGGACCCTCTTTGCATACTTCTGGGAATCTACATCATCAGTGATGAACGAACAAGTCCAAGAAAAAGAAAATGGATCTTCAGCATCATCGCAGGTGTACTTACATACATACTGGGACCTTTCGCCGCCATCCTTGTAGCGTCGGCTTGTTCAGGGGTGCTGGAAAGATGAAAGAAGTCAAATACAGTATTCTCATCATATGCATCATACTCATCCTAATTGGTATCTCTGCTGCATTCCCACAGAAGGATAAGACCTATGACCAAATACGAACGGTAGTGACTGATGCAGAACGCTTCACAACAGAGCCCATATATGAGCAAGGAAAAATAACTTCAGAGTATACGCTCATCTTCAACAAATACAATCAGAAAATAGGTTATGTAGTAAACACAGAAGATGTCAGGGTCATCTATGACACAGAAAAAAAAGTGAGAGGGGTACTGGTGGGCACAGGCTACACACCTGAGGAACAAACCTTAATTAAACTTGCAGTAACTGAATCATTGCCTACAGGACACAAACATCTGGACCAACTTGCAAACAATATCCAAGAGCTAAGTCAAGAGGTGATTGGATGAAAGAGTTCACACAACAGCTTTGGGTAAAAAACCCAATACTTGTCTATCTTACAGGTTTGAGCATCCTCCTGGGCAGTGCCGTGAATTTTGAGACAGCACTGATTGCAGGACTCATTGCCACAATCACCATGTTTATAACCACCTCGATACTTCACACCCTTCATATTGACGAACTCCCTGCAAGACTGCTAATTGGAACCATGTGTTCAACAATTGCGTTCGCCTATATCCAAAACCCCTACATCCTGCTCATTGGTGTCTCATCACTAATTACTCAAAAAAACACAACAATCCTTGCATCATTTGGTAAGGGAATAGGTTTCACACTCATCGCATCAATTGTAGGAATAATTCGTGAAATAAGCAGCACAGGAGCCTTACACATCCTCAACACAACAATAATCCAGGACTTACCGCACCACGGGATATTCCTCTCGCCTGGATGGACGCTAATTGTGTTGGCAATATGCATAGCAGGGGTGAGAGCATGGAAGTAATGATGCTCTATTATGCTCTTGGCCTTACACTCTTGCTAAACAAAAGCAAACAGCCAAAAACAGCTTTGTTGCACGGCTTGATTATCTCAGCAGTTATCCTTGGAATAACCCTTCTGCTATTTCCGGTCAGCACCAGCCTGCACACTCTGAATCTTGACAGATTCCTGTTTCTTGGAATAGTCTCAACAGTCCTGGTCGTAAGCTTAATTGCGCAAAAATTTGCCAAACAGGCAGATATTTTGAATGCCTTTATCCTAACAACAGGCACCGTTTTATTCCTGCTCATGGAACCAGCAACCTTCATGGCAACCCTCCTAAGAACAATTATGGCATGCATATCAATCACCCTGCTCCTTGTACTAATGACTTCAATCGACAGAAATCTTACAAACATTCCGCAAGCCTGGCAGGGCATTCCAATCAGAATGATTATACTCGGTGTAATTATGCTTATAATGACGCACCTTCCCGCTCCTGCACATCTTTCTGCAGTCTTCGGGTAAGCTCAGCTATATGTTCTTCAATCTCGGCAATGTCCTTGTACGCCGCCTCAATATCCTGACCAATTCTGCCAATATCAGTTATATCTTCAAGAGCACCGGTATGGAACTTCGCAATCTTGTCATTAATATCACGGTACTTATGCAAATCTTTTCGCATCTTCTCCATATCCCCGCTATCCTGCAGTGCAACAAATCCTTTGATATCCTCCAGAACCTTCTGTTGCTTTAGATCTAGGTGTGCCTGTTCTTCAGCAGCTTTTTCAGCAGCCTTAGCGTAGTCCATCATCTTGCCCCAGCTCTTCTCAAGTCTTCTTAGTGCACTATCCAGTCGTTTGCGATAATCGTCAAGACGTTTTCGGTCATTCTCCTCAATCCCTTCCTGGTCAAGCTTGCGAATATTCTTATCCAGCTCTGATACAGCCTGCTCAACATCTTTTCGCTCATTGGCAATTTCTTTGACGGTCTGCTTATCAAATACATCCAGTCGTTTCTCTTCTTCTCGCGAAGAATTGTTATACCGTTCCATATGGTCAATCATATCCCGCAGACCCTGACGCCTTTCATCAGTCATGGCACCAGGACTGGATACATACTCCTGTATACGACGGAATTGGTCATCATTAAGATTCTTTAACCGGTCAACATACTGTTCAACCTTTTCAGCATCGCGTTCCTTCGTCAGCATATTCTGCATTCGCGATGCGCCATCCTTGACTGCCCGATACGTATCTCGTGCAGCCGAGGAGGTTCTGCCGCTCGTGTCCTGGAATCGTCTATTCCATCTATCAAGATCAGCACCAGAACCCCTGCGATAGGGGCTGCCACGCGCCTGCTGCGCAGTCATGAAGAAACTGATCATGGCAAACAATAGCGCACCAGCGCCACCAAGTAGGATAAAGAGGTGCTGGAGGTATACGCCTACAGCAAGCACGAGCACACCAACTACAAGGAAGGATAGAGTAGAATTGTTCGAACTTTGTCTTATCCGAGCAAACAGCGTTATCGCAACAAAGAGTACAGCAAAATTCGACATAACATCATTAAAGCCACTCACTCCGCCTCGCGCGATCAGCAGTGAAGTGATTCCGACAAGCGCGGAAAGAGAGAACGCCCTGGGCGCCATCTTTGACTGCGAACCCTTAAACGCAGGTATCGCGTCGAACGCAGGGTCTATGATACTGTTCAGCATGAAATACATCAAGAGGAAAAGAAGGAAGAACAGCCCGTACTCATTCTCGATGATACTGATCACAATCTCTGAACTACCAGCCAACGCACGCTCAAATGAACTCTCAGCGACCACTATAGGCAACAGCAACATCCCTAGCACAAGGGGAAGCAGGAATTTACGCATCCTTCTTCACCTCAATCTCCTTAAGGATGATATTCCCGTCCTGGTCTTCAACAATCCGAAGCCTCGTCTGCTCATTCCAGCCTTTGCTCTCTACCAGATCCTTCGGTAAAGTAATCTTATACTGACCCCGGTTATTGACAATCTTAACCATTTAAAAACCACTAAAAAGTCCACAAAAGCCGATTAGTACTATTTTATTACTTTTTTAGTACGTTACTAGTACAGACTTATTACTTTTTTAGTACTAACCATATTTAAAACCTCCTTCGAACAGTAATTGGAACCCTCCAAGTTTATTGGCTTTTTACCCCGGAAAGATTTATAAACAAATCCGGGTTTTTTGATTTCTACAGCGGACGAATACCAGGCCATCGCAGTTGCACCTGCGGGGTACTAGAAAATTATGTGATAACTATGGTTGCAGGATTGCACAAATCAAGATCATTCAGGCGCGTCTCAAAGCGGACCCCTGGAGCAAAGAACGTAATGCACTATGTACGAAGAAAACCAAGTAGAGCTCGCTGCGCAATTACCGGCGAAGTACTGCACGGTGTC
Source organism: Candidatus Woesearchaeota archaeon (assembly GCA_020637435.1). GTDB lineage: Archaea > Nanobdellota > Nanobdellia > Woesearchaeales > JACJVW01 > JACJVW01. Next base: position 537,360 of record JACJVW010000001.1, read on the forward strand.
AAAAGAATGACCGACGCTAAGATGCGAAACACACCTAAGACCCAGAAAAGGGCTGAACGTCCTTTTGGCGGAGTCCTCGGTTCCAGAGCATCCCGACGAGTCATCATTGAAGAATCCCGACAGGAGTGATTCGGCATATTTTTTCGTTCCAATAAAGAATATTACCTCTTGGGGTCAAGGTGACTGCCCCGGAGTTTTAGGAGGAAACTAAAATGATTGAAGTAGGAAGAGTCTGCGTAAAAATAGCAGGAAGAGACGCACGAAAGAAATGCGTTGTTGTTGAAGTTCTAGACAAGAATTACGTGACCGTTGACGGCCAGACAAGAAGGCGAAAAGTAAACATGAGCCATCTTGAACCGCTCGACAAAACCCTTGGCATTGCAAGTGGTGCGAATCACGCGGCAGTTGTCGCTGCTTTCAAAGACCTTGGCATTGAGATTGCTGACAGAAAAAGCAAGAAGCCAGCTGAAAGGCCTAAACAAGTCAGAAAGCAAAAACAGACTGACGACAAGAAAAAGAAATAACTCGATAGCTCTGTTACCTAGATTTTATTTTTCTTATCAAAAATTTTTCTGAGTTCTACCTCAAGGGCGCACACAGGATAGTCTAGCTTGAAGTTATCCAGAACCTCTGGATGCAATTCACCGATAAAGCCTACATCTGTACCTTCAACGACAATCTTTCCGACCCTTCCAGGGATATAAGACGGATGTTCCACTGCCTCAACACCATAGTCAAGAGCCAGTGCTCCAAAAACACTGTCCAGCATCTGCCTTGCATAGGTATAGTCAGCTGCCTCGTCACAATGGGCAACACACAATCTTGGCTGTTCACCTATACCAGACTCTGTGCTCTCATCTGCTACAAACGCACTGCCAAAACCAAATATAGACTGTGGATACTCATTGTGCTTATTGTTCTGAAACACATGAAGCATACTTGGCAATAGCCAGGCGCGCATCGTATCAAAATCTGCAGAGAGTGAATTCTTTAGCGCAATTGGAACTAAATCAGGCATCCTCATACGCTCTGTCTGAAGTTCCCTATCAGTAATGTGAAAGGTATTCACTTCAAGCAAGCCCTGACCAACCAAAACATCAGCGACAATATTCTTGAACCGTTCAAAAAGGTCCTCCTTGCCAACAGTTGCAGTCGAACAGAGCTCCTCTTGAAAATTCTCATAACCATAAGCAATGGCGATGTCCTCCGCAAAATCGATCTGATGCAGGATATCCGCACGGTATGCTGGAATGAGAACCTCTCCGGCCTCATAGCCAAAGCCCATCTTTCCAAGAAGAGTTACAGCCTCTTCCTCAGAAAGTGTAAGACCTAGTCGCTTATTCACATAAGCCAAATCAAACTTCATACGCGCAGGCGAAAGGTCTGGAGTAACCAGTTTCTGGTCTGGATACTCTACTTCTATACTTTCTATCTTGCCACCCATATCAGCAAGTGCAGTAACAATAATATTCAGTACATGAGACAAGGTCTTCATATCAAATCCTGAACACTCAACAAACACATCAGTTGTTGTTGGTGTAATTCTACCTGTCTTGTGCGAATTGATAACAGGAGGCATCGACAAAACCTCATCGTTTGCATCAATAAACACAGGAAACTTCTCTAGTCCCTCCAGTAAATGTGCATAGTCTCTTCCTGTCGGATGAGCAGACAAGACCTGCAATCCATCCATCTCACGGTCAGATTCTAATGGTTGAAACGTAATTTCTTTTGGAGGAAGTGCAGTAAACCGAACGGGAAACGTAATAGCTTCAAGAGGATAGATGCCTATGGCACCTTTCTTCCTTTTCCTGCATTGCGTAACATGCAACTTTTCCTGTATCTGGATGACTTCTCGAATTCGCTCATCATCAAAGCTCAGTCCTCGTACGATAGCGCAAACCGTGTATGGCCTCACATCAGACACCGCTTCTTCAACAATTACCTTTTCCTTGGAACTCTGCACATCATATTGACGCAGACCAGTCTTATGTCCGATAAAACTTGAGAACGCCCGGGCAAAACCCTGCTCACTCAGCATATCAGGTCTGTTAGGAAAGACCTCTACATGAATCTCATTTCCTTCGATACCTTCCAAATCCGTACCAAGCATACTGATTCTGTCTTTCAACTCATCAGCGGGCAATTTCTTGCCCACCAGTTCCTCGAACACATCCTTATTTAGTGTAACTGTTGGCATACCACTCAAAAAATAGTCCTTCCCTTAAAAAACATGCGGATTGCGACAATTGTGCGAAGGCGAGAAATGTACGATAAAGAATTTTTTCAAACATACCAAAAAGGAAGCAAACATAGATGAAAATAGTACTCTGTATGTTTGAAAAAAGGAGCATTTCAAGACGGAGCACAATTGTCCAAGGGTGAGAAGGCGAGAAATGTACGAAAGAGAGTTTTTTCAAACATACCAAAAAGGAAGCAAACATAGATGAAAATAGTACTCTGTATGTTTGAAAAAAGGAGCATTTCAAGACGGAGCACAATTGTCCAAGGGTGAGAAGGTGAGAAATGTACGAAAAACAGTTTTTTCAAACATACCTAAGAGAAGCCAAAATTATGCGGCAAGTGCAGCTACTCCAACCAACAAAATGATCATGCCTACAATAATTCCAAGAACAATAAGCCCTAGAAGAATAGGTAGAAGAACCACGCCTAATATTGCCCGTAGCAGTGAAAGTTGGTGAAGAACTTGCACACCCACAACTTCTACATAAAAAGCATAAACAACAACTAAGGTAAGCACAGAGTAATAGACAACATAGCCCAATATGCTCGGCAGCAGTTCCAATGCTAATGAGAAAGGCAGACTTATCATGCCTATCACATACGCGTATGTAGAAATTTTAAACGTCTGATAGAAACCGCCTTTCGCACCTACAATAAGCAGGAACATATGAAGAATACCGGCACTGACAAACACCAGACCAAGACCCATGAAATAGATGAGTAGCATGAAAAAAAATACAAATGCAAGAATAAAAGGGATAGCTACAGCACTACCCTCAGCAAACGATTCGGTTATTGCAGTAGGGATGCTCACAACGAAAGTGATCGCATAAGTGATAGCACTAAGAAGAGCATAGAACCTCCACGCATCGATAAAACCGGCATCCCCTTTAACTGATTTATAGAATAGTTCAGGATGCACAAATATCGTTTTAATCTTATGCCAAAAATCCAAGCATTAAACCTCTTTAGACGGTTATGACTGATTCTAGCATATATAAAATGCACGATAGAAAAAACATAACTACGCCTTAAACCAGGCCTTCATCTCACGCAGCTGCTTAAGGTCATTCTTGTACATGTCACGTAAATCAACAATCTCGTAGAAATCCATGATAATCCTATCAAAACCAGGACCCCATGCCAAAACGGGAATATCTTCACCAAGCAAAGGCACCGTTACTTCCGGTCTGAAAATACCCGCACCGCCTATCTCCATCCATTCTTCCTTGATAGGGTGATACACATCGATCTCCACACTAGGTTCAGTGTATGGAAAATATGCTGGTCGAAATCTGGCTTCAGGGAAACCCATCTTTGCAAAGAACTGTTTAAGATAACCAAGCAGATGTCTGAAGTTTGCATCAGGGTCGATGACGATGCCTTCAGTCTGTTGAAACTCAAAGAGATGCTTCCAATCCAAAGCTTCATTCCTAAATACCCTGGACAATGCGAAGTACTTTCCAGGTTTTTTCACACCACGAAGTTTAGCCAGTGTATGTGCACTAAGCACAGTCGTATGCGTCCGAAGCACATTCTGTTTTGCATCTTCCTCATCCCAGGAGTATTGCCAACCGCAGCTTCCATCTATCCCGGACTCATGGGCCTGTTTGACAGCTGCGACAATATCAGCCTGCTCAGGAAGCCTGCCTTTTTCAGGAGCGGCGATATAAAACGTGTCTTGCAGTTCGCGGACAGGATGGTCCTGCGCAGTGAACAGCGCATCGAAGACCCAGAAACTCGTGTCAGAGAACGTTCCCGTCATCTCCTCAAAACCCATATCAATCCAGATCTGCTTAGCATAAGCATTCGCTTGATTGACAAAATGCCTCTTTCCGTAAGTCTTTCGAGGAACCTTACTGCTCACATCAAATGCTCGAAAACTCTTGTCTTTCCAACTGCCGTCTTTAAGCATCTGCGAAGTAAGCCGTTCTTCAGTAGCGATAGAACCAAAGTCAATCTTTTGCGCCTCCTTACCATCATCAGTAAGCTCAGCTTTCCAGTCCTTGGAAACCTGCACCTTCACTATCCGCTTTCGTTTAAGCAGTGTATCTAGTGCAAACTTCTCCTCATCTGCAAGGCCCTCACGAGGCAGTGCCCTTTTGAGCAGCTTAGCCAGAAATTTCTCCTCAAGTGTTTCCTTCTCAAGAAAAGCCTTACCGGCAACAGTCATACTGACCTGCCCCTTATCCATAAGGATCGCAGCCTTTGATTTAAGCACACCAAGACTCACATTGAACTCCTGCTTGCCAAGACCGCTTTTCTCCATTAAATCAGGAATACTTGAGGGCGTATCAGTTACACGAAGCAAAGCCTTCTCAGGAAGCCCCTTCTTGGCATACTTCTCGCCATCCTCATCAAGCTGAATCATCTCCTTGACGATAGGCGCAAGAGTCACCAGCTGCTTATTGCCCAGCCACTGGAACGCTCTCATGACCTCAACCTGTGACAACCCGGTAGCTCTGCACACACCGCTAAGAAGATGTTCCTTAGCTAATGCAGGAAATACCTTCCGTTCAAGTTCCGTGAACGTGCTGACCGTATCTTGCAGAGTCATGCTCCATCATTAACAGAAGTCCCTTTATAATATTTTTGCGTTCATCTGGTCAAGAATATCCCAAAGAAGCACAGCGTTCAAGTCTTGAAGACGAGACGCACAACAAAAAAAGCAAGAGATAAAATTAAAGAAATTATTTGACCTTGACGACCTTCATCTCCTTCCAGGCCAACTCAAACAATTGCTCAAGCGCGCTTGCGAAGAAAGGAGTGTTAATCCAGATACCAAGGTCATACGTTGGATGCACTTCTTCGTCATCAAGAATCATGAACACCAGTTCACGACCATCAACGATGCAGTAACGTGCCTTCATATCAGTGTGTCGAACCTCAGCAAAGCCACTGATTTCCTTAATTGCCTCATCGCATTCCTTAGTAAGTGGAGCTGCGATGCGTACTTTGACACCCCGTTTATGCAATTGTTCAAATGTTGCCTTTAGCGCATCAGCTTTTCGCATGAAACCTTGGGTTGTCGTCACCAGTGTGACAGTCTCTTCAGCGTTCCTGATAGTCAGCTCAAGATGATTGTAGAGGTTATGCCTGCCGCGCAGACTGCCGGACATGTCAGCAGGTTCAACAAGCTCGATACCCTGACTGTGTAGTGTGTTGAGTTCACCAAGAATTTCCGTATCCTTAAGTTCATCAAGGCGGGTAATCTTTGTCTCAGCTTCCTCATGCATGTTTTTCTTTACGCGCTCGACAACCTCATTAGGTGGAACAGCGATATATTTGATAGGCTTGCCTATCTTCATGACGACGAATCCCTTTTTCTCAAGCGATTCAAGTACATCATAGCTTCGTGAACGTGGAACATTAGCTATGTCAGAGAGTTCACCAGCGGTGGACACTCCACGGGACAATAGCGCCGCCCATACCTTCACTTCGTATAGGTTCAGCGAGAAATATCTTCTCAGCTTCGATAAAAACTCCTCTTTAACAATCATAGTTGTCTCCCCCTCTTTTTTGTACAACAGAAGAACAAACCCTGGTCCCCCCGTGTTATGTCTAAATGATGACTATCCGTAACTACTATTAATATGTTACTAAAGATTGTCACACCTTTCGGTAGGAACAACTCCAGGAGTTTTTCTTTTTAAATTTTTAGGAAGTGGAAAGTATAGGTATTGAGACCACAAAAGAAGCATACGCCCTGAATCCCATATCAGTAAAGGATTCCTGCCCCCTTCCCTAAAAGATATGAGAAGTGCACAACATTTATAACAGACCCGAAAGTCTAACCCCAATATGCATCCTAATATCAAGATTCTGGGTACCTCCCACATCGCAAAAGAGAGTATCAAAGCAGTCCAGCGTGAGGTTCAAGAGTGGAAACCTGATATCATCGCCGTCGAATTGGACAAAAAAAGGCTCTACAGCCTCGAACACAACATAGTGAATAAACCCACTCTTGCAGACATCAGAACCATCGGCGTGAAGGGTTACCTTTTCCTCGTCATAGGGGGTTGGATGCAGCGCAAACTCGGCAATGTCGTAGACATCAAACCCGGTTCAGATATGCTTGAAGCCGTCAGGCAAGTCAAGGCCAACAACCTCAAGCTGGCGCTCATCGACCAGGACATGCAAAAGACCCTAAAAAGATTCAACAAGATGTTTGGATGGAAAGAAAAATGGCAGCTCATCAAGGACATCATAACCGCGCCCTTCACCAAAGAGAAAGTAGCCTTTGATCTCGACTCAGTGCCTAATGATGAGCTCATCACCAGACTGACATCCATGCTCAAGGTACAATATCCAGGGATTTACACGGCTCTCATCCATGAGCGAAATGTCTACATGGTAGACAAGCTTAAGATACTGCTCCAGAAGTTCCCTGACCAAAAGATCCTCGCAGTGGTAGGCGCAGGTCACAAAGAAGGTATGCTCGAGCTGATGAAAAAAGACCAGCACTTCACCATCTCCTCAAAGGCAGACCCAAAGATTACCTACACCGTTTCCTATTCATAATCGTGCCCGGGGCAAAGGATCAAGTCATCATACTGCTTAAGCTTCTTCTTCGAATCTTCAAGTTCTTCCGGGACAGAAGTAGGCAAATCAGTCCTACCATAAAGAGTATCATGAAACTTGGTGTCCCCGGTAAAGATGCACCCACCCCAAAGATAGCAGAGACTCCCCCGTGTATGCCCTGGCGTCTGCAATACCTCGGCCTTTAGATCTTCAACAGGTAACAATCTTTGTTTTGAAAACAACTCCGCTTCCTGCGTGCGAAGTACAGTCCCAAACGGGTCTCGCTTAAAATCTTCAATTTCCTCTTTTGAAACGTAAAACTCAGCGGAGGAAAACAGATCACAGTTTCCTACATGATCATAATGAAAATGCGTAAAGAGTACACGCTTCACTTCGCTCAAAGGCACTATCTCAGAGATGGCTTCACGCACATGTTCATGAAATCTTCTATCCCCGCAATCTATGACCGTCACAGGATCACTAAGTAACACGTACACATTAGAATTTGCGACCACCTTATACACATGGTCAGTTATCTTAAATGCTTTCGATGACATCCTTATCATGCAGTACATAGCTGAACCACATCCCGACAAAATACAGGGCGATCAGCACAAGGATATTGGTGTATCCCATAGAAAGGCTCGCAAGCAGATAGCCCACCAGGAATCCGACGATAACGATCATCCAGGGAAATCGAAACGTACCCTTCATCTTGTACCAGAGCCTTCCGAACACCATCCCCCAAAGAAAGATCAGGACCATTGCCATAAACAGACTTCCGATCATTGACATAGCGAAAATAAAACCGACCACCATAAGGGAAACAGCGAGAAGTTCCGGCCAGTACCTGTACACATTCATGATATCTTTCTCTCCACTAGCGCATAATAGCTTATCCAGAACAAGACACCAAGGATGAATGCAAACACATACGAATAGATACCTGACCATGCAAGAATAGCGTATGACGCAAAACAGCCAAACGCAAACGCATATACCATCCGTGAATCGAAGAGTACCTTGCTCCCGTCAAGAGGGGGGATAGGCAGCATGCTGTATGCGGCAAGACTGAGATTGAAAAGGAATATCCGATCGACAATAATGCTTTGCTCCGGAAACAGATGGAACCATATCTGAAGCGTCTTGACGAATGTTGCGAACAATACATTCGCGATAGGCCCGGCTATAGCTATCATACTTAGCGCCCTCATATTCGTCCCGTACCGAAACCAGCCTATACGATGGATCGTCAGGTGATGGATCATGATACCTCCGGTAAGAAGCACCCAGAAATGACCGAAGCTCACAAACGCGATAGCAAGACTAAGAAGTATGCCGTACCACCATATGCTGTACTCCACTCTAAACCCATACTGCAGGCCCATTAGGCGGTGCCCCGCCATCTTCACCAGAAACGACATCGCGACGATCACCAGCCAGAGAAGAAGATTCCCCATCCAGGAACCAAGATCGAATACTTCAGATCCGTCATTGAAACTGACGATGAACGCAAGGATAAGTATAGTTAGGGCAACTGCTTTTATCTCCTGAGAATTGAACGGAAAATACCGCATCACCTTATCAGAAAAGTTCCCCATACCCCACCTAACCCTGTTTTTTGTTTAAATACTTTGCCGTCCTTTAAGACTGAAAGTGTAAGGAGGAGAGTTTTTCTGCAAAAAAGAGCAGAGCAGAAGTCAAACAGGTAGACTCCACGGTTTTTAAAAAGAAAAAGGAGCATTTTAAGTGCGAAAAGGTTCAAGGAAAATAAAGGCGCTGAAAATGTACCCTCCCATGTTTCAAACGAAATCTCAAGTACCGCTAAAGAACTCATCCTTACTGCCAATAAAAATAAAAACTGCCTCACAACAAGAGCAGTTATGAAAGAGATTTATGTCGACAACAGCGCAACCACGCGTATTGATGACGAAGTCATCAAAGCAATGCTCCCGTACTACACAGAGTACTACGGAAATCCAGGCTCCCTTCATGAGCAGGGGGTCAAAGCGGCTGAAGCAGTCGACAAAGCGAGGAACACCATCGCAGACCTCCTCAATGCAAAGCCTGACGAGATAATCTTCACAGGCTCAGGCACTGAAGCAAATAACCTTGCCCTGCTTGGATACGCAAGGAAAAACAGGGACAAAGGTGACCACATCATTACCACCCGCATAGAACATCCCTCCGTGCTTGCCTGTTGCAGAAGACTGGAAGATGAAGGGTTTAAGGTAACCTACCTAAATGTTGACAACTCCGGCCTAATAGATATCGAACAGCTCCAAGCCACTATCAGCAAAGACACCATCCTCGTTTCCATCATCTATGCCAACAATGAGATAGGCACTATCCAGGACATACCTGCAATATCCAACATATGCAAAGAGCGAAAAGTGCCCTTGCATATCGACGCATGTCAGGCGGCTGCATACCTCAGTCTTGATACAGAAGCGCTTGGGGTATCTATGATGACTCTCAACGCCTCAAAGATCTATGGACCAAAAGGTATCGGCGCCCTCTATAAAAAAAAAGGCATCACGCTCGAGCCGATCATCGTAGGCGGAAACCAGGAACGGGGATTAAGAGGAGGGACAGAGAACACCCCTGCCATAGTAGGGTTTGCCACAGCTCTTGAACTGGCCAGAAAAAGTTCAGATATCGAAGCAGACCGACTAAGCGCGCTTAGAGATGGGCTCATCCAAGACCTTACCCAAAACCCAGACATTCATCTGAATGGTCACCCTGCCAGACGGCTCCCGAACAATATCAACATAGTCTGCAAAAGCATTGAAGCGGAGTCCCTCATCCTGCTGCTAAGCGAAGATGGTATCTATGCCAACACCCGTTCAGCCTGCTCCACACAGAAGAAAGCATCATCCCATGTACTGAGGAGCATCGGACTTGGCGATAAGGATGCACAATCATCGATACGCATAAGCCTGGGAAAATACAATTCCGCTGAAGAAGTAAAAAGAATAGGAGAAAAAATAAAAGAGATCGTATTGATGCTTAAATACGTCTAAGATAGAGGGGCTCACCACCGTCAAGGCAGTTGTAGAAACCCTGAGCTTCCCAGAATGCCGCATGATCGGTCTGATTCTTCTCGATCTGCTGGAATCCGTGGGAATGCAGATAATCGATGACATGGCCTATAAGACTTCCAGATTGTGGCAAATCAGTAGGATAGTGACCGATAAGCATGGAATGATCCTGTGGTTCTACCCAGCCGGAGAAGTTAAACTCACCATTACCGAAGGTGTAAAGAGTATTCCCTGCATAGAGTTTGACATCCTGCTGCCACTGTTGTCCTGTTACTTTTGTCAAATGTTCTGCTAATTTTTCTAATGTTTCATGTGGTATTTTAATCACCCATATTCAGCCTTTTTGTAGGCCAATTTGGAATGCCAATAGAGGTCAAGGGTAACTTATATACCCTCACCTTTAGACCATATCCCACCTGACTATAGATTATAAGATTTTCGCATCCACACAGACCCGATGCACATAAGGTGCATATTGCCCGCAAGCCACGCTCTCAAGTGAAGTGCAGTCCCTGCAGGCAGTAGCGCAAGCTTTTTTCACTTTGTCTTCAGCGATAGAGAACTCATCCTCCCGCTGAAAATCATAGAAATGAAGCATACCCCCTTGCTTAAGTTTAGCAAGGGCAACATCAAGAAAATCCTCTGCAGATTTTGGAAGAGGCATGATGATCCGGTCAAACTCCCCTTCAAGGCCAGGAACAACCTCACGGACATCGCCCTCGATAAATGTACAATTTGCAAGTTTATTCTTCACTACATTCCGCTTCCCGTACTCTGCTGCAGCAGGATTCTTCTCAACCGCGACAACCGCCACGTCCTTATGATGCTTTGCCACAACTATTGCGAATGGCCCTATGCCCGCGAACATGACCAGCACCCGCTCACCCGGCTGCACCAACCCGGTGATACGTTTGCGCTCATTTCCGCTTCGCGCAGAGAAATAGCATGTTTCCGGATTAAGAAAAAATTGGCAGCCATTCTCCTTATAGAGCGTCTCTTTACGATCTTCTCCTGCGATGACCGCAAGTTCCTGCGTACGAAACTCACCATCATAATGGCTTGCTCGTTTGCAGACTACATTGACATTCTTGTGGATAGTGAGTATAGTCTCACCGATAAGGCGCTCTTTGGCAGCAAGCCCCTCAGGGATGTCTATGATAGCGATATCTCCGACTATATCATATGACCGCACGATATGCGGCAGTTCTTCATCCGTAAGATACCCTTTGAGCGCATCCTTTAAGCTTGGTGGCTTCATGGTGAGATCCCTACTATGAAAGGCCCTCCTTTCAATAGTCGAACAATGATGTTTGTGCGTTCTTTTTAACGTTTTCTTTGAGCTGCTCGACCACACCCATGATACGTTCTTCGAAGAATTCGTGCTCATCCACCATCAGTCTGCGGATCTCCTCCGCATCGATACCTGACCAGTCAAGCGCATAATCATTCCTCACAGGAATATTCTTGATAAGATAATAGACATCTGTCCAGGGCATCTCAAAATATTCACCCCAGTTAAGATCAGTGAATAATGCTTCAAAATCTTTCCCGTAAGAACGGACATGCTTAAGAGCATTCTTCGGGCCTATACCTTTGATGCCCCCAATATTGTAATCAGTACCCACAAGCATGCAAAGCACGATCAACTGCTCTCTATCGATTCCAAGCGTATTCAAAGTCTCATTAAGTTCAACAACCTCAGGTTTGTAATGGTCATACGCAAGAGCGTTTGCCCGTTTTCGTTTCCCTAGCAAGGAAAGATTTCGTACGACTCTTGTAGCGCCAAACATAAGAGTGTCACTATCCTGCGTTGCCACAGCATACGCATCACCTTTAGCAACCATGTACGAAGCCTGTGCCTCAGCTTCGCTTAAGGCCTCCACTATAGGCAATCCAAGCGCCCGAATAAGCGTTCGTGCTTCATCCTGCATCTCCGGCGTAAGCCTTGCAGTTCTTGACGCATACTTGCGCATACCTTCAACATCTTCCTGCTGAATCGCAAGTTCAAGCTTTTCTGCAGCAACTTCCTTTAGCTTCTTACGCCGTTCCTGCTCCTTGCGTTTCAGTTCAGGCAATCTACCATCAAACACATACACAAGCTTCAGTCCCTTAAGCATCAGATTTGTTGTCCTGGAGAAAAGTCCGGACAAGTGGGACGTCACCCTTCCTTTACTGTCCTTCAGAGGGGTTCCATCCCTTTGCCGAATCGTCGTGATGAACTGATATAAGAATAAAGAAGCGTCTATACAGATGACCTTTCCCTCTAAGTCCTTGACATTGATCTCATGAAAATTAAGAAGATCAGTTATTGGAACTCCCAAGTTGATACACCGTAATATGTCCTAGATCAGTATGCAGCATAGACGACGCTTTCTTCGTAAGTTTCCCGTTAGTGATGAACACGAGCGGTAGCTTCTTGAGTTGGGCGCTGACCATCGCAGAAGAAAGGTCTGAGTCACTCACCGACTTCTTCTTTTTCGCCCGGGCGTAATATTGCAGATCACCGACCGCAGTGGGTATCTCGATAACAAATGCTGCGTCAGATTTCTTGCGTACCACTTCCAAAGAGACGACCTTTATCCCTCTCGACTCAAGATCTCCTAGAACTTCAGAGGCAAACTCATCATCCGTTGACACAAGCGTCTTTTGCACAGGACGCGGTAGCGGCTGTGCCGTCCTCTCCATCTCCTTCAAAGGAGGACCCTTGTCTACTATGACCTTTTCCTTCACTTCTTCGACCGCCTCACTCTCAACACCAGCATCAACTGGTAGAGTGCTGAGTGCCTCTTCTGTAACAGTTGCAGATTCTTCAGATTCCTTTTCGGTTTCCTCTAAGGGTGCTTCAACTACCGCCTGTGCATCAGGTTCAGAAGACTTCGTCACCGCCTCCTTCTTCTCCACCGCAGACCTGGCTTCCGGTTCAGCGAGCATATACCATCTCCAGAACAGCTGCTGCTCCCCATCCTTCTCTGCAACGAAGGGATATGCGAAATCCTTGATGTTGCGCAGGCTTACCCGGGTAAGCGGGTCGACCGCTTTATCCCGTATGATCCTATACTCCTTTAGTTGATTATACGTAAACAAGTCCTTTTCATTAAGATATTTTGAGAAATCCTGCAGCTTTTCAATATGCTCAGGAGCGTAATACAACCGCGACTTGCCGACCATAAGGTGCGACATCCGAAGATTGCCGCCGGTAACAAGCTCACCAAGCATAGCGCTGACGATCACCGTATCACGCTTCAGATAAGTAGCCAGTTCTGTTGGCAGAGTAGGCCCCCGCATCTTGATGAAAATGACGATCTTGCTATGCTCATCCATAGCAGCAGGATAGGTAATCAGCCTATATATAGCTTATGCTTAGCGAAAGATAATTTAACCACAGAACCTTCACTATCATCATGGCGGTCATAGTCTATGGAGTCTGCGGCGAAGGCGCCGGCCACGCAATACGCAGCGATACCATAATCAAAGAACTTGGTAAAGACCACGACATACATATTTTTGCTGCTGAACGAGCGCATGATATTCTCAAAGACCGCTACCCCAAAGTATATCAGATTCCAGGAGACCGCTTCATCTACGAGAACAATAAAGTACGATACGGACCTACGGTCAGACGATACATTAAACTGCTGCCAGAAAACCTGGTGAAGTTCGTACCAAAAACCATAGCACACATTAAGAAGATAGAACCAGACATCGTCATAACAGATTTTGAGAACACGATAGCCCACATTGCACGACTGCTATTCCTTCCCCTCCTAAGCATCGATAACATTCAGCAACTCAGAAAGGAAAAGATAAGCTCGATAAAAGGACGGATTGTCAAATACTCGATGATGGGGATCCAACCCAGAGCCGACAAATACATCATCACAACAATTGATAAGAAAAAAGACACCTCCAAATACATCTACACAGACCCAGTCATACGACGAGAAGTCCGTAGTCTGGAACCTTCAACCGGCAACCACATCCTGGTGTACCAGACAAGCGCAACAAATAGGCAGCTCTTAAGGACACTTCAGGGAAGAGACTGTATTGTGTATGGATTTGATAGGGAAGAGTCAAAGGGGACCATAAAGTTCAGAAGATTCAATCAAGACAGATTTCTCCAAGACTTAAGCTCAGCGAACTATGTAATCTCAAATGGAGGATTCACCGTACTCACTGAATCCTTGTATCTTGGTAAGCCTGTACTAGTCCAACCGATTAAGGACCAGATAGAACAGGAACTCAACAGCAGCATGATAACCAGACTAGGCTTGGGGCTGGGAACTGAACGGATAACAAAGCTTACTCTTTCGCAGTTTGAAAAAAGCTTGGATAGCTACAAGCAGGCTTGTGAGAGCTTAGACTGGGAAGACCCGATGGTCAAGATAAGGCAGACCATAGCATCTTTTCTAGATAGTTAACCAATAGACAAGAACAGCTACGGCAAGAGTCAGGATATAGTAAAGTGGTATCTGAAATGCACCAACGCCTACCCACGGGTACCAGGTCACTTCCTTAGAATTCCATCTCAAGACTCCATAATGAGGATTAGCAAGGAACCACACAAAATCTTCTATGACGACCCCTATCAGGTATGCGCTACACAAGACACCGAACAGATGAAGATCAAAACCGAAGACGATGATAGGGAGCATCAGAAGCATGGGTAGAGTTACCCAGAACAACCAGAAATGATATCGAGTCAGGACTGTATAACCTCTAAAAGAAATCTTCCAACCCTCTTTTCCTTTGTCCCATGGTTTTCGGCCTTCAACGCTAGATTCCCAGACTCCTACTGTCGCCATGGCGACGCAGACCCAAAGAAAGATGAACATATCCTGCATATGCTAAAAACCGCGAACACACTATATATGCTTTGCGGATAAACATATAAACTCAGCTAGCACCTATACGCCTCATGCGCATAGCCATCTTCACCGACACCTTCTTGCCCAACATAGATGGTGTCGTCACAGCAACCCTCAATATGGCCAAAGGTCTTGCAGACCGTGGCCATGATATAACCATCGTCGCGCCTGTCTTTCGAAAAAGGCATCCCTTCTCCTATAAAAATATCAAAGTCATCAGGAACCGCTCTATGCCTTCGCTCTTCCACCCTGAATACAGGACGACGATGCCGCTTGACCCGCTCTCCATAGCACAGCTGAGAAAACGAAAGATTGAGCTCGTGCACATCCAGACCCCATGGACTATAGGTATGCAGGGCGTATCATTCGCAAAAATCATGAGACTTCCTTTGACAGGAACCTTTCACACCTATCATGCGGAACCGGACTATCTCAAGAACCTCAACATGGATTATCCGCTCATCCACAAGATGATATGGGACATCGAGATCTTCTACTACAATATGTGCGATTTCATCACTTGCCCATCAGAGTTCACCAAGAAAGAACTCATCGATCACGGCTGCAAGAAACCGGTGCAATACGTCTCGAACGGGATCGACCCCAGCACTTTTGATGTAGAACACACAGCAGCCATACGAAAAAAATACGCTCATAATGCTGACCACCTCCTTCTTAGTGTAGGCCGCATCGCAGTCGAGAAAAACATCAGCCATCTTCTTCAGGCTATGCGACTCATCGTTGACCGCCTTCCAAGAACAAATCTGCTGTTGATCGGTGACGGCCTCTACATGAAAAAAGCAAAAGCCCTTGCAAAAGAGCTTAATCTAGACAAACACATCATCTTCACCGGATACATACCGCACGCAAAACTCAAATCCTCAGGGATCTACAACGCGGCCGACGCCTTCGTCATAACTTCAAAGACAGAGACCGGTCCGATAACTGTTCTCGAAGCACAGGCCAACGGCAAACCCTGTATAGGCGTCAAAGCCAAGAATCTGCCCTACCTTATAGAGAACAATGTTGACGGCTTCGTGGTAGATCCAGACGACGCGCAGGCATTCTGCGACGCGACGGTCAAAGTGCTCACCGACAAAAAGCTCTATAACAGATTGAGTGAACAATCCAAAGAAGCGGTTAAAAAACATTATCTGCCAAACGTCATAACTACATGGGAAGAGATTTATGAGAAAGCTATTAGAGAAAAACAGAAATAAGATATTCAGGATATTTCTTGGATTCGTTTTCCTCTCCGCAGGTCTTTACAGAGTGTTCTTCTATGACCACGCACTCATGGAAGTGCATTCATTGGGTCTTCCTGATTTCTTCACCTTCATCATCATCGGCATTGAAGTCATAGGTGGCGCCATGCTCATCATCGACTACAAGACAAAATTCTTCCTCGAACTCATCACTCTTTTCCTCTGTATAGCGATAATGCTTGCACTCATCAGCAATTGGCAGACCTTGCTCACGCAACTGCCGATGCTCTTCATCTTCAACGACGAGATAACAGATATCATGCTCCACATCACCTACATCCTCCTCCTTGTCACCCTATTCAGACAGATAAAGTAAGTGATCAACGTTTTAGTTAAAAGTCAAAGAAGCACGATAAAAAGAGATCATCATGGCCGTTTCCAAGCCACTTCATAGTACGTCACATCGCCCTCTTCATCGACGATGCCCATAAGAAGTCTCTTCTTAGTAGAGTGCGCGACACGGTTCTTCGCTGAAAAATCATGCCACGTCATAGTACTGCCTTCATGCACAGGAAACACTACCCATTTAGCATGGTCTTCCCCAGGTTTTACACCGCGGTCATACACACGAAAATCAGCGCCGAATTTAAGTGCAGTCTTCACAATATACCCTCTGCCCCGCAAATCCCTAAACACGCAATACCTTATCCAGAACTGTGGTTCAACCTTGCGCGCACGTTTGAGAAATTGCTCAGGCGTCATCACTCTGCTACGGCCGTCAAGCACATCTATCTTCTCATTTTCAATTAGATACTGCGCTTCAAGAAGCGACAACTGCACACGTCCATCTTTGATGATGGCCCCATATCTGCTTTGATTGTAAAACTCACGCGCAGTGTCATTATTCTCAAGAAGAACATGCTCATCGACCAGCAGTCCCCGCACTTTATCAGCCATAATCCCAAAAGATTTAAAACCATTTAAAAACCTTACCCAAAATACGCAGTAAATAACGCAAAGGATTGCATCTTCCTCAACAGGGAATCAATCTGGAAGGAGGAGGAGATGGCCAACTCGCGTAGGGCTTTCGATCACCACAGCAAAGCGACAAGGGGAAACTTCGCTTCAGTGAAGTTTAGTGCAAAGCACTAAGTCCCTTATGGGAAACTAGTACCCCTTGCTACATAAGGCCCGTAGCCCGGCCTCCTCCTTCTTCTAGAAAAGGAGCAAAAATGCAACTAACAATACTCGGTACCACCAGCATGGTGCCAACAAAGGACCGGAACCATTACGCCAACTTCATCAAGCATGAAACAGAAGGTCTGCTTATCGATTGCGGAGAAGGCACACAGCGTCAGCTGCGCTTGGCCGATCTCAAGCTGACAGATGTAACCCATCTTCTCATCACCCACCTGCATGGTGACCACGTCCTTGGTGTTCCAGGTCTTATGCAAAGCCTCGCATCAGGCGATTACACACACACCCTAAAAATATTCGGACCAAAAGGCACAGAAAGGTTCATCGCCAATCTCCTTAAAACCTTCATCTTCGACAAGCGCATAGAATACGAAGTTAAGGACATCGAAAAAGACGGCACCATCTTCACCACCAAGACGCTCAAAGTCAAAGCCATCCATCTCGACCATTCCGTCACCAGCGTAGGATATCGTATCATCGAGAATGACAGGCGAAAGATGAACATGGGATACCTCAAAAAACACAATATTCCTGAAGGTCCACTCATGGGGGAGCTCCAGCGCGGGAAAGACATTGTTGTCGACGGAATGACCATTTTGGTAGATAAAGCGACCACCATAGTTAAAGGCAGAGTGCTCGGTATCATTCCCGACACGATGATATGCAAAGGCTGTTACGACATCGCAAAAGACGCAGACCTTCTGCTCTCAGAATCAACCTACACTTCCGAGTATGAAGACAAGGCCACCGAGCACAAACACCTCACAGCCCTTCAGGCAGCGCAGATAGCCTCCCAGGCAGGCGCAAAAAGGCTCGTCCTCACCCACTTTAGCGCGCGCTACAAGACTACGGAAGATATTGAGAAAGATGCTAAGTTAGCTTTTGAGCATACCGTCTGTGCAGCCGACCTGATGAAATTCAAGGTTTGACTAGGACGACATCCTGCTCCATAACAGTAGTTCTTTTCGCATGTATACAGAACACTAATGATGCTCGTGCTACTTGGGTCGCATACTCCTCAAGAACCTGCTTAAGCTCTTCCTTCGCGGATGCTGTAGCGCGAAAATCCGTTGCGCCCCTGATAAGCTTCTCAACCCCCGCGATAGGTAATCCCTTCTCCGTACCCATATTGTAAAAAACACCATCCCCATCTATAAAAAAGTACCTCTCCCAAACAGGACGGACCATTTACTAAAGAAACACACCGGAATCTACAGACCTTCTGTGCAAAAAACATATATAACTCACCTGTAAAATGCAGCATAGATGAACACAAAACAGAAAGGTACTGCAGCAGAGCGTGAACTCATCCATATGCTCTGGAAAGCAGGGTGGGCCGCATTTCGAGCGGCAGGTTCAGGCTCCGCCAAACACGCCTGTCCCGACATCATAGCTGGCAACGCACTGCGTCACATGGGTATCGAGTGCAAGATCTCAAAAAATACCTATCAATACTTCAAACGTCAGGAGATAGATGACCTGCGAGCATTCTGCAGCATATTTGGAGCAGAAGCGTGGGTAGGCATCAAATTTCAGGGTTTGGGCTGGTTCT
Source organism: Candidatus Woesearchaeota archaeon (assembly GCA_020637435.1). GTDB lineage: Archaea > Nanobdellota > Nanobdellia > Woesearchaeales > JACJVW01 > JACJVW01. Next base: position 555,985 of record JACJVW010000001.1, read on the forward strand.
TCCTCACCTTGGAAGACATCAAAGAGGCAAAAGAGGGCTATACTGTCTCAGAAAGCACTGCCAGAAATAAGGGGCTTCTCTTTGAGGAGCTCATCGGATAGAGCAAAATCAGCAGTTAGCACATTTCTTTATAATCGTTTTTCACTTCCGAGGGAAAAATATAAATACGAATATATCTAAGGAGTCTCTTTGGGGGGTGTGAGACATGAGACTCACCAAGAAGTTAGCAAAATCTATAATAGTACAAATAGCAGGCCAGGAAGCCGAGAGGCTTGTCGATTGCCTCTATAAAAAAGAGAACGTCTCTGAAGGTATCATCACCAAAGAGTGTGAATACGACATCAATACTGCACGAAGCATACTGTATCAGCTTCATGAAAAACACATCGTAACTTTCATGAAGAAGAAAGACAGGCAGAAAGGATGGTATATCTATTATTGGACACTTGATCTGGCAAGAGTAAGAGATATTTCCATCGAGTTCACCGAACAGAAAGTAGACAGCCTTAAGCAGCGTCTTAACCGTGAGCAGAGCCATCTGTTCTATACTTGTTGTCAGAACCACTGTGTGCGATTCGACTTCGATAAAGCCACAGATTTCGAGTTCAGGTGCCCAGAGTGCAGTTCGATGCTTATAGAAGAAGACAATAAGCAGGCCATAATCCTCATAGAGAACGAGATCAAGAAACTCTCAAAGGAACTTACTGCTTGAGCACCAGGACGAGATAAGCTTCGGTTCAACAACACCCATTTCCGTGACGTATTTGGTCACGAACTTTTTTTCTATAATATCTCCATCTGTAGCATCACACAGCATTTCGCTAAGCGCAAGCACATACACGGGCACACCAAACCCGTTCGCCACCGTCGCAAGAACACCATCACCCTTCGCACAGATGCCTTGATTCTTTGGCGTTATCCCATAGCACCCTAAAAGTACGGCCTTAATTGTAGACATAAGGCCATACACATCCGAATAAGAGACAAATCTGTGGATTCCATGCTCCTCAGTTGTCCAGACCAAATACGGTTTAGCCTCTGCGATAGCTGCTTCCACCAGTTCATGCTTCCCTACAAGCACCGTACCTTTCGGGAGCTGATGGTCTGCATATCGGGCGACTGCGCGACGGGAAGCTTCCACATGCTTCCTCACACGTTGCACAGTCTCCAATGCAACTTTCTTATAATCAAGAGCGCCATGGACATTGCGAAGTATATACGCCAGCATCGTCTGAACATACGGCTCTCGATACTTGTATGCTTCATGCATAAGCGCCAGTTCATAATCAGAAGAAGGTTTATGAAGAATAAGAGAAAAAGAATCTAATGCGCTAAGCGCTAAAGTGATCATCGCTTTCCAGCAGGTTTCTTAGCCTTCCTTGCGGCTGGCTTCTTCAGCTTCATCAGCTGTTCTTCTTCCTTCTCGATCTTTACTTCTTCGCTTAGGATTCTAGCTGCCAGATTCTCGATATGTATCTCAATCCTAGCGACTCTTCTCTCCATAAGGACAAGGATCCTAAGACTATAAGCGATACCGAGCAAGAGACCAAGTACAATCGCAAGAACGACGTTAGTAGTTTCAACAACCATTAATCTCACCTCTTTAATACGTACTTCACAGGGAGTATAGTATAAAAAGGTTTCGGCTGGACAAGATAAGGTCCTCTAAAATATTTAATGATTGCCAACCTTTCGGGCGGTATACAGATTGCTGACAAAGAGATCGCTTCCACTGGAACAAAAAAGAACCTGTTAACAGATCGCCCAGACCTCCTAGGTGTAAAATTTCCACAGGAAATGATGGGGCCTACAAATGCATGAAAACAAAGATTCTGAACTACAGAGTCCACCCAGCATCAAAATGTAACATTTCCATAGGAAAAGAGAGGGGTACTATAGTTGGCAAATACGCATTCAAATATTCTCATTTGATGAGCACAGTCTTTATAAAACAAATATACCGGTGCACAGGACAGAGGCGCACAATCTATTTATCAGCCAAAATAAAGAGTAAGTACGATGGACACACAAGACCAGATAAATGCATTCAAGGAATTCCTCCTCGGTGAATATGAGCCGATGATCCTTGAAAAGGCACGTGTGGGAGACAATGTCATCCCCATCGACTTCAAAAAATTGACTGAATTCGACATCAGCCTCTCTGAAGACCTTCTTGACAACCCTGAAGAGGTTATCAAAGCTGCTGAGATTGCGCTTGAACAATTCGATCTCCCGGGCGATATCAGAAAATTCAATGTTCGCTTCAAGAATCTTCCCGAATCGCAACGCATCCTTATAAGAGACATAAGGAGCAAGCACATAGGTAGGCTGCTCTCGATTGACGGAGTCGTAAGGCAGAAGACAGACGTAAGGCCACAGGTGACAGCATCCAGGTATGAATGCCCAAGCTGCGGCAATGTCATTCCCGTCCTGCAGCTCGACCAGAAGTTAAAGGAACCTACCAGATGCGGCTGTGGACGAAAAGGAAAATTTAAGCTGCTTTCAAAAGAGCTTGTCGATGCGCAAAGCCTGACACTTGAGGAAGCAGCTGAAGACCTAGAAGGCGGTGAACAGCCAAAAAGGATGAAAGTCTTTCTTAAAGATGATCTCGTAAGCCCACTCTCAGAGAAAAGGACCAACCCTGGCACAAAGATAAAAGTAAATGGTTTTGTAAAAGAGATCCCTATCGTTCTCAAGACTGGCGGACAGAGCACTCGTTTCGACCTGATGATCGAGGCCAACTATGTAGAATCGACCAATGAAGAATTTGATGAGATCAAGATAACCAAAGAAGAAGAGGAACGCATCAAGGAGATTGCGTCCGATCCCAACGTTATCGAGCTCATGGTCGGTTCTGTCGCCCCTTCGATCTACGGGCATGAAAAGATCAAAGAGGCTTTGCTTATACAGCTGCTTGGCGGTGTCAAGAAAGAACGTGAAGACGGCGGCAAAAATCGTGGTGATATGCATGTACTCCTCATAGGTGACCCGGGCGCTGGAAAAAGTCAGCTACTCAAGCGTATCGATATCATCGCTCCAAAATCGAGATTTGTCTCAGGCAAGGGCGCATCCGGAGCCGGTCTCACAGCTACCGTCGTCAAAGACGAATTCATGGGAGGTTGGGCGCTGGAAGCAGGAGCACTCGTCCTTGCGCATAGAGGCATGATCTGTATCGACGAGCTGGACAAGATGACCAAAGAGGACACCAGTGCGATGCACGAGGCCCTCGAGGGCCAGACCGTTACGATCTCAAAAGCGAACATCCAGGCTACACTTCGTTGCCAGACGACCGTGCTTGCCGCAGCTAACCCTAAATTCGGAAGGTTTGACCCATATTCCAAGACCATAGCCGAACAGATAGAGCTTCCTACTACGCTTATCAATCGTTTCGATCTCATATTCGCGGTCAAAGACCTTCCCGACCCCGTTAAAGACGAGCGTCTGGCCCGTTTTGTTCTTGGACTCCATCAGGACGAAGAAAGCGTGACTCCGGAGATAGAGACTGATCTGCTCAGAAAGACGATCGCCTTCCTCAAGAAACAAAGACCCGTATTGACTAAAGGGGCTATCGACGAGATAGTCGAGTACTACCTCAAGATGAGAGGTTCAGGCCAGCAGGAAGGGTCAGTAAAATCTATTCCTATCTCTGCTCGTCAGCTTGAAGGTCTTGTCCGTATGGCGGAAGCGTACGCTAAGATGCGTATGAGCCCAAAAGTCTCCAAGCGGGACGCTAAAAAATCGGTGGATATCCTGGACTATTGTCTCAAGCAGATAGCCTTCGACGAAGAGACAGGAACTATCGACATCGACCGTATAGCAACAGGCGTCACCACAAGCGCAAGGAGTAAGATCGTCAACCTCAAAGGCATAATCCAGAACCTTGAAGAGAAAGTAGGCAAGAACATCCCTATAGAAGATATCATGGAAGCGGCGGCTGAAATAGGTATGGAAGAGGAAGAGGTCGAAGATGGTCTGGAGAAACTCAAGCGCTCTGGTGATATCTTCGAACCCAAGCGTGGATTTATCAGCCGTATCTAAGGTCGTACAGCCTCTATCTCTGCACTGCAAGTCTCTTGGCCATTGTAGAGGAGGATACTTGCCGAATACGCCGTACATTCTTCCCGGTCGTTTGATATTCGTGTGCCAAACGTGGTATCCCCTTTCCCATCGATAAGTATGATAATCTGCGTGTCGCGCTCATCATTGTTCGTTTCGGGATGGGTGCTGTTCGCAGGGATCCTGCAGGATCGGGTAAATTCAACTTCCACTTCATCCACACAAGAATCGGAACCCATGTCAATCTCAGCATAGACAGCTTGTCCTTCAGTGACTACTGCATCCCCTTGTGCATTCTTCAAAGTGATGCAATTGCCGGGAATATCGCAGAATTCACAGCTGGGCAGCAGTTCATCTACGCAGATATCTTTAGTCGTGCCATTGTCAAGATAGCATGGCAAGCAGAAGAAAGTGCTCGATGAGCAGCTACCAGAGCAGCTCTCATAGCATTTGCTATTATAACAGGTTTGTGCTGGTGTGTTTGGACAATCTGCATCTGCCTGACAACTCGCACCGATAACCGGCTGGCCTGGTTGATCATCTGGGTCTGGTGCCTCACCTGCGCACACACCGTAATCCCAGCAGTAATAGCCGCTCATATCAGAAGTCGAGAAATCAAGAACGCATCGGTCATACTCAACAAGGGAAGGATTCAAAGTCACTGTATCCCTTCCGGTAGTGTCATTGATCGCGACATAACCGGGTTGTCCACCTTTCAGCGAGAGATAATGCCTGTGGCCGTCACTGCTTCGCTCCAGATATATATTATAGGTAACATCCTCACGGCAGGCAATGATTTCATAAGTGCAAGTATAGCTGTATCTGTTTCCTGCGCTCACCTTGGTAAACGTCATATCAACGTCAGTCACTCTTGGTTTGTTCGTACAAATATTCTGTTGAGGAGGAGGGATAGGTGGAGTGATAGGAGGAAGTGTAATCTCTGTCTGCTCCCCTCCATCTCCTTGTGTATCCTGTACAGGCATGCAGCTACAGCATCCGGAGATGAACAACACCAGAAGGACACTTAAACCGACGATAAACCTCATATACCTCCCTACACTTTACTGATTCTTAAATCTTTTCCTGCCAAACATTTGGGTGACCTTAAAAAATGTACGAAGAAGCATTGATTAAGGGAACACAACTGTCTCTTCTCCTGTGACCTCAAAATATGTACAAAAAAGGAACATGTATCGAAGTTGCACCACTGGCAATGCCAGTAACTTTTAAATAGGACACACCTCCACCGAAAAGGGATGGAAAGCATCCCCAAAATCATTATACCAGCGGTCTACGACCACGCAGGAACTGTCTACTATCTGATTCTTCACAACAAGCTGGAAAACCGATGGGAGCTTCCAAAAGCCTTAGGCGAAGGCAAAGAAGACCTTAAGGACGCCATCATGTCCGCAGTACAGCATACTGTGGGGCTTGCTAGATACAGGGTAACCCAACGGCTTGGAGAAGGGAACGAAGTGGGACTTTTTTGTGTTGAAGCAAGCATGAACGCACCCGTCCATATCAACAGTGAACTTTATGACACCTATCTCTGGGCTCCGTATGATAGGGCAGCAGAGAAGATAGCTAATGGTGAAGACCGACGATTTCTCGACCAGGTGCAGCAAGCAGTCTAAAGGCACATAAACCTTTATAAGACATCAGCATTCTAAACTGCAACATGGAAGACATCATCTGTCCAAGCGGAGATATTGATGCGATGATTGCGCAAGCCGAGAAGCTAAGCATCACCAGCATCATCCTCCTCGATAAGAAGCATCCCAAACTGCGATGTGCGGTCTCAAAGCCCAAGCGTGACGAACTTGGCCTTATAAAAGCTGGCGCCGATGTCCGCGCTTGGATGGAAAGGACGAAGGAAAACTATTTCTACGGTTTTGAAGATAGCGAGAAGAAAGATTTCATCCATCACCGCAACTCCGGGCTCAATCAGGTTATCTGCAAAATCATGAAAGACCGTGCCCATCACTACTGCTTCAGGATTCAGGACTGCAGCGACTCTTTTAAGGTGGGAAGGATAATGCAGAACATCCGGTTCTGCAATAAGTACGGCATACCGGTCCACCCGATAACCCTCGGTACCACTCCTTTACAGATGAGATCAAAGAGCGACATGGTAGCCTTGCTGCGTATTCTGAGTACCGACTGAAGAAACAGATAATATTTATATACTCTCGAGCCCATAAATCCTAAAAAGTGGTGTCAAGAGGACTATCCATAACAGTCTCTATAGTGTTGAGCATAATTATTCTCCTAGTCTTGCCTGTCCATGCGCTGGTGATCTCGCCCGAAGAACTCAGTCCGAGTCAATCCTGCACCGACGCATTCGATATAAGTGGCAAGAACGCATTTTCTCTTTCAGCTCAATGTTGTGCGGCACTATACTTCGACCGAGGTTTATTAGGCGAGAATGGGCAGGCGTTACCAGTGTACCCCTCCGGCGGTTCAGTTCAACAGATAGCGGGATGTAGCTTTAGGGACCCAGGCGCATCTGATTGGTCAAGATACTACGACCTCCCTGGACCGGACGGCTGGACTGCATCAAGTACCTGTCAGGAAGGAATTTACCGGGCAGAAGTGTACACGTCTAATGGTATATGTAGCCTATACAACAATTATTTTGGCTCATGCCAAATTGAAGACGTGCAGAGAATTATCTATGATGACAACGAAGACGTCTGTATGAATTGCAATAACCCTGCGGTATACAAGAATGGTATCATCCACGGTATCTGGGCCGATATTCCGGGCCAGGACATGTACAAGGGACAGTACATGACCGACACAGACGGAGGAACTTGCTGCGGTGACGACCCTGAAGATGATCCCGACTGGCACAGGGATTTTTGTCTCTGGTGCAGCCAGGGAGACAACGCTCCTGATTTTGAAGGCTACTATTCTGGCTATGACGACGAATCTCCTCGTGCATGGGATGATGCAGGGCTTTGCTGCGGAGATGACGACTCACCTGCGAAGAACATAACTGCGAATGACTGCGGTCGCGCGGTGGGAGCAAATACACTATGCTGGGATCGCTCGGTCCATCCCGCATTGACTGACGACTTGCAGACATTCATCTGGGAAAGCCCAAGTGACACCTACCTCGTCGATTTCAGCTGCGACAATCCCAATGAAAATATACATCCCAATTACCGGGATGATAGTATCAGCATGCTTGCAGATGGAGGAAGTTTCTATAGGTGCGACCGCTCTTCATTCTCCAATGTGGAAGCTGACCCTGCATTTGAGGAGGGAACACGTTCATTCATCCATGACATTCCAAACCCCTATGACGGAAGCGTATTCCTCTGCGCACACTCAAGATTCAGTGGCAACAGCATAGGGTTCATTAATGGTGGCTCCTATAGCGAAGTCATCCCAAAGATTTATGCCTGCTCAGATGGAACCTATTGGGATTACGAGAACGCATTCATAGGTGGGGTCCAGGCACAGGAAGGAGACACCATGCCTTATGCCTCTCTTGCTAGGACTGAGCCACTAAAACTCGATCAGCTGTTCTATCCGGATTCAACAGAAGGGATATTCCCTCGATTCTCATCAGTCGACGCCGTAGCCTTCATAGATGCGAGCAGAGCAGGCACACCTAATCTGGATGTGCTCGAGCACTGCACAACCACCAGTGACTGTCTACTTGTCGTTAAAGGAACTAAGGCATGGGCATACAATACAAAAGGCGAGCTTAAAGAAGGGGACATCACTGAGATCCATCCGCAAGCCAGCAGTATCTCTGCTCTGACGCAAGATGCAAATGGTTATCTATTCGGTGTAGGTAATATCGCTGGAAGTCCGCAATACTTCTTCAGGACAGGAAGGCTCCCAAGTCAAGTAGCACCACTTACAGTATGCAACAGCGAAGCGCCCGCACCAGCAGATGTCTATGCTATGAGCGTCATAAACAGTGGCCACCTTAATGTGCTTGCCCCAACAACGATGATCTTCTCAAGGGAAGGATCGACAAATTACATCTACGAATTCCAGGCAAGAGAATCCGGTTCAACCTCTGACGCATGCGCCTATACTAAGTCTGCACAGGCAGACATCGACTTCGATGCCATTGAAGCCATACAGAATGAAGATGGAGAAGATGCATTCAGGTTGCCTGCAAAAACAGGAGCATTCATCGGCATCAAAGACGATGAATTCATCTACCAGGCAGCAACACCTATACACTGCGTAGATGGCAGTTGGACTACGGATATTGACAATATGCCTGATCCTTATGCAGCACAAGAGTGCAGCGGCATCGGCAAGACTTTCAAAGAAGACCTGCAGTGTTGCGGCGATCCCTTAGACGTTTTTGAGATCAGTTTCAAGGATGTAAGCTTCAGAGATCAGGATACGCAGAATGGGGGTATCTGTTATCTCGGTGAATGGCAGAACAGCTACGGCAAGCTTGATACCTTCCAGCAATATGACTCCATCCCCCTATTCTTCCTGGACCACGCATTATCAGGCATAGTCAACCAGGAGATTGACATGGAGCTTGATGAGTTGATCCTTGAACAAGACTCCTTCACTGAGTTTAAAGGTTGCGCTATAGTAAATGATGACAGCGACAATGTAGAGACCTACTACGAAGACCCTGACCTACTGAGTAGATTGCAGAGACTCACCAGCAACAGCAGGATTCAGAACAGACCTTACCAGGGAGGCGCCAATACTATATACAACTCAGAATTTGACGGGTATGAGATGTGGGAATTCATGGGCGGTCTAGCCCAACCCTCGACTGGCTCAGGTGAATTGAGTTTCAAGGTCGATACCGGTAGCACAGAACCCGCAGTAATAACGCAGACCATGCACCAGATACGACAGGGCGAGACATACAATTTCAACGTAAGAATCAAGGCCGAGAGTTCCGCTGGAGAAGGAAAAAGCGTGAAAGTCTTCTTTGGAACAAAAGACAGCACTTCAGCCTATACTACTCTTGCAAGCAGAAACATTGTTCTGCACAAAGTCAGCGGAACTACCGACCACGTCTATGAAGCTGTGCTCACGTTCACGCCAAACGCGGTAGGCGACAAATATGATAACCACTATGTCATCGGCCTTGATTTCGAGAAAGACGCAAGCCTTGATTACACAGTCACTCTCATCGAGCCTGTGCTTGCTTCGAATGATTATCTTCTTGATACCTTCCAGGATAATCTTGAAAACAGACGATTCTGTTCATTCTATCACCTGACCAACCAGGAGAACAAAGACTACTACTGCTCATTTAGAGAAGTATGGGAAAAGACCCCTGCAGAATACAAGGCGCTTGAAGAGGAAGACTTCGTCCTAAAGACCATCCCGGAAGAATGGCTTAATGAAGCTGCTTGGGACGGGTATAACTCTCCAGACTACCTCATCAATTATACAGCTGACATCATCCCCTATGCGCCTGACGGTATGCAGGTAGCAGAATGCTGCCCTATAGACCATTGCTGGACAGGTTCTAAGTGTGTACCTCCTGACAATGACCAGGGCCGGCCGACCATATATCCAAACCCTGAGATCCGCCACGGCTACAGGTGTGTCTATGATGAAGAAGAGCAGGCATCCTACTGGCAGGAAGCCCACCTCAAATGGGACTGGGACAACAATGACCAGACTTATGGGTACTGCCTTGATGAGTCCCAATGCCTGGTTGACTTCAATGGTGTAAACTACACCGACCCGGATATAGATAAGACACAGATGTTCTCCTACTCTACCAGATTCAGTACATCTGCGGAGAACAAGAATCCTATCTGCATCGATGATGGAGAATTCATCCAGGACCATCTCTGCAGGAACGGCGAATGGGAATCCCGAACACAGCTAGTTGCAGAACAGATGCTTGGCATGGCCCAGAACTTCAACACCTTCACATTCTATTGTGACAGCATAGATAACACCCTTAACTATGAATATCTTGGTGACGAATACTTCGTCGACCCTTACGTCATCGTCAATCAGAGAGTGACCACCAAAGACGACCTCTTATGTGAACCCTTCCACCAGGTTGCATCAAATCCGGAATATAACATCATGGATGCGTATATCTTCAACAAACACTCAGCCAAACCAAATATCTGTTACACCGAGTGTTCATACGGAGATGGTTCCTATCCAAATGCGCATTACGACTACCCGTGCGTCAACAACGTCTGTGTTCTTTCCTACAAAGACGGAGATACCTGGAAAAACATAATTGGAACATCACTCAACCAGCCCTTCGAACCTCCAAGGTTTGACCCGATGAATTATCCACTAAGAGATCTCTTGGGGAATTATGATGTTGATGCTACATCATCTGAAGAATACGATATAATCTTCTTCACGAACAGAGACAATAATATTCCTGGCTCTTCTGCAGACGATACACTTATCCAGAGCATATTCAATATCATCAAGCAACTAAGCGGAGCGCCCGGACAGATTGTTCCGCCAAGAAATGCGACGCTTGCCTATCTCACTGAACTTGCCCACATATATGTAGCGCAGAATGACGGAAACCTCATGATACAGGGAGGAACTACCTCTGCAGGCATCAGAAACGCAGTCAATATAGAGACAGGGCAGGTAGACCCAAATGTACACCCTGATACAAGAGTAAGTGCAAGTCATGACTTATCCACCATGGTCGGCATCGATTACACGATTACGAACAGAGATGACTTCTGCCAGAGCCTCTACGGCACAGACGCATGGGGTCCTAACGCTGACTCTCCATACCAGAATTGTAGAGCTGACGCAGCATTTGTAGAGATCCTTGGCCATGAGACAGGTGGAGCAAGATGGTTCTACCAGAATATCTGGCACGAGATCACGGGCAAATTACGACCTGGAAGATAGACTGTTCTCAATACAGAGAGTCATGAGTAATAAACTCGTAGCACAATTTTCGGCAAGAAAATTTCTTCCATAAAAGTGAACGATTCAGTTTAAGAACTCATTAGGCAGGCTTCGCACTTCAGGAGATTGCAGTGCTTCCCCTCGTCCAAGAGCACATCCCAGTCGGATATATGCAGCTTCAGGAAGCACATCGCCAAGGAACACACAACCAAGGCTTAGAGAAAGTTTTCGAAGGTTGCTGTACACATGCGGATGCACGCTTCCGTACAGCGTCTGGCTGGCGACTACGATAGTCAATCCAGCTTCCCGTGCTCTCTTGATAGCAGGAATGAAACTTCCTGATGAGTCCTCAGTAGGTACATGGCCTAGGGCTGTTGCCGCGATGACCACACCCTTGTACCCCTCCCCCACATAGTAGTCAAGGACTCCCGGATCCGCACCGGGGTAGACATAAAGCAGCGCCACCTTCTCTTCAAAAGAAGTATCCACAGCAAGCTCGTGTGTTCCCCGTGCAGTATAGTCTCCAAGAATCTCGACCTCGCCATCAACAGCGACTTTGCCAAGCGGTGTTGCATTGATTGGCCTAAAAGCATCCCTTCGTGACGTATGCATCTTGCGCACCCTACTGCCGTCGATAAGAAGACAATAGTCGTCATTAATACTTCCATGCAAGCAGGTCATCACATGGGCCATATCGCTCGTCGCTGCTTTCACCGCGCAGATAAGATTCATGAATGCATCAGAACTGCCGCGATCGATACTCCTTTGAGCCGCAGTGATCACCACCGGTACAGGTAAAGAAGTAAACATCGTACAAAGAGCAGCTGCTGAGAAATGTAAAGTATCAGTACCTTGCGTAATGACTACGCCTGCGGCTCCTGCACGTATCTCCTCAGCTACAGCATCCGCCATAGACTTCCAATCTGCAGGGGTAAAATCCTCAGACATGATACCCATTACCTTCCTCGCCTTGATATTCGCGATGGTCGCAAGTTCAGGACACATCTTGACAAAATCATCTGCAGTATAGTCTGCGTACGTACCACCAGTACGGTAATCCACTTTTGAAGAGATAGTACCGCCAAACGAAAGCAAAGCCACAGTAGGCAGGCCTTCTTGGAAGACTGACTCTGCACCCGATTCTTTTGTTACAGGCATATGTGCTTGAAGCACCTCCAAAGAAGTGATATCAGAATTCACGATGCCGACATTGTAACCGCTTGAAAGTTTGATGACCGTGTATTTCCCTTCAAGAAGATCAGGACGCTGCAAGAATCGCCCTTCATACACTTTGTCCTTCGTCGTTACCTTTACTAAATCTCCTGGAACTGCCATGCCGTGCTATAATGGTGGCACATATAAAAAAGTATAGGGTACACCGTAATGTTGAGAAGCAGCCTTGGAAAGACGCTGAACACCAAACATCTCCGTCTCATAGTGCCCCCCCATGATTAGCGTAATGCCGGCCTCCTTTGCAACATCTCCCGCATAGTGTGGCCCCTCACCAGTAAGATAGCAGTCCAGACCCTGTTTCAGCGCATCTGCGATATTCAAAAACGCGCCCCCGCTGACAATACCTATGCTCTTTATCTTTTTGGGACCATAAGCATGGACACTGCACGTTGTCTTAAGACCCTTATCCAGAACCTTCTTTATTTCACTAGGGCTCTTAGGCCGGACAAACTCACCCCTATACCCTATAAGAACACCATGATACTCTCCAAACGGCGTCAGACCCCTCAAACCCAAGAGCTCATACAAACCGATATTGTTACCGTATTCTCTATGGAGATCCAAAGGAAGATGCGCAGCATAAAGGTTGATCCCTGCTTTCTTCAGTAACCCCACGGTCCTTCGCCGAAGACAGGTAGCATCTCGCTGGCCTTTCCAGAACAGACCATGATGGACAATAAGAAAATCCACTCCTGCCTTTTCTGCAGCCATGATAGTACGTTCATTACAGTCGACTGCTGCACCAATCTTCGTCACATGCGTCGTCCCCCTCACCTGAAGACCATTGAGTGAAGCGTCAGGTATATCCTTTATTGATAAGATACGATGAAGATAACGGGTAAGTGCGAGTGTACTGATCATACTCCTTAGTGAAGAACCTTAAACATAAGTAGTTTTCCAAAAAAACACCCCTACCTCAAGGGCAGCTCTCACGAAAAGTAAAGTATTTAATACCAAAAAATCACATCCTTGAGCAATGGACCCTGCTGATTACCTCTTGAAATGGCTGCGACGTTTCCTCAAGAACAAAGACCTCATACTCCGCAAGATAGTGGAGATGAAGGAGAATAGGATCGTCTATAAGGATAAAGAACTCCTGACACTAGGTTTCACAGACCTGGAAGATGTGCTTCAAGAGGATAAAGACCAGGCCATAGCTGTCGCAGTCTTCAATACCAGAAACAATCTTGAGGTACTGCTTAAAAGGTGGAAAGACCTGGTTACCTACGAGCGTCTCACCATATATTTCATCAATCCCCAAGGGGTAGAGAATAGATGGATCATCTCCCCCCATCTACACAATAAAGTGGCAGATCCCGAATCCCTGGAGACCGGTATCAAGACCATGGCTGACACCGTGACCGAATTGACCGACGAGGAAATAATAAACCTTATAAAACAGGATTCAATTCTTTAAATACAAGGGGTCGTATAGAGCAGGAAACCAAAGGGTGCTCATGATTTAAACAGGCCTGTGGCCAATAATCAATATTCACCTTGTCGTTACCTGTGTACAAAACCCCGCCTTTTTTTGTGATACGAATGAAGCTTTCTGAATTTGACTATGTGCTGCCCGAAGAACGCATAGCGCAGACCAAGATGCAACCTGCATCTGCTTCCCGCCTCCTTATCGAAAACCATGGAAAACTCAGCGATAAGCACTTCTATGACCTTCCGGGGGTACTGGAGAAAGGAGATGTACTCGTCATAAATGAGACCAAAGTCGCGACTGCAATCCTTAAGGGAAGAAAAACAACAGGCGGTCCCGTCGAACTCCTGCTTGAACGTCGCATCGATGAAAACACCTTTCAGGCACGTATCAAAGGTAAACGACCACGGATAGGAATCGGCGTCGATCTGGACGACCAGATGTCCGCGCAAGTGATAGCGCAGGAAGACGACGCATTCCATATAAGGTTTTCAAGACCCCTCACCGATGCTTGGATAAAAGAGTTTGGCGCGCTCCCCACACCCCCCTACATCAAGAAGAACATTCCTGAAGAGGACTACCAGACAAGATTCGCAAGCCGCATTGGCTCAGTGGCAGCGCCGACCGCAGGCCTTCATTTCACAGACGACCTCCTAAAAGAGATAGCAGATAAAGGGGTCGAGATAGTCAGGATATGTCTTCACATCACCGCCGGCACCTTCCTCCCTATCCGCATAGAAGATTTCACAAAACATAAGATGCATCCCGAACAGGTCTTCATCTCAAAAGAGGCTGCAGACAAAATAAACAATAGAACTGGAAGAATCTTCATAGTAGGTACAACCACTCTTAAGTCTCTGGAATCAGCCGCAGACGAACAGGGTCGCATCCACCCGTACAATGAAGAATCCAACCTCTTCATCTACCCGGGTTACAAATTCAGAACAAAACCGGACGGGTTCATCACTAATTTCCACTTGCCCAAATCCTCACTCCTCCTCCTCGTAAGTGCATTTGCAGGAAAAGAAAGAGTCCTTAACGCATACCGGCACGCCATAGAGAACAAGTACAGATTCTACTCCTTGGGAGACGCAATGCTCTTCTTGGAATAGACACATCCACAGTAGTTCTGACGGTACAGCCCAAGATCTTTTGAGCTCATGATACTCTGCTGATACCCGTTTTCCTTCTTAAAATTCGATTCTAGATAAGCAACTTCGTACATCGAAGCGGCAGCCCTGCCAATACTGTTGATAAGGTCTACATTCTTATGCGGTCCAAGTGTTAGCGAAGTCACAAACATCGGAAAACCATGCTCCGCGGCATAGTGTGCGGTTCGAAACAGCCGCATATCAAAACAGGCTGCACATCTTTTGCCACCTTCCGGTTCATCCGCAAAAGGTTTCGCTCGTTTCATCCAGACGTCTGCATCGTACTCTCCTTCGATGAGCGGAATGCCAAGAAAGTCTGCCAGCTTATGGGCAGCTTCTAACCGTTTATTATATTCAGAACGTGGGTGAATATTGGGATCATAAAAAAAAAGGGTAAGTGCGTACTCCTCCCGCAGTCGTTGCAGAGGGACTGTTGCGCAAGGAGCACAGCAGACATGGACCAGCAGCTTATTCTGCATCCTCGCCGTCCGGACTATAAGATGGTACGGCGGCTTTGCTGATGATCATGATGTCTCCGATAGACTTCACCAGCTGATGCGGTACGATGACACCCTTAGCGCTGCCAAGTACCTTGTTCAGGAACGAATTCTTCGTGGCCTTCACTCGCCATCCGAAAACTTTTGTCTGTGTGATGATAGATTCCTCTACATCTCCAAAATAGTCACCTGTGTCTGTGAACACCTTCATGTCAAAGGTTTCTGATACACGTTTCATCTTTAGCATGATATCCCTCCTGTGTCCATGCAACAATGGTGATTATTTAAACTTTTTGTTGTCTTTGGTAACTCTTTTGTTACAGTTTACTGGATGTACTTGAACTCTGTGAAAGCTTCCTTAAGGTACAGCAGAAAAGATCCGACATAGAAGATGAGCACGATGATGAAGAAGACTGCAAGGAAAAAGAACATCAGATAGCCTATCCCGTTTCCCAGCTCAAGTAGTTTATGCAGGATGAACAGATAATTTCTGCTGGTGCTTATCGCGAACAAAGCAACATAAGTACCTACGAAAATAAGCGTTCCGACCATGGCGATGAACATCAGGATAGACTTCACCCGGAAATTGAAGCTAAGCACGAATACCAGAAGAGCAAGTACAACCGCGAAGATGAGAATAAGCCAACCGGGCAATACCGTGCTGATATGGTGAGTAGTAATGTCCACGCCGACAAGCCCCTCTTGATTGATTGCATTTATTTGGAAAGACCTTGATAGCAGAAGCGTAAGGACAGAAGCATAGAACAGACCAAGGATGAGATGAGGCACATTGATACCTCTCGAGATATAGACCTTGTACCACAGATAGCCGGGAACGATGAACAGAGCAAGCGCACCGATGATACTCACCAGATAAATGATAAAGGAAGTGACAAGAATACCTGCCCCAGGAGCCGAATCCAGAATCTCTGGGAATATGGCTCCATTTCCAAAGAAAATAGGACGATGAGATGCTACCTCCATACCTGAGAAATAAAGGCTGTCATGGAATCCAAGCGTATACGGCAGCATAAAATTTCCTATGTCAGTAAGCAGATGAAGGATAAGCATACCAGTCATGCCAAGGAAAAGACCACTCTTCGTGTAGAATAACGTCAGAAAGTGCTCATAGAACTCCTCGCCAAAATTTCCTATCTTAAAGATGAAAGACTCAGGGTGGAAACTCTTGTGTGAACGGACGATGACGAAAAAATACGCCACGATGCCAAAGACCAGTAAGGGTGCATCCACCGCGAACGCTAACCATTCCATAAAGAAATTAAAGACAAGTATGTAGAAGCTGATAAGGATCAAAAATATCGAGATGAATCTAAGAAGCATTTCTTTGATGCTTCGGGAAGGATCCCCCTCTTCGTGGATGATATGCATGATGCTTGGTGCTCTGATATCGTACTTGAGCGCAAGGACGATACTGACGATGAATAACATGCAACCCCCTGCCACAAGAGTAAGATGATCTATATTCGGGATCTGGGTGAACGCCTCCAATACGGTCTTGCTGATAGGCGAAAGATCCATACGTCCTGCAGCTGACTCAGTCAATGCGGTGTCCGCATAATGCACCATATTCTTAAAGATCATCATAAAATACGACACGATGATCAGAAGGTTGACATCCTGTGGTTTTAGTCCAAGATTCATGCCTTGCATGTCCTCATGGCTATCCTTGCCGAAGATGATCTTCGCAAGATTCACATGGTACATCAAGTAACCAAGAACAGCCCATGAAAGAATCTTCTTGATGAAGTCAAAATCGCCAGGAAGTATCTCAAAGAAATCAAGGATATTAAGGATGATGACGCTTAAGAGGAAAATGTCCTCTACCCAATGCTTCAGCCTTCTGCCAAGGAACATCGCATAGCTGCGCACCTCTTCCATAACCCGTTTTCAGTCAATCTGCTTTATAATACTTGCGTGCCGCTCCACGTCCGTCGCAGATAGGCTGCAACTCCCAAACGTCTTACCCCGCACATCAACCACATCTCCTTCCTCAACCAAAGCATCGCTAAACACACGAAGCTCTGCGTCATACCTCACAATAAACACTCCTGGCCCGACGTTGACCACCTCTCCAAAAACAAGATAAGGAGTACTATCACCCATACTCGAACTTGCCAATAGTTCAGGTTCATATTGTGACAAAACCAACGCCATAAGAAATAATCCTGCAATGCTTATGAGAAGGCTGCCTCGTCTTAAGTCCGCAATGTGCATGCACCATCTCTCAAATACTGATTAATAAGGCATTCCAGCCCATATCCAAAATATTTGCAGCAGCGAGAGATGCAATTAGGAGGCATTAATAAGTTTTATATAGTCTCTCCGGTTCAGCATAATTCCATGAAATACACGTCTACAAAAGACATCGACACTTCTAAAGACGTAATAGGACAGGTCATCGGACAAGAGAAAGCGGTTGAGATAGTCAAGAAAGCTGCAGGTCAAAGAAGGCATGTACTTCTCATAGGAGAACCGGGAACAGGAAAGTCCATGCTTGGTCTGGCGCTATCAGAACTCCTCCCTAAAGAAGACCTCAAAGATATCCTTTCATTTCAGAATCCAAACGACGAGAACCAGCCCCTGATCAGAGTAATGGGAGCTGGCAAAGGTCGTGAGCTCGTCAACAAAGCGCGCTTAGAGACAGGGAATATGCTCAAAGGCCCCAATATTTTCCTAATCGCGCTTATACTCCTCGCAATTCTGGTACCATGGTGGGCGCTCAATCATTATTCTAATATGATGGGGCCTACTGGCGGGGCCATAATGTTCGCTGCCATGTTCATAGGCAGCATGATATTCATCGGTTCAGTCATGCTCTTCATCAATGTAGGCAGGAAGATGATGGCAGGTCCAAGAACATCCACACCCAAGGTCATCGTCGATAATTTCAAGAAGAAAAAAGCACCATTCCAAGACGCAACCGGCGCGCACGCTGGTGCACTGCTTGGCGATGTCCTACATGACCCGTTCCAGTCTGGGGGCCTTGGTACGCCTGCTCATGAACGTGTAGTTGCAGGGATGATCCACAAAGCTCATATGGGCGTACTCTTCATTGATGAGATAGCGACACTCGCACCAACAACACAGCAGGATCTCCTTACTGCATTGCAGGAAGGAAAATATCCTATCACAGGCCAGTCGGAAAGAAGCGCTGGAGCGATGGTCATGACTGAAGCGGTCCCGTGCAATTTCATCCTTGTTGCGGCAGGCAACTATGACACACTTGAACACATGCATCCGGCATTGCGTTCCAGGATCCGAGGTTACGGATATGAGATCTACATGGAAGATACCATGAAAGATACAGAACAGAATCGTGATAAGCTCGCCATCTTTGTCGCACAGGAAGTAAATAAAGACAAAAAGATTCCTCACTTTTCCAAAGAGGCTGTCGATGCAGTCATCGAACAGGCGAAGAAAAGGGCAAACCGCAAAGATCATCTTACTCTGCGCTTAAGAGAGCTTGGCGGGCTCGTTCGAGCCGCAGGAGACATCGCAAAAGAAGAGAATGCAACATTGGTCAACAAAGAGCATGTCAAGAAAGCGCTCATAGTCGCCAAGACACTTGAGAAGCAGATCGCCGACAAATATATTGAAAGAAAGAAAGCATACGATGTATTCACAAGCACAGGCACAGAGATTGGTCGGGTCAATGGCCTTGCCGTCATGGGTGGCGAAACCTCTATGTCTGGTATCATCCTCCCTATAGAAGCCGAAGTGACACCAGGAGGCAAGGCTTCAGAAATAATCGCTACAGGAAAACTGGGAGAGATAGCAAAAGAAGCTGTCAAGAACGTAAGCGCAATCATAAAGAGCTACTTTGGTGAAGACATCAAGGAGAAATATGACATCTATGTGCAATTCCTGCAGACTTACGAGGGTGTTGAAGGAGATAGCGCATCCATCGCAGTTGCCGTCAGCATCATCTCAGCGCTCAAGCAGATACCTATCAAACAGGACTATGCGATGACCGGTTCCCTCTCAGTGCGAGGACATGTTCTTCCTATCGGGGGCGTCTCTGCCAAAGTGGAAGCTGCCATCGAAGCAGGCATCAAGAAAGTAATTGTGCCCAAAAGCAATATGCAGGACATTGTCATAGACCAGGCAATGCTCAAGAAGATCGAGATCGTTCCTGTTGAGACGCTTAAGGATGTCCTCAAAGAGATCTTTGAATGGAAAGGTAAACAGAAGATCCTGACTCAGATGCTCAAATCCTGATCATCTCGCAGGTTTTCTAAGCTCCTGTATCCAGAGCAAACCTATTTTTGTCATATCTTTGTTGAATTTGTCTGAAAGCTTGTACGTCTTCTTATAAAGATCATAATCGACCATGCCCATCGTTTTCAAGGGGGTAAGGATACGGTCATAGAACTGACGTTTATTGTACGTAAGTTTGACCGTCTTCCCATGGTAGGGGGCTTCATCTATCGTAGTCTCCAGCTCTCCGTCATGTAAGGATGTAGCAAAGAATGACATCTGGGTCTTATTGATCTCAGACTTGTTCGATTTCATGAAATCGATAAGTGCTCGAGCGACGATTACCTGTTGTTTCGTCGCGAATACAACTTCGAAAATGTCTTCTGGAAGATTGAATCGATCATATAGGATAACCATAGAGTAGTGTTGTCAGAAAAAGGGATATATAAATCTTGCTATTAATATACGGATTTGTATATTCAGTTCACAACTCATGAAGGTTGAGCTCATGTAACCCTCGACCAAGTTTTCTCTTGTTGGAGTAGAGAAGCCTAGAAAAATCATTAGGTCCCCATAACATCATGTCCACTTGCATCTTTGCATCCAATGAGCTCAGGTGACTGCGGTACTCCTCCACTCCCGGGATATGGTCTTGCAGATATGTTTGTTCAAGATCAGCCTGTGATTTGCGTATAGCCTCCCGGTACTCATGCAGCATCCGAAGGTCAGGCTCTTTGGAGTCCACATCAAGACTTACACCTGGGAAAGGATTAATGACCAGCCGCATATTTGACTTAAAGATAGTCGAGAGACCTTCCTCTAGTCCACCCACATCCATAGCATCCCTTAGCGAGAAATAAGCTTCACGAATGAAAGAAGGTGGCGCCACGTATCGTGAAAGAAGACCCATAAGACGCATATGAACATGGTGATTATACAAAGCAGCGACTCCCATCTTAAGATTTCCACCGTAGAATCCCTCTTCTCTGTTGTAGCAGAGATTGACCAGCGACCTTAACGCATTGCCCGCCGACAGCCAGCGGATGTTTTTGTACTGGTCCTTCGATGCAGCAAGATTTCCAACTTTGTTTGGTTTAAGATAATGTGCGTTCGCGGTTCGCACAAGATACTCCATATGAAAGTAAGGTCTTCTACCAATAAAACCCTTACCGATGAGGGGTTCAAGAGAATCGCTGGCTACCAGTTGAAGCGCCCCATCTACATCCGACGGCATATTGCTCACTTCATGCATAAAATAAGCAAGGCCCGGGTCATAGAAAGGTGTGTCTCCACCAAGCAGGATGACCTCTTTCTCGAGCCGCACACCATAATCAACAAAATAGGCCCTGGCCTCACGGGAAGTAAACTGGACTTTTCCGTCCTTCTCCTTGAGAAAATCTCTTTCCATCAGCAAAGTGAAGAGCTGTGAACGGGAAATGTCGAACTTCTTTGCAAGAGAAGAACGTCCTTTAAGATTTGACTGCACCGCTTCGATAGCATCCATATGCTCACCTATCGATGCTCCATCTCTTGCTGCAAGTGCGGCGTAAAACTCAAAGAGATTCCTATGCTGCAGGTGCAATTTGCTCAATGCATGCCGTTGAAGGAAATAGAGCCCCTTTCCCGGGTCAGGTAGCGTTCTGCCATCTTCAAAAAGTGATGCGAAACCTGTCTGCAGATTTTCGTACAGACTCCCGCGCTGCTGGATGAAGGACACCCTATTATCTGGAATATAGATATGATTTTCGACCAGCTCCCTATCGCACACGACGACAATTCGGTCAACGGAAAAACCTGTCTCTTTCCCAAGTGGTGATGTCTCATTGCGAAGGATGCTTTCGAGGCATTCCTGCACAAGCGTGCTCTCCCCGAAAGGGAACATAGGTTTATACTCATGGACGGAAAAGAACGTTTCGCCATAGAGAGTATTTTTCATCTCTATTGTTTGCTTTAACCTTTCAAGATCATCTGGATTCTTGGGTCGGTCAGCTCCTGCAGCTACTACAATATCCATGCAGGACAAAGAGAATGAAATGAGATTAAAAAGAATTAGCTAAAAATAGTGCGCAAACGAAGGAGTCCGATCACCGCCAAGACTGGGTTGGCTCAGCATAGGTCCGAGATTCTCAGAGATGCTCCTGGCGGTAATATTTCCAAGGATAGCACCGTCCTCTACACAGATAAGACCCCTGATATTTTTTTCCGCCATCAGTCTTGTAGCATAGCTGATCTCCTCGTCAGGTCCGATAGTGACCACAGGACTGTTCATGATCTGGTTCGCAAGCGTAGTCTTGCTATCAAGGCCTTTCATCACGATCTTTCTAAGGATATCACGCTCAGTGATGATGCCTACCATCTTATCTGAGCGCTTCACCACGATAGCATACACACCATATTGTTGCATAAGCTCCGCAACCTTGAAGACCGGATCATCGTACTCTACGGCCTTCACTTCCAGCAACGCATCTTTCACTTTCATCATTTCACCCGCAAGAACTAATAATATACATAAGTAAAAATCGCATTAAAAACATTCACTACATATTTTATATAAAGTTTAAAATCTATTAATTTTTCCTCGCAGTAGTGCGCAAGGTTTATAAAAACCCGGGAAAAACTCAGTGCTTAAAGATGGCAACGGTCATTGAGACATTAAGAAAATTCGAAAAGGAGCAAAAAGTGCTTTTCGAATCTGCCCGGCTTGATGCAGACGACAGGCTTAGCAAAGCAAGGGCCGAACTCAGTAAGCGCAAAGCCGCGCTCGAAAAAAAATTTGCATCTGAACGAGAAAAAGCCATGGAGAAATCCACTAAGGGTGCCCAGGCTGATGCAAAGAAAGATATCTCAACTTATGTCTCACAGAAAAAAACACTTGACGACAGAGTCAAAAAGAACCGACGAAAAGCTATAGATGCCGTCTTTACTGAAGTGTTGAAATGAGACCCGCGCGGATAGTACATGCACGGACGATTATTCCAAGCAGACGAAGGGATACCATCATCTCGCAACTCCACGAGAGGGGGGTCTGCCAGCTTGCGAAGAATGATATCGTTGAGTTTACATCACCCTATTCCTTTGAGAAAGCAGAACAGGTTGAAAATCTGCATCTACGATTCCACAACGTAAACGACATACTCCACCAGTACAAAGCCCCTGAACAGACGACCAGTGTACTGAAGGATTTTTTCTTGGGTAAGAAGACAAAAAAACTGCATTCAGATAAGCACCACCTCTATGATGTGCTCAAAATGACCGAGGATCACCTTGACAAAATAGAAGAGCAGGTGATTCATGCGCAGGAACAGATTGTCTCTGCGCAAGAAGCCATCAGGCAGAATAGCATGCGGATACGCACGATAAAACTTCTTCCTGATATGCAGACAAACTATCTGGTATCCAGCGAGAACATAGGCATCCTCGCCGGAATCGTCACTCGGACAAGCATGGAACAGATCAAAGAGGAGATTAATGCTCCCATGATGGTGGACGAAGTGGACAAACTTCGACTCTTCATCATCGTCATGCTTGAACCAGCTCAAAAAGAGAGCATTGAGCGAGTGATGCATCGCATTGGCTTCCAGTCGATCGAAATACCTGACGATGAGCGAAGACCTCAACAGATTATAGAGAGTATAAAGAAAGAGAACCAGGTTCATGAAACAGCCATCGCAAAAGCAAAAAAAAATCTGCACACGATAGCCAAACAGCACAAGAATGAGTTAGATATCTTGTCTGAAGAGATAGGCCTTGCAAAAGAGAAGCATGATGCAAAAAAACTTTTCAAGGCAAGCGACGCATTAAGTGTATTCGATGCTTGGATCCCAGAAAAGATGCTGCCTCATTTCGAGAATGTACTCAAAGAGTACGCAGGTAGTTACCATGTTGAGATACAGGAAAAAGAAGATGCGCCGACGCATTTAGAGAATCATAAGTACGCAGCCCCTTTTGAGAACATCCTGCGTATGTACTCCCTGCCAAGATATGGTGATTTTGACCCAACATGGATAATCGCTATTTTCTTCACCATATTCTTCGGATTCATGCTCGATGATTTCTTCTACGGCCTCATCATGACTATAGCTGGCATAGTTGTCATGAAAGGCGCAGGTAGACATAACGCTTCTTCCAGAGATATGGGCTTCCTGATAACTGCACTTGGTGTATCCACCATGTTCTGGGGTGTCATCTTTGGCGCATACTTCGGAAATATCTTCCAGGAGTTGGGTATCCCGCTTCCGATAGTCCTTGATGCAATGAAACAGGTCATACCGACAATGGCTCTTGCGCTCACGCTTGGAGCTTTGCATATGTCCATAGGTCTGATCATTGGATTTATTGAAAACCTGCGAAAAGGCAAAAAGATTGAGGCATTTTCACAACAGGGTGTGTGGTTAGTCTTCATGCTCGCTCTTATATCGTACATCACGGCGGGAGTTGGCCTGATACCTGTATTTGTGGGAACCATCCTGCTCATCATTGCAATTCTGATGCAGATAGTATTTACCTTCAAGAAGAGCGGAGGCATCTCCGCAGCGCTCTCAGTCTTCGACTTTACAGGATTCCTGGGTGACCTGTTCTCTTACGCAAGACTGATGGCTTTGGGCATTGGAACTTCCGGCATCTCACTTGCTATCAATATGATGGCGATACTTGCCGCGACCATGATACCTTATGTGGGCATCGTGCTCGCCATATTCATTTTCATCGTTGGTCACATATTCAACATGGTCATGAATGGCCTTGGCGCATTCATCCATGCAGTACGGCTCCACTTTCTGGAACTCTTCACTAAGTTCTACGAAGGTGGCGGCGAAGAGTATAAGCCGTTTAAGGCAGATAGAAAAAAGACATTCGTAAAATTAGAATAACTGGAGGAAAAATAAAATGGACATCACTCTCGGTTCGGCTCTAGCGGTCTCAGGTGCGGCACTCGCACTGGGTGTATCCGGTTTTAGCACAGCGGTTGGTCTTAAGGCTGCAGGTGTTGCCGGTGCAGGCGCAGTGGCTGAGAAAAAGGAGAACTTCAGAAGTGCACTGATTTTGCAGGCACTTCCGCAAACACAGACAATCTATGGATTCATCATCGCTCTTTTCATCCTCATAGGGATTGGAGTGCTTGGTGGCGGTAAAGGCGCGGTCACACTTGAAGCTGGGCTCACCATGTTAGGGGCAGGCTTGGTCATGGCGATAACCGGTGCCTCAGCTGCGATGCAGGGATTGGTCTCAGCTTCAGGAATCATCTCATGCTCTAAGAACCCTGCGGCATTCACGCCTAGCATTGTGTTCTCAGGACAGGTAGAGACTCCTGCGATCTTCGGCTTCCTTATCGCTCTGCTGATATTAGTCATGGGAATAGGAATCTTCTAGGTGCGAAGATGATAACACTGGGAA
Organism: Candidatus Woesearchaeota archaeon; assembly: GCA_020637435.1. Classification (GTDB taxonomy): domain Archaea; phylum Nanobdellota; class Nanobdellia; order Woesearchaeales; family JACJVW01; genus JACJVW01. Next base: position 580,815 of record JACJVW010000001.1, read on the forward strand.
ATACGGATGGTCTGAAAAAAAAGATTCAGCAAAAATACGCTGCGGACCTTCGTGAGTACAACAAAGAAATAGACTCGCAGATAGCGCAGATGCAGACAGAACAAGAAAAGATGCTCGATACGCTTAAGCGGCGCCATAAGGCGGACCTTGATCAGCTCAGCGAAAATACCTATGCCAAAGTGAAGAGTGAACTGACCCTTCAGGCAAAGAAGGATTTCGAACAGGCAAGAGATGCTCTGTTGCAAGAGGTTATTGCTCAAGCGAAAGCTGATGCGAAACGTTTGACTTCCTCAAAGGAGTACAAAGACTTCGTGCAGGCAAAGACTGAGGGCTTAAAGATAACGAAAACGGAAGCTGACGATGACTCCTACGGTCTGCCCCACACGACTGTCGTCAAAGGAAGTACAGGTGTCAAAGTCTACACTGCTGAAGCCGTATATGACCTGACAGTCGAAAACCTTATGGAACTGCAGAAAGACAGGATCAGGTCTATCGTCTACAAGGCAATAATGTAAGATGGCTGAGAATCTCGCTCCGGAATTCATCATCAATGACACCATAGTGGAAAGTACTTTCTCGGTCGCAGACTTGACGATCCCCTTAGCCATACTGGTAATTGTGCTCTTCATAGGGGGCCTGCTGTACTATCTCATCAGGAATGTGATGCCTATGACCCCCTACATATATGCTAACGCCCGAATACAGGCAAGGTCGTCTTCGATGATAGACAGTAGGGAGATACAAGAGCTGGCATCTAAGAAAAGCCTTGCTGAAGCAGTAAGCGCGCTTCACTCGTCTGAATATGGTCGAAGGCTGGAGCAGGTCAAAGACCTCAACATTGCGTCTGTGCACAGAGCCATTGAAGGACACTACCATGATGCAATTGCCGAGATGTTGGACCTTTCACCCGACGAGATGAAAAAAGTGATCGTCGCTCTGTCCCGTACGGAAGAGGCTAAAGTCTTCAAAGCAGTTTATCGCGCCAAATACATGGGCACGACTCAGTCTGAGGTACAGCCTTTCGGAAAACTTGAAGGTTCTCTCCTTATGCAGCTCCAAAGCGCAAAGTCGGTAGCAGACTTTAAAGTCATCCTGGCCGGTTCGTTCTGGGAGCCGGTAGTGAAAAAGGAGTATAGATCACTTCAGGAATTCGAGGTAGAGGCGGAACAACATCTTTACAACAGCCTCTTGATGACCATAGAGAATTCAAAGCTGGTCGATAAGCTGGCGATAGCCCAGATAATCGTGACACGTGTTGACTCGCAGAATATTCTTGCGGTGCTCAAAGCAATGATAAGGGATGAAGCACCGATGCTCATCAACATCAACACAGATCTCCACAAAAGATTGAAGCGTCTTTCACAAGCCAAAGACATCGATGAAGTGCTGCGGGCGCTGAAACACACACCTTATCTCGAAGCGATGACAAAAGCGGCTGAGCAGTTCAAAAAAGACGGCAACTATTATCATTTTGAGATTGAGCTTGGAAGATTCCAGCAAAAGACTCTGGTCGACGAAGAGATAGCGCATACTTTGGGCCCCTATCCCTTGGTAGCTTACCTCATAAAAAAAGAATATGAGATGAGGAACCTTTTCCTAGCGACCAAGACGATTCAGACAAAAAGAAAGTTGGAAGAGGAGATGATAATATGATAGTTTTCGGAAACGCCTCTTTCGCCAAAGGCATGAAGCTTGCGGGCATCGACAAGAGCTTTGTCATTTCGCAGGCAGCTCAGATTATAAAGCACCTTGAGGGTGTGGACAAAAACGAATTCATCATCATGAACGTATCGATCGCGGCCATGGTACCGGAGCTCCTCGAAGAGTTCGCAAATGTGGTCACCCTGCCTGACGATACACTTGAATTCGGGTCGACCGATGATCTAAAGGATATCATCAGGTCAGCAGTAGGTATAGAGATAGATATGTAATCAGATTCATGAGGGATAATATGGGTAAGATAATCAAGATCGCAGGACCAGTCATCACCGCTGAAGGGATGAGAGGAACTAGGATGTTTGACGTGGTCAAAGTAGCAAAAGAAGAACTTATAGGAGAAATCATCCAGCTCAAAGGAGATACGGCGACCATTCAGGTCTACGAAGACACGACCGGTCTTTGCCCGGGTGAAGAAGTGGTATCGACAGGCATGCCCCTGTCCATCGAACTGGGTCCTGGACTGCTGAGGTCCATCTATGATGGTATCGCACGGCCGCTTCCTGTACTACAGGAAAAATCAGGGGACTTCATCACACGGGGCCTTGTCGCTCCAAGCCTGAGCAGAGAGATAGATTACGATTTCAAGCCGAAAGTCAAAGTAGGTGACCTGGTACAGGCTGGAGATGTACTTGGCACAGTCAAAGAGACCCAGGTTATCGAGCATAAAATTCTCGTACCACCCGGCATCTCTGGGAAGATAACCAAAGTTGAGAAGGGAAAATACAATATCGAAAAAGTTATCATCGAGATACAGACCGATGATAAAAAGAAAGAGAAGCTGAAGATGTATCACAGATGGCCGGTCCGTGAACCTAGGCCAATCAAAGAGAAACTAGATCCTACCATCCCTCTTCTGACAGGACAGCGTGTTTTCGACACGCTCTTTCCGCTTGCTAAAGGCGGCGCAGCGGCTATCCCCGGCCCTTTCGGTGCTGGTAAGACAGTTTCACAGCAGCAGCTCGCTAAATGGTGCGATGCATCAGTCATCGTATACATAGGTTGCGGAGAACGTGGCAATGAGATGACAGAAGTTCTTGATGAATTTCCCGAACTTACCGACCCAAAGACCGGCAAGCCACTCATGGAGCGCACGACGCTTATCGCGAACACATCAAACATGCCGGTAGCTGCAAGAGAAGCATCAGTCTACACTGGTATCACGATAGCGGAATACTACCGTGACCAGGGATACGATGTCGCACTTATGGCAGACTCAACATCCCGCTGGGCAGAAGCTATGCGTGAAATCTCTGCAAGACTTGAAGAAATGCCAGGTGAAGAAGGGTATCCTGCGTACCTGGCCACCAGGCTGGCTCAGTTCTATGAACGTGCGGGAAGAGTCACCAACCTTAATGGAACCAATGGGTCGGTCACTGCGATCGGCGCGGTATCTCCCCCAGGGGGAGACTTCTCCGAACCGGTCACGCAAAATACGCTCAGGATAACAAAAGTTTTCTGGGCACTGGATGCATCCCTCGCGTATAAGAGGCATTTCCCGTCCATCCACTGGCTGACCAGCTACTCCCTTTATGCAGACAAAGTGAAAGGATTCTTCGATGAGGTAGAGAAAGATTTCTCATCCCATAGACAACGCATCATGAACATGCTGCAAAAAGAGTCAGAGCTCAATGAGATCGTCCAGCTTGTAGGTCCTGACGCGCTCCCCGAAGAAGACAAGCTTATACTTGATACTACAAAATCGATAAGGGAGGATTTCCTCCAACAAAACGCTTTCCACGAAGTGGACACTTACTGCGACACAGAGAAGCAGTTCCTCATGATGGATTGCATCCTCGCTTTTCATGATTCGGCGCACAAGCGTCTTGAGTCGGGCAAGAAAGTGGCCAAGATGGTCACTGTCCCGGTCAAAGAAAGGATCGCCAGGATGAAATACGCGGAAGACTACAAAAAAGAAGCTGAGCAGATAAAGAAAGATATCGAAAGTCAGCTGAAGAAGGTGTAAAAATGGTCAAAGAATACACGACAGTCACTGAAGTTTCCGGACCCCTTATGGTGGTCGACAAAGTCAGCGGAGTCGCATACGGTGAGCTTGTTCGGGTTACTGATGCGGCAGGCAGGCTCAAAGTAGGCCAGGTCCTTGAGACAAGGAAGGACCAGGCAGTCATCCAGCTCTTCGAAGGCACAAGCGGAACTGATACGAAGAACACAAGAGTCATGTTCACAGGCGAGACGCTTAAGGTTGGTGTAAGTACAGAGATGCTTGGACGCATTTTCGACGGTGCTGGCAAACCCATCGATGGCAGTCCTGATATCCTTCCTGAGCAGATGATCGACATCAACGGTTCAGCGATTAATCCCTATTCACGGCAGCATCCTGATCAGTTCATCCAGACAGGAGTCTCGACCATCGACCTCAATAACACGCTGGTCCGTGGTCAGAAGCTTCCTATCTTCTCAGGTTCCGGACTTCCGCACAATCATCTTGCTGCACAGATAGCGCGACAGGCAAAAGTCAAGAATAAAGATGAGAAATTTGCGGTAGTCTTTGCTGCAATGGGTATCACCAACGAAGAAGCCCTCTTCTTCCGCCATGAGTTTGAGAAAAGCGGAGCATTGGGCAATGTGGTGATGTTCCTCAACCTGGCGAACAACCCCGCCATCGAACGTATCATCACGCCAAGGATAGCTTTGACCGTGGCCGAATACCTTGCGTATGAGAAAGATATGCATATCCTCACCATCCTTACCGACATGACCAATTACTGCGAATCCCTTCGTGAGATTGCCGCAGCAAGAAGTGAAGTGCCGGGAAGACGCGGATATCCGGGATACATGTACACCGACCTGGCAAGCATCTATGAGCGTGCGGGAGCTATCAAAGGAAAAAAAGGTTCTTTGACGCAGATTCCTATCCTCTCCATGCCTGACGATGATATCACGCACCCGATTGCTGACCTCACCGGCTATATCACCGAAGGGCAGTTCGTACTCTCAAGAGACCTGCACAGAAAGGCGGTCTACCCTCCGGTAAATGTACTACCGTCCCTTTCAAGACTTATGGGTAAAGGCATCGGAAAAGGCAAGACGAGACCTGACCACAGTGATGTATCCAATCAGATCTATGCGGCTTACGCACGCGGTATCGAGCTTCGAGATCTCGTTGCAGTCATAGGTAAAGAGTCATTGATGGAACTTGACCTGAAGTACCTGGAGTTCGCTGACGAATTCGAAGACAGGTTTGTCCGTCAGGATTTCGCAGAGAACCGTGACATAGAGAAGACGCTCAGTATCGCATGGGAACTGCTTTCCAGACTTCCAAAGACAGAACTTAAGCGTGTCAAGAAGGAATTCATCGAACAATATTATCAAGAGTGAGAAGGTATGGCTGACGTTAAAGCGACACGCATGGAGCTGCTCAACACAAAGAAGAAGCTTAAGCTCGCTAACAAGGGGCACAAGCTGCTGAAGCAGAAGACAGACGTGCTCGTGCTTGAGTTTTTCAACACCCTTCGCGAGATAAAGAAACTCAGGATAGAGATAGGAACCAAACTCTACCAGGCAGAAGAAGCGCTCATCCGTGCCCAGTCTATCGAGGGAGAGGCGAATATCGACAGCATCATCGACTCTTCATGCAAAGAGTTCGATGTTGAATTCGAGAATCGTACCCTGATGGGCGTCAGGTTCCCGGAGATAAAAAGTATCCGTTCATCAAGCGAACATTTCGGTTACCACGGTCAAAGCCTCGAGCTTGACCAGGCGACAGCGCTCTATCGAAAACTCCTTCCCCACCTTCTTGAGCTTGCAAAGAAGCAACTGATGCTAAAAAAGCTTGGTGAAGAGATTAAAAAGACCAAGCGTAGGGTGAACTCCCTTGAGTTCCTGATGATACCAAACATCAAAAAGACCAAGAAAATCATCAGCCTCAAGCTTGAAGAGCTTGAGCGTGAAAGCTTCACCCGCCTCAAGAACATCAAGAAAAAGCAGCAATCCTAAAATCATTTACTGATAGATATGGAATTGTTCAAGAGCCGGTCTTGTGACTGCGTCATCATCTTATATTTGATGAATAAACGAAAAGATATCGAAAAGAAGACGAATTGGCGACTTCTCCTCATCTATGCCAAGTTTATCGCAGATATCACTATGATAATCGGATTTTGCATAATCTTTGTATACTTCCTCTTACAGGTATTCTAAATATGCTCTCGATAAGGTCAATTGGAGGCTACAGCGAAGTAGGAAAGAACATGACTGTTGTCCGCTACGGCAACGAAGTCGTTATCCTGGACATGGGCATCCATCTGGAGAACTATATCCGTCTTACTGAAGATGATGACACTCAGCGCTTCGATGAAGAGCTCCTCATCCGAAACGAGGCCATTCCTGACATCCAGCAGATGGAAGATCTCCGTCCATTCGTCAAAGCGATAGTGCCCTCACATGGGCATCTCGACCACATAGGGGCCATTCCCTACATTGCGCACCGTTTTGACGCACCCATCCTGGCAACTCCTTTCACCGCAGAAGTCATAAAAGCCATCCACAAGGATCATCGCATCCCGATACGCAACCCCATAGGGGTCATTCCACTGAATCATGCGTACAAACTAAGCAAGAACATCACCATTGAGATGATAGAGACCACGCACTCCACCCCTCATGCGGCGATGGTGGCGCTGCATACGCCAAAAGGTACAATCCTCTACACCAATGATTTCAAGCTCGATATGACTCCCACACTCGGCAACAAGCCCAATATCAAACGTCTAAAAGAGCTTGGTAAGCGAAAGCAGGTGCGTGCGCTCATCGTAGACGCTCTCTACTCCAGGGAGAACTCAAAGACCCCCTCAGAAGCCGTCGCTAAAGCAAAGCTCATCGATGTCCTTGAGCGTTGCAAAGATACTGATGGCTGTATCATCGTCTCGACATTCTCTTCGCACATAGCACGTATCAAGACTATCGCAGAAGAAGCGACAAAGATAGGTCGCCAGGTTGTTGTCTTCGGCAGGTCCATGAGCAAATACGTCAACGCCGCATATCACGCGGACATTATCGACCTCGAACTCGACATAGCGTCTTTCCCAAAAAAAGTAAGAAAGACCCTGCAAAGGATTAATCAGCACAAGAAACAGTTTCTGCTCATCGTCACCGGCCACCAGGGAGAACCAAAAGCCGTACTCTCCAGGATGGTCGACCGTTTCTACGACTTTGAATTCACCAAAGACGACCGCATCATCTTCTCCTGCAACATCATCCCTACAGAGACGAACAACCAGATGCGAGCCATCCTTGAATCGAAGATAGAGAAAAAAGGGGTTCCGATCTACAAAGACATCCACGTAAGCGGGCACGGTGGCCTCAAAGACATAGAGGAGCTCATCGACCTCACCAGACCTCAACTCATCATCCCCTCACACGGCCCCCCTCAGATAACAGAACCTGTTCTGAAGATAGCGAAAAACGCCAAAGTCATAACCGACTTTAAGAATATCGACCTCTGACTGTCCGTTTCAAAAAATATCCCTAGGTGAAGTTCTGTAACCGTTAAATTCTCTTAACACAAAATTATTTAAACAATCCATTTCTCCTTAAGCGACATAGAGGGGCATATTATGAAACTGACACTTACCGATCCTAAATATCTAAAAGAAAGCGTAGCGATTATCTCTGACCTCATCACTGAAGCAAGGTTCAAAGTGACCGCCCAAAGCATCAAAGTGGTGGCTATGGACCCGGCTAATGTGGCAATGGTCGTCTTTGAGATGTTCTCAAGCAACTTCACCGAATATGAGATCTCAGAAGACACAGAATTCTCCATCAACCTTTCCCATTTTAAGCAGATCCTTAAAAGAGCAGGAGCAAGCGATACAGTCACGCTCGAACTCAAAGAGAGCATGGTGCACATCCATCTCAAAGGCAAGTACAAAAGGACCTTCAGCATCGCAATCATCAATGCAGAAGAAAAAGAACAGAAAGTCCCGACCCTTAATTTTGGAGTCACGGTCACCGCTCCCTGCAGCATCCTTAACGATGTTGTAGACGATGCGGCTGTCATCATGGCAGATGCCATCGGCTTCACCGCAGAGAACAAGAAAGTCACTTTCCTTGCTGAATCGGACATGAACAAAGTTAAGATTGATGTGGAAGAAAGCGAGGACACTAAGATCATCATGGAAGAGAAAGACCCTATCAAGGCTAAGTACTCAGTCGAGTATCTTAAGAAGATGGTCACCGGTGCAAAAATTGCGGATACCGTCAAGATATGCTTCAACAAGGACTATCCACTCAAGCTAGAGTACAACAAAGTCGACACTGTCCAGATCATGTTCATTCTCGCACCACGCGTCGAGAACGACTGATAATTTTATTGTACATTTTCCTTTTCCTCAACATTTAAATAGCTCGGTTCAATCAATCTGACATGGGTAATCGATGGTATTGAAACTATATGAATTTGAAGGTTGTCCATACTGCCGGAAAGTCCGTGAGAAGTTAGAACTGCTCGGCCTTCCATACGATTCTGTAGAGTGCGACCCGTACAATATGCCTCAGGTGGTCAAGGATCTTGGCAATATGGTTCCAGTCATCGATGATGAGGGTCATATCATGAACGAGTCTGCCGATATCATAGTGTATCTCGAAAAGAAATACGGAAAGTAATTTTATGCTGGTCATGAAATTTGGTGGTTCCTCGCTAAAGGACCCGCAGAGGATCAGAGAAGTCTCTGAGATTATCAAAGAACATCTTGCAGAATGCCCCATCATCGTCTGCTCAGCATTAGGCAAGACGACAGACAATCTTCTTCAAGCCGGAAATCTTGCCCTGCAGAGCAACATCGACCCTGAACCACTCATCAACTACCACAGGGATATCATCCGCGGTCTCAACATTGATGTGCCAGAGTTTGAGCAGCTATGCACCCAGTACCGGAATCTTCTCCTCGGCATATCTATGATCGGCGAAGAATCTCCGGCGACGATGGACTTACTCGTCTCCTTTGGTGAGCGTCTTGCTGTACGTATCATGGCTGCGTACCTTAGCTCGCAGCACATAACAGCCAGACCCCATGACGCATGGGACATCGGATTTCGCAGCACATCTTGTTTCATGAACGGCCGGGTTCTTGACGAGTCGTACGCACTCATAAAAGAAGCTCTTAAAGAAGTCACAGAAACATATGCATATACTCCCGTCATCACTGGCTTCCTTGCCAAAGAGAAAGAGGGAAAGATTGTGACCCTTGGAAGAGGCGGTTCTGACCTCACCGCATCCATCATCGCACGTGCTATAGGCGCAAAGGAAGTGCAGGTGTGGAAAGACGTTGATGGTATAAGAAGTGCTGATCCAAGGATTGTCAAACACACAGTAAGTATTCCGCTTATCGCGTTCGAGGAAGCTGCTGAACTTTCCTTCTTTGGAGCCAAAGTTCTGCATCCGCGCTCCATGCTTCCTGCAATGAAAGCAGACATACCTGTAAGAGTCAAGAACTCATACAATAAGGACCATCCAGGAAGCGTTATCAAGAAAAACGCAACAACCGAAACGCTCGTTAAAGTCATCAATACAAAAAGGGATATCACTGTCCTTGATATCGTATCGACCCGTATGCTTGGACATTATGGATTTCTGGCAAAGATCTTCGAAGTATTCGGTAAGCATGAAATCTCGGTAGATTTGGTGGCTACAAGTGAAGTTTCCGTGTCTGTCACGCTTGAAAATCATCCGAACATCAGTGACCTCATCATGGACTTGCTGCAGATAGCAAAAGTGACAAGGCTTGAGAACAAGGCTATCGTCAGCATCATCGGTGACATCTCCCGTTCCACAGAGATACTCGCAAGAGCGGCAGAGATACTTAAGGAGCACCAGATAGACATAAGATCAACATCCCAGGGCGCGTCCAAAGTCAACATCAGTTTTGTAGTTGAGGACTCAGACGCTGAAAAAGCGGTACAAGTGTTGCACAAAGGATTCATCGAGGTGACGCAATGAATATAGCTATTGTTGGTTTAGGTAAGATGGGCAAGATCATCTCAGAGATCGCAAAAAAAAGGGGACATGAAATAGTGACCATCGACCCTGCGTCAAAAGACGCAGACTTTCCAAGCATTGACCAAAAGAGTGTTGCAGGCTGCCATGCTGCAATAGATTTCACACACCCTTCAGTCGCGATCAAGAACGCTGAAACACTCGCTGACCTGGGCATGCCCACCGTCATGGGAACAACTGGGTGGTACGAGAAGGAACAGGAAGTGAAGTCATACATTGAACAGAAAGACTCTGCATTCATCTACGCATCAAACTTCTCGCTTGGAATGAATCTTTTCTTTACCATTCTAAAACAGATATCTCCCCTCATTGACAGGTTTGACGCTTATGATGTGGCAGGAATAGAGTATCATCATAATAAAAAAGCAGACAGTCCCTCAGGTACTGCGAAGACCATAGCGGAGATCCTTAAGAACAATATAGACAGAAAAAAGACCATAACTTATGATATGGTAGACCGTGTGATAGGGAAGGATGAACTGCATTTCGCAAGCCTTCGTTGCGGCAGCATACCTGGCATGCACAAAGTCATCCTTGACTCTGAAGCTGACACAATCGAACTCACCCACATCGCAAGGAATAGGGAGGGATTCGCTCTCGGAGCGGTTCTTGCAGCCGAATGGGTAGCTGATAAGAAAGGATTTTTCACAGTAGACCAAATGATGCAAAGCATCCTCACGCAAGACAGGCAATTATGATGGAACTCAAAGGAACATATACGGCTATGATTACCCCTTTCAAAGACACAGTGTTAGATCTTGAAGGTTTCAGAAAAAACCTTCAAGTGCAGATAGACTCAGGAGTTACAGGCATCCTTCCCCTCGGCACCACTGGCGAGACACCTACACTTACAGATGAAGAGCAGGAACAAATCATACGCGCAGCTGTCGAACTAGGTAAAAATAAAGTGCAGATTATGATAGGAACCGGTTCGAACAGCACCCTCACCACCATAAAAAGGACAGCCAAAGCAAAAGAACTTGGAGCTGATATAGTTCTCATAGTGACACCATACTACAATAAGCCTTCTCAGACAGGCATCTTCAATCATTTCAAGGCTGTGACTGAAGCGGTCGACATACCTATAGTAGTCTATAATATTGCAGGAAGGACAGGGGTGAATATAACCACCGATACCCTGGAGAAGATAGCTAGTCTTCCCAACATCATCGGTGTCAAAGAAGCCTCAGGAAATATCGAACAGATAGGCGAGGTCATCGACCGCATCCAGAGGAAGAATCCGGATTTTTCCGTTCTTAGTGGCGACGACAGCATAACGTTACCGCTTATCTCGCTCGGCGGAAAAGGAGTCATCTCAGTCGCGAGCAATCTCATCCCAAAAAAGATGGTAGAGTTCGTTGATGCATGCCTGGCTTCAGATATGGGGAAAGCCCGGGATCTGCACTTTGAGTTGCTTCAATTCTTCCATGTAGAGTTCATCGAGGGAAATCCCTCTTCGATAAAAGCTGCGATGAATCTTGCAGGTATGCCTGCAGGTGACGTTCGAGCACCGCTCGCTCCGGTCTCTGAAGATGCCAAGAAAAAGATCAAAGATGTAATGAAAAGGTTGATGTAGGATGAAAAAATTAAATGTAGGTGTGCTTGCGGCGACCGGTATGGTCGGACAGAAATACATCCATCTCCTTCGAGACCATCCATGGTTCGAAGTGACTCTGGTGACCGCGTCTCCCAGAAGTGCAGGTCAGACATATGGACAGGCAGTTCAGGGAAGATGGCATATGCCTGCGGACATCCCGAAGAATGTCCGTGACCTTATGGTGTACACGATGGAAGACCTCGACAAAGTCAAAGCATGTGACTTCGTCTTTAGTGCTCTTTCTGGAGCATTGGCTAAACAATACGAAGAAAGTTATGCGAACGCAGGCATACGAATCGTATCTAACGCATCCTATCACCGTCACACCGAGGACGTGCCTATGATGATTCCCGAGATCAACCATGAGCATGCAAGCCTCATTGACGTACAGCAAAAGAACAGAGGATGGGAAGGGTTCATCGCGGTAAAACCTAATTGTTCTCTTCAGTCCTACATGACTCCGCTCTATGCGCTGCATGAAGCATTTGGAGTCAAAGAAGTTATCATAACAACTCTGCAGGCTGTCAGTGGTGCAGGCTATCCAGGCTGCTCAGCCTTCGATCTTATCGACAATACGCTTCCGCATATAGGGGGAGAAGAAGAGAAGACAGAAAAAGAACCGTTGAAGATCTTTGGAATCCTCAAAGATGGAAAAGTGGAACCTGCACAGATAAAGATATCTGCTCATTGCAATAGAGTGCCTGTCATCGATGGACACAGCGCATGTGTCTCAGTCCGTTTTGAGAAAAGACCGACCAGAGAACAGATCCTGGAAGCATGGCAAGACTTTAGAAGCTATCCGCAGGAGCACAGTCTCCCCTTCGCACCAAAACAACCTATAATCTATCGTGACGAATCTGACAGGCCGCAACCAAGACTGGACAGGGATGCAGACAAAGGCATGGCCGTGACCGTTGGTCGCCTGCGCGAATGCAATGTCTTTGACTGGAGATTCACAGCGCTCTCCCACAATACGGTTCGAGGTGCTGCTGGTGGAGCTATCCTTGAAGCTGAGGTCCTCTACAAGAAGGGGTACTTCAAGTGATACCCCAAGAGCGCCAGACTACATTAAGAGCGCTGGCCCAAAAATACGGTACACCACTCTATGTCTACGATCTTGACAAAGTCAGGGCACAGTACGAAAAGCTTTTCGATTTCATCACTTACCCGGACCTGCGCATCTTCTACGCCATGAAAGCGAATTATGGTACCGCAGTGCTCAAAGCTCTCCAAAAAGCCGGTGCAAGCATCGATGCCGTCAGTCCAGCTGAGATACTTTTAGCCAAGAAGTTGGGATTTCGAAGTGACCGCATTCTCTTTACAGCAAACAACATGACTGATGCAGAGATGCATTTGGTGCAAAGCCAGGAAGTGCTTTTCAACATCGATTCTATATCTCGCCTAAAGCGATACGGCGAAGCATATCCCGGTTCGCGGGTGGTACTGCGTTTCAACCCGGAAGTTGTCGCAGGAGAACATGAGAAGATACAGACAGGCGGAGATCTCACAAAATTCGGGCTGCTCTTCTCAGACTTGAGCAAGATCCAAAATACGATAAAAGAATATGGTCTCAAAGTCGTTGGCCTCCATGAGCACACCGGCTCCGGAATACGTGATGAGGACAAAGTCTATCAGAGCATGAAGAACCTTCTAAAAGTGGCGAACAAAGAGAACTTTCCTGACCTTGAGTTCGTTGATTTTGGCGGTGGTTTTGGTGTACCGTACGCTCCAGGCGACAAGAAGATAGATTACGAAGCTTTCGGTCAACAGATTACCGAGATATTCACACAACACTGCCAAAAGTACGGAAAAGAGCTCCAGTTGTACTTTGAGCCTGGGAAATACCTTGTTGCCGAGTCTGGTTACCTCGTACTTGAAGTGAATACGATCAAAAACAACAACGGCCGCCTTATTGCCGGAACAGATGCGGGGTTTCCTCAGCTGATACGTCCGACACTCTATGATGCCTACCATGAGATAACCAATCTGTCCAAATCCACAGGGAGGACCCTCCTGTTTGATATAGCCGGAAACATCTGTGAAACAGGAGATCTCTTCGCAAAAGACCGGATGATAAAAGAGATAACCGAAGGAGACCTCCTCGCGATAGAAAACGCAGGAGCCTATTGTTACGCGATGGGAGGAAACTACAACCTTCGGCCTATGCCAACGGAAGTAGTTATAGAAAATGGCAAAGACAGGCTGACAAGAAAAGCAAGAACGCCGCAGGAGCTCGTGCAGACAATAATCGAAGAATCAGAGGATTAAGATGAAGACAGTACCCTTTACCAAAGAACAGATGGAAAAGATCGCAAAAATCTATCCCACACCCTTGCACATCTATGATGAGCAAGCTATCCGCAAGCATGCGCAAAGATTCAGGGAAGCTTTCTCCATCCTCCCGGGATTCAGAGAATACTTCGCCGTAAAAGCGACACCCAATCCCTCGATTCTGCGGGTGCTAAAAGAGGAGGGTTTTGGGGCTGACTGTTCATCGCTGCCAGAACTCATGCTTTCAGAGCAGGTAGGCATAACAGGCGAACAGATAATGTTCACCTCAAATGACACACCTGCAAAAGAGTACAAAAAAGCAAAAGAGCTTGGTGCGATCATTAACCTTGATGACATCACCCATATTGAATACCTGGAAAAAGAAGTGGGCTTACCAAAGCTTGTCTGCTTCCGCTTCAATCCTGGTCCAGAAAGGTCAGGGAATGCAATAATTGGAGAGCCGCAGGAAGCAAAATACGGATTCACGCGAGCGCAGCTATTCGAGGGTTATAAGATGCTTCTGGCCAAGGGTGTGCAACACTTCGGTCTTCACACGATGGTCTGTTCCAATGAGCTCAATCCCCGGTATTTCGCACAGACCGCAACGATGCTTTTCGAACTTGCGGTCGAGATCAAAAAAAGACTGGGCATTGAGTTGGAATTCCTCAATCTTGGAGGGGGCATAGGCATCCCTTATCGGCCTGAACAGGAAGCAGTTGATTATACTGTGCTTGCAAAGATGATAGCCGATGAATATGAACGTCTTCTTTCCGCTGCAGACTTACGACCAAACATATACCTTGAATGCGGCAGAGCTATAACAGGTCCGTTCGGCTACTTGGTCACGAGGGCTATCCATGAAAAACACACCTACAAAGAGTACATAGGCTGTGATGCAACCATGGCAAACCTCATGCGTCCGGGAATGTATGGGGCATACCACCATATAACTGTGCTTGGTAAAGAGCAGCAACCTGCTACAGAAACATATGATGTAACCGGCTCACTCTGCGAGAACAATGATAAATTCGCGATCGACAGAAAGCTTCCGAAGATAGAAAGAAGCGACCTCCTCGTCATCCATGATGCTGGTGCCCACGGGCACGCTATGGGTTTCAACTATAACGGAAAATTGCGTTCAGCTGAACTTCTGCTAAAAGAAGATGGCTCAGTCAAACTCATCAGAAGAGCTGAGACGATAGAAGACTACTTTGCGACTCTCAACATAGGTGATACTAATGGTAAAGAGAAATAAGAATTTTGCAAAACTCCAGGCGGGATATCTTTTTCCCGAAATAAACAGAAGAAAAAAAGAATTCATGGAGAAGCATCCTGATGCAGACCTCATCAGCCTCGGAATAGGCGACACCACAGAACCGCTCCCTCAAGTGGTTGTGGAAGCACTAAAAGAAGTGGCTGATGAGATGGGTACTGTAGAAG
The DNA here is from genome assembly GCA_020637435.1 of Candidatus Woesearchaeota archaeon. Classification (GTDB taxonomy): domain Archaea; phylum Nanobdellota; class Nanobdellia; order Woesearchaeales; family JACJVW01; genus JACJVW01. Next base: position 595,853 of record JACJVW010000001.1, read on the forward strand.
GTTACTCGGGTTACGGAGATGAGCAGGGACTAACAGAGCTAAGGAAAAAAGTCGCTGAAATATTCTACCCAGGCCTTATTGAAGCAGACGAACTCTTCATATCCGATGGAGCTAAATGCGACACAGGAAGACTGCAGATGATGTTCGGCAATGAAATGACCATCGCTGTGCAGGACCCATCCTATCCCGTCTATGTTGATAGTGCGGTCATCATGGGCCAGACTGGCTCGTACGTAACAGAGAAGAAACAGTTCGAGAACATAGTCTACATGCCCTGCACTGCGGAGAACGATTTCTTTCCCAAGCTAAAGAAAGCAGACATCATCTACTTTTGTTCCCCGAACAATCCGACAGGTGCGGTCGCGACCAAAGAGCAATTGGAGCACTTGGTCAGATTCGCAAAAGAGAATGATGCGATCATTGTCTTCGACGCTGCTTACGCGGAGTTCATTACCGACCCAAACCTGCCTAAGACTATCTACGAGATAGAGGGTGCCAAAGAAGTGGCTATAGAAGTTAGTTCTTTCTCAAAGCCATTCGGTTACACTGGCGTGAGGCTTGGCTGGACCGTAGTGCCAAAAGAACTCAAGTACAGCGACGGCACAGCCGTGCACAATGACTGGAACAGGATCATGACCACCGTATTCAACGGGGCTTCGAATATCATCCAAAAAGCGACCCTAAGGTCGCTTAATGATGAAGGCCTTGGAGAGATGAAAAGACTCATCGCTTACTATCTTCAGAACGCAAAGATCATTAAAGACGCGCTGGATAAGATGGGTTACCAGACCTATGGAGGAGATAATGCCCCTTACATCTGGGTCAAGACAAAATCTGATAACTCATGGAAAGCATTCAATCACATCCTTGAGGAGACTCAGATAGTAACCACCCCTGGTTCCGGGTTTGGCCCAGGAGGCGAGACCTACGTTAGATTCAGTGCATTCGGTCATCGCAAGAAGATAGAAGAAGCTGTCGCAAGATTGCAAAAGGCGGTCCTGGAGCACATCTGATGGAGTTTCCATCTTTTTCATTTCCTTTCTTTCTGGCGCCCATGGAAGCGGTCAACTGTGCCTCATTTCGGGTGCTCTGCAAAAGACGTGGTGCGTCGCTTGTCTACACAGACATGATAGATGCAGACATCTTTGCAGAATTTCTGCAGAACAATTCCAAAGAAAAAGCGATAGCAAGATTCATCAATCCCCAAAAAGAGGAATACCCTTTAGCTATCCAGATTGCGGGAGCAAATCTCGACAACCTCCGGGCAACAGTCCAGGTCATCCAGCCATTAGCCACAATCATCGACTATAACATTGGATGCCCGCTCGGATACATGTGTGGTAAGAAAGCCGGTGCGTATCTGATGAAACATCCTGACCAGCTGTATAAGATTATCAGAGAACTTAGGGAGATGATTGCGCAACCTTTCTCCGTAAAGATGCGTTCCGGTTGGGACAAAGACTCCATCAACGCATTGCAGGTAGCGATTGAATTGGAATCCCTCGGCGTCGATGCGATTGCAATCCACCCTCGGACACGAAAACAGAAATACCAGGACCGCTCGGACTGGAACCTCGTGCGTGAGATTAAAGCGCACATAGACATCCCGGTCATCCTTTCAGGAGATGTCACCAACGCGTATATGGCCCATATGGCATTCGCCCACACAAAATGTGACTACATCATGATAGCACGAGGCGCCAAGAACAACCCTTCCATCTTCAAAGAATTGCACGAGTACTGGAAAACAAAAGAGCAACCGCAAAAACCTGCGGTACAATTTCTCAAGGACGAGATTGATGCAAAGAAAGACTTCTTCGAGTTCCTACGGCTCTACAACAAAGTAGAACAAAGGAATAATCTCTCAGAGATAAAAGATCATGCAAGATGGACTGCAAGAGGATGCAAAGCCAACATCGTAGTCACCAGAGAGATTGAAGGCGCAAATGACGTACAGAAGATTAGCGATATTATCAATGCGATCAGATTCTGAGATCAGAAAAGAGAACCGGTCTTCTTGAACTTTGACACAAGACCAGCATACACTTCAGGCTTGCCGACATCAATGACCCTTCCGTCGAACTTGTGCATATACACCTGTCCGGAAGTAGGTACGAACCATTCAAGGAAATATCCTGTCGCGTCAGGATTGCCCTCTTTAAGATACTCATCAAAATAGCTGACGACTCCCTTCTTGAACATATAGCAGCATATTGATTTGAGTGTTGACTTCGGTTCAGATGGCTTTTCTTCAAAACCGACTAGGTGTGATCCTTGACCTGCTACAGCAACACCGTGCTTATTCCTTACAATTTCTTTCGAACCGGCATCATAGACGGCGATCGTATGAGAACCGAAAGTCTTGAACTCTTCATACATCTCAAGCAGTGAAAAATCAAACACATTGTCTCCCGCAAGCACAAGCACATCGTCAGTTATCTGTTCAAGTCCAAGCTGCATATCCCGTATGGCCCCAAGACGATTGTCATTGCAGGTGCTTCCATCGTTGATGAGCTTCACGGGAAGAAGCACAGAAGACCTCCACGCCAAAAAGCGATCATAATACTTCTCATTAGTTACGATGTATAGCTCGTCTATGGCCGCAACATCCTGGATGCATCTGACGATATGATCAAGGACAACAGGTCCGTCTGAATCCGGACCTTCCAAAGGCAACAGTGCCTTCGCGTAGCGCTCGCCAAGGTCGCCAAGTCTCGTGCCATAGCCCGCCGCAAGCAACAATGCTTTCATACATCAGAAGAATCAGAAGTGATTTATAAATGGTACCTCAATAGATTTCGCAGAATATTTTCGTAGCAGGAATACCCCTCTGCTCAAGCGCCATCTTCACGCTTTCGACCATGTTCGAGATGCCGCACAGATAATAATCAGCATCCAGCCCTGCAGGCAACTCTGTATCGAGAAGGTCCTGAACATAGCCCTTGTTGCCCTCATATGTATCTTTAGGTCTGCTCAATATAGAAGTATAGTGGAATCGGGAATCTCTTACAGCAAGTTGCTGCATCTCCTCTTCATAAAGCAGGTCCGTCTCATATCTTGCGCCGAAAAGCAGATACATCTCTGATGCAGCCGATTTGTCAAGAAGCATCGAACGAAAAGGGGCGATACCCGTACCGGTTGCGATAAACACCGCGGTACGAGCGGGGTCTTTACGAATGAAATTGCCAAGTGGTCCTACGCTCTTGACCTCAGTACCGATCTCCATCTTTTCGAACTGTGGACTCGCAGCGCCGCCTTCTACGATCTTGATGCAAAATTCAATCTTTGGAAGCAGGCTTGGCCCTGATGCAATAGAATAAGCTCTCTTAAGCTTTGAGCCATCCTCCAGGATAATATCCATGAGCGCGAATTGACCAGGAGTAAACCTAAATTCAGGCGGTACTTCGAACACAAGATGATATACCTGCGAAGCGATCCTCTCTTTCTTTACAAGCCTGCTGCTAAAAATCATACTACCCATAGAGAGACCGGCCATTTAAGAATCTTATGTGTCTATCATGATGCCCGCATGGTTGTGTGCACAAAACCATCATCCAGGAAAAATCTTTCTAAAAAGAAAGATCAATGATTTTCCTCAATAACGATTGAACACGATCACTAAAAAGACACGGTATCAAACCTGCATCTTATAAACAATAACTCAATGGAAAGAATTGGCTATGTATCAATAGTTTCACTTTATCATTACATCATTTAAAGGGTTTTCGGTGCTCAAAGTTAGATATTTTGAATGGTAATTGGGTGTAACGAAATCTTTATATAATGACATAAGGTGGGTTAAATTGTCGTTCTAAATCAAGGCGTGCGGCCATTTGATTGTTTGACATCCGACCACAAAAGACATTATAATCCTATTGAGGGGAACTGCAATGACGAGCATAAGCCAAATCAAGAAAAGAGACGGAAGAATAGTAAGTTTCAACGCCATTAAAGTACATACAGCCATCAAGAAGGCGTTTCTTGCCAATGGCGTAGCCGATGAAAGTATCCCTCTGACACTGACCAAGGAGGTCGTCGACAAGCTTAACGCCAAATACGGCCCTGATGCGGTTCCCTCTGTCGAAAACGTCCAGGATATGGTCGAGAACGTTCTTATAAAGAGCAACTACCCTGAGATTGCAAAGTCTTACATCCTTTACAGGCAGAAACACAAAGAGATCCGTGAAGAGAAGACTCTAAAGGAGATTGAAGAGAAAAAGCTCATCATCACCCGTGAAGGTGTTGAAGAATCATTCAACATAGAGAAGCTCAAAGTAGAGCTCACTCGCATCGGTCGCGGCCTTGAGCATATCAGCATCCAGAAGCTGGTCGACGAGACCTGCAAGCAGATCTACCCACGGATGGACTACAAAGAGATCAAGACACTCATCCTCAATGTAACAAAGACATCAATAGAAGACCACTATGACTATTCCTACATGTCCTCTCGGCTCGTTCTAAACGGGCTCTACAAAACAGTTCTGGGCAAACCGGTATATTCCGATGAATTGAAGGCTGCCCACAAGAAAGAGTTCGAAGCTTACATCAAGAAAGGTATTGAGCTCGATATGCTCGCTCCTGAACTAAAAGAGTTCGATCTTGATATGCTGGCCGATGCCCTAGACCCTCAACGAGACCTGCTCTTCATGTATCTAGGGATGCAGACGATCTACGACAGATACCTGCTGCGTGACCGAAGCACTAAGAAAGAGGTCTATGAGCTGCCGCAATGGATGTGGATGCGTGTCGCTATGGGGCTTGCGCTTCAGGAAGACAACAAAGAGAAATGGGCCATCGAATTCTACAACACCTTGTCCCGGCATCTCGTCGTCTCATCTACGCCTACTCTCTTCAATAGCGGAACCACTCATAGCCAGATGAGCTCTTGCTTCATCAATACGGTCCCAGACTCGCTTAAAGGCATCTTCAAGACCTACTCTGATTGCGCATTGCTCAGTAAATGGGCTGGAGGTCTCGGTACAGACTGGACCCAGGTCAGAGCAAAGGGTGCACGTATCAAAGGCACTAATGGAGAGTCCCAGGGCATCATACCTTTCGTCAAGATCTACAATGATGTTGCGCTTGCAGTCAATCAGGGCGGTAAGCGAAAAGGTGCTATGTGCGCCTATCTCGAACCATGGCATAGGGACATCGAAGAGTTCCTTGAACTAAGGAAGAACACAGGGGATGAACGAAGGCGTGCGCATGACATCCATACCGCGGTATTCATCTCTGACCTCTTCATGAAGAGAGTGCGTAACAAAGAGCAGTGGTCGCTTTTCTCACCAGATGAAGCCAAAGACCTGCATAATGCCTATGGTAAAGACTTCGAAGAGGCGTATCTGCGCTATGAAAAGATGAATCTGCCAAGTATGAGGAAGGTCAATGCGTTCGACCTCTGGAAAAAAATGTTGACCATGCTCTTTGAGACTGGCCACCCATGGGTGACATTCAAAGACCCGATCAACATAAGAAGTCCTCAGGACCACGTAGGAAGAGTCCACTCATCCAACCTCTGCACAGAGATAACTCTTAACACCTCCGATAACGAGACAGCAGTATGTAATCTCGCCTCGCTCAATCTCAGTAAGATGGTCAAGGGAAAAGCCCTCGATAAGGATCTCATTAAGCAGGCTGTCATTGTTGCTATGAGGATGCTGGACAACGTCATCGATATCAACGACTATCAGACCGAAGACTCAAAACGTTCGAACCTCAAGCACCGACCAGTAGGACTTGGAATGATGGGTTATCAGGATGTCCTGTATCAGTTGGAGATTGACTTTGACTCAGATGAAAATGTTGAGCTCGCTGATGAGATAACTGAAATAGTCTCATACTATGCTATCCTGGGCAGTTCTAAGCTCGCAGAGGAGAAAGGTGTATACCAGACCTTCAAAGGCAGCAAATGGGACAGAGGAATTCTTCCGTATGACACGCTTGAGACTCTTGAGAAAGAGAGGGGGCTTTCTATCAAGTGTTCCAAGAACAAAAAGCTTGACTGGTCGATAGTCAAAGAGCACATCAAAAAGCACGGTATGCGAAACTCGAACACCATGGCTATCGCCCCGACAGCTACCATCTCTAACATCGCCGGTTGCACACCTTGCATCGAGCCGACCTACAAGAACATCTACATGAAAGAGAACATGTCTGGTAATTTCATTGTCATCAACAAATACCTTATTGACGCGCTTGAGAAAGAGGGTCTGTGGAACAGGCAGCTACTCAGCAAGATCAAGCTCAACAACGGCTCCGTACTGGACATCGACGAGATTCCTGCAAGTATCCGGAGGAGATTCAAAGAGACCTTTGAGATAGATTCATCCTGGATAATCAAAGCTGCTGCTGAGCGTGCCAAATGGATTGACCAGTCTGCATCGACCAACCTCTTCCTCAAGACCACCAGCGGAAAGATAATCAGTGACCTTTACATGCTTGCATGGGAGTATGGTCTAAAGACCACCTACTACCTAAGAACGCTTGCCGCATCCCAGGTCACCAAGACCGTTGAGGTTGAAGAAGTCAAGCAGGAGATTAAAGCCTGCAAAATTAATGACCCGGACTGTGAGGCGTGCCAATAAATCTTTTGAGACCCCCCAAATGTACGAAAAAAGAATTTTGGCTAACCGTAACTTAAATTTACTATTGACCGAGGAGAGGAAAACATGCCTATAGCTGACAAATTAGTACAGAAATCATTCAGTGAAATTGAACAGAGATCAAATTCAGATATCATCAACAAAAGAAGAGTGATCAATGGAGAAGACGACGGACTCATGCAGGTCTCTCCCCTTAAACATCCGTTCGCAGATGAGATATTCAAGACCATGCTCAAAAACACTTGGGTACCTCAGGAAGTCCCTATGGGAAAAGACGTCGAGATGTGGAACACGCCTGGCGCGCTCACTGAACAGGAGAAAAGAGTCTATGAGAGAAGCCTTGCGTTCGTTTCCAATCTTGATGGTATCCAGACGAACAATCTCGTCATAAATATAACCCGCCAGATAACCTCTCCCGAAGTAAGTCTTGCTATTGTGCGACAAGCATACGAGGAAGCTCTCCACGTGCACAGCTACGCGACCATGATTGAGGCTCTTAATCTCAACCCTGAAGACGTGTATGGACTTTACAGAAAAGACATGGAACTCTACAATAAAAATAAGAGAATTCTTCAGTCCTTCGGCAAGATAGCAAAGCCTGATTTCAAAACAGGCACCTTTGAGAAAGACCAGCTCTTCCTTGAAGCATGCGTAGCAAACATCGTCCTTGAAGGCATCTACTTTTACAGCGCATTCCTCATCTTCTATATATTCAGAAGGAACAACAAGATGCCTGGAAGCGCAGACATGATCCAGTTCATCAATAGAGACGAGGATATGCATCTCAAACTCTTCATCAGCATAACCAACACCATAAAAGAAGAGCAGCCTGAACTATGGACAGAAGGGTTCCAAAAAGAAGTTAGGAAGATTATCACCGACGCTGTCGACCTGGAATATGAGTGGGGTAAATCCTGCATCGGCGACGGCATTCTTGGTCTTACACCCGAGAACCTAAGAGAATATCTGCAATTCATCGGCGACATGCGCCTGCAGATGATTGGCTTACCTAAAAAGTGGAACTCCAAGAACCCTTTCCCTTGGATTGATGAGATAACCCAGAGTTCAATGATCGAAGTCAATTTCTTCGAAGGCACCGTAAAAGAGTATTCGATAGGGACGTTGGATTGGGACTAAGCTCGAAACCATCGAATGTATGAAAAAAAATTTCTGTTTCATCAAGAGCAGAAATTAGGCATATAAGGTGTGGAAGTAGGATGCATTTTCCCGATGAAGCAAAGATAAAAGATTCAACAACCAATAAAATCAAAACAAGAGGTTAAAATCATGGAAAGAAGAAGTAACGGCAGCGGAGTCAACACGATTCTGCTTGCTGGAATGGTAGTACTCCTGGTAGTCATCGCTTACCAGATGAGTGTAGTCAACTCAGGCATCGCTGGCCTTGCAGCAGGTCTGAACACAGACGTAAAGAAAACAGCTGAAACTGATGTTGCACCGACTCAGCCAACTGCGCCTGAACCGACTCCAAGTGCACCGGTTGACATGGAAGCTCTATTCGATGATGACGCTGTTAAGGGAGACCCGGAGGCACCAGTCACCATAGTTGAATGGAGCGATTTCGAATGCCCATTCTGCGCAAGATTTTATGAGCAGTCCTACAAAACTATAGTTGACGAATATGTAAACACTGGAAAAGTCAAAATTATCTTTAGGGACTTCCCGCTTTCCTTCCACCCAAATGCGCAAAAAGCTGCAGAAGCGGCAGAATGCGCAGGCGAACAGGATAAGTTCTACGAGATGCACGACAAGCTCTTCGAAAGCGGAGTGAGTGGTGGCGTAGCTACATTTAAGAAATACGCTGCGGACATTGGTCTTGACCAGAAAGCGTTCGACTCCTGCCTTGACAATGGAGACATGGCTGCTGAAGTGGCTGCTGATATGTCTGATGGCGTTGCTGCAGGTATCAAGGGAACCCCTGGTTTCATCATCAATGGCGAACTTGTTTCAGGTGCCCAGCCTATCGCAGTTTTCAAGCAAGTCATTGACGCTAAGCTTGCTGAGTAAAAGTATTATTTTATTTTTTGTATCCTTTTGAACATTGACATTTCTAAGACGTTCATAGATTTCCCGAAAAGAATTTTTCTGCTACGAAGACTATAGGGAGAAATTAGAATTGATCCCTGCCCAATAATTTATAGCGACCATTCTTTAGACATACGCGAATCTCTGGAAGACTCATTCGGTCCTGTAGCCCTTAATCACAAGAACTGCTATTGTTTATCTCAATGTCAAATTTTGGTCACTAAGAAAGATAAAAGAACTTAATGCAATGAGGACTAGGGAGGGCAGGACTGGTAAAAGCTAGAGATATAGGGGGGTTATGGATGCATATGTCTTAGAGGATAGCTAAAGAATAAAATCAACAAAAAAAAGAAACTAGCAAAGTTTGATAATAACGACGTGGCCTAGACATCACGCAAGCCTCCTGCCTCAACAACAAAGCTGCATTCTCCATCAGGAAGATTGGGCGCGTCGATGAGCTTCGCAACCCTTGTACCTTTCTTCCCTTTTCGAAGATATATCCTAAACGTACTGGCATGAGCTACTACATGGCCTCCTATAGCCTGTGTAGGGTCTCCAAAAAATACATCTGGTCGCGCCATGACTTGATTAGTCAGGTAAACGGTGCAATTGTACGTGTCAGCTAGCTTAAGCAGCATATGCATATGCTTGTTGAGCTTTTGCTGTCGCTCTGCAAGAGTTCCTCTACCTATGAACTCTGCCCTGAAGTGTGCTGTAAGAGAATCGACGATGATGACCCTCACCTTCAATGCCTCCTGATTGATAAGGTCTTCAACTTTCTCTGCAAGCAGCATCTGATGATCAGAGTTGTAGGCTCTTGCCACCTTGATGTTCCTTAATGTATGGTCAGGGTCAAGTCCTGCTCCCTTCGAAAGTTCGATGATTCTCTCCGGACGGAAAGTATTCTCCGTATCTATGTACACAGCGATTGCGTCAGGATCATCTACTTGACAGTTTACTGCAAGCACATGACCTACCTGTGTCTTGCCGCTGCCAAACTCACCGAAACACTCAGTGATGGCGCCGGTCTCAAAACCTCCCCCCATAAGTTCATCAAAGCTTTTACAGCCTGTGCTTATCTTGTTGATAGTAGCTCTTCGTTCAAGGATATCGGCACCGGTCTCAAAACCCATGTCCATATTCTGGCGTGCGCCATTGATCATTTTTCTCGCAGTAGCCTCAGTCACACCGACTGTCTCCACCAGCTCACCCGGACTGGAGACTGCGATACTCATAAGATTGACGAAGCCCGCATCTCGAAGCTTCTCTGCGGTTGCGGCACCAACGCCAGGTAGATCGTTTATCGTGTATTCTTCTTTAGCCATTGTCTCATCACCTGATTATCTCTTCCTCTATCATATCAGAAGGGCCCTGAGAATCAGGGCCGCGTAAAAGCAAATATTCGTACGCCTTATTGAGAACCATAACGGCTCTTGGCAGATCGTTCAAACGAAGAGAATTAGTAGACTGCCACTTGCCGTCTTTATCCTGATAGTTCCTCTGCAGGCTTATTGTCCTATAATCAGCGGGCTCGCCTTTCGCGTTAGTGCCGTTGTTCTTCCAAACTGTTGCGCTGATAGCTCCAGCGCTATATTTCATTTCTGGTCCTTTGTTTTCCATAGTTACCTTCCTCCTTCCTATTCGGTTCTTATTTCATGCGAACACATGGAGTAAGTCCAGATGTACAAAAAAAGAATTTTGCAGCGTCCATCAAGACGATACAAATAAAGTATCTGGACAAACTAATGTGTTCGCCGGAGTTTGTTGCGGATACATAAAGAAAGTTCAGAAGTACAAAAAAGGGATTTTGTGAAGCTCATCAAAGCGACGCAAAATGAGGCATCTGAACGAACTGAATGTATTCGCTAAAGGCCGTGTTGTCACAACCTCTACAAACTATAACCCCTCAGAGCTTTAAATACCTTACTCGCACATGTCCAGTGCTTTTTTCAGAATAACTCACCTACAGCGTCTATAGTGCAAGAATAAAACACAACAATCCGCCAAGCACAAAACCAAAGAACAAAAATGGCTCCACCCACGAACCAGTCGGAAAAGGTCCTCTCACCTTCCAATCAAACGGAAAGAATGGCCTTACCCCCATTGGTGTAAATCCATCTAGCAATAAATGACTTACATACCCCAGTGCAAGCAACGTCCCAAAGAACTCGTAGCCAACATACGCAAGACCAAGCCAAAGAAGCGCAATAAACAGCAACGAATGAAAGAATCCCCTATGCCCAAATAGCTTCAACACAAAAGACAAAGGAAACACCTTCTTCCCAAGTATTGACCGATGGTCATCAATATCAGGCAACAACGAACCAAGCAACACTACAAGCACAGACAACAACGGCCATTCATACAGCCACGTCAAATACATCGACAAGAAGAAAGCAAATGCCAGGTGTGTACGACCCTTCATTCTGCCTTAAGACGTTCAAGTTCCTTTTTCGCATCAGGCTGCATATCAAGCGACTGCACAATAAACTCAGTCCTGCCAAAATAAGCATTCATCGACGACCTTCCTTTAAACACAGCAGTAGCTCCAAGCCCTTTCTGCTTAATGGCAGTAAACGTCTCTGGGTGCTCCCGAAGACCCATGAATTCTTCCTGCTGCATGCCAAGCAACTCAAGGACCTGTTGTCGGAAAAGCACAGCCCGGATATTCTCTGTGCCGTCATCGATGAAGATGGTGATAAGAAATCCATAAGCGGGTTCGATAAGTCCGTGCTCAGAACATTGGAATGCCCCATCAGCAGGTCGTGCTCGTTTGCCGCAGGTCGGACAGACTTCGAAAAACTTCGGTTCATACATCTGCACGACAGTCGCAAGCACTTCAACGCCTGCACTATCCTCACCAAGTTCAGATATCTGTTTACGTGAGAATTCCGTAGCGGTTGATGCCCGCTCTGGAAGCTCGATGCTTACCCCTTTAGGATTGACGGAGATGGCAGCAGTATCATTGTAATGAACCTCTTTAAATCCACGGTTCTCACGCACATAGCCGCCGCGCGCAGTGATGTGGTCATCAGTCTTCACTGCTGCAACTTTATCGGCTGCATCGCCCCAGAACACTAGACGCGTAAACCCGGTCTCATCACCCACGAAGAGGGAAGCCACTTTACTCACCCGTTCACCCCTCGTGAATTCTTTCACGCCGTAATTATCGCGAACACGTGCAGTGACATCTATATTTCTCATGCCAGGCAAAATATCCTTCACTTGCACTTCACCAGAACTGACCTCAAGTAATTGGATGCCAAGCTCATTCGCGATGATATGCGCGGCACCCTCCTTGGACACAAGTCCGGAAAGTTGTTTGAGCTTGGTAGCGATCTTCGACTCTATCTCAGGTGTAGAAAGTCCGCTCTTTTCAGAGATTTTCGCAAGCAGTTCAGGATAAGGTATCTGTATCATATTAAAGAGTTAGAGCCCTTCGTTTTATAAAATTTGAGCCTGGATTCGTGGCAGTTTTTCAGACTTGACGAGAGAGGCTGAAACGCCAAAATTTAGGCCCTAGAGGCGCTCTGAAAACCAAAAACCTTATAAAAGGAACAGCCCTACTTAAGTTCATAGAAACACGGAGTTCTGAAGAAAATATGGGAGAAGAAAAACAAGGGATAATTCCAAAAGAGATAGAGACAGAAATGAAGAAATCCTATCTCGATTACGCGATGAGCGTCATCGTCGGTAGGGCGTTGCCCGATGTCCGCGACGGCTTAAAACCTGTCCACAGGCGAGTACTCTACACCATGTATACCACGGGGCTATTGCACAACAGGCCCTTCAAAAAATCTGCCAATGTAGTCGGTAACTGCATGGCAAAATACCATCCCCATGGTGACTCCGCTATCTATGATACTCTAGTCCGTATGGCCCAGCCCTTCTCCCTAAGATACACGCTGGTCAACGGACAGGGAAACTTCGGAAGCATCGACGGCGACAATGCGGCAGCGATGCGTTACACTGAAGCAAAACTCCAGAAGATAGCTGAAGAAATCCTTTCTGACATCGACAAAGAGACTGTCGAGTTTACTCCAAATTTTGACGGCAGCACAGACGAACCGACAGTTCTACCAGCAAAATTGCCCAACCTTCTGATCAATGGAAGCTCAGGCATAGCAGTAGGTATGGCGACAAACATCCCGCCCCATAATCTTTCCGAAGTCTGCGAGGGTATCGCTGCGATGCTCGATGACCCGGAGATAACTGTAGAAGACCTCATGAACTACATCAAAGGTCCTGACTTTCCAACAGGAGGAATCATCCTTGGAAGATCTGGCATTCTCAACGCATTCCGTACCGGACGCGGTAAAGTCATAGTCAGGTGCAAGCATGAGATTGAAGAGAAAGCTAATGGTAAGAAAAGTATTATCGTCACAGAGATCCCTTATCAGATAAACAAATCTATGCTTCTTGAACAGATAGCTGACCTGGTCAAAGAGAAGCGCATCGAAGGAATAACCGACCTGCGAGACGAATCAGACAGGGACGGAATGCGTATTGTTATTGAACTAAAAGCCGGCGCAAGCGAAGACATTATCCTCAACCAGCTCTACAAACATTCGCGACTGCAGGAGACTTTCGGAGTCAACACTCTCGCATTGGTCGACAGCACGCCTATGACGCTTGACATCGCGAGCATGCTGCGCAATTTCATCACGCACCGCAAAGTGGTTGTCACCAAACGCACTGAATATGAGCTGCGGCAAGCAGAAGAGAAAGCACACATCCTCGAAGGCCTTATGATCGCGCTCAAATATATCGATGAGATTATTGAGAAAATCAAGAAGAGCCGTGATCCGGAAGAGGCTGCAGGCGTGCTTCGCAAGGATTACGACCTTTCTGAGAAACAGGCAAAAGTAATCCTGGAGATGCGTCTGCAAAGACTCTCCTCTATGGAAAGAGAGAAGATCAAGACAGATTATGATGATACTATCACGCTCATCAAGAGACTGAAAGAAATCCTTGCTGATGACCAGGAGATAATCAATATCATCAAAGAAGAGACGGCTGACCTCAAGCAGAGATACGGTGATGAAAGGCGTACCCAGATAGCTGAGCACCTTGATATAGACATCGATGTTGAAGACCTCATAGAAAAAGAGGATATGATAGTCACCGTAACTCACAGAGGTTATGTCAAGCGAGTACCGATCGACACCTACAAAGAGCAGCGTCGCGGCGGAAAAGGAGTCATTGCATCGGGCAAGAAAGAAGAGGATTTCATCGAATCCGTCTTCGTCGCCAACACGCACAGCTACCTGCTCTGCTTCACAGACAAAGGACGCCTCCATTGGATCAAAGTCTATAGGTTGCCACAGGCCTCTCGCCAGGCGCAGGGTTCAGCGATAGTCAATTTCCTTGAACTTCTGCAGGATGAAAAAGTGACAGCGATCGTACCGATCGACACGTTCGACAATCAGTACATCATCATGACGACTGCCAAGGGCATCATTAAGCGGGTCGATGCTGCCTTATTCTCTAACACAAGACGTACAGGAATAATCGCGGTCTCGCTTGAAGAAGGGGATCGCCTCATCAAAGCCATGGTGACCGACGGTAAGCAGACCATCCTGCTTGCGACTAAGAATGGAAAAGCGGTACGTTTCGATGAGAATGATATTCGGCCGATGGGTCGTTCAGCTCGCGGAGTCATGGGTATCCGCATGCAAAGCGACGATTGCCTTATCGGAATGGTCCTGGCTCCCGAAGATACATCTATATTCACCGTCACAGAGAACGGATTCGGCAAGCGCACGAAAGCATCTGAATACCGCCATATCAGAAGAGGCGGTTCGGGTGTGAAGAACATCATCACAAATGACCGCAACGGTGGTGTTATTGCGATCAAATCAGTAGCTCCTGAAGACGGTATCGTGCTTATCTCCCAAAAAGGGTTCGCGATCCGTACACGCGCAGGAGATGTCTCTGAGATAGGCAGGAACACCCAGGGTGTCCGACTCATGAGGATAAACGATGACGACAAAGTGGTCGCGTGCGCAAAAGTAGTACAGGATGAGCAGGAAGATGAAGTGCGCAGCGATAACGAATGAAGGTATTGAGGACATCTGTGCTCTTGAAATCAAGGAGCTTCTTGGCACGCCATCAGAATCATTTCCAAGCGCAGTAGAATTTTCCTGCGACGACACAGACAATGTGCTGACCTATCTCTACAAAGCCCAGTCTATACGAAAGCTCATCGAGCTTTGGTCCTCCGGAACACTGGCCAAGATTGAAGACATACAGATTACTGGAACAGAGAGTCTGCCAAAAGACAAAACTTTCGCAGTCAAATGCGTACGCAACGGCACACATAACTTCACAAGCACCGAAGTTGAACAAGCACTAGGAAAAACAATCGCATCCAAAGGCTATACCGTCGACTTAAAAACACCGCAGATCCAGGTCCTCTGCTACATCTACAACGATCGCTACTATCTGGGCATCGACCTATCGGGCTTTGACCTAAGCAAACGTCAGTACAACATCTTCGCAAGTCCGGCAAGCATCCGCTCAACAATAGCATACGCCATGCTTCGCATCGCCGGGTTCACGGGCAAAGAATCAGTCGTAGACCCCTTCACCCGCTCAGGTCCCATCATAATAGAAGCGGCTTTATTCGCTAGCGGTCTTTCAACCCATTACTATACAAAAACTTCATTCAAAAACCAGTATCAGAATCTGCAAGACCTATTCGATAGCACCGATCAGGAAGAAAACGAAGTCCCCGAGCTCACCGGCTATGATGTTCAGCTCAAACACATACTTGCAGCAAGGAAGAACGCCAAGATTGCCGGTGTAGACCGCCTTGTTCACTTTACCAAAATCGACACCGAATGGCTCGACACCAAACACCAGAAAAAATCAGTCGACCTCGTCGTGACCGTCCCGCCTCACCTTTCCAAGCACAAGAACGAAAAGACCATCCGCAAGCACTACCAGGACTTCTTCTACGCCCTAGACTACATCCTCAAAGGCAAATGCGTCGTTGCCTGTCTCCACCCCGAACCAATCATCGAAGAAGCAGCCAAGTACAAATTCAAGCCCAAAGACCAGCGCACCATTCATCAGGGCCAAGAAGTTTATACAATTCTTACCTTCACAAAATAAAACGCTTCAAAAGACTTAAAAACCCCGCCTTCTTCTTGCGTTTAAATAGGGTAAGCACCGGGCTCACGCTGCTTGTCAGTGAGGAAAGTCCGCCCACCGTTACCAAGTCACTCAGCATTGAGATGCAGAAATGCATGGCAATTGCTCAGAAAATACACTCCCTCAGATAGGGATGATGCACGCGAACACACCGGCGACGGCTGTGGAGATTCGTTGCTCTGCAACGAAAAGTCCGTTTCAGGACTAAACCTGCTGACGTCATCTGAGGAACAGGTGAAACGCAACCCTGGCTGGTGCAAGTCGAAATGACGCTTAGTTAAATGCCCGCATGACCATCGGCAGAACAGGTTTCTGCTTTGGGTCTCACAGAAGGCGGCTTACGTTTGCCCTATTTTCCCTTCCCCCTCAAATGTACGGAAAGAAGTTTTTGTTTGCTACAGCAAGAAAATTGGGTAAGCCCTACAGCGATACTATAAAGCAAACAAAAATGAGCATTTGAGGGGCAAAAAGGAAGCGAACCCCAGTATCCCAAAAGCAAACAAAAATTAAGCATTTGGGGTGGAAAAGTTCATGAACATCTTCCAGAACCTTTTAATGGAGAGCACCTCATCACACTAAAGGACCGAAACAATGGCACGAAACAACAAGATCTCAATGCCTTCAAGTACCGCAGGTATAACCAGGTACTTTGATGACACGAAAAGTAAAGTAGTATTCTCACCAGGCCACATCATTATCATGGCGATCGTAGTGTTCATCATTCTCGTTATACTACATACATTCGGCAATGGGTGGTTAGGCATATGATCCCAGGTATGAACCCAAGGCAAATGAATCAGATGATGAAAAAGATGGGCATCCGTCAGGTAGAGATAGACGCCATCGAAGTTATCATCCGTTGCGAAGACAAAGAGATAGTCATTTCTAATCCACAAGTCTCCAAGGTCAACATGATGGGCCAGGAGACCTACCAAGTCGTCGGTGAAGAGTCAGAACGAGCCATAGACAGCACTCCCGACATCAGCTCCGATGACGTAAAGACCGTCATGGAGCAGACTGGCAAGAGTGAAGTTGAAGCTCGCGCCGCGATCGTCGAAGCAAAGGGTGACCTTGCTGAAGCGATAATGAAACTCAGTGAGTAGAGTGGAATCTGCTATCCGTCTGGCCAAAGCCAGGAAGAACCTGCAGGTCGCAGACCATATGGTGAGCGTGACTTATCCGCTTCTTCAAGAACCAAGACTACTACTCACGATCCTTGACAATATTTTTCTTGCATATGTCCACAGTATGACAGCACTATTAGAATTCGAGTACGAGAACAAACATAGAGAATCCATACCTGGCGAGTTACAGGACAAGTTCGACATATTTAGACGAACCCATCTAGACAGATACCACCTGGACAAAAGCCTGCCCGAGACAATTCAAGAACTCAAAGAATTAGTGCTCTGCCACAAGCGAAGCCCGGTCGAATTCCGAAGACGTGACGAGTTCGTCATCTGCTCGGAAAACTACGATATCAAGAAGCTCAGCATCCGCCAGATGCAGCGATACATAGCAAAAGCAAAACTATTTATAGACCGCCTGAGTAGTGTTATTGAGTAAATGGAAGGATTTCTATTCAATGCCAAAGAAGAACTCAAAAGAGTCGACCATCTCATCTACGTCAGTTTAAAGTACACAAGAACAGCTGATGTTTTGATGAGTGTCATCAACCGTATGATTAATGCATACGACCAGTCCCTCGGCGGCATCTGCGAACATCTTAGGGAAACAGGCAAGATAGAAGAGGAGCCAAAGTTTCCTGGAAAAAGAGTAGAAGTGATCCAGAAGCATTTTGCGCAAGATAAGCTCATCATGGAAGCAGTCACGATGTATACGACATGCAAACGCATCCATAATGCGGAATTCACACGTGCAAACGAATACCGGCGCAATGTGACCATGACCTCAATTCTTGATGATGGAAACATCGATGTGACCATCGACACCGTCACAGCAGATTACAAGAAGATAACACAATTTCTAGAGTACATTGAAGAGAAAGGCTTCATCAAGTAAAACTTTCTCTCAACTTTAAATGTACATAAACTATGTTTTTACTTGTATCAAAGATGTATGTGCAGAACCCACAAAACATCAAAGAGCCAACAAGAGTGAACATCTGAAGTTGATAGGAAAGAATCTGTAAAAGTAACTATACAAAGAAAAAGGTTGTAAAAAAAATTAATTTGTGACGTGCTTTACAAGAATCACATCAGACTTGTCATCATAGTAGTCATAGACTGCCTTGATAGAGACTTCCATCTCATAGTCTGAGGCTGTGGATACTTCTTGTGTACAGCTTATCTGCGTATCGCCTTCATAAAGTCTTATGTAGCCTTTATTCGTAGCTCCACCGCCTTCCTGAAGACCGCTGCAAGTGATCTTGTCAGCTTCGCCACTCTCTATCTCTACCCAGACCTGATCCTCATATGACCTTGTGTACTCATCACATGATGATCCTCGCCTGTATATCTCTCCTACACCGGCAGCTACCACATTGAAATGGAACCTCACTTTATTAGGAGCCTGTGGCTCTTCATAGAAGTTCTGGATCTGTACGGGTCCACCGCTGTTGAAGATGGTCTTTGAACCGCTGACTTCACAGACACCTTCATGCTCAGTATCTACATTGTTCTGCTTTATGCAAAGATTGGCGATAGCATTCGTCTCATAGAGATAGCATACTTCTGCCCGGATAGGAAATTCATTATTACCCTGCAGGATACCATCATGGTTAAGACCGTTGAACTCGACATATACTGGAGATCCTTTGATAATGCTTCCTTCGCTGTTCTTTTCAGAAGCTATCAGGTCTTCGCTGGGTTGCTTTGTCAGATCTGCCTCAGTTACACCGAACTGGCTTGGCAGAAATCCGCTGATCTTGACAGTCACATCATCTTTGTTGACCGTATACTCGCCCTTGTTCTCAAGCTTGACAACAACGTCGAACTGATACTGTCCACCGTCAAAAACCTCACTGGGAGGGCTTCCCTCCGCAAAACTCATCGCAATTCCTGTTGAACCTCCGATAAATGGTGTGGTCTTACTGCCTGAACCGCCAGTAGACGTTGTACAGCCTGAAGCAAGGAATAATAGTAGCACCAATGCCGCAATCAAAATTTTTCTCATTCTTGCGCCTCCAATGATTATATCTAGAATTTCTGAAAAAATGAGTATTTAAAAGTTTGGGTTTGTGTAGTCTGTGAGGGGTAAAAACACCATCTAAGGTGTGGCGATAACCTGAATATCCTTGGATATAGTCTCTCTGTACCCATAATCGAGCTCAACAAAGAGGGTGGTTGTATATGCTGGATTAGGGGCGATATTGTTAAATTCACACACCACGGTCGCCCTCCCACTATTCAGGCGGAGATAGCCATCTTTGACAGGTTTGCATGTTCCGGTGATATCCACATTCGATACGATGACCTTCGATAAACGTATATAGTCGATATCATTATATTCAAGGCCAGTAGCGTCGTACGGGTTGCACCGGTCAAGCATGCTGTAGTCGTTCTTGAACACAGTCCCACTACCGGCATTAGAGATAGTCATCTTGAATCTGGTCCTTCCTTTCGAAGGTTCTACTTCGATAGAATCTACACGGATAGGTGCACCTTGGCTGCCAAGGCTAGGGTCACGCTCTGCATCACAGGCTTTTTCCTTCGATGAAGCGGTGAACACATCATAATCTATACACACGGTCGGTTCAGCGATAGTCTTATACAGATAGCATGCGGTCGCCACAAGCTTAAAATCGTAATTGTCGATATCCCTATTTGCGAGATCTATAGGTGTTCCTTCATAACTATAGGTATCAAAATCACCCTGCGCATTATATTGGCTCTTTCCTTCAAGAGTTCCGATATCCTTTCCTCCAGAACCCATACCGTCCGTATTTAATATGTAGTTAGGGTCGAATCCAGAGAGATAGATTTTGCTGTTGCTTCCTGTAAGAATATCATATGCGCCCCTGTTTCGAGCTTCGATGACCGTGGAGATGACATCATCATCATAGACTTTAGACTGAGGCATATTGGTCATGAAGTTTATGACAAGCCCCTGGGTTCCCGTCCGATAATCTTCGTTCGCATCACCACGGTCGGTGGAATACGTACCGCAGCCCGCAAGAAACATAACAACAAACAATACCAACAAGAATCTCATGGAAGAACACTGAAGAAAATGAGTATATAATAGTTTCGACAAAGCCTCAATTGACTTTGTGCAGCTTATGCTCGATTGCGTCAAGCTCCCGCTCAAGTTTCTCAAGCTCGGTCATATGCCTTTTGACCGGGACTTTCTTTGGTCGTGGTCGCGCAGGCTCAGGTTCAGGCTCGTCCTCCTCCTCGCGCGGCTTGATCATATGCATGACCTGGCGGATCTTTGTTTCAGGAAAAAGCTTTCTAAGTCCCCCCACAAGAACAGCAATATCTTTTTCAGTCTTATTCAGCATAGACAAGAGCTCTATCTTCTCACGCCGATTATTCTTGATCTGCTCATACTTCTTGAGCATGATGACAAGGCTTCTGCTACTGCTAAGTACTTCTCTACGCAGACTTTTCGGCGCTTCGATACCGACGTAGTAGATCCCTTTGTCCACCATCTAGAATGCCTCTGGTTCGAATAAAGTCCTGTCGATATGCTGTACTTTACGCTGAACCTCTTCAAGTTCATTTGTCCAAACTTCAAGCTCAGTGTCTTCAGCATTCTTCAGTTCATTTATTTTCTCCAAGATAGTCTTCGCCTCAGTAATTTTGGCTTTGACCAAGGAGATAGTATCAAGAACCTCTTTATACTCATCTATCTTGACGAATATGGGTGTCTCTCTTCTATCTGGATCCATGATTATTCACCTTTCTGCTCAAAACAGAGCTTATCTATATGATTCATCTTCCGGTATGTCTCAAGCAGGAGATTCTTCCATTTCTCGTATTCCTTGTCTTCTTCAACCTTGATTTCATTGATACGCTTGATAACATCTTCACAGTTCTTCAAGCTTGCTTTGATCTGGTTGGCAGAACCAAGTATCTCCTTATAATCTTCAACCCGAGTAAACACAGGTGCGTTGCTTGTGACAGCCCGTTCCCGAGACTCCGAAATCTCTTCAGCAATATTTTCAGTATCTTCAACGACTGGCTCATCTTCCATCACCGGCTCTTCCACAACAGGTTCTGCTACAGGTTCTTCTACGGCAGATGCCTCCTCGAGTGGTTCTTCATCCGTAGGAAGCTCAGGTCCAAGCGAAGGTTGATCAAGAGGCACCGACGGTCGCAGAGGTTGTTCCATAGGTGCAGGAGGCATCTCATCGGGAGACTCCTCAGGAGGAGAGATATTGAAGCTGGGAGGAGGAGGGATATCTAGGTCCACAGATGATGATGACGAAGCCATTGCCTCTTCCTTTTTGAGTAGTTTTTTGAAAAAGTTCATGGTGCACCCCTTTTCCTTACTTCTCAAGAGAGACCGGTCTTTAAAAACATTTACACCTACTTTAAGATAGTAAAAATAACCCGTTTGAAGAAAACTTTAAATAACGACGTGCCGTAGCCGCAAATAGGAGTTTTTATTGTTAGGTGGTAATATGACTCAGAAACCAAAGACGGTCAAAATCAGGAAAAAACAACAAAGGAAAGAATTCAATCCAACAAGCATCTTCTTAGGCCTTGCGATTATCATAGCGGTAGTCGTCATATATATGGCACTTTCAGATGGTGATGCTCAAGACTCAACCGACAAGCCAGCCAAAGCCAAGGATCAAGTAGTTGCCACCGTCAATGGTGAAAAGATCTACAAATCAAAAATCGATGAACAGTATAATCTCATCCCCGCAGAGATAAGGGCTTTAATAACAAAAGAGACTATCCTTAACCGGACAATAGATGAAGTTCTCCTGGTGCAGGAAGCTAAAGCAAAGGGATTCACCGCCACAAAACAGGAGACAGAGGAGCTTATCCAGATTCTTCTGATACAGAACGGCATCACAGAGGATATGCTCAACCAGCAGCTCGAGAGGAACTCCATGACCATGGACGACCTTAAGGAAGTCTACACCAAGCAGATCATGATAACAAAACTCCTCAACCATACTGTCATGAGTAGAGCCGCCCCTAGCGAAGATGAATTAAGGGAGTACTACGAGCGGAACATGGAGACAAGCCTTATTACCGTACCTATACAGATTCGTGCAAGACATATACTGGTCAATAATGAGACTCTTGCGCAGGAGATTCTTGAGCAGCTCAAAGACGGTGCCGACTTCACAGAATTGTCTGATCAATATTCGACCGACACCTACGCCAAACAAAATGGCGGAGACCTGGGATTCTTCCAGGAAGGTATGATGGTGCAACCCTTCAACGATGCCGCATTCTCCATGGAAGTGGGAGATGAACCCCAGATTGTAGAGACCAATTTTGGGTACCATATTCTCGAAGTGACCGGAAAGCAGGATGCTGAAGTAAAGACTTTTGATGAGGTGCGTGCGACCATTGAGCAACTGGTCAAAGAAGACAAGGAAAGCGAAATCCTGTTGGACCTTATCGACGAGCTGCGTCTGAAAGCCGACATCAAGATGAACTCTGAACTCCTTGTCGAGCAGACAGAAGGTGTAGAGACATTCTCAAAAGTCCAAGAGACTGTGTGCACCCAAGACGGCAAACCTGTGCTAAGGATGTACAGCACAACTACCTGTCCGCATTGCGCATGGATTAAAGAGACGGTAGACACACTCTTTAGCGACCTCGTTTCTGAAGGCAAAGTCGTAGCCTATCACTGGGAAGTCGACACCAAAGACAACACGCTTACAGAAGAAGTCGAGACAGCAATCCCGCAGTCCGAGATCATGCACTTCATCCAGCGTAATCCTGAGGGTTTCGTTCCCTTCTTCTACCTTGGCTGCGCATATGAACGTGTAGGCAATGGATACGAAAACGAGAACAGCCTGGACAAAGAAGTTGAGGAGATTTCTACCGTTGTGGAAAGCCTCCTAAGCGACACATCTAATTACCAAGAAGAAACTGCATAATCATTCTTTTTCTTTTCGCTTTAATATTCCTTCTTCTTTAAGGTCATACGAACCCAAAGGCGAATAGTGCATAGAGATAAGACCTGCGATAAACATCATCACAAAGACAAGGAGAAATGCTAGCGCATAACTCGGATAAGAATTGAACATAGACATCGAGATAATAATACCTATTAGGCTAGTCATCACGAATTTTCCGGACAATGGCGCGGCCACAAATTTCATCCATACACCTCTTATACATCTTCTTTCTCGGCACCCCATATAAATCTTGCGTTTAAAGTCACATTTATATCTGCAATACGATACCGCCTCCATATGGCACTGATCCACCAAAGTACAAATTTCATTCTTGAATCACACGAGAGACCGGAGATCGACAGGTTGGAAGGAGGTCACGTGAAGATATCGCCAAAGATATCCGTGCATGACCGAACTGAGCTATCCCCAACGCTAGCAACCGAACTGATGTGGTATACCGTGCTTTGCGGAGAAGCCATGAAACTTGCCATGAAGAAAAGTGGTGTAGACATAGGACGTATAAACTATCAGGAGAACGGAAACTGGAAGCCCCATCTGCACATACACCTGTATTGCAGAGCCCGAACTGCAACCATGCAACACTATGGCAAACCCATCACTCCTGGCCACAACCAAAACTACCACCCACTGACCTCTGAAGATATTGCTAACGTGAAAGAAGCGATTTCGGATCTATTGAAAACTAAGAAATTCATACAAGGCTGGGCCTTCAACTAGTGGCATGTCAAACATTTTCGGATGTCTGGAAATATGCGGGGGAAGGGTACGACACGAAAAAGTTCGTGTCTATGTTGCTATCTCAACATTTCGAACCCGGGTTCGCTTAGCAGGAGAATGAGAAAATATGCGGGGGAAGGGTACGACACGAAAAAGTTCGTGTCTATGTTGCTACCTCAACATTTCGAACCCGGGTTCGCTTAGCAGGAGAATGAGAAAATATGCGGGGGAAGGGTACGACACGAAAAAGTTCGTGTCTATGTTGCGATCTCAACATTTCGAACCCGGGTTCGCTTAGCAGGAGTATGAGGGAATATGCGGGGGAAGGGGTTCGAACCCTCGTAGGCACTAAGCCAATAGATGGCACATACGAGTGCTTCATCGGTCGGGAGGACCTCGTCACTCAATAACTTGAGTTTGGATCGTAGAGTACCTTTAGGGCACCAAACGTCTATCCCGTTTGGCCACTCCGGCACCCCCGCATAAGGTCAGATGAACAATATCAGTTTTATAAACATTGTGGGAAGCCGATTCTGGAGCACTCATTCACAATTATGGTGCAGTTTCCACATATCCCCGTGGCCCATATCTATCGCCCACTGAGGCGGCTCACAATCTTCCTCAAAAACCACCTCATCGGGGATTGGTTCCTCATCCAACGACAAGACACCTAATCCAGGAAGCAGTATCATACCAACTAAAATAACAACAAGCACCACAACCTGAGAAATATTGACTTCCTGAATCGGCTCCCTGTCACGAACTTCACAAACACCACCAGGACAGAATGCAGCCTCATCCTTATACAACATGTTGTAGATATTGCAGCCGATACAGATGCCAAACGCAGTCTCAAAAAAGAGAAGAGCTAAGCATGCAAGACAGACAAACAGATTTAGCGGCCCGACAGTATTAAGAATAACTACAAGTACAAACATGGTGAATCCCAAGACAAACCCGATGGACCATGCGAAGTATTTTTGTGCAGCACCCACGTACTCCACCTTCTGACGTCTTGTAAGCAGCCTGCCAAGCACAAGACTCGGTGCATAGCGTGGATTGACGAACAGACGAAGCGAAAAATCAACAAGAAACAGAACAACAAACAGCTTTGTTGGATTAAAGTTTCCTAGAAACCAAGCCTGAAGAAACGCAGATATGGCAAACAAAAAAAGTATGCCTGCTCCTGCGCGTGCCTCTCGCTCATTTAGCACCCGTACAGGATACCCTTTCACCAAGGTTCCAAACTGTTTCATGTATCTAGACAAACATTCTGCTTTTTTATCATTTTCTAAAAAAGAGGCTACTCCTCAAGTGTGCAGAGAAATAAGTATTTGCGCAGCAGAAAAATTAGAGAAGATGCTGAGGTACTTTACGCAACAATTAAAAACCCTTATTTCCAGTAAGGGTGTTGTATGGTCGAGTATTCACGATTCAAAATAGCCTATTTCAGTATGGAGATTGGCATAGACCAGGATATCCCCACATATTCAGGAGGCCTTGGCGTTCTTGCAGGTGACACCCTCAGGAGCGCTGCCGATCTTGGTTTGCCTATGATAGGCATCACGTTGCTGTACCGCAAAGGCTACTTCAAACAGAAGATTGTAGAAGGTAACCAGCAGGAAGAATACATAGGGTGGGACATTGAAAACAGGCTTATTGAACTCCCTAACAAGGTCAAAGTCAAGATAGAGGGAAGAGACGTGTTCATCAGGTGCTGGATGTATACTATAAGAGGCGCACACAATTACAAAGTCCCGATCATTTTCCTTGATACCGACCTTGAAGAGAATGCGGAGTGGGATCGTACACTTACCGACCACCTCTATGGAGGGGACCGTTACTACCGCCTCTGCCAGGAAGCAATCCTCGGTATAGGCGGCACACGCATGCTGCATGATATTGGATGGATTCCCGACAAATACCACATGAATGAAGGTCACTCTGCTCTGCTAGCCCTCGAGCTTTGCAGAATGTACAAAGACCTCCCGGCAGTACGAAGAAAATGCGTGTTCACGACGCATACACCCGTCCCGGCTGGACACGACCAGTTTGAGATGGACATGGCAAGAAAAGTGCTCAACAAAGAATTGCTAGACCATGCTTGTGAAGACATCTGGTATAATGGAGCACTCAACATGACCTACATAGGTCTTCGCTTCAGCAAGTTCATCAATGGTGTCGCCAAACGCCACGGTGAGATATCACAGCATATGTTCCCTAATTTCCATATCGAGTCTATCACAAACGGAATTCACGCAGGCTATTGGACCTCCAGACATTTCAAGGATCTCTATGAAGAGTACATACCTGGATGGTACAGCGATCCGGCAAGCCTTCGTTATGTGTTAAGTATTCCTAAAACAAGAGTGTGGGAAGCCCATATGCACGCTAAAAAGGAGCTCATGGCGCTCGTGAATGAAAGATACGACGCAGGTATGGATGAAAATATATTCACTATCGGATTCGCCAGAAGGGCTGCAACATACAAAAGGGCAGAACTCATCTTTTCTGATATGGATCGCCTAAAGAGGATAGGTGCACGAGGTATCCAGATAATTTTCGGTGGCAAAGCACACCCCAACGATGGTGCGGGAAAGGAGATTATCAAGAGGATTTCAGAACACATGAAAGATCTCGGCGGTACAGTAAAAGCATGTTACATAGAGAATTATGACCTGGAAGTAGCTAAGAAACTCATACCAGGCGTAGACCTTTGGCTAAACACGCCGCAACGTCCAAAAGAAGCATCCGGTACATCCGGTATGAAAGCAGCAGTCAACGGCGTCCCTCAGCTTTCTATCCTGGACGGGTGGTGGATAGAAGGGCATATTGAAGGTACTACAGGATGGAGCATAGGCCCTCATCCGCATGAACATATAGATTGCGACAACTGTGTCGACAGTGAAGACCTGTATAAAAAACTGGAGTACAACATCCTCCCTCTATTCTATGAGAACCACGAAGGTTGGGTCGATGTCATGAGGCACGCTATAGCTATCAACGGGAGTTTCTTCAACACCCACCGCATGCTGCAGCAGTACGTCATGAACGCCTACTTTAAGTGAATCAGTACTGGGAAAAGTCAGGCACGGAAGATTTCTCTGGCTGCCCGCCAGCGATGACATCATCTATCCTCAGTATCATCTCTGCGACTTCGCTTGCAGAAGAGATAGCCTGCACCTTTACCGCAAGCGGTTCAAGCACACCGTGCGACCAGGCGTCGACGACCTTTCCGGTGAACACATCAATACCCGCCCAGACCGACCCTTTGTCATGCGCGCTTTTAAGAGCGGTCAGCACATCTATGGGGTCAAGTCCTGCGTTCTCTGCAAGCGTTCGAGGAATGATCTCCATCGAATCGGCAAAAGCAAGCACCGCAAGCTGTTCTCTTCCGCTAAGCCCTTCGCCATATTTGCGAAGCGCTCGCGCAACCTCCATCTCAGGAGAACCTGCGCCAGCGACCAGCTTACCTGTCCGCAAAGCTGCGCCAAGGTCACCAAGTGCATCATCAACTGCTCGCTTTAGTTCGTCCACGACATGTTGTGTGGCGCCTTTAAGGAGGAGCGTCACCGACTGAGCATGCTTGCAGTCTGTCACAAACGTCATGATCATATCTCCTACTTTACGTTCTTCTACAATACCTGCAGTACCCAGGTCTTCTTCAGTCAGTTCCTGGATATTGTTGACGATTGTGGCGCCAGTCGCTTTGCTCAGCGCATCAACATCAGTCTTGCGGATCCTGCGCACTGCATAGATACCGCGCTTCGCGAGAAAGTATTGGGCGATATCATCGATGCCTTTTTGGCAGAGTAGCACATTTGCCCCGGACTCCTCAAGCTTATCAACCATCTTCTTAAGCATCTTCTCTTCCTGATCGACGAAAGCCTGAAGTTGCAAAGGGTCGGTGATCTGTATTTTCGCGTCAGTATCAGGAGTTCTCACTTCAAATGGGCAGTTCAGCAATGCGATCTTTGCTTCCTTGACCGAAATCGGCATACCGCTATGGACCCTTTCCTTGTCGAGCAGTATGCCAGTGATAAGCTCACTGTCTTCTGCGCTGCCCCCTGTCTTTTTCTGGACGTGGATATCCCTTATACTGCCTTTGGTAATATACAATGCCTCAACCATAAGCTTGGCAAGCACCTGCTTATTTGCTTCAGCCCCTTTACCGGTCATGGCAGTCTCTGCGATAGCGATCAACATATCCTCATCCTTCGAACTCACATCTTTCGCAATTGAATTAAGCATGCGGATAGCCTCTTCTGCGGCCATACGGTAACCTTTCGCAAGAACAGTAGGATGGATATTGGACTCAAGAAGTTTCTCAGCATTCTTCAGAAGTTCGCCCGCAAGCACAACGGCACTCGTCGTGCCGTCCCCGACTTCACTTTCCTGCGTCCTGGCCACCTCGACTATCATCTTCGCAGTCGGATGTTCGATAGGCATCTCGCGTAGGATAGTGACCCCGTCATTCGTGATCGTGACTTCACCAAGGCTGTCGACAAGCATCTTGTCCATCCCTTTGGGACCTAGAGTCGTTCTCACCGCTTCCGCGACAAGTTTTGCGGCCATGATATTTGCCTTCTGTGCATTCTTGCCGGAAGACCGTTGCGTATTTTCTGGAAGTATGAAAATTGGCTGTACTGGATTATTCTTCATGAAATTCCCCTCTTGCGTGAAAGAAAGGTGCAGTTTTTAAAAAATATATGATGGGTTTTTTTAAATCATTGTGCTTTTTATCAGTCCTATGAAAATTGGTCTTATCCTTATGCTCATGGGCTCCGTGCTCTTTATCGCAGGGCTCGTGTTGTTTTATCTGCCTCGTCTGCCTGGAGACATAATCATAGAAAAAGAGAACATGACCGTATACATCCCCCTTGCCACATCCATCCTTATCAGTATTCTCCTAAGCGCTGCCGTACTGCTGTACCAGTACTTTAAATGAGAACAGAGTACATGATTTAAAGTGTTTATTAATATATTTATATTAATAATAAATATAGTATTCTAAAGCACATATAATTTCCCAATATAATTCACATGTTCCTTAACCGGTTATCTAAGAGTAACATTTATCAATACCTGCCTCCCAAGATATGTTAGATATGGCAGTCACAACAAGGATGCAACAGTCCGGCACAGGCCAGTATTCCCTGACCATCCCGCGGACATTGGCACTGGTCCTTGGTATTCATAAAGGGACTGTGCTTGAATTCTCCCTCCTTTCAGACTTCTCTTTTGAATTGAAGAAAGTCGATGTCAATGATAGGCCGACGAGGAAGAAAGTGCAGTGCACCAACTCTGGCCAGTTCCTTGTGAACTTCCCAAGGGTTCTTGCAGACGCTACAGGCTACGCAAAAGGCACCGAAGTAGTGTTTGCTATCGACAAAAAAGCCAACCTGAAAATCAGTAAAAGATGAAAAAAAGAGGTCAGATCACGCTATTCGTGATACTAGGTTTGATAATACTCATAGCTTTGGCTATAGTATTCTATGCGCAGAGCAGTCAGACCAAGAAGACAGAGACGCAGATAGCGAGGAATCTTGCCCTAGAGCCTGAAAAACTCAATGTTTACCTCGCTGCGTGTCTTGAAGAGTCGGCAAGAGAACGTGTGCTTCAGGTCGCGTACCAAGGTGGTCTGCTCAACCGAACAGGCAGGGATACTGTACAATACTACAACGAGTCCTACCTCTTCCATTGCAGGCACGAACCTGGACATGGTTGTGTCAATGAACTCATCAGCAGAAACGTCATAGAGAATGACCTCAACACCTATATACAGCGGGATGTCACGGACTGTATCAATCTCACCTCGTATAGGGATCTGGATTATAATGTCCAGGATGCAACACCAGTAGTGGATGTCAGCATAGGGGTCAACCAGGTTTTCGTGAATATGGACTACCGTATCCGTCTCGCCAAAGATGATTTCTCCATAACCTCTGAGCATCAGCTGGTCATTGTGGACTCGGACCTTGGATATATGCACGACCTTGGCGTCCAGATTCTCAAGGCAGAAAATGAGCAGGGTTTCTTTGACCAGGATGAATGGATGCGCTATAATGGTGACACGCTCATTGAGAAATACCGGCCATATCCGCACACGATCTATCGGATCTCTAAGATAAATTATGAAAGCGATGAACATCTCGTCTATAGATTCGCCATCGAAGGTTTCGACACAGCAGAGTACAGGGGAAATCCTGATTTCATCCTTGCTGATGTGCTTTATGATTATTGCATTACCCCGGATAAGAACTGCCATAGCAACGTCGCAGACGTAGGTGCCTGCACTTCCCCTTTAGTTGATGGCAAGATGAACAAGACAGCGAAACAGTGTCCGGGAACATCCGACATCCTTCTTAGTGCGGGTAAAAGTATTCCTCGTGCGCTGAGGTATGAAGCGTACTGCAACCCTGACGGGACCTGTGATGACTGCGGTGATTTGCTGCACGGCGAGTCCAGGTGTGTCTATGACGGCCCGGCAGGAGATGGTTACGATTACGTAGGCTCACGTCACTATAAAGAAACCTGCATCAACGGTGTTGTACTTTCTGAACCCTGCAGGGACTATCGTGAAGAGCTCTGCACAGAAGACCCCATCGAGATGACGGCGATGTGCAGGGTCAACAGATGGGAAGATTGCATCCTTCAGACTGACCGAATATCCTGTGAAAATACGACTATCCGTGACTGTTCCTGGTCTGATGAACTGCTCGGTCAGATGGAGACCTACGGTATCAAGCGCGACCAGAACCTTTGCCACCCGCAAGTGCCTCCAGGTCTGAAGCACTGGAGACCTCAGGACAACAAGGTATGTGAGATGGCCAGCGAATGGAGAGAGTGCGATGGATTTGAATGTCCTTCGCAGATGAATGAACGGGTCAATCTCAATTGCATGTTCCAGGCAGATTGCGGCGTCGCAAGAAACGTTGCAGATGAGGTTACTTTCGCAGGTTTGATGACAACGAACACAAACGAAGTCAATCGAGAAGGTATTGGATATTTCCCACCAGGCTATATGACACGCTATGACGCATCATTGCAGCTTGGTTTCTCAACACTTCGTCCCGAAGTTACCAACGCAATATACGAATCTTATGAAGAGGGGAAATTCGAACGCATCCTCGAACGAATCGAAGAGTTCGCTGATGAAGCCAGTGGATGGGATGAATGCACCTTCTGTGATTGTGATTGGGGTATCCCTCATGATTGCGAATATGACAAATTATCTGTCTTTGGTACCATATGCAGTCCATGGCAGGCGCCAGGAGGGGGAGACAACTGCTTCCTCTGCGAAGCAGACTTCAGTAAGCCCTGTACCGAGTACCTCTGCAAAAGTCTTGGCCAGGGTTGCACATTCCGCGAGGAGAACGGAGTGGGCTATTGTGACGGCATATCAAGTACAGACGAACAAGGCCCGACCATGGAATTTGGAGGTATTCTTACTCCTGAAATGACTTCCATGCCTACAGTAAATCTCCTTGGCGTAGAGACCATATTTCTATGCAAAGGAGCAGACTGCAATGATGACATAGGGATCCCTCCCAGTGACGGTGTTGAACCGTACTCAGAGCTTGAAGTGATGATCAATCTTTCAGAACCAGCCTCCTGCAAATCATTCCCGGTCAATGTCTTTGAGTATGAAGACATACCCCAGATATTCCCTACAAAGACAAGTCATGCATTCAACACGACTTATGTTTGGAAAGAAACTGCAAAATCAAAGATCCAGCTATGGGATTATCTGACCACCCTCACGGGTTTTGGACTCATGTATGCGCTCACAGATATAGACAGAGTTCGCTTGCAAGTTGAGGAGACCGTAACCAAGGTGGTAAGCCTCATGTCTGATCTCGGACAAGACCCGACCCCTGTGCTTGATTTCTATCAGAATTTTATGGCAAATATCTACTTTCCGCTTCGTGATTTCCTTGATGAATATGAAGACCAGATGTTCGCGACGCTCTTTGATCTGCAGAATGACCATTACACTTCATACATCAAATGTATCGACGCAAACGGGAATACGCAGATTGAGGACCTCGCAATTATGTATGCCGTTGGCAAGGACAGCAGCCCCCCTGTGATAGTCGGCCAGGAACCGACCAATCTCTCCTATATCAAAGCGAAAGAGAAGATCAAGCTCTGGTTCGATGAACCTGTGGAATGTAGATGGGACTACGCGCCTGCGCCCTTCTTCGGACTGCAGCATAAGCTTGATTGCCCACGCTCCGTGTTTGACCTAAGAGAACAAGGATATAGCTGCAACGGCACCATCGAATTGATTGACGACAAAGAGATCATCTATGTTACCTGTCTCGATCAGCCGCGCCTCGAAGAAGAATACGAGGTAATTTTCTACGCAAGCACATCCATCGTACCACTAGGAATTCCATCCTCCGGATACATCAGTATAAGGGATTCACCTTCGGAGCTGGCTGTACTAAACTCAAAAATTATGAAAAAAGATCCGACTAGACCAGTAGGATTCTATGTGCCTAACAACTTCAAGTTCACGATGATGCTGGACAGAGAGATGCTCTGCAGGTACGATACCGACCCTGAAAAAAGCTTCAATGAGATGGCCTCCCCTTTCACTGACTGCCACCTCAACAATTGCACTACAGAGATGAATGTAGCTACAGATGCTATCTATCACATAAGATGCATCAATAAGCTTGCTGATGTCACACGTAACGAGAACAATTATGAGCTATGGTACCAGCTCAAGTGATGTAAGATAGGAGTAAATCCTCAGTTCGTTGTCCCTGCTCAACATGCAGCACCTTTATCTTGTGTTTCTTGCAGATAGCAAGGATCTTAGGTAACACATCCTTCTTGCTCCGGATAGAAAGAGTATCTCCTGAAGGGAGAACCGAGATTATCCCGTCTAGAGAATGTATTGAAGAGACCAAAGCGTCAGATATGTTGTTCACTCGCAAGCTTATAAGGCTGCCTTTCTTTGCCAACTGCCCAATACTTTCCTCAGCGATAAGCTTCCCTTTATGCAAGATAAGCACATCAGTGCACAATCTGTCAATCTCGTCTAAGATGTGGCTGCTTATGACAACCGTCATCGTCTGTTTAGCTATAAAGTTTCTGACTAGCACCTTGTGGTGAGCATCAAGACCATTGAAAGGCTCATCAAGAAGCACGATAGGAGGATTACCAAGAAAAGCCTGGCCTATAGCAAGCAACTGACGCTGCCCGTGCGAAAGCTGTTTGATCTTTTGAGGCAAGAGTTCTGCAAGCTGCAGAGCCTCTATAATATCCGTCTGCTGCGAGTCATGTCCGCTCAGTTCACCATAATATGCATACAATTCATTACCGCTCATATGTAAAGGGAGAAGAGCTTGTTGAGGGAGCATGCCCACTTTTTCGCCAAACTCAACCTCGCCTTTGCTGGGTCTAAGGATACCTCCCATTATACAAAGCAGGGTTGTCTTTCCAACACCGTTTAGGCCAAGCAGGCCGGTCTTGGATCCTTCCTTAAGGGTAAAAGATATTTCGCTAAGGACTTCCCGGTTGCCGAAGCTCTTCACAAGACCAAAAACCTTCATAAGTTCCTCACCTCAAAAACAGCCACCGTCAGCGCAACATAGATGAGGTTTTCAAGCATAAGAAAAAAACTATGGAAGAGGAGTGTCCCGGTTCCAAGATTGACGACAAACATACTAAAAGGTGACGCCCAGGATATACCGGGAGCAAAAGCGAGTACCAACATAAGTACAGGAAGGAAAAGACCAAGCAGGATGACCAGCATAGGCCTGCTGAGTATTGCACTCATAAGAAAATATATGCTTAACCAGACCAGACCAAAAGCCAGGCAGAAAACAAAGAGGGGAAATAAATTGATGAACCCTACTTTTGTGAGAAGACCAAGTCCGATAAATGATACAGAAAGGAGCAGAAGCACATAGATACTTAGAGAAAGAAACTTACCTACAAGATACTCGTACCTTTTTACCCGGGGCAGTAAAAATCGGATGCTTCCGGTGGACGTATCCTGAGACACGGCATTGTAAGCCAGAAGGAGGGTAAGCAAAGGGAAGAAGACAACAAAGTAATCGTAGATGAATATCTCATGTATCTGTTCGATATACTGGGTGATATCTGGGGCTCTCGCATGCAACGCTGCAAGGAGAAGGTATCTCACCGGAGAATCATGCAGGAGATAGAAAAGCAAAGCTGCAAATGCGCTAACCAGCAAAAATTTCCCGTCCCTCCAATAGCGCAGATGCTCGTGCTTGAATATAGTGATAATATGCTTCATGTTCCTAGTGAAATGCAGGCCCTCTGTAGATGTTCATTCGAAATTTCTGGGCAGACGCTGTTGTCTCCTTTAGTGGCAAACTTCATATAACAAAAATCTTTTGTTGATGAAGAGATGATAAATTTGCAGAAGTTTTTGTTCTCTGTGCCATGAGCGACCACCCTGAAACAATAATCCTTATCTACTTCCTTCTCAAGCGTGTTACAGTACTTGCCTGCAGACTCCTCGTCAGTTGATGCGATATCCATCGCTTCCTCTTTGATGGAGGTTGCGGTCACCTTGATCGTGGGTTCTTTTGTAGATGGGCAATCGGCGATGCATACTTCACCTTCGCTGCAGATATTGTCTCCGCAGCAAGGAGTGATGGGTATATGCGTGCACACTCCTTCCTTACAGACATCGCGTGTACACATATTCGTGTCGTCGCAATCAAAACAGCTTTTCTCGCAAGCATTACATGGTCCGCCACAGTCGGTCTCTTCCTCGCCCTGGTTAAGGATACCATCAGTACAGGTAGGAGCTGTAGTACTTTCCCTATTCTTAACGACAAAACTATCCGAAGCTCGTGCAATTAACCCATCTCCGTATGCAATATGTCCCTTAAGCACGTAATTTCCTGGAGCTAAAGTAACAGGAAGAACCTTTCGCACCGTATACGGATGCACTGTCTCTATCGCCTTAGTCTCATCCCATGTTTCAACCGTCTTTCCGCCACTAGAAGAAAAGGAGTACTCTATGACTACATCATACCTTGGTGTTTTACCCATGTTGACTAGTGTAGTTTCAAAAGCCAGCTCCTCACCGGGAAACTTAATCTTCTCAGCTGGGCTTATTTTTATCTGATAATCGAGAAGCATCTCCTGCGCAGGCTCTGCTGAAGGGAGCAAAAGGTATATCAACAGACCCACAAGGCCGATAACCACGACAAGCACACCCATAATGATGCCCATACCTTTAATATGGATAGTATGCTCTGTCTGGACAGGTACTTGTCTGTTAAAGATTATGCTGAAGGCCTCATCAACTGAACTAGGGGTCCAGCCATTCTGGATAAGATAGGGACGCAACTGTTGTTCAGTATATCCTTGACTAAGATAGGTCCTGATATAGTCGATCAGTTGCGGAGGGACACTCATGGTGGCGAGGGCCTCATCTTCAATGCCTCGCAACTCGATCGTAGATACTTGCTTGTGATCTTGGGACAGACACTATAATCCTGTATAGTGATGTCATTCGCAAAACTCATGTAACAATTGTCCCTTTTCACGACTCCGTCGATATATGTGCAGAATATACTGTTCTTGCTTTCGAATGCGATGATGCTGAAACATTCATCCTTCCGCTCCAGATCGGGTACCTCTGAGCAGAAATCTCCTGCTTCCTTCTGCTTTGATTCATTGATAAGTCGCTTCGCCTTATTAATGATATCAAGTCTTGTCATAGTTTCAATTGGTTTCTCTATTTCAGGCAGACAGTCACCCGGACATAATTGTGTAGTCTCGCCTGATTCACAGATATAGTTGCCGCAGCAGGGGAATATAGGTTCATTTACGCACGTGCCTGCATGGCAGGTGTCCAAAGTGCAGGCATTATAATCATTGCAGCTTTCGCATTGCTCCATGCATGCCTTACAGGGACCGCCGCAGTCTACTCCGGTCTCGCCTTGATTACGTACACCGTCGCCACAGCTCACGCAGGCTTTGCAAGGACCGCCGCAGTCTACATCAGATTCACCTTGGTTCTTTAGTCCGTCGGTACAGGTGGGTTGGACCGCCTTCTCGTAGACTACAAATTGCTGTCGGCTTACCAAGCGTTCACCTTTATAGAGCGCAGAGCTCTCAAGATAATAAGTACCCGGACTGATTGTCGAGAGCAATGTCTTTCGTGTTTCTGTACTTCCGTCAAGAGGAACACCATCAGTAGCCTCCCAGTGCATGACTGGCTGATCAGTTGAAGATTCATATATCTTATACGAAGGATAAATAAGGTAACCTTGGACTTTCGTAGGGCTTCTGAAAGTATTGGTGAAGACAAGTTTATTCCCTACCTCTACCTTGTTAGATGAGAGTGTCACTTCATACTCAACGATATCAGTAGTCAACTGCTCGCCTCCCTGACTGGGAAACAGGAGAGTGATGGCGAACAGACCAGCACCTACTAGTAGCACAAATCCGATAACCAGTACGATAGAAAGCACATGGTGGTTCGTCCTGACTGAGACCTCCTCGTGAACGCTCTGATTGTACACGGAGGATATGGCCTCCTCTACTTCATACTGCGGCCAGCCACTAGAGACCAGCGTGGATCGTACCTGTTGATACGTGTACCCCTTTTTTAGCGCGTCCTGTATATACTGGACAAGCTGTATATTAGCCATTCCCCTACCTCTCATCCCAGCCTCTTGCGTATTTAAAACTTCCCCCCTTCCCGGGAATGTACAAATGAAGATTTTTTCAAAATCCTATGAGTATATCGTGAATAAAGTGATAAAATGGCGATAGGATTTTGAAAAAAGAAGCATGGGAGAGGTGGGGGGACTGAAAAAGGTCCTCAATGTACAAAGGAGGGTTTTTCCAAAAATCCAGGATAAGAAAACCTCGTAAAAATATTAGTAAAAAGTAGGATTTTGAAAAAAGAGACATACCTGGGAAGAGTAGCTGAACAAAACCGCTCATTTAAGGTATATACAACCTCAAAGACCCTGAGCAATAACGTTTTTATAATCATGACCTTACCCCTTGACTATGGAAGATACCCAGCAGAAAAGACAGACCGCCTACAAGATTACCCTCTCTGATATCATCAAGGGAGACTATGTCAAGAACGAAGGCTGGGAACCATCATACATCATTGATCCCTATGGGCGCCATGTCTCGCGCGTAAATATACTCGCTACCATGATTTCGGCGTTAGAAATCAACGGTTCTTCTCAAAGCTTCACCATCGATGATGGGACAGCAAAGATGCTGGTGAGATCATTTGATAGGGTTCCAGGGTTGGACAGCGCTGCCATAGGTGATCTGGTGATGGTCATCGGCAAGATAAGAGAATACAATGACGAACGCTACATCATTCCTGAATTGGTCCGTCCGACGACGGAAGACTGGCTGGCTTTTCGCAAGAAAGAGCTTTCTCTGCTTACACCAATAGTGCGTGAGACCCCTGTAGAAAGCATCCCTCAAAGAGTAAGTAAACCTGTTGAAGACATCGAAGACACTGCCACAAATGACACTGAAACGGTCTATCTTCTTATCAAAGAGCTTGACAAAGGTGATGGTGCAGATATCGATGAGGTCATCAAGAAAGCGAAGAACAGCCGTGCGGAAGCGATTCTCAACACCTTGCTTATGGAAGGAGAAGTCTTCCAGGTAAGTCCCGGTAAAATCAAAGTTCTGGAATAGATCAATGCAGATACAGCGCAGGCGTGATATATGTCTCGATAGCTGCTGCGAAAATCAAAGTGATTATGGCTATGATGACCAGATCTGCGGAGTCCATGATCACTTTCTCGAATTTCTTCGATACATAGTCGTGCTTGACTATAGCGATACTTAGGATACCGCCTGCAAGACCCCCAATAAAATATGCGAGAATCTCCGGTATGCCATGTATAGCATATCTTACAAAACCCCAGCTGGTCACGTGAAGATACAGACCCACCTGAGCCAACCCCAATGCCGCGGCGGCTACGCTGAGTTTATCACGTATGAAATTGCCAAACGCAACACCTATGACAGATGCGTTCCAGACGAGTATGAAAATCGCTCCAAGCCCGTAGAGCAAAGAGAAGATAAGACAGAAGAGCAGCACATTAAGATTGTTGAAAAAAATTTTAGTGAAGGTATCTATTCCTTCTACAATATAATTGCCTGTAACCTGGCCGGTCGGATTGATCCGGTTGATCGTCTCCTGTTGTACAGAGAACAATGTAGAGCTCATGCCAGGCGGCAGAACAGTATACCAAAGTGCATATGCCGCCGTGATTCCCAAGAACAGGAAAAGCAGAAACGAGAGGGCTTTCCAATGTTCTCTAAGCATATTGCCTTCCCCATCCATGAGGATATCCTTCTTTTCCTCCATCTTGATAGTCCTGTACATAAGCGGTGCGCATGCAAGAACCGTAAGAAAGATCATGACAAGGCTCGAATACGACTGGAAGACCCAATAGCTAAGGAATACCCCTACTGTCGCGTAGAGGAAACCAAGAAGGATCATCATCCAGGGCTTCCTCTCAGCAACAACAGGATTGACTAGAGATTCAAGCACCATAATCGTATACTAGGATATTCTTTTTTATAAACTTTGCGTAGCAGCAGGCCTTCTGATACCCCTGCTTCCGCAGCTTAGAAGTACCCTCGCCAAACAATTTATAAAAGGGCGTCAATTCATAAGAACTATGGATTATGAGGAGATGCTAAATAAAGCAAGGAGCGAGATGCCTGAGTCCGTGTTCGTCAAAGAACGCTTCGAGATTCCCAAGGTGACAGGTCACATTCAGGGCAATAAGACCGTCATCACAAATTTCTCTCAGATTGCAAGTACCCTTGAAAGGCCTCTTGAACATGTCCTTAAGTACGTACTCAAAGAGCTTGCTGCCCCAGGTGGGATGAAAGACTCCACCCTAGTGATTGGTACAAAACTTCCAGCCTCCCGTGTCAATGAGAAGATACGGCAATATGCGAACGAATACGTCCTCTGCAACGACTGCGGAAAACCTGACACAAAGATAGAGAAAGAAGGAAATCTTCAGTATCTGAAATGTACTGCTTGCGGAGCCAGGCACGTCATCAAAAAAGCGTTCTAGATTTCCACGTTATTTCTTGGCAAAGATAGTGTCTCCAAACATAAATTTCTTAAACTGCCCAATCTAATATCCTCCTATATGGACATAGTCGGAGTGTTGCAAAAGACTTATGGAAAAGAGGTGAGGGAGACGTTCTACCTTGACCTGGGATATTTTACGGCGCTAGGCATGATTTTCCTGTTGGGGACGATATTGCTGCAGACGATTGCTTCACCCATGATAGATATAATTGAAGAACAGGGTGACCTGCGTCAAGAGATGGCCAAAGACCCTGAGCAAGTCTATGCTATGGTAAAAGATGTGTTCCTTGCGACAGTGCTTGTCCTTCCGTTCATGTATCTCCTCTACATTCTGGCATATTCCGTCTTTAGAGGGCTGATCTGGTCCCGTCTTCAAAAAAAGAGATGGGATTGGTCGTGGCTGGGAAGATTTTTTCTCTTTAACCTAATTGTTCGCACAGCTAGCTGGTCATTACTTGCAATGACGGTCCTTATCTTTGGAGGCGCAACCTTGTTCGGTCTCTACATAGGTATACCGTTGCTCCTCCATCTCACTAACAGCATGAACATTGAGTACATAAGAACACGAAGGATAAGGAAAGCCATCATAAAAGGAGTAAAGCATAGTCTTGACCATGCGGACAGATTAGTGGTCCCCTATCTCCTGATAGGAGGTGTATTTCTCATCTTGAAGTTCACGATACCTTTGACAGGCGGTTTTTGGATGTCCATTCTGGCGCTTTTCTTATATCTAACTCTTGTGACTTGGTCAAGAGCACTGTTCTGGTATGCTCACAAAGAATGAAAAAAGCTCAGATTACCTTATTCATTGTCATCGGAATGGTCATTCTGTTGATTATCGGATTGACCGTCTTCTTTAACATGATGATACAGGATGAAGAGAGGGAGGATCCTGCGCTAGCGGAGTATAGCGGACAGGAACAGACAAGAAGCATAGTGGACTCCTGCCTCTCGGAAGCAGTCTTAGAGGCCCTGTCGGTGATGCGCTTTCAGGGAGGATTCATAGATATCCCCTCCAGTTACAAATATCTTAGTCTGCCTGCCAAATATGAAATCTATACTGAAGATGGTCTTAAGAAAATTAGGCACAATGAAGATGGGTTCGTCAACGTTCCTGTCTATCTTAGTGCAGAGAACAGACTGACTGTCCCCTCTAAACGCACCCTTGAGACTCAATTGGAGGAGTATATCGCCAAAGCCATCCCTCTGTGCGCAAGAGGCTTCGCTGATATCGAAGAATACTATGGAGTAGCGATAGAGACCGGAAACATAGTGGTACAGGTTGATTTTGAGAAAGAAGTCATTGTAGAGATGCGGTACGATATCAGGGGCAAGACCCAAAACACAGAATGGACAACCAATGAATTTGCCTTCTCTGTGCCATTCGACCTGGATAAGATGATTAACTATGCGCAAAACATAGCCATCATTGAAGCAAGAGAAGCTTTCCTTGAGCGTTTCATTCTCGAGATGATTTCCTTAAGGACCTATATGGGGGGATACAAGCAAGACAATGACCTGCCTCCTTTTTCACTTACTGTCCCCTCTTCTTCGCCGTCATTTGTGATATGGAACAGGTTTGAGGTTGAGCAGAAGCTTCGCAATATGGTAAGTTCAACACTTCCGTTACTTAGAATAGGGGATCTTAAACATCCAAGACTCACCAGTGATGACCCTGTCGAGCAAAGAGTGTTAGATAGTTATATCCGCTACTATTTTCCGACAGATGATCTCTCTTCAGTATCCATGTACCATGATAAGGATTGGTTCATCCCTGGGGATGCCGTAGTCATAAAGCCAAA
Organism: Candidatus Woesearchaeota archaeon; assembly: GCA_020637435.1. Lineage (GTDB taxonomy): Archaea > Nanobdellota > Nanobdellia > Woesearchaeales > JACJVW01 > JACJVW01. The sequence goes on from JACJVW010000001.1 coordinate 636,347, forward strand.
AGAAGGAGGCATACTCAGACCATCGATAAAAAGTGCACCATCATTCCTCTTCTTTCCTACATTTCACAGTGTAGAATACCGTTTCAAATATGATGTGAAACTCCCTATACTCTTCAAAGTGCATGACTATTGGAGCTCCCACATCAATGCAACAACAGGTGTCGTTGAGGGAAACGGCATGTCCCTGTACTTCCTCTTGGAAACGAACCTTTGCGGCAACCAGCCACGCACTTGTAATAATGCCTTAAACATAAGTGAATTCTACGATATTGAAATGGAAGAAGAGAGTAATTTTTGCGATGGTGGTACTTTGGAAGCGCAGGAGTTAATCGTGCTTGATGCATACACACAAGATCCAATACCGGGAGTAGAAATTACCTACAGCTGCGTTGATCAGGATTGTCCAATTGGTCTTACCGAAAGTGATGGAAGAGCTCTATTGCCGCTGCAAAAATGTATCAATGGCAAACTACAGCTTAAAAAAGAAGGTTATGATGATACGGAACAAAGATACAGCTCAACTGACGCACAGGGAACAACTGTAGAAATGCTGCCTCTCCAGAATATTTCCTTGGAACTTGTTCCTGTACATGCCCGAAATCTCCTTATTTACGCATACCTGACTGGCGGGTTTACCAGAAACACTTGTGATGGACGTACGCCCGCATCTTTGCTCGAAAGTATAAAGATGGCCGCTCAATCCGACGACAACCTGCTCCTCACACTAAGAAAAGAAAACTATATTAAATTCGCAGACTCATATAGCTCTGATACAACAGCAATGCTTGCAAAAGGAGAATATGAAATTGAGACCGTATACCTTGCCAATACCACCATCACGCCATCCACATATGAGACAGGACAAGGAGATTCTGAAAAAGTCGGTTTTGAGGGTGAAGCTCCGGATTATGAACCCTACATCGGCCTTTGGCCATTTGGTTCAGCCACACAAACCATAACCCTCCCAAAAGTGCAAGATGGTGACGTCGTGACCGTTTACTTCCCGGTCGAACACAGTACTGACATGGTCCTTGAAGTCAAAGATTTTGAACAGCAAGTGTTGCAGGATGCCATGCTCAACATGAGCATTGAGGCTGACCAGGATTGTGATGGTACACCAGAGAAATTAAGATTCTCCCTTCCAGTACAGAATCTGCAAACATACTTACCCATTGAGATACGATGAAGACGATAGCAGCTTTGATGATAGCCTTGATGATTTCTATTCCGTTTATCACAGCTGACGCCCTGGCCTTCGATTTCTTTGATGACGGAAGCGATGAATTCACCTTCGATGACATTGACGAAGACATGCTTTCCGGCACCGCAGGTTCCTGCATGGAAAAATCACAGCGTGCAGAGAAACAGATGCTTGAGCCCCTCTTCGCATTCACCGGCGCCCTTGAAGGCATTGCCACCATGCTATTCGCCCTATGTTCTATCTACAACGGCATAGCCACCGTTATGACTGCGATCTCCACTATTACAGGTACCAAAGAATGCTGTTGGACTATGGGGTGTGTATCCTCAGAGGCACAGGAACAGACAAAGAATGTGTTCTATTGGGGATTTGCGCATCATCTCTGTTCCTACATCATGAATGGCATGTGCGGTGGCACAGACATCTTTGGCTCTGGAGAAGGTACGGATATGTTAGGTATGGACGGGGTTGAAGATATTGAATATGGTGAATGGGGGCAGAGCCTCAACCCGTACTCAAGCATCTATGTGGCGATGTTCTGTCTCAACATAGTCGCGATGGTATTCCACATGCGAAATCTCGAGACGATGTATAAAGTGCACGATTGTTGCATAGAGCAAGCTTGCGCAAACGGCCTGCCTACTGCAACCTGTGACGCCTATCTTGATGAACAGCTCTGTATGTTCTGGCAGGGAAGCATAATAGGTCCTATGCTCCAGATACTATGGAACTTCGCGAGTGAATTCGTAGTCAAATACCTAAGTGAACTTGGAGTCCATGTTTCTCTTCCTACTTGCCTTAAGGTCGCGCTGGACCTGGTAAGTATCCCCATGACACTGATGAACGTTATCAACAGCCTTGATATGCTCTTCAACACACCGAGCGATCCCGACTGTTCTGACCTTGGTTTCGAAGAGATAGGGCACACTCACAACCAACAGCCTCCTGATTACGTAGGCCTCTTGAGTGAAGACAAATTAGTACAGACTACATTTGACAATAATGTCAAGACCACACACATATATGAGATCGATACTAAATCTGACTCTATCTCAATGACGCTAGTCACAGGTACTGAAATAAAGAAAGACAGCCTCACTTATACGATTGATGACAGCAACAAAATTACTTTCGCTGGATCTTCGGATACCTCTCTTCCTGTGACAAACACCATACTACTGCAAAAAATTGCTTATATCGAGGAGATTCCATTCACGTTCACTGACACAAACAACATAGAGTGGTATTACGACCCTGCAAAGAACACTCTCACTTCAGGTAGCCTTATAGGTGAGGTTGATGAGCTTGGAAGAGTCACCGTCACTGATGGGGACCAGACGAAGAGCGACCTGAACTTCAATATTAATGATGAATTGCAGGGCGCTGTGTCAGCAGGCTATGATAGAACATTTGAGGTTGAGGGGGTTGGAAGCCTCAGGGTAGACTCCAGTACAGGGTCGATTGTGACACAGATAGGCGAAATGACGGTCACTATCACAGAGCAAGACGGACAGTATGTGCTCTTGGATGAAAAAGGAACTTCTCACGGAGTTGTGCCCAAAGAAGTGGTGCAGAAGATTATTGACGAGACCACACCTGAAGACGTCATTACGGACAAAGAAATGCGCGAATCGCTTGACCAGGTCATGAGCGTTGCCATCGGTTTTATCGCACCGATAGTATCGAAATCGATGTGTGCACAAAACTGGGATGCATCAGACTTGGAGAGCGGTTCATCCATATCCCCAACTTTCAACCCTGGTTCTGCATATTGCAAAGGTATCGAAGGAGAAGTTGAGTGGGGTTGCACTGTGCACTACACTTACCCCTCTAACACATTACAGATAAGTTTCTTCTCCTATGGGATAACAAATTGCAAAGACCAGAATATAGATTACCAGATACTTCTGCAAGACAGTACGACGGGAAATGAAAGGCTTATTGCGAACACTTACACTTTAGAACCCTATGGGAGAGATCCTCTCAAAAGAAATTCTCATGCAGACACCACTGCCTATGACGGATGCACCATAATAGTGCGTTAGAACCATTTATCAAGTCCTTCCTGTTTCTCCGGCTGCTTTCCAAAGACACCATCAGCTACCTGCTCAAGTATATCAAGAGTCTGTTTGAGATAGCTGGGTATCTTGTACTTCTCTCCTAGCTCCAAAGAAGGCTGTAGGTACTTAAGTACAGACCCTTCAGAGATGGTAAATATGATCTTGCCTCCGCACTTTTTACATTTGCCTGCCAGAGGCGGGCGCCTGTATTTTTCATTGCATCCGACACAACGGAATTCCTGCATAGAGAATTTTCTAAGGTTTCCTTTGATGTCTTTCAAAAAGTGTTTCTCTATGACAAGTCGGGCAACATCACCTGTATCTACTGACCTTAGTTTCTCAGCGAGATCCATCTGGGCAACCAGCTTATCCTGCATAGTAGGCAGTGTTTTGTAAGAACTAATAAGTACGCCGTTGTTGATGTCAGAGATAGTGTGGGTGAATCCCATCTTCTCATACTGCCGCTCTTGTCCTAAAAACGTGCCTATCCTTTCTATCTCTACATCCCAGGGTTTCTTATATTCAAGACAGGCATCATAGAATTCTTTTGGATACTTCCAGACCACATCAACATCGAAAGCCATATCATCAACTTCTGCCGGAGTAAGCATCCAGGTCAACACAAGGGGAGCGTCCTGCGTTGAACCTCGGTGGGCGGGAAGAAAATGTCTTGAAAAATTGATAAGAACATCAAGAAGCATAACTACACAAGCTTCATCTCCGTCACAGTCCCTTCTTGTGGCCGCATGCATCATTGGATGAGCGTAAAGCCCCTGTGTATCTGAAAAGCCGATGATACGCGCTGCGATGCCTCCGCTGGTGTGTGGTGCAAGCATAAGGACTATATGTCCTATAAGATCATGGTAATCCTTTACATTATAGTATGGCTTAAGCCTGTACAATCCGGTAAGCATATCATCCATGAACTGCGCTATGCGTGTCAACACTTTGTGAGCGCCCTCATCGAGGCACCCGATATTCTTCGGTAATATGATATCCTGCGGCTTGATCTCAAGAACCTGGTCTTCTGAAGTGAAAGGTGCACCATAGCAATCGTGGGTATACCCAAGTTCCTGCAATCGCTTTACAGGCGTACCTACTTCGAAAGGTTTGAAATGTGTGATAGGCAGCTGCGTCATATCATACCTTGTTGTGCCTTCCTTGTTCACATAGATGTCGTGCTTTGCACGAAGGATACCTTTCTCTATCCGTTCCACATCATGGCTTTTATTGCTCGTACCACGCACTCCTTTGATTAGGTCGGGATACTGAGTGATACCCAGATGCTCAAGCGCCTTTCCAAAATAGTGCTTGATATCTATCTGGCGGTACCTGGAATCTTGTGCATGCTCTCCTGCATCATCAGGAAGAACTATACCTCTTCCTTCTTCCCACTTCACCTTGGGTGCATTACCTCCGCATCTTTCGCATACGCCAAATATCGTCTCCTCCTTGCATGCGGCGCAAAAATGCACAGGAAACTCGCCAGAAACTTTACCGACCTCAAGCGCCGACTGAAAACTTCGCAAGCGTCCACCTTCATCCCCTATTGGGAAAAGTACCTGTGGGCTGCCCTGCAGCTGTCTCATCTTCGCTTTCTCTGGTCTTCCCATCCTTGCGCCTATGAACAGTCCGGACTTATCACGCACCTTGATAGGGCTTACCAGATTGATGAAAGCTGTACCGGTCTGGGCTTCTATTGAAGTAAGGTCTTTCTTTTCTGATATAGCAAATTGTGTATGAAGACTAAATGCATCATTCTTGTCCAATATAAGAAATTCGTTGTTCACCAATTCATGGACAATTCCCGCGCGCTCCAGGATGCCTTTCAACTTTTGGGAGTATTTTAGTATAGCTTTCTCAAATCCTTCACTATTTTCGACAAAATTTGCATGGAGCAACGCATCATATAAAGTTAGCATATCATCTTTCTGCATACTGCCGAAATGGTAGCTATATTTAGGATGGAGAGGGACACCTAACGTCCTGGAAAGAATAACACTCTGCAATGCTGTTGGCCGTTCAGAAAGAGGGTTGTTTAAGATATTTCCTAAAACTTCTTTTTCTATGCCTGTCCGTTTAGCTATGATCTCCGCGTTGCATATCCCTTCTTTCTGCGTGACCTTTTCCTCCAGTTCTCTGATCCACCATTCTTCACAATATCCCGGAGGGCAGAGCGTATGCGCTCTGTTGAAAAAATCACCATAATTGATAAGAATGTCTCCATTAAAAAGTATCTGTTCAACCTCGGGACTGATGCGCTTCGCCTCTTCAAAATCATCAAGATACAGAACATTCCCATTTTTCAGTCGAACGATAGGACCCTCTATACTGTCGCATACAGTAACTGTGCAACCCTTTCCTGGTCGCTCATTCTTAAGTTGGGTGCCCACAGCCAGAAAATCATTCATCACCGCCATGGTCGCAGGATGTATATTATATGAAGAGAATCCGCTCGTCCTCGTCCTGCCGAAGCGCAGGCGAAAGCCACCTTCCCGCAGTGGGTGCGTGAAGATTGGGCGACCACCTACCAAGTCCTTGATAAAAGTTGTATCTGGGAGTATCTTCGGACCACCTTCAGTAGGCGCCTTCTTTGCGGCAGCTCCTTTTGCTTTGATCTTCTTCTGTAAAGTCACAAACTCTCCTATGAAGTCCCAGTGTGCAAGGTCAAAATCATGTCCCCATTTAGACAGTTGTTTCCAAAGCTTAGGTGCTTTCTGAGCAATACCTTCACCAATGGTCAAACAAACACCATTCCGTATTCTATTCGTCTCCACACGGTCAAGATCCTTAAAATTAGATACCTCTATCTTTTCGCTTCCGTCACCATCTATCTGTACAGGGAGATGTTTTCCAAGAAATTCTATCTCTTCCTCACTTGGAAGATACTGAAGGTTCGTTATCCTTTCATGATAATCATACAGTTCCGTAACAAATCTTTTAGCCTCTTCTTCTGTAGGGTCATAAGCGGCGTAGCCCATCTTATGACGGATGTAGTCTGCAAGGATAACCGACACACTAGCTCCGGTACCACCTGCACTGCGCACAGGGCCGGCGTAACTTAGGGCAAAATAATCCTTTCCATCTCTGGTCTTTTTAATTTTCAGCTCGACAAATCCCTCAAGTGGACTTGCGACTATACCCATAGTAAGATATGCGAATCCGGTTCTGATGCCTATAGTAATTGCTTCATGTTCATCCTTAAACTTGCAGTACTTCTGTTTAGCTACTTCCAGACCTATAGTAAGTGCGACTCTCCAATCAAGCGAACCATATTCCTCCTCAAGTTCCTTTATACGTTCAGACACACCGCTGCCTTTAATCTGTGGAGCGACTACAGATATAAGACCCTCACAGCGTTCAGCCATATTCTCTACTATAGGAATTTCAACATGATTCTCAGGATCAAAACCAAGCTTTCTGGCAGCTTCCGCTACATGATAAGCCCTCATGAGTTCAGACTTCAAATCCTTAAAATATGCCCCTATCTCTGGAGAAAACTCTGCCACTTAAACGAGGATGCTAACCTTGTTTTTTAGTGTTTCGTATTACCTTAAAGAAAAGAAAAGTTGCATCCCGAATATCCAAAGAGGCCAACTCCATAAACGGAACTTTTACTCATCTTCGCCGAAGCGAAGGACCTTGACTTCCCTTGTCTTTAAATTCACAAGCGGTACCCTGCAGGGTTGAGGATGATGACCGACCTTTTCTTGGAAAGCGGTTTTTCTCTGCCAACAGCTACCGCATATCAAGGTGACATTCCTATAGTTTGAAACGCTGCTATAGTGGATATGACCGCTTATGAAAAAATCAGGAACGGTAGATATGACAAGAGGATCATGATCAAGATGGGGTATGTATTGGGTAGATTTGTGGGCTGGTGCCAGATGTCTTCTTTTAAGCAAAAACTTCATGATAAGGTCTGCGCGCTCATATCCTCCTTGAGACCTTATGCTGTGCACCTCAGATGCGTAATAATCAAAACTGTATCCATGATACATAAGCACATCAAAACCTGAAAAGGTCTCTGTTCGATGCATTGTGACAATAGCTGGATTGCTCACTATATAGACATTCTCAAGAGCGTAGATAGGTGCACAATAATCATGAGAAAGCACGGGCTGCGGTTCTGCTATACGCAGCGCGTCATGGTTACCCGGGCATACGACGATAGCAATATGCTTAGGTATCATATCAAGCAACCTGGCGAATTCCTTATACTGGTCATAGATATCTGGAATACTAAGATCCGCCTCTTGACCAGGATAGATACCTACACCATCAACTACATCACCAGATATGAAAAGATATTTTACTTTCTTTGCAGTCTCTTGCTGTTCTGAAGAACCGGTCTTGCCCGAGACCCATTTGATGAATTTAAGGAATTCTTCCTCAAGAAAATCTTTTGAACCGACATGCACATCAGATAGAAAAACAGCATATACTTCATCAGGACTCTTCTTAAGTTCCTTATTGTTCGGAACATCTGGCCAAAGCAGTGTATTCGCAAATATAATATTGCCGTTATTCGTTCCCTGGATGCCTATGACCTCGTCAAAGACGATATCGTTTGCTTCCTTAAGCATATCCTCTTTGTTCTTGCTTACAAGAACAGAGATTGATCCGCTTGCGTCCTCAAGCTCGATGATAAGATGACCATTCTTAGTCACTCTTTTTTCACTGACCATACCTATGATACTGACGGTGTCTCTGTCTTTCTTCTGAAGAACTCGTGATATAGGAAGGAGATTTGTTAACTCTGGTCGTGATGAAAGCATCCTTTCCATCGCCTTATACCTCTCATTAAAATGATGCACAAAATGCTCAACGCCTTTCTTATCTTGAGGGCGATTATAGCAGTAGGTTATATTGATGAGATGCTCAGTAGGAGCGGATGAGACCTGCTCTTCAAGCTGCATGAGGTCAAGGAATTTACCGTAAGCCTTGGTTTGGTTCCGATCATGAAGTGCTTTTGATTTCTCAAACTCCTTCCAATTAATATTTGAGAGATTACCTTTTTCAATGAAAGTGGATACATCACTATTCATCATGAAAAAATCTTCGGAATGTATCTTTTCCTTCACTAAGTCGTTGACTTGTTCAACATTATCCGTTCCATTAAGCTGATCTATGAAATCAGGAGAGACCAACATATTATTATCTAGAAAAAAACGGACAACCTTTTTCTTATACTGGCGAAGCTCAGTATCCTGCATAATTGCATTAGCCTTCTGTTCGCTCAAGTCCAAGATCCTCCTCTAAGATGACAAGCACTTTATCCTTAGTCTGGTCTACTATAGACATATTTATCTCACGTGTACGCCCGTATCTTCCTTTCGAGATAACACGGACACTGATAAGACCAAGCATATCAAACTCACCTACAACATCTGAAACACGTCGCTGAGTTAGCGGGCGAAAACCCATCTTTCCTGCAAGGCCCTTATAGATTTCATAAACTTCACCGGTGATGATGCTCTCCTTCTTAGTATTAGCAAGATGGATGATTGAATATAGTACAAGTTGATGTTGTTTTGGTTGAGTACTTACCAGATCTATGATACGGTCCTTCTCTATCTTATCTTCAGCCATATCAAGATGCTTGATATTCACCTTTGCGCTTCCTTCTCTTTCGGCCAGTTCAGCAGCCACTCGAATAAGTTCAATGGCCCGACGGGCGTCGCCGTGATCACGCGCTGCATAAGCTGCACATTTCTCTATCAGACCTTCTTCGATAGTATCGGGCAGGAAAGCAACTTCCACACGTTGCTTCAGTATGTTCTGTATCTGAAACGCATTGTAAGGAGGAAATAATATCTCCTCCTCTGAAAGTGAACTCTTGACACGAGGATCAAGATGATCTGTAAAAAGGAGATTGTTGCTGATACCTATGATCGTTATCTGACTCTGATGTAGATCTGCATTTATCCGGGTGAGATTGTACAACACCTCATCACCTATTTTTTTCACAAGCTGATCGATCTCATCAAGAATAAGCACGATGAACTGACGTTCTTTGTCTATAGCTGAATAAAATATCTTGTATATCTCATCCGTAGGAAGGCCGGTCGGAGGTATATCTTTCCCAAACTCTCTTGCGAGCTGTGCAATGATACGATATTCAGTGTCTACAACCTTCTTAAGTTTGCAATTGAGATATACAACCTTCAACGGAAGGTTCTTTTCCTTGGCCATCTGACATATTTCATCTGTAGTGTATCTTACAGAGAGCGTCTTGCCCGTACCCGTCTTCCCATAGATGAAGAGGTTGCTTGGTTTCTCCAGTCTAAGCACAGGAGCAAGGACACTTGCGACCTGCTCTATCTGCTCATCACGATGCGAAATGAACTCAGGTGTGTAATTTGATTGAAGAGCCATCTTATCCTTGAATATCGGCTCCTTATCCATAAAATTTTCAAGATAATTACGTAATCCATGCTTCATAAAAATTCCACAAGAAATAGAGGTTATTTAAACCTTTTGCTCTCACAATACCACTTTTCCAAGATACAGAATAAAGGTTAACACGCTCTGAAAGCACAAAATTTCGGACAACTCGCAAGTGACATCAGAGTTTGAAAAGGTACATATTCCTCCACACATACCCCTCTGTTTCATATGGAAAACAAATAGAACCAAGAGCATGCCTCTTTTGGACACACAATATCAGACTATTTTATTCAGCAATACCAACCATTACGTCCGTATTGTACCTTTAAGACAGACTATATGAGACTACACTATTAATCAGATAATACCAAAATGATAGACCCTATAATAAGACAAATTAGATCATAGAGAGATAATCTCATAAGACAATTCAATCCCACAAAGACTGAATATACTATGCAACAGACATACTCGTCTTACTCAAAGAGAATACTTTTATTCGGGACATGCTTTGATCTAAACCATCATAGACATACAGAAGTAAAGACTAAACACACATCATTTAGAACAAACATTGTTTTACATTATTTTTGTGTTTATTCCATCTCATATTATTATAATCAATTGAAGGTAACATTTGCTTAAGACTTTTCCGTTAAATAAACTCCAGATGAAGTACATTGCTACTAATATATTATATATATTATATATTAGTTTTCTATATAGTAATATAATAATAATGAACTGTATCTCAGGATCCCAATTTAAGTTCAAAACCAAGAGATAGTCTAAAGCAAAGAATTGATGATTAGAAAAGGTCTCATCAAGAAATGTTAGTCGTGTGTTCCAGTGGAAACGGAGGTGTCACATCCCCCTCTTATTGTTCTGCCTTGATAGATACCATACTGATGTTCTTAAAGTGTAATCACTGACCAATGATAAAAAAATCAATAATTTTATAAATCATGTTACATCCCTCTGGTTTATCCTCAAAAAGAGTTGATACGTATGAGGAAGTCAGAATGATTATCGGAAATGAAGTACTGAACAAATTAAAGGATTTTGGTCTGAATAGCTATGAAGCCAAACTTTGGACATCTTTGCTCTCCAGGGGCATCTCCAGCGCTGGCGAACTATCAGATATCGCGAATGTGCCGCGATCAAGAACATACGATGTTCTTGAGTCATTGGAGCGTAAAGGATTCATCATTATGAAGATCGGCAAGCCGATCAAATACATCGCGGTTTCACCCGAAGAGGTCGTTGAACGTGTGAAGAAAAAGATCCGTGCAGACGCCGATAATCACACTAAACTGCTCGACACGTTCAAAAGTTCTGATGTGCTAAAAGAGCTCAATCTTCTTCATTCACAGGGCATCGATCTCGTCGAGCCTACTGAAATGTCTGGAACGCTTAAAGGACGAAAGAACCTCTACAACCATATGGAATCTATCATAAATGGAGCAGAACATTCAGTCGTCATCATGACTACTAAAGAAGGTCTTAAGCGAAAGGCGAACACACTTTATGCGGCACTAAGAAAAGCTAAAGCGCGAGGTGTTGATATCAGGATAGCTGCAGACGTCTCTGATGATGGTGAACATGTTGAAGATCTCAAAGAGTTCGCAGAGATTAGGCATACTGATGATATCCAGGGCAGATTTGTCGTCGCTGATCAACAACATGTTGTCTTCACGTTGCTTGACGGAGAAGAGAACCATCCAAATTATGATGGTGGCATCTGGGTCAATACACCATTCTTCGCGAAGACCTTACATGGGATGTTTGAGAAGAATTGGGATGATATGAAATCCCTTTAATAGAATTTTTGCAATTTTTTAGTGTACTTTCAAAATCTTTCTGATGCTTATGCTAAAGATGATCGAGAATAGGATATAAGTACCAAGCCATCCAAAACTCCCAATCCAAGGGATGCTGCCAAGTATAGGTATATCCTCCATAGGTCTGTTCTTACCGTAGCCAATGCTGATCTTCCGTATGGAACCATCATTGAACATGACATCAGAGTCAGGTATGTGCTCTTGTTCACCTATGAAAACTTGTGCTTGCTTGATTTCTGCAGGTGCGCTGACATCGATGATATAGACACCTTCAGGCCCGCTGAGTTTCCAGGTTGCAAATCCGTTCTGGGGAAGGACCGATTCTGAGCTTTCCAATGAAAGTCCATTCGAACCAAGTCTAAGCTCATCATCAAAACTTTTGTCTACCTGGACAGTGATCATGAATGGTTCATCCGCCAAGAGAGGTGTGAATGCAAAAGTACTGCTCATCCAGCCGAATATTAGAATAATAGGAATGAATGTATAGAGCGTTGGCTTCATACTGAGTTTCATATACTCCATATTTATGGCCATAGCTTTCTTCTGGATCTTCATGACCTTATCTGGATCATCCTTAGCCGCCTTCATCTCTTCCTGGTGTTTCTTGATCTTATCTTTATAGTACTTCATCTGCTGTTGATCCGTCGCCATCTTATAGATGACTGTGATCATAAGAGAGATAAGAAAAGCGAGAATAAGTATGGCGTAGAAATTGCCGAGAGCTAACAATGGTGAAAAAATAGGGTCTAAGATGGCATTTATTGCATCGATCAATCGTATAACCTCTTTACTCCATGAATTTTCGCATCATAGGATTCATATCCATCATGTGTTGTTTTGCGATCTCTTCATAAAGTCTGTAGATAATCATGACAGTAAGCAAAAGTCCTGTTCCTGAACCAAGGGCACCAGTAAGGTCTGCAAAACCGGCAAGTAGTCCTACAGTTATGGCTCCCATCACCGTAAGTGGCATGATATACCTGGTCAGTACGCTCTCAAGTACTCGCTGATCTTTTCTAAATCCAGGGATCTGCAATCCTGATGCCATGATCTGTTTAGCCTGGCTGCGTGCATCCATGCCGGCTGTCTGCACCCAAAAGATGCTGAAGATGACACAACCTATGATCATGATCACAAGATAAACAGCCGCGATACCAAGGTCGCTGGAAGAGATACTGCCTTCGATAAAATTAGCGAGTAGGTTTGGAGGGTTCACAAAGTAAGCAAGGCCGCCAGTAGGTGTTCCGTTAGGTGCGAACCTACCAAGGAACGTTCCATCAGGGAACCATCCTTGCAAAAGTCTTCCCCAAAGCTGTACATTTGCAAGCAATGCTGCGACTAGAATAACAGGAATATTGCTAGTATAGATGAAATTGAGTGGCCAACGCATACCTTGACCACGTACTCTTCCAAAGCTAAGGGGGATTTCTATCTTCATAGCTTGAGCGAATACTGCAACCATGAAAACCAGTACTGTACTTATTAAAAGACCTATAGCCAATCCTGCTTCGGTTGGTGCACCGGAAGACAAAGCCTGGAATACTCGTGGGATTGCTCCAATTGAAAATTCATCAGTTGGATTTTGTTTCAATGGATTGATTGCACGAATAAATATTTCCTGAGAAACTCCTGCAGCAATAAACAAAGAGATACCTGAACCAAATCCCCATTTAGATATAACTTCATCCATGAAGAGGACAATGATGCCTCCCAGTATAAGTTGAAATATGAGAAGGAACTGCAACTGACCGTATAATGCGGTATTTACAAGTTCCTGTGCAGGAGCCAGACCGCCCATCATTACATAGATGATAGCTTCGAATACGATGAAGAAGATCGCCATAATCTTCTGCAGTCCTTGGAACTGTCTTTTTCCTTCAGGCTGAGTCAGATCAAACTTGAGGATACCCGAACCGTTCAACAATTGAAGAACGATAGAAGCAGTAACGATTGGTCCAATGCCAAGCGACGTGATAGAACCAAAACTAGCACCTAAGATAATTGAGAGATATTCAAATTGCTCTAGTGAGTTCTGTCCAAGCCCGAACAGAGGCATATGCCCCATCACATAGAAGATAAAAAGGATAATACCAGTCCATTTTAGTTTTTCCTTAAAAGAGAGCCTTCTCTGCGTAGGTTTAGCAATCTCCGGAAGAACGTCAATGATCCTGTCAAGCAATGTCATCAGTTACCCCTTAAGCAGCTGCTTCTGGCTCAGCTCCTGCAACAAGAACATCGCCACCTGCATTTTTAATCTTTTCGATTGCAGATGCGGTCGCTGCTGGTGCCGTAACCTTGATTTTTAGCGTCGCTTTACCGGTACCGACAAGTTTGGTATAACCAAGCTTGGTCAAGTCTACCGTATAGGAGTCACCGTCTTTTGTAGCTGTTTTATCAGCAACAAGCTGCGGAAGTGAAAGTTCAAGATTCTTGATGCTTATTGGATTGTTGATAGCAGCAGGTCGTCCCAATTTGAATCCGAACTTACCTAGTTTCATGCCGCTTCTCCACATAGAGGGTTCTTTGGCATTGCCTTTCTTGCCTGTTCCTGCATTGCCGCGGCCGCCTCTGCTTCCAGCTCCCCGATGCTTTTTCATGGAACCCCAGCCGTGAGTTTTGGATCCTCTAAATTTCTTATTCTTTGGGCTTCTTGTCGCTACCATTTTAGATCATACGTTTGATTAGCTCATTAATGTGTTCTTTACGATCACCAAGACCACCACCAACATTGAATGGCTTCTTGATGCCCTTTCTACCGAATCCTTTGACTGGCGGCGCCAGCTGGAAAACGGTAGCTTCTTTATCTTTGCCCCTTTTTTCAAGCAGAAGTTTCTCCGTCTCTGCATCAAGAGGGCCATAAGTAACATAATCCTTAACCTTCTTCACCATGCCTTTGTTCTGTTCAGTGTCTGAAAGGACGATACATGTGTTCTTCTTGCTAAGGTTCAGTAGTTTGACAGTCTTCCTGATATCTGGCTTGACATTTATCATCCCACGAACGAGTATGACTGCGATTTTTGCCATTTTATTCTTCACTCACCGTAACTTTGGCAATACTGCCGTCTACAATGTTATTCTGTTTAATCATCTCTGAAGAAACTTTGACCTTCATCAATTGCTTAAGTGCATCAAAGCATGCCTCCAGAAGATTGGTTTTCGTCTTTGTCTGACCTATAGTATGAGACCAGACATCTTGGATACCTGCAAGCTCAAGAAGTTTCTTGCATTCTTTTTCGATGATAAGCCCTTTACCTGGTGGTGCAGGTATAAGCGTAATCTCTACACTTCCACACTTTCCGGTAACTTTGAAAGGGATGGAATGTGGCTGATTATCATTGTCTTCCCAGCTTCCCGATCCTCTTCTGATTTTGATGATATTGAGTTTAGCGTTTCTGATGGCTTTTTCACGAGCCGGAACAGTTTCTTTAGCTTTTCCAAATCCAAGCCCCACATGACCATTCCTATCTCCTACAACTGCATAAGTGGAGAACTTAGGTTTATTACCTTCCATAGTCTTCTTCTGGGTCTGTTTGAACACACGTCGTGCTCCTCCACCAAATTTACCTTTGGACTGACCTATTAGCAGAAGATCAGTCTCAAGAGTAGGCAGGAGAACCTCAACGATCTGTGCTTCAAAGATAGCTTTTCCTGAATCAAGCACTTCGTCTATATCTTTGATGATACCATCTTTGACTTGTCGACCCGTTTCCGTCTTTGGCTGCCAGGCATCCATATGGTCGACTTCCTTCTGTTCTTTTCTCTCGCTCATTTTAACTCAGCAGTAATCTTGTCTTTTATTGTTGCGATCTGTGAAGAGATAGAGCTAGGCTCCACCTTCTGGGCAAGATACCCGGAGAATCTTTTTTTATAAAGTTCTTCATCAGATTTTTTAAGATGTGCAGCATAGGCTTCGATGTGTTTACCGGTTAGCCTGTCTTCTGCAGGAAACGCGCTTTCATCGCAAGGTACGACAACACCTGCATCGATAATACCCTTAACAGCGGCATAAAGTCTTGAACCAGTGACACTTCTTGTCAGTCCATGGTCGAATACAGCCTCCTTCACGCCAGCCTTCTTCGCTCTAAGTCCTGCAGCATAGCCGGTAAGATAAGCAGAAGGTATATTTCCAGCGTGAGTCTTAAGCCCGAATTTATCAAGCTGCTTTGAGTTGACTGATGCCTTCACTATGTCTCCAGAAGGAGAGTACAGAACCACCTGCACTGTGACATTTTTCAGTGACTTTCTGACGACAAGCCTTGGTTTTCCGGATTCTATAAGTAGCCTTCTCTTCTTATAATCCGTCTGACCGGTTCTCCTTCTTCTAAAAGGGACTGTATGTGTATTGCCTTTTGCCATTTTACTTATTCACGATATCGTTAATGTAGAGTTTAAGGTGTCTCTGGCTCCTGAAGAATCCTCCTTTCGCTTGGCGATAAAGGGTCGTGTACTGTTCTTTGCTCAGCACTTCTTTCTCACGCAGCTCTTTGAGTATGCCTCTAAGCTTTCGGATCCTGTTGATCCAGTCTTCCTTGGAATCAAGACGTGCGGTCGCTTTGCCTTTCCTGGAACCAGAACCGGTTCTTCGTCCTTTTCTCTTCTGAGTAGCGATCTTTCTCGCCCGGACACGGGAAGGTCCATTCTCAAGCTTCTTGGCGATAGCCTTCTCTTTGACCAGATTCTTGATATCTATCTTCGTGATAGATTCTTTGATGTCACCGAGCCTTTCATTATCAAAGATAATCTTACTCTGTGAACATCCCAACACCTGGGCCGCTAGTCTTTTCTGGATTTTGAGATTCATTTTAATCCTTCTTGGTGATTATTTTGTCTTTTGTTGTCTTCTCTTCCTTCTTCTTATCCTCGGCAGTCTCAATCTTCTCTTCCTTCTTCTCTTCAGCTTTCTTAGATAGCTCTTTCTTCCTAGCTTCCTTCTGTTTCTTAGCTTCAGTCTTGACTGCTTTTTTCTCAGCGACCTTTTTCTCAAGTCCCTTGAGGAATTCGTCAGGATTCTTCATATTAAGGATAGTGATCTTTCTGGCAACCAGTGCCTTAACAATCTCGGACTTCTTCCGAGTACCAAGAGTTCTCTTTAGCATCGCACCATCTTTTTTCGCATCAAGGGCTTCAACATCGGCTGCGCTTGCGATACTGACAGGCATAAGACCCTCTGGACTGAGACCCTTAACAGATTTAGGGCTTCCCCACCCCACTTCAGGCCTTCTTTTATACCCTCTCTTCATCAGTCTCATCTTGGATTGAAGGCCTTTTGGGCGTCTCCACACAGTGCCAAGCTTTGGCTTTTTATGGGAATCCTGTCTGCTGAAAGTTGGCTTCTTGGATTTGACAGCCTTTCTGATATCTAAGAGTTCTTTCATTTTATCCTATCAATTTTCCAGCTTTATCGACGATATAGATACCGTCTTGGAAAATCCTTCTGTCTCTGTTGGTGATTCTGCAAAGCTGTTCAATATCAGCAGCTACCTGGCCCGCAGTCTCTTTGTTTGCTGCGCTTACAGTCACATCAGTGCCGTCTATAACGACCTTTGCTCCTTCTTTGATCTTAACAACACGGGGAACTTTTTCGCCAAGATAGTTTTTAACGACAAAGTTTGTCCCATTTACTGCCACATTCATAGGGAAGTGGCCAGAACATATCTTTAGTCTATATGTAAATCCTTCTGCTGCACCCTTGACCAGATTGCTTACATGCGCACGGAAAGTACCTAGTTTGGTCTTCTCTCGCTTCGTTGCATTCTTACTGCTGATGACAACTTTTCCTTCTTCAAGGCTTATCTCTATCCGAGGGTCTACGAGTTTCTTAGTAGCTTCACCGAACTTTCCCTTAGCGGTAAGTGTATTACCAGCCGCGCTCACAGAGACGCCTTGAGGGATTTCGACTTCCGATTGTAACAGTGCTTCTTTCATTTTAATAACAGTAAGCGAGTAGCTTTCCACCTATGTTCTTTTGTTTTGCTTCAAGATGAGTCATGATGCCTTGGGAAGTAGATACGATGATTATTCCCATATTTTTTGCAGGAAGGTATCTTTTCTCAAACTTCTCATAACCATCTTTCTTCACTGAGAAATGTGGCTTGATAACGCCGCACTTATTAAGTCCGCCGATGAGGTTGATCTCCAAGGAATCACCTTTAGAGTCCTTTATCTCAGTGTAGGTACCAACATAATTGTGTGTGTTCATAATATCAAGCACCCTCTTTATGACCTTATTTGTAGGTTTGACTACAGTAAGTGTCTTAGAGACATGCTCACAATTGTTGATTCCTGATAATGCGTTTGCGAGTGGGTCGTTGAGTACCATTGTTTTTAACCTTTAATTGTACTTTTTGAAGCCTATCTTAGTTGCGATGTCACGGAAACACTGTCGGCACAGGTCAAGCCCGTACTTATCTATATGTGCTCCGGTTCGTCCACACCTTCGGCATCTCTTAGTATTGATGCCCGTCGTCCTGTCTTTAGGAGCATTGTGTTTGACATACTTCTTCAGTTTGTTTGGTTTGGATTCAAGCTGCTTGAAAACCTTGCTATAATGACTGTAACTCATTTATTCTTCACCGACTTTGATTCCGAAAGTGTCTTTCATGAAAGCGATAGCCTCTTCCTTTCCGATAAGATGATGTGCAGGTACCTTAGCGGTCTTGTTGCTTCGCCTCTTTATCCTGAATCCCCTTCTCTCAAGAGTGATAGAGACCTGAAAACCCATTATCCCTATCTCGGGGTTATAGTCAACCTCCGGTATATCGATATACTCAGGGACACCGAAACTGATATTGCCGCTCTCATCAAAGCACCGAGGGTCAAGGCTCTTGCCTTTCGCATCAAGGAACCTAGAGATGAGATCTTTGATCTTTGCACTATCTCTTAAGGTCAGTTTGCATCCGATAGGAAGTCCAGGTCTTAGTCCCCATCCCGGGATTCTCTTATTAGTTATAGTCTTAACCGGTTCAGAGCCGGTAAGGTGTTTGATAAGGATTGTGCCCTTCTCAAGAGATCTCTGCTCCTTTCCTGTACCTACATTAAGGGTAAGTTTCTCTATCCTGATTTCTCGCATTGGGTTTGTCATCTTACTGCACGCTTATTGATGGTTTTTCATTTCCGATAACGAAGGCATAACTTTTCTCAGTCTCAATGACTTCCTTATCTTTATTCTTGTAGAGGATCTTGCTGCCAAGTATCTCTTCAACTACACCGGCATCTCCAATATGTTTACCGCCGGTCAGGAAAATGTAGGCTTTCGGAGCAAGAGCGAAATGTTCTTTGATCTTTTTCTTGTCAACTACGATTGAATCTCCTGTCTTATACTGATCCTTATCAAGGAGTACATTACAACCGTCATTCAGCTGTAACTGTATCTTTCCGCCGCGGATAAGGGTTTTGTTGACAATTTTACTCACAACATCCTTCTCTTTTGTAGATAGTGCCGCAAGCTTACCTTTTCTGTTAAGCACGAGCCTGAAGCACTCTTTGGAGGAAGGAAGTTCAATAATATCAAGAAGTCCGACAGGCATCCTGTGGTCTCTTACAACTTTACCATTGACAAGCACTTGTTTGTTGGTAAGGAGATACTTTACTTCCTTGACAGTATCAGCGATACTTATCATATCTCTGAGCACAACGGAGACAGGAAGGCTGTCAGCTAGTGTGTGCTTGCCTGGTTTGCTTCGCGTAACGAAAGCAGCAGACTTCCGAAGGATGTTCCACGCCTTCGGTGCAGCGATTCTTTTAAGATGATTTTTTATCATTTTTAGCAAGTTTCTCCTTTCTTTTCTTGTCGTCCAGGTTAAGTTCTTCGACAACGATATTTGATGTGTGGATAGGGTATGGTGATTTACTGCCGTCTTTCTTAGGGGTATCCACTCCTGTGACGATAACTGTACTATCTTTAAGGCTGACTTTCTCAACCTTTCCAGATGTTCCTTTGAATTGACCAACAAGGATCCGCACTTTATCGCCCTGCTTGATACCGACACTTCTTTTTCCGTATTTCTTACGAAGCGCCTCACTCAGGTGAACATGTACAAACTTCTGTCGAGTGTGAAGTGGAGCATTTGCCTGGTACTTCCTCTGTTTCCGAGGCTGAACACTTGAATTCCAACTGGTTGAAAACGATTGTTTCATACGATCACGCTCGCTACTTTTGCTACCGCAGGGTACCTTTCACACACTTCCTTTGCGATAGCTCCTTTGAAGATGGTGCCTTTAGGGTTGCCTTTCTCATCTTTGAGCACGACGACCGCATTATCTTCGAACTTCACACGCATGCCGTCCTGTCTTCGAAATTCTTTCTTCTGACGGACAACGATACCTAAGACAACCTGTTTTCTCATCTCGGGTTTTCCTTTCTGCACAGAGCACATAACCATGTCCCCTATGCCTGCAGCGGGGATGCGCCCTTTTACTGTCTTATGGCCTTTAACACTGAAGATCTTTACGACCTTGGCCCCAGAGTTGTCACAAGTGGGTACAATTGCGCCCACAGGGAGCGCCCGTGTGATTCTTGATTTGAGTGGTAGCATTGTTCATACCTTAATTCTTGTCGTGGATATTGCCGATCTTTTCGATGACCACTGTGTGGATAGTCTTACTGATCGGCCGGGTTTCCATGATCCTGACGATGTCCCCTTCCTGAGCATTGATACTAGGGGGATTATGTGATCTGATTCTGGTCTTGACCTTCAGATACCTTTCATATTTAGGAACATATTGTCTTCGTTCCCATTCCACAATGCAGCTTTTCTGCATACGTGCACGTACGACGACTCCTGTGAATTGCTTGCCTCGCAGACTGATAGTACCTGTATATGGGCAGTTCCTCTCGGTCTCCTTGATTTCCGTTGGGGTGTTCTTGACAGGCACTCCAATATTCCTTATCTTGTTTTTTTGAGCCATTTTTTTAATCGTTCATCATGGCGGCCGACCAGGTCTTTACCAGGCACACGCGCGCCGTCTATGATGAATATGCTGTTGTGTTTGATGAAAGTGTTCATTCCGTCCTTGTGCTGGACAAGTACAGTCGAAGAGGTTTCTTCGACAACTTCACCTTCAGTTGTTTTTCCCGGGGCCTCCACGATGATGTGTTTTCCCAGTAATCGTATCATTTGCTCCTAAGTAGGGTATTGATACGTGCGATTGTCCTTTTGAATTGTCTGACTTGCCCAGGATTCTTTGGCGTTGTACCTATGGCAATCTGAGCATTCTCCTTCATGAGTTCCTTCTTGATTTCGACGAGCTTTTCTTCAAGCTCCTCTTTTCCCATGCTCTGCAATTCTTTGATCTTCATTCTTTCTTCTCCTCAGTTGCTTCGGTTTCCTCTGCTTCTGAGATTTCTTCTTTGACATCCTCAACCTGTCCTACCTGCTCATCTGATGGCAGATGCACTGAGATATTATCAGGCAATACAAGGTCAGGCGGCATGATGCTGACTTGGATACCGATGATTCCTGTCTTCAGTTTAGCGACCGTCTTGGATTTGAGGACCCCTGCTACAGCGACATCGCCGCACTTCTTAAGGTAGCCCTGGTAGAATCTCCATCTTTTTGCGCGTGTCCCAGGAATCTTTCCGGTAATGAGGATCTCAATTCCAAGCGCCCCGGAGTTCATGACATCTTCCATAACTTTGTGACCGATACCTTTGAACCTCCCTGCACCGAATCTTTCTAAGGTAGATGCGATTCTCTCCGCAACAATATTTGCATCAAGGTTCACGTTTTCTACTTCTTCGATTTCGATCTGAGGTTTATCAAGGCCGAAACCTTTTCTGATACTTTCAGTAAGGGCTTTTATCTTCTCGCCCTTTCTGCCTACGATAAATCCAGGTCTTGAGGCTTTGATTATGACTTTGTCTCCAAGAGGCGTTCTTTTAAGTGAGGTGCTGCTATGGCCTACATTCTTGAGATTGCTCTGGATGTGTTCCTCTATCATGAACTCTTTCATCCTTCCCTGAACAAATTTTTTCTCTATCATTCTTGCCCCTCTTTCACGTCTTCTTTCTTGGCTTTCGGCTTCTCTGCAACCTGTGCTTTTTCTTTAACAGGAGCTTCTTCATTCTTAGTAACCGGTTCTTTGGCAGGTGCTGCTTTCTGTCCAATAACAGTTTCTTCTTTCTTAGGCGCCTTCTTAGCAGCCTTTTTGGAAGAGGGTTTCTTAACGATAGCTTCTTCAACAACAAGCTCCACATGAGCTCTTTTCATGACGCCTCGCTGTCTTCCATAATGCATCCTTTGCTGCCCTCTCTGGGCACAGAAGTGGACTATCTTTAGACCCTCCGTATTAAGCCCTTTGTACTGAGCATTGCTCTCAGCGCTTTTGACAAGCTTAAGGATAACTCCTGCCGCTTTCATAGGGTATCTTCCAGGACCTATTCCGGTGCGATGTCCTGTTCCGCCTCGGTTATACCTTCTCATAGGCATAGCGTAGGTTTCCTTAAGGACACCTTCTAGGGCTTTTTTGGCATAAGCGACAGTTTTGCCCTTCAGATGATTGCAGATCTCTATGGCCTGTTTAGGGGAGATACTCACATCTACTGCGCAAGCGCGCACCATGTTCTCTTTCATATCCTTGAATGCGTAATTGTATTTTGTCATTTTTACTTAACAGACACACTTGAACTTGATTTTGTAGCGCCAACACCAGGGTTACTGTGAGAGACTTTGCTCTTCGATAGTGAAAATTCACCGAGGTATCTGCCGACCATCTCCGAGGTGATAGTCAGGCTCCTGAATTCTTTTCCATTGTAAACATCGATAGTCTTGCCGATCATCTCAGGAAGCACGACAAGGTCACGACTGTGGGTCTTGACCTTTCCCTTCTTCTGAAGTTTGTCAAGGACTATTTTCTGGGATGCTCGAAAGCCCCTCTTGATGTTCCTTCGTACTCGTGAAGTAGCCAGCTCAGCGAACTCTTTTGCAGTGAGCTTGGAAAGCTCTTCTTCGCTTAGGCCACGGTAAGTGAATTCTTTCTTTGCCATTGAGTATCACATCTATTTCTTCGTCCGGCCAGTCCTTCTTGCTCGAACCATACCGACCTTTCTTCCAGGTGGTGCGTTCCTTGGAGCGACACGTGCTTTTGATTTTCGGCTTGATCTTGCGTTACCGAAAGGATGGTCGACTGCGTTCATAGCGCCACCAGACACCTTAGGATATAGCTTGTTCTTTGCCTTAGCTTTGTAGTAGGCATTGCCTGCCTTCATAAGGGGCTTATCCTGTCGCCCATTACCAGCAAGAACACCTATGTTTGCTCTACAGTTACCATGCAGCTGCTTAGTCCTCTTTGAGGGAAGTTCCACAACTACTCTGTCTTCGGTCTTGTTGACCACTTTAGCGAATGCTCCTGCACTTCGGCAGAATTTACCGCCATCACCAGGAACTGCTTCAATATTATAGATGACCGTTCCAGAAGGTATGTCTTTCAAGGTAACCGTATCTCCCGGTCTCTGTACTTCGGATACACCGTGAGTGACGGTATCTCCAACCTTGATGCCTTCTGGTGCGAGGAGTAGGCTTACAGCTTCGTCTGCATATTCTACTACTGCGAGAGGTGCACTATGACCTCTACATTTGACGATATCGACCACGTTGCCTACCACAGCATCCTCTACAAGAGGCCTGTGCCTTGCTTCTCCTTTGTACTTGAAGCTAGGTGCCTTGTATCGTGGACTTCCACTTCCTCGTGCCTGTGAGATTATTCTTTTTCCCATTTTACATTAGACCCAGATTAGTTGCAATATCAATTGCAGGGTGTTCTGCTGAGAATCGGACATAAGCCCTTTTCTCTCCTCCTACAGTGATGTAGGTATTGACTTTTTCTACTTTGACGCTAAACATCTCCTCGATAGCTTTCTTAACATCAGCTTTGGTTGATTTAAGCGCTACCGCAAAGATAAGTTTATTCTCTGATTCCATAAGTCTAAGCGACTTCTCGGTCGAAAGTGCATATTTGATAACATCCATTTTACGCGAACAACCCTTTGCTTTTGATTTTCTCGACTGCTTGTTCCGTGAAAAGAGTAAGTCTTCCTGCATGGTTTCCTGGCGCTAGGTCCTTCACGTTAAGCTGGTCTGCGATAGCGATATCGATGCCTGCAAGATTCCTTGCGGACTTTGAAAGATCGCACGGCTCGGACACAACAAAAAGAACGCCTTTTCTTTTCTTGTATCTACGCCCTCGTGCCTTTCCTCTTCCTGCCCTTACTTTCTTGACAGCGCTTCGGGTGAGCTCTTCAGTTAGGCCAAGGCTTTCAAGGCATACTCGAAGGTCCTTTGTCTTCTTGACTGACTGGAACTCTTTTGATAATGCGAACGGATAATCTGGAGCGAGGACATGGCCTCTTGAAGAGACGATCTCGGCATTCATAGTTGCAGAAAGGGCACTTCTTATTGCTTTACGATTCTCTTTCTTGTTGATCTTTGCCTCCCAAATTTTGTCGGAAGTAGGGGCATGAGCCCGTCGTCCACCGACCGTACCAGGAGCCTCAGCACCAACCCAGTTGAATCGGGTGCCTCTTCTGGAGAGGATCTTTCTCGGAACACGGGATATACCTAGTCCGTAAGAACCTCTGTATTTTCTTCGTCGTCGGGAGAGGGTCGCAGCGTATTTCATACCTGCTCGCACATCTGCTCCGTAAGCCATACGCCCATTGGTAGCAAGTGCCTTGAACACTTTTGCGATCAAGTCTTCACGTACAGGTTCAGTGAACTGAGCAGGTAACTCTATTTCGCCTACCTTTGCAGCTTTTCCGTCTTTGATTGGGATTTTCATTTTACTTCTGTTTTGAATCTAGGCTGACATGCTGTATTTTTGGGGCAGCCTTTGGAGTTCTTCTGTTCGGTCGAAGAGGCAGGTTAAACCTGACTAGTCTCTTTGCGGGTCCGAACACAGATCCTTTGATAAGCATGTAAGGGTTCTTGACTCGACCGTATCTGACAAAGCCGCCTTCAGGATTGATGTTTTCGGGTTCATCACCTACTTTGACGATCCATTTATTGTATTCAGTTCGCTGGTGGTAACCCATCTGTCCTGCGTGAGCAACACGGTACATCATATGTCCTTGTGCTTTCCAGCCACCGGCAAGACTTCCAGGCCCTCGTTTGGTCTTTTCTGATTTATGATGCCTGATATCGACACCGAATCTTTTGACAGGCCCTTGGTATCCTTTACCTTTAGTGATACCATGAACATCGACCACATCGCCATCTTTGAAGACTTCTTTAAGGGTAACTTCTTTGCCTATGTTCTCTTTGACAAAATTGAGCTGATCATCCTTGCTGCCGCCAACGACCATCTCAAATATCTCAGGCATCTTCTTGCCGGTTCCAGTAAGGGATGGTTGTGTGTAGACGACGATGGTCATATCATCATATTCAGGAGTAGACTCAAGGTTCGCTTCAGATTTCTTGCTAAGCCTTATTTTTCGCTTCAGATTCTTGTCATTGACTTTGGCGCGCGTCTCACTGACGACACGTAGTCCTTCAAGACCTTCATTCTTATAGAATCGGGCTGCGAGAATCTTAAGAGGAGGGCATTCGACTACCGTCACAGGAATAAGTTTGTCAAGGTTCTTCTGTTTACCCTTGGTCTTGCTCTCATCCAGTGTAGTGACATGCGTCATGCCTACCTTGTACCCTGCGAAACCGCAGAGTCGAGCCGTTTTACTATCTCTCTTGTGATATCTGACACGCGCGTATGGGCGCTGTGCTCTTTTGCGAGGCCAGTATTGCATGGATCCTCTTCGAGGTGCGTTTATTGATGGCATTTTCTCTGAATGTAATATTTGGTTATTGCACGTTCACGCTCTTTAAAGCCTCTTCCTGAATCCCTTGCAGAAGATAGCCGCGTTAGCAAGGGTGTTCTTTTCAGGCTGTTTGTGCATATGGGGATGATGCGATATCATCCACGTGTGAGGTCAGAGAACTCCAACCTCTTTATAAGGTTATTGTTTTTCTGAATCCTTATCTGTCTTCGGAATTTGACCCTCTGTTTCAGGTCCCGATACAGATTTATTCTTGGGTTTCTGTTCTTCTTCAAAAGCTTTGTGGCTGAACACTTTCTTCCTTGTATACATGACAGGATTCTTTATCCATTTGCAGACGCCGTCGGGGTGGCACACACCAAGGTCCTTGTAATACATAGAGTTCGCGCAATTGGGAGGAAGTAATTTCCGCTGCTTATGATGACGAAGATGTGCTACAATATCATTCTCACGCAATGGTTCAGGATTCCTCTCATTCCACTCACGGACTTTTTTATCGACTTCTTCCGGCGGCCATCCGACATTAAGCAAAAAATTCACAAGAACAAACATAGCTCTTTTCTTACCGTCTTTTAGTCCAGGTAGTATCGCTTTCAAGCAGGGCGGAAAGAACTGTTCAGGCGCAGCCTCGGTAAGCGCCTGATAATTTACTTCATCTTTAGGAAGTAACTTTTCAGTGTCCTCCCGCTGCAATTCCCGAACACGGCGTTCGTCTTCCTGCACTTTTCCAAAAAGTGCTTTCGCATCATCCTCTCTTGCAGAGCTTAAAAATTCCTTATCTACAACAACATGCAACGGTAAAGCTCGTTGTTTGTCAAAGTCAAGGATTTCCTCTGGCGCGACAGGTATGCTGGCAAGGCCTGATTTTTCATGCAAAGAGTACACTAGACGATACATATGTCTTGAAGAGATTAGCAGTGTATCTATCTCGATGACAGAAAGCACATTGAATCTCGGTTGCACGTCAGTTGAGCCGCATGACTGGCAGCAGAGTTTGCTTTCCTTGCGGGGCATCTTCTCCATGATAGCTCCGCATTTCTCGCAGGATAGGTAATCGATTTCCTCTGTCGTTGTAGCGATATGTTCGCATCGTGGGCAGGCGAAATCCGTCTTTGTTTGTTCAGTCTTCTTCCCTACTTCCTTAAGACAGCTTTGGCACTCAAGATAGATCGGTTTCTCCGTTATCCTCGTAAGATCTTCTATAGAGAGCGAATAAGAATTGGCAAAAGTTATCTTATCGGTCCCTATAGTAATATACTTGTCTTTGATATAGTCGACCAGGTATTGCGCGACACGGCGAGGGAACGCTGGAAATTGCAGTCGGGTCTCAACCCCGAGCACAGTCGGTGGAAATGATTCGAAGGGGACTGCTATATGGAATCCTTTGTTACCACTGAACTTGGCGGATAGGCAGGTGATCCCATGCGCCTGCAATGCTTGGACCACAAGATGCGAGGCTATCCTTGATATCTGCCAGTCCTTACTGTCTATATCGATGACTAGGTCCCACCCTGCCCGCAAGTCCGCAAGTTCCTGTTGTTTAAGCTGAGCACTGATAGCCAAAGGGTCTTTCCATCTTTCTTCCGACACATGAAAAGAAGTGACCCCTTGCTTTGCGAACTCCTTTATCTCAGCAGGATACTTAAGCATATCCGGACGTTTGCCAAATCCCTTATCGCCATAGCGGACAGCGACTTCCCTTCCTTCTGATGCCTTCACCATAGCCTGCGCTATATCATCCCGTGAATAGTAAGATAGCGCCACAGATGTATCCAGCATACATTTTAAGAAACCAAAGAGCCTTATAATAACTTATGCATAAGGTTCGACAGGTAAAAGAAAAACTTGAAGAGTTTGACGCTGCGCTTGCGCTTATCCCTCCAACGATGCCCGCTGTGGTCGAAGGAAAGAACGATGCGATTGCCCTGCAGGAATTAGGCCTAAACAACCCCCTTATACTGATAGATAGGAGGCCTCTCTACAAAGTTGTCGAAGGTATTTCTACGGGGCCTGTAATGATCCTGACAGACCTTGACCATGAAGGGAAAAAGATGTATCGCTACTTGTATCACCATCTGACTCGCCACGGCATAATCATAGACAAGGGATTTAGGGATTTTCTTTGGAAAAAGACAACCCTTCGTCAGATAGAAGATTTATCAAGCTACTACCGCAATCTAAAGTTAAAGATCCATGAAACCCGCTTTGGATAAGGCCTAAAGGCATCCCGCGGTTTTCAGCATATCTTTCCTACAGGACATTTTAGCATAACTCTTATAAACACTTATTTTTGCCATAGTTCAGGGTGAAATCAATGTTCAAGAATCAACTCAAAACAGTTGTGTTATTATCGCTCCTGACCGCGCTCATGTTGTGGGCAGGGACGATGCTGGGCGGCCAGGCAGGGCTCGTTATAGGTCTGGTGCTTGCTCTTATCATGAATGTAGGCAGCTATTGGTTCTCAGATAAGATAGTCCTCTCCATGTACCGGGCAAAAGAGATTACGCACAAACAGGCTCCCGACCTGTTCGACATGGTCAAAGACGTGGCTCATCGGGCTAAACTTCCCATGCCTAAAGTATATATCGTCCCTGGTCCGACACCTAATGCATTCGCTACCGGTAGGGATCCAAAACATAGCGCAGTGGCCGTGACAGAAGGCATATTGCAGCTTCTTGACAAAGAAGAGCTTAGGGGTGTGATAGCTCACGAGATGTCTCACATCAAGAACAGGGATGTGCTTATCTCCACCATCGCAGCGACTGTTGCAGGTGTTATTTCCTATGTGGCCTCTATGGCGCAGTGGGCAGCATTGTTCGGTGGCCTTTCCCGAAACGACGACAACGGCCCGGGAATGTTCGAGCTGCTCGTGCTGATGATACTGACGCCTATCCTTGCGACGATTATCCAGTTCGCGATATCAAGGAGCAGGGAATTTCAGGCTGACGCTTCCGCAGCGCATATCCTGCGTGATAGCAAAGGTCTCGCAAGCGCTTTGCAGAAGCTCGAAGCGGGTGTAAAGCATGTGCCTTTGCGCCATGGACCTCAGACCGGGGCTAGTCTGTTCATAGTCAACCCCTTTACAGCGCAGAATTTTATACAGCTATTCAGCACGCATCCTTCGACCAAGGCGAGGGTTGAAGCGCTTCAAGCTCTGCCTTACTGATATCATATTTTTTCTTTTTTATATGTTTCTTGCAGGTGCATGACCAAATCGCGAGGATTGACTTCTTTCGTTCCATCAGGATTTGAAGCTTTGATAAGGTTGACAATCTCTTCTGATCTCTCGGCTCCAAATGCCCTTTCCAGTCCACTAGCGTACAGTGCATAGGTGTCGCAGCGGATATCGTTGATGCTCCCCTTATGTGCTCGGTGGTAGGCTAGTGAAGCTGTATCTATCGCTTCGACGAGGGGTGTACTTGTGCATGGTTTGATAGGCTGGTCTCTGAGATATGAATCGATTGCTTGTGAGCCTAAGTAGGTGCTTAAACCCATCCCTGCGATCACGCTGAGAACTGTATATGGTTTCATGAAGGGCGGGCATATGGGTGAGTTTAAGAATTATCCTGGTAATCTGCATCAAGAACCTCTCGAAGACGTTGTGCTTTTATAGTGCCCACTTTATCCACACTTTTGAGTTCTTTTTCGCTTGCCTCGACCACCCTGCGGACGCTACCGAACTTCTTAAGCAGATTCTTCGAGAGGTTTGGCCCTATATCAGGCATACTGCTGACGATGTATTCCTGCTGCTCACGAAGGCTAGCAGGCTTCCTGTCTCCATGGGGATTAAATGCCTTGCTGTTCTCTTCTTGTTCTCTCTTCGCTATGGTAAACAGCATCTCAGCCGTCTCTCTTGACGTTTTTGTGTAGAGAATCGGTATGCCGTAGCTGACGACGATCGTCGATATCATCCCCCGTATGGCGTTAGGGTGCACATTACGCACGCTATAGAGGTCCTGGTCCCCTTCGACGATGACGAGGGGCCTGTAATAATGCTGTTTAAGCTCCTTGATCTGCTCAAGCAGCCTGCCATCGACGATTGACCCAACAAAGTCCTGCACCGTCTTGTATTCCACTCCTACACGCGAAGAAAGGACATAGTCCCCTACTTGGAGTTGCTGAAGGTCAAGCTTAACCTCCTTATCCAGAAGTTCCTTAAGCACTTTTGAAGCCTTCTCTCTATGGTCCACCTTGATGATAAGTTCTGGTATCTGCTCTTGAAGATAGGAAGTCAGGCCTTTATCCTCACTTTTTCCGGTTTTTAGTTTGATATCTTTGCGGATATCTTTGATAGAGTCATACATGCGGCGTTCTTTGTGTTTTGCTGACCACCTGTAAACCTCGTCCCTTGTCCCCTTAGCTACAAGGACGATGACCTCTCCTTTGTCCTGCCGCCCCGTCCTGCCCCTTCTTTGGACATGTCTGATGACCGACGGTACTGGCTCATAGAACACCACTTGGTCTACACTCGGGATATCCAGCCCCTCTTCACCTACTGAAGTCATGATAAGCGCATTGAATCTTCCTTCTGCAAAATCGTTTATCATCGCTATCTGTTGCTTCTGAGAAAGCCCTGTATTGCCTTTTTTCTGCTGTCCTACGAATATTTCAGGCCGGATGCCTGCAACATGTTCAAGGAGCATTTTGATTCTGCTCGCAGAATCCCTATATTGCGTGAATATGATTGTTTTGGAGTTAGGGACCTCTTGGTATCTCTGGCGCAATAACTCTTCAAGGCGGCCTAATTTGGGGTGTTCTACGCCCTTCTGGTGCAATACCTCTGTAAGGTGTTGTGCTGCCTTAAATTCGGGGTCTTGGACCAGATTTTGTACTGCTTTGACCTTGGAAGTGCGCGCAGACGTCCATATCTTGTCAAAATACATGGAAAGTGAGTATAAGCCCTGGCTTTCCAGCAATTCTTGCCCGTGCGACACCTTCATCGCCTCTGCCACCAATGACAGGCTCTTGAGCACAGTAGGGTCTCGATTCCCTTTGTGCATCTCGCTGACAAGCTGCCTTTGAGTCTCCAGAAGCTCCATTTTTGACACAAATTGCCCTTTGGCGAAGCCCATCTCCTTGAGAACCAGGATTTTGCTCTTTAAGCAGGTCTCCAGGTGTTCCTTGATCTTCAAGAACTCCGCGGGGAGCTCAATCATGTCGTATCTGACCTTGATTTCCTGGATATACGGCTTCACATCAGGGTCATCATGTGTCCGTACTTCGATATCCTCGATACTAAGGTTATCCACGACCTCTTGGATGGTCTCCTTATCGCTGCCAGGAGAGGCCGTTAGACCCATGATTTTGGGGAATCTGGCCCTTTTCATGTACTCTTTGGCAACCCAGACATACGAGTAGTCTCCTACTGCACGATGTGCTTCGTCTATGCCTAAAAGTGACACATCTGCAAGATCGATACGCCTGGAAATGATATCATTTTCAAGTCCTTGGGGTGTAGAAAACACAATTTGTGCCTCTTTCCAGAGCTTTTCCCTTTTCTCTGGAGCCACATTCCCTGTAAACATGGCCATCTTCTCCTCTGGGATAGCCAATGTCCGCTTGAAAACCTCAAAATACTGGCTGATAAGCGGTCTCGTAGGCCCTGTGAAAAGGATCTTGCTTTTAGGATGCTGTTTTAGGCGGTAAGCTGCCACCATCAAAAAGATATTGGTCTTGCCAAGACCGGTAGGGAGGACTACAAGTGTATTATGCAATGCGCAGGTGGAGAAGATGGATTCCTGATATAATCTGGGGGTGAATCCGGTGATCATCCCTACTATGAATATTTTTGAGTTTTAAAACCTTATGCGCACATGTCCTTTGGTGTCCTTCAGGACCCCTTCTCTTCAGGTGGATAAATCTTCCTTTGGAAACATCTTTTTTCTCCAATTTTTCAAAAACCATTAAAAGTGAGGATAAGGGGGTATTCCGCAAGCGGCAATACCCTTCGTTGGGCACTAGTTATCGCCACCCTACTTTGACGTCATCGGTGCGTTCATAGGGCAAGATGGAAGAATGAGAAATTTCCGTGCCTCCTTCTGAAGGGAACATAAGCAGGCCTAGCCACGCAATCATTGCAGCGTTATCGACAAGGTATTCATTCCCGGGAATATAGCACTTAACCCGGCGTTCTTTGCATAATCCTTTCGCCATCTCCTGGAGGCGAAGATTGCATGCTACTCCCCCTCCCAAGATGAGCTCTTTTTTATCGCAATGCGCAAGTGCCCTCTCAGTCACTTCAAGAAGCATTGCGAATGCGGTCTCCTGGATACTGTATGCGATGTCTTCTTTGCTTTCTGTATCCAGTTTCTGTTTAATATTAGTAAGCAGCCCTCCAAAGCTGACATCCATGCCTTTAACCACATAAGGTAAGTCAAGAAGTCTGCTGCTCTTAAGTGAGAGTTCGTATATCTTGGGTCCTCCTGGGAATCCTAGGCCCATCGCACGTGCGGCACTGTCCAGAAAATTTCCGACCCCTATGTCCAGGGTTTCTCCGAATATCCTGTACTTACCGCCGTCATAGGCGATGACCTGGGTGTTAGCGCCGCTCGCATACAAGAGTAGAGGATCATCTGCGTTGAAGAGCATCTGTCCGATTTCAAGGTGTGCGATGCAGTGGTTGACGCCTATAAGCGGGATCTTATGCAGGACGCAGAGGCTTCTTGCTGCGATCGCTCCTACTCGAAGCATATGGCCGATGCCTGGTCCCTGTGAGAATGATACGAGGTCTATGTCCTGCATCCCTTTCCCAGAAAGGCGTAGCGCCTCTGCGATGACTTCTCCGCAATGGTTGACATGGTGCTGAGCCACTTCGCTGGGGTGCATGCCGCCTTCTTCTGTAACAAAACTCTTGCGTACATTGCTAAGCACCTGTTTTTCGCTTGTGACGATACTGCATCCAAACGTGTGCGCTGTTGTTTCGATACCAAGGCAGTTCATATACTCCAAGAGTCGGAGTAACTTATTTAAACATTCACGTCTAATCCTTGGTAAAATGAGGTTGTGGGTCCTGCTTGGATTGGCTCTTTTGTGGTGTTCTGTAGCGGTAAGTGCGACTCAGACCAGCTATTGGATGTTCGAAGGCGACGCTTTTCCTTTTGAGGACACGAAGATAATTCTTATGGATGGAGAATATCAGCAAAGAGTATACGTCAAAGTATACGGAGAACTCTTCTCTTTAGGAAACGACACTTGTGAAAGGGATGGTCCTTTAGAAGTGTGCCACAAGACATCTGCTCTTGATGGGTATGATACCGTCAATGACAAAGAGCGATACAAATTTCAGATTATTGTTACTTCTCATCGTGGTGTGCTTGGACTTGCTAAATCCATCACTAAATCAGTGCTCTTCCCTGAAGAAGACGCGGTAGTCACATTCACATTTTCCAATTCAGGAGATTATCTTGCGGAGGATATCCTCTACGAAGAAGACTTCTCTCCTTTCAACCTAAAATCGGCCACCGGATGCAAGATCGTCGATAAGACCATCCGTGTATCTATTCCAAGCCTACCGGAAGACGATGAGAAAGTCTGCATCTTTACCATCAATTCTTTCGTTCCTGCAAAAATCAACTCTGATGAATTTGCTACCTATTTTGATGGTGTGAAATACATGGAGGCAAGAGCGAGCCACATGCCTATCGAGGTAAAATCCGGCGAGGTTTCCGTAACCATTACTCCTGACGGAAAACGATCTTCGATCCCTGTCGAGGACACTATCAATGTGCAATTCCTATTGCAGAATCAGCACCTCAATGATTCTGCGAATCTCGCGAACATGCTACTGAACTTTGACTCTTCGTCTCTTGAGATGATGAATGCTCCGCGGTGGTGGGAAAGGGTTTCTCCTGGCCAATATAGGTTTACGGGAACTTTGCCCAAGGATTCATCCAATATGAGCTCGATAGATTTCAAGATGTTGCGATCAGGCAGGCACAATGTATCATTCTCCGGCACTTACCGTATTGGAGCTTTCACCAGGCAAAGCTCAACATTCGCGATTGTCCAGGGGAGCATAGACAAAGCGACCTTACCTACCCAAGATGCGTTTAAGAAAGACCTGGATGGTAATGTGAAACTTTCGGTAGTCCTGGATAATCCTTCATCAAAGTACGACTACAGGGATGTGTCCATAAGGGTAGTTGTTCCTGCTTTGGATATAGATTATACAGAGAAGTTTCCTACCTTGCCTCTTAAGGGTTTTGACGAACTGGTCTATACGGATTTTCCCGACAATATCTCAGATGGGACATATGATGTGTCTGTGTACGCAACTTATCTTAGCCAGTATGGTGAAAAGCTCTATGCACACAAAAATCTGACATTCAAATATATCAGTGATTCTGGTGCTCCAGTGCTTGCGCCTAACCGTGTGCAGCCGACTCAAGAGGTCGACATAGCCTCTTCCAACATCCCTTCTGCGCCGATCCAGACGACTGCTAAAAAAGGCGGGGTCTCAAACGATGCGATACTCGGTGTCGCAGTAGGCACAGTTGTATTCGTCATTCTCCTCATTGTCTTGGTGCTGTATCTCCGTATGAGAAAGAAAGAGCGGGAAAGTTTCACCTTCAAAGAGAGGCTTTCAAAATGAAAGGACAGATAACGCTCTTCATGATCCTTGGCGTCGTCATACTCTTCTTTGCGGGAGTCGTCATGTTCCTCACTTCTAACACAAGCGATGTACAATCGCAGCAGAACATCAACCAGATTGGCACCATCTACTATGAGACGAACGCGATAAAGAATTTCGTCGACTCATGCTTAGAAGAGACGACCAAAGAAGCCGTATTCCTTGCAGGCATGCAGGGGGGCTATCTGTTCCAGCATCAGATAGACAAGGGTTTTCCGTACTTCGGTCCGATAAACGCTCCGTTCTCAGGTATGTACGGTGCAAATGGTCTGCCGTATTACTATGATGATCCTTCTGGAGGAAAAGTCTTCTTTGTTCCCTATCATGTTCGTCCGATGAATATTCTGGCACCATATCCGGTACCGTACAAATACCCTATCAAACCGGGAGGGGTTCCCAATATGTATTATTTTGGTGAGAAGCACTGTCCCAATCCTCCTTTCTGCGCGACAGGGGGCTACTCTAACCTTCTCCCGCTCTGTGCCGCATTCGGTTCAAACAGGAAAGACTTCTCCGGAGCAAATTTCAGTTGCGATACGTACAGTCCTGGCGTAGACGTCATACAGCTGTACTTGCAGCACTACATACTCAATTCGACCATCGCATGCCTCAATGATGCTGAGGCGCTCAAAGGTGACAAGTTCAATATCACCTACGCCAATGTCTCCAATGCATCCGTCTCTGTACTCTTTAGCAGTGAAGCGGTGCATACCATCATGGACATGCCGCTTGAGATTGTGCTTCCGGGCGAGGACCGTGTTGAACGTCGTATCGAAACCTACTATGTGGAGGTGCCGGTGAGGTTCAAGCCCATCTATGACCTGGCTTATCATCTACTCGACCATGAGACTCGTGACATCTACAACAACCTCTATCAGGACATCATGTTGATGCAGGACTGCAAAGAGTATAGAGACAATGAATCCCGTAGGACAGAAGTCATCAATTGCTTTCGTGACGGTATGAATATAACTTTCATCCCTGACGGATGTCAATACACCAACGAATCATACGGCATCCCTCTCTGTGACTCTCCTCCGGGGGTCTATGCCTCTTTCATAGTCATCTCGGACAATAAGTCGATAGCCATAGACAACCGTCCTTTCCAGTTCATCCTTGCGATAGGCAACAGGCCCCCGGTACAGGAGCGTATCAACCTTTCCATGTACGTTCCTGGTGACCCCTATTACAATTACCTCAATACGAGCTACGACATCTTTGGCGGACTCAAGGATACAGTGCCGGCAACTATCTACAACAGGACAATAACTCCCATTGTTGATGAGGCTTATGATGTGGTCGTCGACTACGGAGAGAAAGTCTACTTGCTTCCTCGTGGCCTTGATCCCGATGAAGACTATCACGACCCTCTTTCAGGCTTTGTGATGCTTAACGAATATCACTATCTCTCAGCCTGGCGTACTCTTCCTATCAATGAGTGGGAAAACTCCCCTGAATTCCTCATCGGCATCCCTCCTTTCAATCTTCCAAGGAAGGATGCTGCTGTAATGACCGACCACACAGATGTTGGCGCTCATGTAGTCACGATCGAAGTAAGGGATAAGGCAGGTAATGTGGCTCTTGAAGATGTCCTTATTCAGGTACGGTGCTATGATGCCCTCAATCATCTCACGGACTACACTCTGCCTCCGCCCATGGTGGACAGTAACAACACGAATGACTGCTGCGATGAAGCTGGTGGATACATCTGGAACGGCATCGGCACCTATTGCGCAACATGCCATCGTTGCGATGGCCTTGCGGGCTGTGTCCCTAATGACGCAATGGGCAACGCAAGCAATGACTGCGGCAACTGCTCTGGCTGTTCTGGTGGTGCCTGTGTTGCTGATGATGCACGGGTCGGCGGGTGCGTAGGGGGTGGACTAAACTGTTGTGATGGAAATTGTATCAATGCGACCGTACTCCCTCTTCTCTCTTCAGACTTTATCGATTTGAGGTTTTACAATGGTGTCGGTCTGTTTTCTTATCTTACTTATTATGATTGTTGGGGTCCACCGGCTTGTTTCCACGCTGCAGATGATAAAGTGATCCCTCTCTATCCTGGGTTGCACGGCAATTTCACCAATACTACTCTCCCTGCTGGAGCTGCTTGTCTGACAAAACTCGGCGCACCCTACCCTAACCCGGGGGTCTGCGATGGTTACGGTTCATGCATTTGATTTCAAAGCAAACTAAGTTTTTTCCATGCAAATACTTCTTCAGGAGGAGTAGAAACATTTTTAAAAGGCAAATCTCGTAAATCCTCTTATTTGTGCACACAACAAGCTAGGATTTCTAGCTTGACGACTATTGGTGCAAAAAAGAGTGTGGGGTAACAGTAACATACAGAAAAGAGTAACATCTATATTCCTAGTTGTAGCTCTCCTCCTTCTTCCACACGCGGTCTTCGCAGCCAACGGCGGCCAGGGTTACTGTGGTCATCCCTATCTAAACGATGCATCATTCGCGATTTCTGACAGATACTGCAGTACCGATCCTCAAAGCGGTTTGCCTTACAAATTCGGTCTTCGTTCTGAAGGGGTCTGTTGTCCTGACGATGGAGGGCTCTATGGGACCGAGATTTACGACGGAGAAAGCTGGGCTGATGGTGATACTGACTTCATCCCTGCAGATCAGCTGGATTGTGCGACCAATTATTTCGTACCTGCGGGTGGGGGTTATGACAATCTTATCCCTTGTAAGCTAGGCTGTTGTGTCTTGCAGAGCTCTTGCATCGCATCCACCGAGTACCAGTGCAGTGGCAGTGGTTCAACTTTCGGTGAAGGTTTCACCGATTCAGCAGACCCTTGTGTGAAAAATATTGGGGGGGATGTCTATTGGTACCACGCTGAATGTGACGCTGGAGGGCTATCCTGCAACAGCATAACTTCAGTGGATATCTGTACTGTCAATGGTTGCGTATGGTGTGATGCCAATGGCAATGATCCTTCTTGTCTCGCATCCTGCCAGTTCTGCAGCAATAACCGGATCTTCGAAGAGAACAATATCTGCGTAGCGGAGACCACGCCTTGCGACAGTTACGGCAGTCAGCAGGCATGCACTGACTCGTTCAATTGCAGATGGTGTCCGGGCAATGCCCAGGGCTATTGTGTTGATGTATGTTCGGTCGATACCTGTCCTCAGCCTCAGGATTCTGATGGGGACCGCGTATGCGATCTTGTCTCCAACTGTCAGGACTTTACGCCTCAGGGAGAGATCTCCTGCGCCAATGTACAGGGTTGCCTATGGTGTCCTGATCTTGCCGATGGCATCGCGAACAACGCTGGCTGCGTAGCCGACACCTGCACAGCATGTACTTTGAACTCTCCTCCTCTTGCGCCGACAGATACGTCTTGCGTAGGAACCTGCAATGATGGTTTTGACAATCCCGGAAGTTTCAGCGGAACCGATGCTGGTGATCCTTGCTGTGCTTACAACAAGAATGACCCTGGCGCTTCAGAGGATTATTCGTGCGTAGTCACCTGTCAGGAAAGCCTGAGGATCTCTGAGTCTACTGGCGTGACCATTGATGGTGACACCTATTGTACTTGCGGTGTAGTTAACGGTGTTCCTTCTCTGTACAATACACAAGACGCAGATCAGGAATTCTGCTGCATGGTTTCAGGCTCTCTCCAGGTAGTGCAAGGCGGCTGTAATTTTGGGTCTCAGAAAATCTGCATGTACAAGTCTCCAAACGTCCCTCTTGTCTGCAGCTCGGGACAGACATGTCCTGTAGTGGTTAAGGACAGACTTAATGGGAGGATATATCCCTGGGGCGTTGATGACTGGGAGAACAACTGCGTCACCATCGAGAATATCCCTTATCCAACAGAATTGGTCATCACGGCCTCCTATCCCTCTGATAGTACTCTCGGTACGCACAATCAGATCTATCAGTTCACAAACGATGGCAGTGACTATGACGTCATTCTCCCTGTCCTCGACCAGGGATGCTTTGCGGAGAATCTCTTGGTAACTGATGCCATCACCTTCGAAGTAGCTCCGGACCATTGTTTCGAATCTCCTCTCACCTTCTCCTGGGAACTCAAATCAGGTCTCACTGGAGAGGACTGCTTCAGCAACATGATAGCTGTTGAGATTCTTGATTCTAAAGGGAATATAGTGCAGTCTGTTACGGATTCAGTTACCATGACGCAGACAAGGTCTATCCAATTGGACAGCGACCAGACCGGTCTTTACTGGGGGGACAGTGAACTTTTTTCACTTAGGGTGAAGATGAGCTGTGATATACAGGATACCTCTTGCCCCAGCCAGACCTATGCGATAACCTCTAAAAGTGTTCTTGCATCACCCGGAGATGCCCGCTGCCAGTACGGCGGAGGGTATTGTGTGCCAGGCGAATCTTACAAATACTGCTATACTGACGTAGGCGCGCCAAATCAGAAGATAGTATACTGTGACCCGTACAACGTCTTCGCTACTCACCAGTCCTGTGAACCTTTCGCAGGCCCGCTTGGAGAGTTCTGCCGCCTGGATGAGAATGGCATCCCTGAGTGTGTTGGCAACTACGAATGCACGATGAATATCGCCATGCACGAGGGTAATGTATTCGGTATGTTCTACAGCAATCTCGATGATAAGGTTGGAGTCGAAGGTTGCCTTTACGATGAATACGGAGGTCCTTCAAGACCAGGAGGGGACAAATTCTGTTACTTCGATGTTTCAGAGACTTCGGTGGACATGTGTTTCGCGTGTGACCTTGATACGACTTGTTACGATTACGCGGGAAAAGATGCTTGTGTCATGGACCATTGTCGCACTGAGCTTGAAGGCGTAGCAGACTGTCTTTGGCATGACAACGGCTTTGACGAATTAGGCAAAGGTTATTGTTATGCTCCCACTGTAAATGTGACTGACCAATGTCACCGCTGCTCTGATGAAAACTCGAACATCGCATCAGAGGGATTCATGAATGAGAATTGTGACTCTCCTACCTGTGATATTCTTGGTGCTTGTTATTCGATCGACTTCGCTGATGAGGTTGACGCAAGATGCCTGGCATGTAAAGTACCTGAGCGGTTTGATGAACCGACCACCTGTTATGACATGAAAGACCAGTACGCCTGCATCGGAAGCGATGGCAACTCTGATGCATCTTCTACGCTTTCTGCCA
Source organism: Candidatus Woesearchaeota archaeon (assembly GCA_020637435.1). Classification (GTDB taxonomy): domain Archaea; phylum Nanobdellota; class Nanobdellia; order Woesearchaeales; family JACJVW01; genus JACJVW01. The sequence goes on from JACJVW010000001.1 coordinate 675,367, forward strand.
ACTATCAGGTTGTTGACATCGGATGTATGCAGGGTACTGATGCGATAGCCTATCCCTGCAACACCGAGCTCCAGTCCAGTTATGACCAGTGCGGAATAGGCCGCTGTCAATGGGCAGGCGCAGCTTGTGTCAAAGACAATAACTTTGATGGTATCGATGATTGTAACGGTGATCATGAATGTGAGAAAGACGCATTTGCTCTGGAGACAAATATTCGCGATGCGCCAGAGTTCATTGCACAGCATACCATGATTACGATAGAGATAGATGCTGAAGACCCCTTCGGCTGGGACGATCCAGACGATATTGCGAACTATCAGTTATTCTACTGCCTTGGCTCATCCGACGATGCTGAACCGTGTATTCCAAAAACTGCAGCAACTCAGGATGGGGACGGAAGATTCACCATCTATGAAGATCCTCTGGATGACCTGATGGGGCCGACAGGGGACGGAGTCGAAGGCCTGGCACATCTAAGGTATTTCACGGTAGACCAGTATGATAATATACAGCCCATCCAGACAGAATACATCACGTTGTTCACGAAAATCCCTCAAGTAGAGTGGGATATCGAGTCATTCAAGAATACTGATAATACGCACCGTCTTCATATAGAGATTAAATCGATCGATCGTATGCTCGACAGATGCGGTATCTGTGCGGCCTGGGGTATAGAGAATACCGACATGACCCACGAAGAGTGCAGAAAGAGTACTGGTACCAGGATAACAGGTATACTTTCGGGCGGTTTCATCGAACCGTATGAAACTCCGGACGATCTTTTGTTGATAGATTATCCTTCGATAGCCGTGAATGGACTTAAAGATGGTGTGTGGGCGGTTGCGCTCAAATGTCAGGACGCCATTTACGACACCTACTACAATGACACCAAACTGCTCTACTTCGATGTAGAAAGACCCATCGCGGACCTGTATCCGGAAAGGAATATCTTCAATGTAAGCGACGTCACCGGAGGAGACGTTCGGGTTTCATTCAATACGCCGAATAAAAGGCTATCCTGCTTCCTCAAAGGAGACTACACTGGTTCCACCGACTGGCAAAGCGGATGGACTAGATATGACCATGACGGTACAGAAGCCTTCTGCGAAGATCCCTGCACGTCCTTGGATGCCACTTGGATGTACGATATGCTCATCTCGACAAATCCCTCTGAAGCGAATCTTGAAGGCTACCACCAGTTCGATGTCACTTGCGGCAATTGGAGCACATCTGCTGCAAGGTCCTGCTATGATTATTCTCCTTTTGATGGACGATGCCTTTGGGGAAATCGTACGACAGAATTTGTGGTCGACACCAAACCTCCTATGACGACGCTTAAATTCGGCAACGTGGTCAACGGTGACCTTTTACAGGATTTCAATGCATCAGTAATCTATACATCGACAGAGTTCTCCATTGCATGCGACGACAATACCAATGATATCTATGGAGATATCGGTCCTTTCGGTTGCGATAAATACTATTATTGTTTCAACGCATTCCCTGATACACCTTGTACGCTTCCCGAAAAAGCAGCCAATTACAAGACAGCAAATCTTGCAGGTATAAATTATGCGCTCCTCGGTTCTTCCGATATGGTGAACGCAAAGCGTGATTTCACGGTCTGCTACGCCTCGGAGGATGAAGGGGGTAATCGTGAACCAAGGGTATGCAAGACCGTCAACGTTGACAAGGAGCCTCCCGTTCTCCATTTCGATAAAGGCATCAATAATACTATCTTCGGTCCCAATGGAGGAATTGCTGAATTACCTCTTACCGGTTACTGGACAGATGATACTGCTTCTTCCGTTCTGATAAAAATAAGCTGGACAAATAATTCAGGTGGCAGCAACGGTGTACTTTCTTCCTTCTACACATATTCTGGCGGCGCATGGGACGCGACGCTAGGCAAGATGAAGGGCACTTTCAGCTTTGCTGAAAATCCTGTCGTACTCTATCCTGCGGTGAACTACATCACCTCAGTCATCAAAGAGGATCCCGCGGGTCGCGTAGGCGCTCCAAATCCTGCCTCTCAAGCCGTACTCACCGCAATTTGGGACCGCAGAGGCCCTGAGCTTCTCGACATCAACACGTTCAACAATGATGACAACAAATACATCCTCAGTAAAGCTAAGACCTGGGCAGAATATGGTAAGCCCATCTATCTCAATTTCTCATTGAATGATACGAAGTGGCACGGACCGAATCTTGCTGCAGTCATGGTCAGTTTCGAGTGTGTACAGGGATACTGCATGACCAGCACCGGTTCAAAAAGACACTCGTATTGGATGCAGCACGATCAGAATTCGACCGACTGGTCTCTTGATATCCAACCTAATCTTCCTGATTATCAGCCAAACCCTACTGCTCACGAATACGACAATCTTGATCTCGAACCCGGCGTGTACAACGTCACCTTAAGGATGTGGGACGGATACGTCAATGTTGATTTCACAAAACCTCACCAGAGCATTCTGACCATAGACCTCACCTCTGACCAGGTCAATGTCATGACTGAGCGCTTGGGCTGGTTCAACATAAGTGACAATGAGGCAGCAGATATCGAGATCGTATTCTCAGACAACAATAAGACAAGCCCGCTCAACACATCAGTCTTCAGGATAGGTTTTGAGAACGGATTCAATACCGCCAAAGTATTGGTCAATTCGTCTGAACCTATCTACATGACGCAACTCTCCTTTGTACTGGTAGATGATACCGGATGCCAGGCTTACTTGAACAATCCGCAATCCTTCAATGGAGATAAACTCTGGTCATGGGACCTCGTGGTTCCTCAGTTGCCGTGCTTCGACAACCGGCAGGATTCAAAAAGAGAAAAACGTGAAGGGCACAACGCCCGTTTTGTCGCTGTGTACAGGGACTCAGTCGGTCACGTGGGTGAAGAGGAAAATATCAAACGCGGCAGCCTGTTCACTCTGGATTCGCTCCCTCCCCGATTAAAGTGGTTGGAGCCGGACTATACTGACGCCCGTGTACTTCAGGACAAAGTAAACCTCACAGGTATAATGCTCTATGACGGATATGCCAAAGATCTCCCGGACTGGGACATAACGATAGACACAGTTGCAATGCCCACTGGATTCACAGCGACGCTGCACAGCCTCCGGACAAGACAGCTGTCTCCTGACCTTGAGATGAACGCAGCTCTTGCAGGTGCAAATGTAGCTGAGATATTCGACAGTTCTGTAGGTTGTACGTCGACTGCTGGAATTAAAGCAGGAGACTACCTTGGGTTTGAAGAGCAAGATTTCCTAAGAGAATATGCGCTCTATTATCGCATCCAAAGCGTGGCTCCGTGCGTGTCCGGTCTTCGTCCTCTTACTTTAGAGACCCCGTTCGCGATAGCTATCCCTGCCGGATCGGATGTTGCGATCTATGACCAGAAAGCTCCAAGGGGTTGGTTCCAGATACCTCTCGCTCTTGCTGAGGGATATAATAATATTACACTCAATGTCTCGGATGATATCGGTAACGTAGGTCCGGTTTACTCCTTGGGCATCATCAACGACCGCACTCCTCCTTATCTTGTCGCGGTCTCTCCTAATGATGGGGAAGTATTCTCTGAAGATAGGACCTATACCAACTTCACAGTAGAAGACGGCGATGGTTCAAACGGAGTTTCAGGAGTTGACCTTACCTCCATTACCGTAACCCTGGCATCAAAAGCGCTCGATGATACGAAAAATGCCACATACTTCTTCGATTGCATAAGGGCAAAAACGAATGATTACGGTTCCATGACCTGCAAGGGTCGCACCAATGACAGGCAGATAAATGTCTCCATCAAACCCAAGGCTGACTTGGAGAATGCGAATTTCACGGTCGAAGTGAATGCTTCAGACATTTTAGGCAACAAGCTCACGCAAAGGTGGAGCTATGTAGTCAATACCGATGTTCCATCCAAGCCGACCATCGACCTCCTGCCGTTTGGAGCAAAATATCATGAAGCTGAAAACCCGGTGTGGCACACGAATAACAACATGACAGGCGTCATCATAGCTTTCTCACCCGCAGACTATAGTATCAATCTTTCTTCAGTAAAGCTCAAACAGAATGCTACCCCTTTTACATGCATAGAGCTCAACCCGTACACCTTCTCCTGCGCCTTAAGGGGGGCAGTTCCTGATGATGAATATGACTTGGAGATCATCGCGGCAAAAGATGTTTTCCTTGGAGTAGATTATATGGGTGTGCCAGGTAAATGGACATATGCATTTGTCATCGACACGGTCAAACCCGGTCTAGTCCTCAATAGTATCAAAGCAGGAACCAGTCCTGATGAGGTCACGATCACGGGTCAAGTCACAGACCCCTATGAATTTGGGGCCAACATCTCTGGAGATACTCGTCTAAGTAAGATCTACAATATACCTGTACCGAGAACGGGCAAGCTTTCTGTTGATGTAAATGTCACCGTCGACCACGGGTTCAAGACACTCATCGTTGACGTTTACGACCTTGCCGGAAACAGACAGACCGGCACAGTCATCTATGAGTTGGACATATTTGTTGAAGCACCAGTCCTCTTCCCTATTCCACAAGTAACCTCAGATCACCCTTTCATGCTCCGTGGCTATTCACCAGAGCTTGATGTCGTCATAACCCCTGTCATCAATGGCGTGGAGAAGACTACTTTCAAAGACACACTAGAGCATACTCCTGCAAAAGCTAAGGAATTGCTCATCGATCCTGATGTATGCAACGGTGGAGTCCAGTCCCTGGACCTCAAGAACCGTTCGACCATCTATTTCAAGAATGTGGCGTTCTCAGACCTGGATGTGGTGCTCAAAGACCCGTCCGGTACAGCGATCCAGACCACGAAACTTCAGATATCAGGTACTGCTCAGAAATCAAAAGAGATCAGGCTGGATACGCAAGGTGTGTACACAGTGGAGATGAGCATCAGTGGAAGCGGCCTTTGTACACGCACAGTCAAGCTAAATGTGAGCGAATACACAAACCACATATTCAATATAGAGGTAAAGCGTCCAAGCAGTGAAGGCAGCCACGGTGAAACGCTCTCTATCCGACCAAAAGCAACCGATGACCTGGGCAACACGAACAACGGCAACATCGAAGAGATCTACCTCGATTTCAAGGCCCCTACCCTAGCAAAGAAAATACCTGATTCAAACCACAATCTGCTCTTCGTCAGACCTGGGATGGTCATCGAAGACGATTACGACATCGATACCTCAACGTTCAACTTCACCTTCCTTGGAACAAAATATCCCTATGTTGATTTTATCAAAAACCTTGAACTGATAGAAGACGGCCGCTACGTGAAGCTAGACCTCGTGCTCAACAGAGATATACCTCTTGAAAACCTAAAGACCTACACAGTATTGTTCAGCATCAAGGACCAGGCAGGCAATGAGCTTACCCCTGGTGTAGCTGACTGGTCATTCATCGTCGATAATTCCACACCTACTCCACCAACCTATTACTTCGCAAAGAAAACTGCTGCTGTGAACCACAGCTTCAATCCCGTTGATATCGAAGTAAGATTCAAAGAGTCGGTCCAGATAATGAGCGCCCAGCTTATCTCACTCTCATCGACAGACATAAAAGCGCTTCTTATATCAACAAACGACCGTGAGAATAAGACCTTCAAGCTCACAGCCAACCTTACTGAAAACATCGAACCCGGATACATCCTCAGCATTACGGCAAGAAGGATGGGTGTAGGGGCATACACCACCGGCGGACCGTACATCTCCCCGAATTTCTTCGTAGATTATTCAGACCCAAGGATAATATTCACTAATGATGATATGGTTGGTAACTCGCCAAGAAACATACTTGGCAGGATAGAAGGAGAGACGTACCCAAGTATGCAGAGTGATGATCCTCTTTTCGCCAAAAACCTCAACAGCACAGGAAATCAGGACGGCGACCTGAAGACTGACCTGACCTTTGAGGTAAAAGGTGACGGGGGAACTAACGGAGAGCTTCGTCTTGTTCAGGGAAAGAATGTTGTCGAAGTGACTGCTCAGGATAAGGCAAAGAACGAAGCAAAAAAGAACTGGACATACACCTACGATTCGGTACCGCCGGGCAAACCTGTCATTGTCTTGCTTGGCACCCTCTATGATCGTGGTGTGCACTATGTTGCTGAATCGTCTGTGCTGATGAATGTGACACTACCGGAAACAGTCTCTGCAGGTTACTACAGTCTAAACGGAGCAACCACTCCTCTAAGTGCTCTTTCAGTTGGCACAAGCCAGCAGCTGGTAAATTTGGTCAACGGAGTGAATGTCCTTAATGTTACCGTATTTGATCAAGTGAACAATAATGCGACCTCCAACACAGAAGAGATTTTCTATGATGGGACTCAGCCTTCATTCAGCAATCTTCAGCCAGCGCCGGGTAGTCTTATAGGCAAGGAAAAACCTGATGAAGTGTCCATCTGGACGACTGTACCTGCAGGCATCGATATGTCAACAGCAAGTTTCACTATCAATGGAGTCGAGATTATAGGCGAGACACAGGTTACAGAGGAAGGGGCATTCATCAAAGTCTCATGCTCAACATACCGAAATTGCGTAAGGAACATCCCTTGGATTGTAAAGACTGAGACAACACCTGGTTCAAGGAATGTAGTCCGTTTCGCAGTCAAGAGCAGGACCGGAGTAGAGAATGTCTCCGTCTGGGACTTCAACCTTGATATGACCGCGACAAGTGTCATCTCCTGGTCTCCTGAGAATGAAGAATACACTGAAGACAGAACAAAGTCCGTAGCTTTCACATTCCGTGACCTCTCGAAATTGACTCTTGCTACCCTCAAGGACCTTGCATCGAACAAGCTCTATGACATCACCCCTTATACATACACAAAAGACTTTGTTACCTACGCCTATGAAGTCAACGAATCCTTTGCAGGATCATATCCATTCTACATGAAAGTCGAATCAGGCTTCCTGCCTGCTACGCGTTCATCCTTCACTATGGGATTCGAAGGACCTGTCGAGATATTTGAGGCCAGAATCAACGGAGCCTCAATCAACGCTCCCGGTGTATGCACCGATTGCGGTTTCGATCACCCTATGGACTCCATCACTAACTACATAGTCGAAGTATGGGGTGAGGCCGATTTTGGTAGCTTCAAAAAGGTAGACTTTGATATGCAGGTCAATCCGACCACATTCAAGGCAGGCTTAGGCGCAGATTACAAAGAGATTGGTTACGATTTCAGTCTCAATGGGGATATAGTGGAATATTTCATATTCCGACCAAGGCCCCCTGCTGCGTTCATTGACACCAAGTACGAATTACGCGTGCGCGGATTATTGATGAACGTGCCCGGTGGCGGGAGGGAGTCAGATGAAACGATATCCTTTGTCGTAGATAATCTCAACCCTTACGCACAGATAGAAGAACCTGTGCAGACAGGGCAGGCATTCTATACTTCAGGCAACTCAGTGAATATTTCGGGAATCTGGTCAGACATTCCCAATAAGCCAAGCACCATTGGCACTTTAGATCAGATTTACATATACACCGGAAGTGACCCAACTCTTCTGGTTGCAGACGAGATATCTTTGCTCAACAATAATAATGGAGAATTCAAGAAAGAGAATGTACCTGTATTGCAGGGAGAGAACTTAGTTCTCGTCAAAGTCCTCGATAAGACCGGCCACGTATATGTGACGAATATCTCCGTCTATTCTGACACCGCACAACCGACCATCCAGATTCTTCCTGTAGGTCTTCAGCAATGGAACCAGCAGTATGTGACACGTTCCTCCTCCTTTACAGCAAATATAACCACTTCAAGGGAAGGGTACTTGACCGTCGCGCTCGGAAAGATTCGCAAGATAAATGCCAAGCCTATCTTCCCCTATGATTGCGTGAATCCTCTTGATTGTCCGCTTATGCCGTACTCGTTCAACGAGGAACTAAGCGGTCTGGTGACCGGCCTTAATCTCGTTTCGGCAAATATTACGGACCGTTACGGACAGACTGAAACAGGTTCCGTCGAGATAATTTACGACCGGACCGCTCCAAAGATAGAGTACTTTTATCCAAAAGTCTCCTCCGGAACTCCTACGACCGGCAATGCGAACATGGTCATCGAAGCCCACATTGACGAGCAGGGTTCGGCGATTGATCCGATAGCTACAAATGTCACAGTCTGCACTTCAGGAGGTTGCCAGCGCAAGACCCTTGGTGACACTTACTCTGATAGCACAAAATTCACCTTGATCGACGATGTCATCTATTTCAAAGGACTGGTCGGTGGAGAGAATAAATTCTACTTTGAGATCTATGATCTGGCTGGCAACATGGTCAAGAAAGACTTTACGGTTTTCCTTACCTCCGACTCTCCTACGATGAAGGATCTTGTGCAGCCGAACACACTCTTCGTGGGCGATGCGACACCGGGAATTATTTTCGAGTACCTCGACAGTGTCAATATCTCTTCAATCTCTCTTGCCAACGTCGGGACGAGCGAGACTCGTGACCTTACTTCATCTTTCATCCCTTCCAACAGCAACAAGAGATATTCATTCGAGATTCCTGATAGTCAGCCGCTCACCACAGGCAAGCACGAGCTCACAGTTCAGGCATCAAATTTCGCCTACATCGACGGGGAACTGAAGACCAGTATGCGTGCGTTCTACATCGACCTTCTGCCGCCTTCGATACTTACCTTTGAGGCAAATGACCTTCGAAACGGATTCATCACTTCTAATCCAGCATCATTCACTGGCACCTTCACTGAGAATTTTGCAGACCTTGGATCAATAGAGAGTATTGAGCTCAGTATAGTCCGAGATACAGGCAGCAAGAGTACGACAAAACTGGACGTTTCAGACGGAACCGCTCTCTTTGTAGAAGGAGACCATTACCGCTTCCATTTCACAGGCGTAACCATCCTTCCAAATACCGTGACCGCATCTTTGATGATCCGAGACAAAGCCGGAAATAGAGCATATCGCAATATCTCTGTTCTGTATGATCCAAATGCGCCCTCTGTAGGTCTCATCCCAAAAGAAGGCTACTATGAAGAAGACGGCAAATATTATAGCAATAGCACCACTGTTGATTTCGTTGGTTTTGTAGGGGAACCATCGACGGTAACTGTATATTACAGGCCTGGACCTGGTACCTCTTACCTCACCCTGGAAAAGCCGAATATTGACGGCGAATTCACATTCCAGCTTCCCTTGACTCTCCTAGGGTTATGGGAAGTGTACTTCTCTGCCGAAGACTTGGCTGAACATGTAACAGACAGCAATACCGTATCTATGTACATCGACCTGGCGGCACCGGTCTGCAACATAAGTCAGCTCAGTCCGTACAAGCACAACGATACGGTCGGCACAACCTCGATCAGATTTGAGCTCCCCTGCTCAGACCTTTACAGCGGATTTGGCACGACGGTCGCGACTGCAAAGAAAAAGTTCAATATCATTGTGAATAATATAAGCAAAGGTACTGCTGGCACCTATGATTTCGACCTGGGAAGATACGTCTATACGGCCATAGGACTTAAAGAGGGCAAGAACGAGTTCATTCTCCAGGTCAAAGACAATGTTGGCAACAGCCATACTGCAAGTTGGGAATATTGGGTGGATACCAATGCTCCGTTGCTCATCTCGGCATATCCTGATGAGATAATAGGCGAACCGCAACCCAGGCTAAGGCTCGAATACATGACACAGGCAGAGCTCATTCAGTATGCACTCTCCGGAAATGGAGAGAACCTTGACCTAAGATCATCGTTCAGTACAACTGACTATCTTGTCCACACTTACCAGTTCCCAAAAGATCTGGTCGCCAACAGTATGTATAGTTTAGACATACGGGCGAAGAAATATCCTTTCGGTGATGATCGCAATGCTGCAAGGAATCAGTACCGTTTCATGTATGATACTGAGAACCCTGTAGTCTTTATCGATAGTACCCCTACCGTTACTGGCACAAGGGATATTCCTATCACCGGTTATGTCAGGGACAATGGGGACATCGACCGGGTAGTCATACAGGTCAACACACAGGCACCCGTCACTCTTGAGAAAGGAGACCTCTCCTACAGCTCAGGTAAGTACATCTTCTCTCACTCTATAAATCTCAACCTCCCCTCGGCCAATCAAGTCAAAGTAACCGCATACGACACAGTAGGAAATTCACATACTGAAACAGTCTCCATTGGCTTGGACGTTCAATTCCCTTTCATTTCACTCTACACTCGCTTGGCGATGGACCAGGGCATTTACTACACAAGTGTACGTTCCATTACGATTTACGGTAAAGTAAGTGAGCCATCTACAATTAAGGCCTACAATTATGATGAAGTGACATTTGAGACAAAAGAGACATCTGTAACTGGTACAAAAGATGGTGATTTCAGTTTCTCCTATACTACTCTTGTCGAAGGGAAGAATGTTGTCTGGATAGAGGCAGCTGACACAGTATCCAATGTCAACCGAAGCAATAACATTACTATTATCTACGACCCTGATGCGCCTGTCTGCAACATCCTCTCTCCAGCCAATCTGGATAAGATAGGTCAGACCGCCGTCGATGTCTATGCTGACTGCAGCACTACCTATGCGCCATTCAACATCTCCAGTCTAAAGTTCCAAGTCAATGGAATGACGGCAAGCTTTACTGAATTCACCGGCTCCGGGGACTTCAGTGCACAGAACACGGTGCTTGATGTGGACGCAGATGGCGTCATGGACAATCAGATTTCCCTCTGCGTCGCGAATATCGCAGGGAAGACTGGTTGTACTGGTGCATGGAAAGTGACCGTGAACACCAACCTGCCGCAGTTTGACAGGGTCAACAGCCCTCCAAGGTACACGGACAATGTAACGGAGATGATCGATTTCAAGTTCCGTGAAGCAGTCGACCTCACTTCCTTAAGCATCTCTGCGATCGATATGCTCTCAAGAGTCAGCTCCACAGACAGTAGACAATTTGTAGGCATACCTTCTCCAGGGTATGAAGAAAAGGATCATATCATGGTCATCAAGGCAAAGAAAAAAGATTTCGGCACCGATGTGATGACTTACTCCTACGCATTCACAGTTGATGTTACATCGCCCGCAGTGACTATCGATGGTCCGACGAACGTCCTTCTTCGTAATTCCTCGTTCAGGGTATCTGGCACCTGCACGGATAATGTCCTTGTCGAAAAGGTCGAACTCTTGCGTTCAAGTACTCCTGATGGAACGAAGACTCGTTTGGCTTCACCTGAGTGCATAGCGGGAAAATACGAATATGAGGGCCGCCTATCAAGCAAATCAAACTACTTCGAAGTCAAGGTATATGATGAGCTTGGGCACACTGCCAGCGCTCAAGTGACCATCTCGTACGATGACAACGGACCTACCCCTCTTCTTACAACCGAACAGGGTACGCTCTATGATGAGATCTACTACGTCAATCAGCAGAATATCAATATACTTGCTTCAGTGGACGAAGTTGCGACCCTCACGCTCCATAAAGAAGGTGCTGCATCAGAAGCATTAGGCCAATCTTCGCTGCCGGTGACTAAAGCGGTAATATTGACCCCTGGTACGAACATCTATACCTTGACGGCAGTTGACCTGGCAGGCAATGCGCACACGAGCAACCAGCTCATCATCTATTACGACAACACAGTTCCTTCATGCTCCTTGGACATCGCAAGACCCGCAAACGGTACGACGCTTGGCGTCAACAGGATCACCTGGGAGATGTTCTGTTCAGACGAAAGTCCTCTGGTCCTTGACGGTTTCAAGCAGGTCCAACTGACGAACAACGACGGCATAAGCATCCTCAAGAATGGAAGGTATGACTCTGAGACTAAGCAATTCACTTACTCGGGTCTCACGCTTGCGGACGGACTTAACACGCTGAATTTTAGCCTATCCGATATGGCGGGAAATAAAAGGAAGATTGAGATGGTCTATGCCGTCGATACGACTCCTCCTGGTTTTGGTCAACTGGTGGCACCTACGACCTATACTAATGATGCGACACCAAAAGTCAGTTTCGCTTATAGCGAGGATGTCGCGTTGACCAGGGTACGGCTGACCAGAGTGACTGACGATCTTGTATCTTACTTCACAGGTGGGCCTCGCAACTTTGAATACACTTTGACAGATTCATTGGTCGATGGGGACTACACGCTTGAAGTAGGTGCGGTAAAATCAGGTTTCGGAACCATAGCATCCACTACCCGTATGAGCTTTACCGTCGATACGACTCCTCCTACAGTCGACTTCCCTGGTGCCATGACTATCAGCAGATTCAAGGCTTACGAACTGCCTATCAAAGCCTCAGATAAGAATCCTTTAGATAGCGTAGATGTGTGGCTCAATACAGAATATCTTGGCAGATTCGAGATGGCTGGGCCTGAACTACTGCTTCCACTTACGCTTAACCAGCCGGCAAATACGATAAAGGCAATAGTATACGATGCCGCAGGCAATCCTTCAGCAGAAAAGACTCTGCAGGTGCAGCTGGATGAGCTTATCGATACGCCTGATGCATGGGTCACAGGTATGCTGCAGGATGGAAACGGGTACTATTACACAGCTACCAAACCGGTCCGTCTCTTCGGAAGGATAAGTGAAGTGAGCGATGTCACTCTCAAAGACTATGATCCTGCATCGTTCAACACTAAGACCGCAAATGTAGGTACAGATATGCCTGCAGGAGATTTCAGCTACGACTACAGCGCTGTGCACACCGGTCTAAACGAGCTCTACTACGAGATTACGGATGCTGCTGCCAACACAGCGGCAAGCAACAAAGTATTAGTGGTATATGATGCGGCCCTTCCTTCCTGCCAGATAACAGCTCCCGCGTCAAGAGCGACGCTTGGCGAAAGCGTAATTGACATAAAAGCATCCTGTGGCTCTGGACAGATTCCTCTCTACAATGCGTCAGTAGTTCTTAACGGTGAATCCCTAGGCGACGTTGTCCTATCCGATATAGGTCTGGTGAGTGCCCAGGGACTGCTCAAGACAGGGTCAAATTCCATAGAAGTCTGTGTCATGAACTACGCTCTAAAATCTGGTTGCAAACAATGGACTGTCACTCATGATCCAAGCGTGCCGGTCTTCAAAAGCTTAGTCGAACCTGCCGAAGTGGACGAGTATGGGATCTTTACTGACGACACCACCCCTAAGATAATCTTTGAATTCGTCGATAAGGCAGAACTTGATTTCGTCTCCCTAGGTGGTACGGCACTTCCTCTTGGCTCCTTTGAAACCAGTGATGACAGGAGATTCACATTCCAGTCTGACGATGTTGCTGCAGGCGATAAGGAATTGATTATACAAGCCACCAAATTGGGCTATGGATTAAGCAAGTCGAACAACACATTCAACATACACATCGACACCGCACATCCAACAGTCGCCATTGGTGGTAGCAAGACCGTTCTTACCAATGTGCAGGAGTATGTGATAGACGGTACCTGCTCTGACAACTACTTCATCAAGAAACTGGATATCTACTCGAATGACAGAAAAGTAGGCAGCGTTGATTGTGTAGGCGGAAATGAGGGTGCTCAAGGAGCATTTGCTTTCACAATGCGCCTAACCTCTCCTACGAACACGATCAAAGTAGTTGCGTATGACGAACTTGACCATGCATCCGAGGATACAGTCACCATAGCCTTCGATATTGATGGCACCTATCCTACCTTGGATCAGTTGCCTTTCACCTTCAAAGAGGGCATCTACTACACGAACAAAAGTTCATACACCTTCACTGGAAGCGTTGGCGAAGAGGCAGTCATAAAATACTATCATCAGGGCATTGAACAGAGCATAGGAAAGAAAGTCGGAGGTTTCTCCATACCCGTGACATTCCAGTCTGGCCTCAATGAATTCTACCTTGAGTCGGTTGACAATGCTGGAAACGTGATTACAGGAGAGACAGTCATCATCAACTATGATGCAGGTTCGCCAGTCTGTGAAAACATTCTTCAGATATCTCAGGTTGGTATCAACCGCATCGATGTAGAGGTAAGGTGCATCGATGCGGAAACAGGCATCTATGATGACACTATAGTGTTCAGTGTAAATGGGGCAAAAGTGACCGGTGGAACGTACTACGAAGACGACTACACCTATAGAAAGACGAATGTTGCTCTACAGGATGGAGACAATACACTTTCACTTTCTGTCACTGATCTTGCCGGAAACGGTGCGATAGTTTCATGGACTGTCAATGTAGATCCGACAAAAGCAACTTTCAACAGGCTTCAGGAGCCTCCTTTATACACAAATGATGTTACTCCTCTCTTAAGATTCGCATGGGTCGACAAAGTAGATCTCAATCTGGTGACCCTGACGGGTCCTGGAGACATCACCAGCCAGTTTACCACTTCTGACAATATGGTGTTCTCGTACAACATAGCTTCCCCGTTGTCAACGGGCAAGTATACGTTAAAAATCGACGCAACCAAACAGCTTCCGGGCTCGACCAAAACAACCGTAAGCGAAATATTCTACATTGATACCATTGCTCCGCTCATTGTCTTCAAGAACACAGCAGCATCGGTCAACGATTCAGAGTTCAAGGTGATTCTGGATGCAAGTGACAATTATGGGGTAGATCATGTAAACATATTTGTGGACGGAGACCTGCAGACCTCTCTTACTCCAGAATCTAGAGTGTTCGAGCAGACCGTGACTCTGGCTCCGGGTGCAAATACAGTCACAGCTATAGCATATGATGTGGCGGGAAATCCAAGCGCTACGGCCCAGTACAGTGTTACCTTGGACACTGCGGCTCTCGATATCAATATCTGGTTAAGGGGAATCTTCAAAGGTAATGACGGGTACTATTATACATCGGTCAAGCCGCTACGAATATACGGTGAAGTGCAGGAGCAGATGGACGTAATGCTCAAGAACTTTGACCCTGATGCATTCTCTACAAAGACTGCCTCCTTAGGTTCCAAAAATCCCGGCATGCCTTTTAGCTATGACTATTCAACACTAGTCAACGGTATAAACGAGATATCTCTTTTAGGAACAGATGGGGCTGGGAACCGGTTTGAGAGCGATAAGCTCCTGGTCGTCTATGACAATAGAGCTCCAACATGCACCGAACAATATCCAGCAAGAAATGCTGTCCTAGGTATGTCAGCGGTACAGATAGAGGCAAGATGCCTTGCGTCCGTTACGCCTTTGCTCAATTCGACGATCAAAGTCAATGGTATATTGATCGGCGAATCTACTATTGAAGATTCCGGACTGGTTCACGGATTGGCCACCCTTGCCCCGGGCAACAATGACATTGAAGTCTGTGTCTATAATTATGCCCAGCTCAAGGCATGCGTAACCTGGGCTGTCAAGCATGACCCAGAGGTTCCTGCGTTCGAAAAACTCTTGGCGCCAATATATCTTGATGGTTTTGGACATTTCACGACCGAGAATTCACCCCTGATAGAATTCAATTATATTGATGACACAGAATTGACATCTATGACTATTGATGGTGTAGCTGTACCGCTCAGTACAGTATCTACGCTAAATGACAACAAGTTCACCTATCAGTCATCTGAACTGGCAACAGGCAGTCACGAGCTGGCCCTTAAGGCAAAGAAGAATGGGTTCGGTGTGACAGAATCTTTGGACAAAGTCACGTTCAGTATTGACAGCTCTAACCCGACTGTAAGTATAAGCGGCCCGAAAACTGCAATTACCAACAACCAGACGCTCTACATCTATGGCACCTGTTCTGACAACTTCTTCCTTGAAGATATTGAAGTTTACAAGAATGGTAGAAAAGTCGGCTCCGCTAGGTGTGTCGGAGGAGACCTGGGTGCATCAGGAACCTATGGCTTTGAGATGGCCCTCTCTATAGGATCAAATGCGATACAGGTCAAAGCCTATGATGAGATGGAGAACATGGCCGAAGATACGGCAACGATCACTCTCGACAAAGTTGGCTCTGTGCCTGAATTCAAAGACATCTCCCTGACCTTTACAGGGGGTGTATACTATACGAACCAGCAGTCGGTTCAGCTTCCAGCAAGCATCAAAGAAGAATCAACGATAAAACTGACACATGACGGAACACAGAGCACTATTGGTACTAAGAACGGAATCTTTGATGTTCCAGTCACTCTTAAGGCGGGTCTCAATGAACTCTTCCTAACAGCTATCGATAATGCTGGAAACATTGAAGACGGCAAGACAATCAAAGTGATATATGACGCAACCCCGCCTGTCTGTGAGAATATTCGGGATATCAGGGAGGTAGGTGTCGCAAAGATTGACATTGAGGTAAGGTGCATCGATGCTGATTCAGGCGTGCACACGACAGAGCTTAAAGTAAATAGTGCAGTAGTAACGGGTGGCAGGTACTACGATGAAGAAAATGTATTCCGACAATCAAATGTGAGGCTCCAGGATGGAAGCAACAATCTGATGCTTTCCGTGACTGACCTAGCCGGCAATCCCGCATCTCTTAGCTGGTCTGTCACTGTTGACCCTACCAAAGCCACTTATGACCAGCTCCATGCGCCTCCGCTCTACAGTCGTGACACGACTCCCTTGATACAGTTCGGATTCCTTGATGTAGTTGACCTCAACAAGGTATCGTTAACAGGCCCAGGGGATATTACTTCCTCTTTCACGACAAGCGACAATAAGGTCTTCAGCTACACTGTAGGTTCAGCGCTTGCTGAAGGGAAATACACGCTGCAGATAGAAGCGACCAAGCAGTTGCCAGGTTCTACCAAGACTACAATAAGCGAAATATTCTATATCGACACCACGGGGCCTCAAGTCTCCTTGAAAAATACTGATCTTGCGGTCAATACCCCTGAATACATGTTAGTGATTGACGCAAGAGACGGCAACGGTGTGGAATCGGTCCATATTTCTGTCAATGGTGACCTTCAGGCTATAGTCGGTCCACAAAGCATAACCTTCGAACAGGAAATTACCTTAGTTCCTGGCGAGAATAGTATCTCAGTAGTGGCATATGATGCGGCAGGAAATCCAAGCGCCCCTGTGTCATATACCCTTACCCTTGATACAAGCGCACTGGATATCTTCATGTGGATACAGGATTTGACGAAAGACTCGGATGGATACTATTATACTTCTAAGAAGCCGCTTAGGGTATTTGGAGAGGTCCAGGAAGAGATGGTTGTGCTGCTCCGGAATTACGACCCTGCATCATTCAATACTGCAACAGCCTCTATAGGGCAGAAATTCCCTGGCCTTCCTTTCAGCTATGATTATTCCAGTCTGCACACCGGAATAAATCAGATTTCACTTCAGGGCACGGACACCTCAGGCAACACTTTTGAAAGCACCTCTGGAAATGTCATCTATGATGCTAAAGCTCCGGTTTGCACAGTGGTACAGCCAGCAAACAATGCAAAGCTTGGCTCTAGTACCATAACTATCGAAGCTATGTGTACAGCTTCCGTGTCACCTCTCTTCAACGCTACAATTAAAGTTAATGGTGCGATCATCCCTGACATCCATTTTGAAAAATCTGGTCTGGTCCAGGGTGCAACGGACCTGGTAGCAGGCAGCAATAGTATTGAAGTCTGCATCCTTAACTATGCGCAGGCTGAAGATTGTGTGAGCTGGTCAGTCACTCACGACCCGGATGCTCCTGCCTTCGACGGATTCACCTCTCCTTCGTATGTTGAAGGCTATGGCTACTTCACAGACAAGACTACGACCGCAGTGGAGTTCTCATACGCTGAGTCGGCCGCCCTGACTGCATTCACCGTAGACGCGACAGCTATTCCTCTTGGAGGGATTACGGCCTCCAACGACAGGCGGTTCAGCATTGCCTCTGTCGACCTGGCACCAGGTACGCACACCCTAAAAGTAAAAGCCAAAAAGAAAGATTTCGGCGTTTCAGAATCTGAGGATACCATCATCGTTCATGTTGATACAGCATATCCAACAATCTCTCTTGCAGGGGCTGACAGCATCCTGACCAACAACAACACCTTGCAGCTCTCCGGCTCCTGTTCAGACAATTACTTTGTGAAGACAATCGAGATCCACAACAATGGCAGAAAAGTGGGAACGACAAGGTGCGTTGGTGGAGATGCAGGTGAAACGGGAGTATTCACGTATGAGTACGAATTGAACCGTGGCGCAAATGCAATTGTCGTCAAAATACTTGACGAACTCGACCACGTTGCACAGGATTCAGTGACCGTCACGGTGGACACCTCCGGAGCAATGCCTCAGTTTAAGGAACCTGAACTAAAATTCCTCGGCGGCTTCTACTACACAAACGCAGCCTCAGTTACCCTGCCCGCATCCGTCAGCGAACAGGCAGAAATCACCCTCGTTCAGAATAACAATCCCACGTCACTAGGACAGAAAAATCAGGACTTCCCTGTGGATATCACACTCTCACCTTCCATAAACAGTTTCTATATGCTGGCCAGAGATGCTGCTTCAAATGTGCTCATCAGCGATACCATCATGGTCATCTATGACAATGTTGCACCGATCTGTATCAACCGTCTGCCTATCGAAAAGGTTGGAGAACAGAGTATCGATCTCCAGATTGAATGCTATGACGCCGATAGTCCTCTGGACACTTCAACCTTCCAGCTCAAGCTCAATGGAAAAGCAGTCAGCGGTGGCAAGTACACGATCTCAGACAGATTATTCACCAAAGACAATCTCGTACTCATAAAAGGCGCCAATGAAATCTCTTTATATGTTGAAGATTTCGCAGGAAATGCGTACACTTTAAACTGGAATGTCAGCGTGGACACCGATGTGCCTATCTACATTAAACTGGATTCCCCCCTTCCATATACTAATGACAGGACTCCTGTGATCGAGTTTGCGTTCATGGACCAGGTTGACCTCCAATCAGTCAAGATAACCAAACAGGGCGAGATAAAGGATTTGTTCACATCAATCGATTCCCGCACATTCACGTACAAAGTACCAGGGGACAACCAGCTGGAAGAGTCCCTCTACACACTTGACATAGAGGCTACCAAGAAACCATACGGCGCATTCGCTTCAAAGATCAAAGAGACCTTCTATGTTGACCTCACTCCTCCGACTGTAGACATCCAGAACAAACCGCAGAATGTGAATTCACAGGAGTATGAAGTCATCATCCAGGCAAGGGATAACCGCCTTATCGATTATGTAGAGATAAGCATCAATGACAATCCTCTTGGCAAATTCTATCCTGAAGGCTCAGTCCTAAAAGAAACAATAACCCTCATCGGTTCAAGCAACAACATCAAAGCCGTTGCCTACGATAAGGCAGGAAATCCAAGCAATCCTGACGAAGTCATCATATCTTTCGATTCAAGTGTTCCTCTGACCTCACTTTGGATAGAGGAACTCTTTGTGAGCACTGATGGTGCTGCTTACACGAACAAAGAGAAAGTTATGCTTGATGCATTCACATCGAACCTGACAAGCATCACGGTCATGAAGAATGACAAGAAGTTACAGGACCTGGATGGTCAGAAGCAAGGACTTTTCGAGTTTGAAGTGACCCTGACCAGGGGCATGAATGAGATTTATTACACTGCAAGGGACAACTACGGCAATCAGAATAACAGTAATGAAGTGTACATAGTCTACGACACGGTTGCTCCAAAGATACTTCGCTCAGTGCCTTCCAACAACGAAGTCATCGGTACTCCTGAGTATACCATTGAATTTGACATCGCAGACGAGCTCTCTCCGATTAATACTTCTTCCATCGTGCTTGAGATAAAGAACTCGAAGACTATCATAGCCGATCACACCTATGATGGAGGGACCATCTCTTATAGAATCCGACCAACTGATCTTGAAGATGGAAATAATGTCATAACGCTAAGCGTAGCAGATATTGCAGGCAATAGACTGCAGGATAGCGTCAACCTCGGCCTTGATGCATCAATCCCTAAGTTCGACAGATTCTACAGCCCCGAAGACTACTACATCAATGACGCAACACCGCTCTATGACTTCAAATACCTCGAACAGGTACTGCTGAATCAAGTACTGCTCAACGGTCAGGACTATCTGACCAAATTCAGCACTAAGGATACCAAAAGGTACACCTATGAAGAACAGACCCCTCTAAGCGAGCAGGAGCATGGACTATTAGTCAAGGCAGTAAAGAAAACTACTCCGGGCACATCCTCTCACGATGAGCTCTTCTTTATCGTAGACCAGACTGCGCCTGTGCCTGTTATCAGTGGCGGTGTGACCGCGACGATGCCAAGTTGCACTTTCATGGTTTCAGGAACCTTCACTGAGAATTTCAAAGTGGACACTGCGCAATACCGCATCGACGCAGGTGCGGGTAAACCGATATATTTCAGCGACCAGGATGGCCAGAAGACCTTCGAAGGCGAGATAACGCTCAGCAGACCGTACACGCAGTACAACCTGGGTATTGTTATGGTAGACAAAGCCGGCAATGCCAAACAAGTGAACACTTCAGTTTCGTGTGATCCTGAGGCTCCAATGATTGAAATCTCCACCCCTAAGATGTTCATCAACACGCCTACTGCGCAGATAGACATCCAGATCAACGAGCGGGCAAATATCATACTGGAGATCGATAATGTGAATGCGACCATAGGTGTAAAAGAGAAGGCCTTCTCGCATTCCACTACATTAAGTCCAGGGATAAGCAACATCAAAGCTTACGCAGTCGATGACGTAGGTCACATAGCAAAGAGTAACACCTTATTCATCAACTATGATAATGTAGCTCCACAGATAGTAGGCATCTCACCAGAACAAGGAGATACAGTAGGTCCAAGGACCACCATCTATGTGTCAGTCATCGATGAAGGCACCGGTGTCGACCCATCCTCTGTTGAATGGAAGCTCAACACCTTGGCAAAAGGAAAAGGGGCTGCTATAGACGAAGAGACTTTCGCATTCTCACCTGCTACAGGAGACCTCTTCACAGATCAGGTCAACACGATATCTTTCACTGCAAAAGACCTTGCAGGAAATGAGGTCAGGAAAGAATGGTCTTTTAATGTGGATGCTGATGTGCCAAGCTTCCTCGGTCTTTTCGAGCCTCCAAGATACACGAACGACACGACGCCTAATCTTCTGGTTAGATATGGTGATGCATCAACCATCACTTCTGCAAACCTTGCAGGAATTGGTACGCTCGTCTTCTCCTCTACAGATAATCTGGAGTTCCGCTCAAGCATTTCCTCTCCTCTGGATGAGAAACTTCACCGTTTGACCCTAAAGGCAAAGAAAGCTATTAGCGGAACTGCTGCTGAATCCTCTAACACGGTGGAATTCATCGTCGATACTACTGCACCAGAAGTATCCATAAACGACAAAGTACCCGAATATAGCGCTGACCTAGACCTGCTGGTCTATGGTACCTGGTCAGACAAGAATGGTATTGAAAATGTACAAATCACGGTAAATAATGCACTCCCTGTTGAAGTGGAGATGGTGGACACGATCCGAAAGACTTACACTTCGACCGTCAGGCTTAACCGCGATGAAAACCTCGTCACCGTCATCGTCAAGGACAAAGCGGGAAATACCCGGTCTGCGCAAAAGAAGGTCTATCTTTCGACCTCATTGCCGCTCATAACTATAGACGCGGTATCTGACAGCATCAGTGCAGGAGCTGGAAGATTCAAGACGACGAAGAACAGTGTCAATATCAGTGGAACCTTCTTCGAGCAGTACCTGGATGCTATCTTTGAGGCGTCGACACCTTCAAAGACCGCAAGCGTATTCGATGAAAGATTCACACTACAGGTTGCGCTCAAAGGTAAGGACGGCGCAGAGACTGTCAACTCAGTATCCATTATGATAACAGACCTCTCCGGCCAGGAGAACTCCGAGACCGTCGATATCATCGTAGACAGACAGGGCCCTGGCATCGAGATGCTTAAACCTCTGGGCAAGACTGCTGTCCTTAGGCCGGAAGTAGAAATACAGGTATCTGAACCCGTACAGGATTGCAAGGTGAAATACGAGTCTGGCACAGGCTCTGTCACGGTCAACATGCTCTCCTCCAGAGGCTCTCAGATACTAGGCACAACATTGCAGAGCGATATCAAAGCCCTTGGAGAGACAGCTCTTGAATTCATCTGCACTGATAGTCTTGGCAATATTAATACAGAGGAATACGCCATTGAAGTAGATACGGTACCTCCAGAGCTCTTGGCGGTGGAGATGACGTTTGCAGAGGAAAAAGCAAGGACGACATCTTCTGTGCAGTATGAAGTCTTCTACAATCAGACCGTCATAAAGCTAAAGACTGATGAGGCAGCGTTCTGCAGGTATGGCACTTCCAACGATTACAGCGGCATGGCTCCTTTCGAGAGCTTGGCTCCAGGAAAAGACCATGAGACTGCATATCTTCCTGTCAAGCACGACGAATCCTATACCTATTATGTGATGTGCGAAGATGAAGCAGGCAATAGAGGTGCAGCGTTCCGGCTTGAGTTCGACGTAGACCTTGAAGGCCCGGTACGCATCCTTGATATCGCACCTCATGGACCCATGAACAGTAAGAATCCAAAGATCACATTCGCGACGGTCTTCCCGGCATCATGTTTAGTCTCTTACGAGAAAGACAATGAATGGCAGGCAGAGGTTTCTGCAAGCCGAAGGAAGATTGACCTCTATAATTATTCGACCACTGCAAGCGCTCTAGGCCTGACGACTCTGGTAGAGGGAGAGCTGGTCAATCTAAGAGTTGTCTGCACTGATGACGAAGGTATCAGGCAGGCAGGAACCGAAGAGTGGAGCTTCGTGTATGACAGTCAGATAACTGGACCTTCTATAGACTATCCGGAAGATGGATTCTATACGGACAAAGTCAAGATTGCTGTAGGCGGCACAGTCGAATCTGGTTCCGAAGTGCAGGTATTCGTCAATAATATCCAGCAGGGTTTCACAGTCACAGTAAATCAGAGCGGCAAATATGCTTTCCAGGATGTGGTCCTTGAGGCTGGAGAGAATACCATAAAAGTAGCAGCGACAGACGCTGCAGGAAACCGTGCGACTGCTCAGATTGAAGGCTACTATACGACCTCAGGTCCGGTCATCATAGGAGTTGTTCCTGTGACTGGTTCGATAGTCGGAAGCGCTCCTGAGATAAAAGCATTCATCGAGGATCCGCAGGACGCAGGCATCGATAGCGTCTCGACCACGCTTAGGGTGAAAGATGCGACAGGGGCAGAGTTAGCAGGAACAGTTCAGCTTGACCGTCTGACACTAACGTTTACACCTGCATTACCGCTAACGGATGGAGAGTATGAGCTCGTAGCGACTGTATTGGACAATCTGGGTAGATTGGCTGAAAGAACATCTTCCTTCAGTGTAAGCTCAAACCTCCCGGAGATCATCCTAACTGCGCCTGAAGAATGGGCAGGTATTGTCACGACATCCAACAAACAGCAGTTCGCTGGAGACATCAATTCCCTTGTCCCCATCACAAAAGCTCAGCACGATATACGTTCAAGCAAGACCAACCTGTGCGAAGGAAACCCTTGCGATGCCGACGGACATATAGCCTTTGACTTTGAGAAACCATTGCCTACTGAAGGGCTCAACGCATACAACTTCATGGTCATGAACGAGCTTGATCCCGACAACTTCAATCTCTACCTTGGTGAGATCATCAGGGATACAGAAGGAATTGAAGAGATGGATATCAAAGTGGACAGTTCTATCGAATACCTTGCCACACGTATGGGCATCCAGTCTGCTGTAAGCAGGGGCGAAAGGTATATCGATTTCGTCAACAACAGGGAGCCTTCCATAAATGTGACCTTTACCGAGAAGACAATCCTTGTAACATACTCGCTTAAGGACGCGATAGGGAATTCAATTCCAGTCGAGCTTGTAGAGAACCGCTTCGGTCAATTCTACACCTTTAAGCCGACTTCGCCCCTCACTTCAGATGGAGAGTATTATTTCGAGATAGATGTCACCGACCCCTACGGTAATCCTCTTGAGGCAAGGCCGGTCACAAGGACCTTCATCGTCGATACTGTTGACCCTATAGTAACGCTTGTGGAGCCTGCTACTGGAGAAGTGGTGAAGAAGACTTCAACGTCGCTCAAACTTGCGCTCAGCGAATCCTCGACGCTCAAGGAAGTGTATACGAATGATGTATATGTCGATGGCATCTATGATGGCACCTTCAAAGACCAGATAACAAAATCTCTCAAAGTGGACGACGGGGCAGTGACACTCAAAGTCATCGTTGAGGATTACGCAGGAAACAGGGGAGAAGCTACAGTCCAATATGTCGTCGTGACCAAACCTCTGGTCATAGACCTCGTAGCACCCACCCACAGCGTAGCAAGTACACAGCCCTACGCGGTAAAGATAAACACGACCAGGCCTGCTGAGTGCAGATACAATATAGACCGGTCGCTAAGATTTGACGACATGACCCTAAGCTTCGAGTCATCAGATAAGCTCCTGCACATCATCCCTTCACTTGCTCAGGAAGTCCGAATCTATATAGCCTGTGTGGACATCTAT
The DNA here is from genome assembly GCA_020637435.1 of Candidatus Woesearchaeota archaeon. Lineage (GTDB taxonomy): Archaea > Nanobdellota > Nanobdellia > Woesearchaeales > JACJVW01 > JACJVW01. The sequence continues at coordinate 699,846 of JACJVW010000001.1, forward strand.
GGGTATGATGCAGCAAAGAACTACAAACTGACCCTAGACACAGACAGTCCTGGTTTCACAAATGTTGAAGTCATACCTTCTGTCGTGACTGAGACAAATGAAGTGACCTTCAAAGTTGAGACCGACGAGCCGACCATCTGCGTATTCAAAGACCACGAGGGCAATGAATATCAGTTCCCAGGCTATCTGGCTGCGCAGTTTGAGAAAGAAAACTCAGTGACTGCCACTACCCCTGTTGAGAAAGGGGAATATGACTATCAGATCCAGTGCGAGGATCAGGGACCGCTGTACACCGGATGGAGAGTGGTCAATGTCAACGTCAATCTAGACGAAGCGTATGCGATAGTCGACAATACGCCGCGGTTCTTCCCGAACAACAAGGCAAAACTCAATATCTCTGCAAATAAAGAGTCATATTGCTTCTATGGATTGACCGCTTCTGTATCCGACAGGAAAGTGATGACCACAAACAACGGCTACAATTTCCTTGAACCCATAACGGTAAGCGGCGATGGAAGGTATTCTTATCATATATTCTGTTCCATGGTCTCCGACCCGTCTCAATTCAAAGAGCTTGATGTCAGCTTCATTGTGGACCGGTCAATCCCGTATATGCTCTATGTGAACATCACCAATCCGGAGATGAATAACACCTTGTACTCCTACCGGACAGACAAGCTTTATGGTGCCTGGAAGGGTTTCGACAATGAGACCAACATCTCCCGGTACCATTGGTCGATATACGAGAATAAAGGCTTCGCTGGTGACGACTTCATCGTATCAGGTTTCACGACCTCCGAGTCAGACTGGTTAACTGGTCTGACGCTCAAAAATGAATCAAGATACTTCCTAAGGGTCATGGCTCAGAACGGAGCAGGCATCTGGAGCATCAATATGACCAGCGCCAATATCGAGATCGATACCAGTCTGCGCGGCACGGTTGACGATGAAGACGATGACGGCACAATCGATCCTCAGTGTGCAGATGGCACTCAAAACGGTGAGGAGACAGATGTGGACTGCGGAGGAACTTTCTGCAGGCCTTGTCGTGCCGGTGAGATGTGTCTGCTTGATGAAGATTGCGATACTGGACTCTGCGACATAGACACAGGCAGTCTTGGATTCCTTGGTGACAAGATCTGCATCGAAGTGAATGAAGAGTGTAACCCGAACAAAGACAAGGACTGCGACGGTATCCCTAACGAGGATGACGATGACATCGATGGCGACGGCAAACCCAACGATGAAGACCCTGATGATGATAATGACGGGCTATGCGATACACTCAACAGCCCACTGAATGGCGATGAATGTGAAGACCAGGACTTCGACGATGACGGTGACGGCATCCCTGATGACCAGGACCCCGATACTGATGATGATCTTGACAATGACGGCACCAAGAATGATGACGATGATGACATCGATGGTGACGGCATCCCTAACAACAAGGATCCTGACGATGACAATGACGGTCTGTGCGATACTCCTGACAGTCCGCTGAATGATGATTCATGTGATCCTGAGCGGGACACTGATGGTGACGGCATTCCTGACAAGCACGACCCTGATAGGGATGGCGACGGCGATCCAGATAATTTCGACGATGACGGCGGTCTTAAGGACGATGATGGAGATGGCATCCCTAACATACACGACCCTGACAAAGACGGTGACGGTGATGTGGATAATTTTGAAAACGTAGTGACTGACCCAAATAGAGACACTGACGGCGACGGCATCCGTGATGTTGATGATGATGACATTGACGGTGACGGAATTAAGAACGGTCACGACCCTGATGTTGATGGCGACGGTAGACCAGACAACTTCGAGACCGTAGTCAAAGACAATAAGAAAGATACCGACGGTGACGGCATCCCTGACATCAATGAAAGAGATATTGATGATGACGGCATCCCTAATGGTCTTGACGATGATGTCGATGGTGACGGCAAGAAAGACAATGAAGGCTTCAAGGACGATGTAGAAGACTCCGATGGCGACGGCATCCCTGACATCAATGACGATGATATCGACGGCGACGGCATCAAGAATGGTGACGATCCGGATGTTGACGGCGACGGGGAAGTAGACCAGTTCGACCCAATAGATCCTGAGGGAGATATCGACGGTGACGGCATCCCTAACATAGACGATGACGACATTGACGGTGATGGCGAGAAGAACAGCGATGACTTGGACAGCAATGGCGACGGCATCCCTGACCAGCCAGGCACCGACACAGATGATGACAACAACGGTAAGGATGATACCAAAGACAATAGAGGAGATGATCTCGACAAGGATGGCGTCAAGAACGAAGAAGATGATGACATCGACGGCGACGGTCTAAAGAACTCTGAAGACCCCGACGATGACAATGACGGTCTTTGCGACACCCCTGACAGCCCTCTAAATGAAGGGGTTTGCGTCGGCGAAGACTTGGACGATGACGGCGATGGCATGGTCGACCATGAGGACAAAGATACCAACGACGATCTTGACAATGATGGCTTAAAGAACTCCGAAGACCCTGACATGGACGGCGACGGCATCCTCAATGAGAATGACCTGGATAATGATAATGATGGCATCCCTAACGACCAGGATGATGACAGCAATAATAACGGTATCCTTGACATAGAAGAGGATGATGATAATGACGGAATGGCTAATGGCTGGGAAGAGCGTCACGGACTCAATTCTGACGACCCCAAAGACGCTTCACAAGATAAGGATGGCGACGGCCTGACCAATCTGGAAGAGTACCGGCTCAAAGACTCACAGTGGAAAAAGTCTACTGACCCTACGAAAGCGGATACAGATGGAGATGGATGGAGTGACAAGAAAGAAGTGGATGCTGGCACCAATCCTCTTGATCCCGATGACCACCCGACCAACTGGTGGCTCATCATCCTGCTCATCATCCTGATACTGGTGGTTCTTGGCGTAGGAGGCTACATAGGCTACCAGAAGTACACAGAGATGGAGAAGTCAAAGACGGCGAAGCTGCCTCCTCTGCCGCCGCCCCGGCCGGCTCCAAAACCAAGCGCCCCTGTTCCTCCTGGAGCGAGGCCACCTCTGCCTGTACCGGTCAATAAGCCGGCAGGTCCATTAACCAAGGAGCAGCTTGTCTCAAGATTCATAGATATAAAGAAGCTAACGCCTGAACAGCAGAAGCGATTGCAGGAGATAACCCTGCAGGATGTCCAAAAAGCGATCGCTAACAAACCTGTACCTGAAGCAAGAACAGCCATCATAGACCTGCTAAAACCGGTGCTACCAAAAAAAGAAGAGAAACCGGGAGAAGAGTGGATCCCCTTCAACAAGATAAAACAGAACCGCATAGAGAAATACATCCCCCTTAAGGATTTGAGCGCCTCTGAACAGAGAGTACTCAAAGAGATGAGTCTTGCCGACATCGACAAGTTCTTCGACGGCAAGACAAAAGAGCAGGCTAAAGCCGACCTATCCAAACTTTCCGGAAAGGTTTCCTCTGGCAGCGACGTCTTCGATAAGCTTGACCAGATAAATAAAAGATCAAAAGTCAACAAAGACCATAAAGAAGTAAGGGACGTGCTCAAGAGCCTGCAAGGAGTCAACAAAAGTTCCCTCAACAAAGATTCGGAGGCATTCAAGAAACTCAACAAGGTCATAGGTAAGACACCATCCCTATCGACCCTGAATAACCTGCACAAGATAAGTACATTGGAGACGATCCCTACAGCTCATCTAAAGAAGACCCTCTCAGACCTGACGAACAAAGACAATCTGCCGGCAAAGACACAATCTAAGATAATAAATACCCTTATCAAAGACAAGAAAGTGAGTCATGAAGAAGTCCACAAGACCCTTGATGAGATGAAAGACACCAAAGTGTTGCATCCAAATAAAGTGCATCATATCAAGAAAGAGTTGAAAAAATGAGCAGAGGACAACTGGCGAATCAGGCATTCATCTATATCCTTTCTGCGCTCATATTCTCGCTCGTACTCATCATAGGGTATCGTGCGGTTGACCATTTCCTCGAAGTGCGTGAGCAAGTGGAGATGATCGACCTCAAAATGGAGATAGAATCGACCATCGAGAACGTAGCGCCTACTCAGGACCGCATAGAGAGAGAGCTCAAAGTTCCTTCAAAGTTTACAGAGATCTGTTTTGTCGATATGACGCAAGGAGGGAGCGCAGTATGCGCTACTGGTGGCACATTGTGCAACACAGCATGTTTCCCTTCTCCGTCCATATCTCCTGTAGTGTGTGATGCATGGGAGTCCAATCTGACGAACAATGTATATCTGTTGCCCATGGCTGATGTATCGATTACTACGGCTAGGATAGAGCTGCAGGATACTGCCGGAGTTGAGACAGGCTACTTGTGTCTTGATACGACAAGAGGGTTTGTCCGTCTTATCTTCAGCGGCCGGGGTGATAGGGCGGTCATCCAGGAATCAATATGATGAGCAAAGCCCAGATTCAGGTACAGTTCAATTGGATATTTGTTCTTATAGTCGGGGGTATGATTGTTCTCTTCTTCACCAATGTGGTCAACACCCAGCAGGACATAAGTGAAAAAAAGATTGCGGTCACTGTCATCAATGACTTGGAGACCGTCGCGACAGGTGCAGGAGTAAGCAAAGGTACATCTCAGGTGCTCAACAAGCCAGACATCGACCTCGAGTTTGACTGCAATTATTGTGACTGCAATTTCAACATGAAAGAAAGCGCGAAATCCTTTGGTGACATGGTCATCTTTGCGCCAAACCGTATCGAAGGGCGAAAGATGGTTGCCTGGACCAAGGACTGGAACGCACCTTACCGCATTGTCAACTTCCTTTACCTAACCGGCCCACAGGTCATCTACTACATCATCAGCGGACCTACCGCTCCGGAGATCCAGTTCCGATCATTCATCAATGAATCCCTTCCTTCATCCATAATAACGGAATACGGCGGAAACGTAGGCACCATCATCAATAACAACTATCCTATTGTCAAAGTAGTATACCTCACCTGCCCTACTCTCGGGCCGCTTGATGCGGTATTCAAAACGGACGCGAATCATTTCAAGAACTGGGGCATCGAGCGGGAAGACTTGACTGCAGTCTGCATAGACGGAGACAATGCCCCTTTCTATGACCGGGGGGATATGGCTTTCTTCAAGGCAGTCAACAGCTTTGGGAACTGGGAGTGGGAGCTTGAGAATGTAAGCATGGAGTTTGTTGGGGATGAAAGCATCTTCGCAGGCATCTTCGCGCATGACTTTGATCTCTACTACTGCAACATGAGGAATGCCTATGATCGCATGAACCTGATAACAGAGATATACGAAGCTCGAACGACACGCCTCTCCGGAACTAACTGCATGACGCTCTACAACCAAAGCGGAATCCTCTTGGAATATCTCAAGGTAGAGTCAGCAGCCATCTCTGCAGACCCCACCTACAGTTTTTCAGACTTTTATCTCTATCACAAGAACATAACATCCCTCAATATGCAGTTGCAGATAAAATCCTGCCCAAGCCTATACTAAGATGAAAGCGCAGATAAAGATGGGAGAGACGGTCGCCATTATGATAGTCTTCTTTCTCCTCGTCGCATTCGGTCTTGGATTCTACGTGCAGGTGCAGGAGCACTACTTCGAGAAAGAGCAGGCAAAGATTCTGCAGCTTAAGGGCTTGCAGATCTCGCAGAAAGCCTCCTATCTTCCGGAACTGCAGTGCAGCGTGCAAAATATCCAGTACGATAATTGTTTTGACATAGACAAAGCGGAGATTTTTTTCGAAGTGGTCAACGGCAGTGATGAGAAGTACGCGCACTACTACGATATTTTCGGGTCAAGCACCTTGTATCTGCAGGAAGTCTATCCCAACAGTGGAAAGACCTATATGATATACGATGCATCGCTTCCTAATGAAAGGGGAACAAACACCCTCACGAGTGTCGTTCCCGTCTCATTGTTCGACGGAAAACAGAATGTCTTCTCCATAGGTGTTCTGGTCATCAACCACACAGACAGGGATCTAGGATGAGAAAAGCACAGATGGAAGTATTAGGCCTCATGGTCGTGGTATTGCTGCTCAGTATAGCTGTACTCTTCGTCGTCACATTTGTATTTCTTGATGAAACTCGTGATCCATCTCAGCAGCACCAGGAATCACAGCTCTCGTCCAATCTGCTAAACGCAATGCTGCAGACAACAGCGATGGATTGTGGAAAGCAGCAGCTTAAATCTCTCTTCCGTGATTGTGCGTTGACCAACGAGATAAGGTGCGATAACGGAAAGCGTTCCTGCCAGTATCTAAATGAGACCGTATTCAATATTCTTGAGGGCATCCTCAATACCCCGCAGTACAGAAGGGCGTACTTCTTTAACGCGACCGGCATCCCGCAGACAAATATAGAAGGAGGTATCCAGTTCGGTAGGCCATGCCAGGGAGATCTTGATGCCAAACAATTCCCTATCCAGGCGCAGCGAAAGACCGTCGAGATCCAGATAGAGCTCTGCGGGTAAAGAGCCACCTGCCCATTTCCTTTTATAAACCAGTTTTCATTCTCTTCTCATATGCACCCAATATTTACCTTCCTGGGGGGTTCAACCCTCTATGGGCTCTACGATACTTTTGTTAATGACCGTGGCGGACTGGTACACCTCATAGAGCGCACAGAACGGGCTGACTTGATGGACAAAGTAGAGGCGGCGCGCGATATAGTTTACAATGGTGTTCAGCATCTTGACCATGCGCAGGAGATAGCAGATGTTGTGGGTTTCCTCAGCCAGTCCGGTCCTTACTTTATGCCCTACCTCCTTGCAGGCCTTGCCTCAATAGGAGCAGTAACAGGAGTGCGGCAGACGCAAAATCTTCTCAGGCAATACTCTTCATTCCAGGAGAACCGCCATCGAAGAGAGCACCAGGAGTCCTTGCCGACAGGTATGCCTGATAACCCAAGAACAGAACTGGTAAACTTGGTCGACCATCATCTGAAGAGTATTCGAAGCTGGAATCTCATTGAGTACGAAGGCACCAAAGAAGTGACCAAATCAAGATATCTTAGGGCGATTCGAAAAAAAGATGACGACCAGGCCCTTGCGTATGCAACCTTGCTATCCCGCAAGGAGTATTTCATCACTACAGCTGGGCGTTTGATGGGGGAAGATTTCACTGCCTTTCTTCCGCGACTGGAACGCTTTGACCAGATTGACCCGGATGATATCAACATACATGGCTTTGACGAAAAAGTGGATAACCTTGCCTATGTTGCGGCGCTTGCTGAACGCTACATAGCTATCGCGCCTGAACAGGCAGAGCAAGTGCTCCCTATATATGATGATGCGCTAAAGCGACTCTATACACTTACCAGATTGTTTACCACAAAAGACATGGGACAATTGGAGCTTCAGGGCGAAACCAACAACGCTGTCTACCGTCTTAAACAGCCCTTTGCCAGAAATCTGCTCCTTTTCAAGGAAGGCGAGTCCCTCGAACAACACCGGAAGGAAATGGATGCAACAGAACAAATAAGGTCATTGTTAAAAGGGCATACGCAGTGGAAAGTACCTCGCCCGATTGCCGTGTTCGAACCCGACCACCGTAATCTCTCAAAGCCGGTTTACGTCATGTCAGTGGCCCAGGGCGAAACACTCGACCACATGATGAATGACAACCCGGCAACAGAAGCAATCAACAGGGTGCTACCCTTCCTGACCTATCTTGCATCACATCTTCCTCCTGCCTCAAACAAAGAACGACTTGAAGACAAACTGTACGCACGGCTTGACAACAAAGACTTCATTCCTGATGATCAAAAGCGAGAACAACTGCTGCAGCACGCTGCAATATGGTCCCCCTCTCTACTGGAAGATATCAATCAGTTCCCCTACATCGCCAACCTTGATGCGCAGCCAGAGAACTGGATAATTGGTGACCAGATAACCCGTATAGACCTGGAGCCAAAACCGGCAACAAGCGCAATCTTCGATATCTGCAAACTCTTTGAATATCACCACTCAGGCCCATTTGAGGACAAGCTCCCCTACCTTCGCCAACACATGCATGCACTCGGACTAGAATTGCCTGATGAAGATCTATGTAGGGGCTATCTAAGCGCTACCGTGTACCTGGCAATATCAGTAGGTTCTTACCGCTCCTCCCCAAAAGTCAAAGAGAAGTGGCCGATGAGAAAGATTCTTTTACAGAATGCGTTGCGTGCAGCAGATGCTCTTGCATCTACACAAGCGTATGACCTCTTGCGCAAAGACCTAAGAGACATCTATGATGGATTATGATGCAGCCCTGTCGTGGAACCAGCAAGGCTAAGAATATTCGTGATGATGCCGTGCACAAATAAATCCGCTCTGGATATTTTTCCTTTCTCAACATCCGCCAAAAGTTCTTTTCCTCTGGCAACAAATTCAGAGAGTCGCTCAAAGCTATAGTTGTAATATAGGGAATAATACTGTTCAAGATACGCATGGACAGAAGAAAGAGCCTCTACACGTCCCGGTTGGCGGCTGAGTCGCTTGAGGTCATCACAGATATTCTCAAGAACCCATAGGATCGTGTAGAGGTAGTTCTTTCTGATAGGGGTCATCATGCTCTTGTTAAGGATCCGATGACAATAATTGGTGATCTTGTTGTTCGTTTCTTCATAGCTCTCGATGGTTGTGGGGTCAGCTCCATCAAGGAGGTCCTTAGCCATGCCGATAACGATGAGAAAATTTCTCCGTATCAATCCTCGAAGGTCAGGGTCTTCAGCAAGTATCAAATCCTTGATGAGCAAAGTCGTCTTGCTCTGTTCAAGAATCTCATACCCCATAAGCATAGTGTTGATGGTCATTCGGATAGACTCCAGTTGTTCAGGGGAACTATACCGTACCGCAAGCTCATCATACCCATCCTTATGCAACGTAGCGATAATGCTTCGTGCCACATCGGCGGAAGTATTGCTGACATCCACAGCAAGCCGGGTCCGTTGCTGGCTTACCTCTTTGGCAGTGATGCACAGCCCTTGCGAAGAAGGCGTGACCTCCACCTCATCCCCCTTACTGATCCCACTTTCCTTGGCCCAAACTGCAGGCAGGCTTACTAACAGGGTTTTCCCGGCAAGCTGAATTACTTTCCTTCTCACAACTCGCTTCACATCTTAGAGGTATATAAAATTATTCAATATATATGACTATATATCATAATATATATTATATTCCATAAATATATACCTTTCTTTGGGCTCTTTACGTATAACACGATTTGAGGTGATTTACATGAAGAAGGATCTGTTGATTGTTGCTCATCTGCGAAAGAACGGAAGAGAGACACTGACGAACATGAGTAAGAAGACCAATATTCCTATATCGACCATATACGAACGACTGAAGCACAACGACGTCATAACTAGGCATACCGCATTGCTGGATTTTTCCAAGCTGGGCTACAAGGCGAGAGCCAATGTCCTCATCAAGCTTTCAGCGTCGGCAAGAGACGGATTTATAGAGGCGATGAACTGCTCCAGCATGGTGAACACTGTGTACCGGGTGAACAATGGATTTGATTTTATGGTCGAGGTGCTCGGTAGGGACCATATCGCACTTGAACAGTACGTAGCTGATTTGGAGACGCGCTTCCTACCTGAAAAGCTTCAGGTGCACTACATCCTGGGCACTCTTGCCCATGAACGGTTTCTCAGTGACCCCTCAATCATATACGCTGACGCGACAGTGCAAGAACGCAAAAATCATGCAGTTATGGGTTAACTTTAAATACTACAGATACAGATAAACCACTATAAATTGAGGTGATATTGTGAATACTAAAGCACAAGGCTTATCGATGAATGTCATCATCGTCGCTGCACTGGCACTATTGGTTCTCGTCATTGTCTCTGTAATTTTCATGTCAAGATCAAGTACCTTTGTCATTGAGTCCAGAGGTTGTGAGAGTAGCGGCGGCACATGCGTAGACGATCCAAGCGAATGTCCTGCAGGGACTAAAGCGACAGGTATATCATCCCTGACGTGCACTGACAGCAGTGGCGAGCCGAATGGCAGGATCTGTTGCATAGCTGGAGAATAAACATGATTTTTAATCGAAAAGCTCAGGGATTATCTATGAACACCATTATCATAGCTGCCCTGGCTATTCTTGTTCTTATTGTTCTTGCAGTCATCTTCGGCAACAAAGGTCGTGACTTCGCCAACAACACGAGAAGCTGCGAAAATCTTGGCGGCGAGTGCAAATCAGAATGCGATGCTGACCTTGAGCGCAAGCACATCGGCAAGACCAACTGCGGCGACGTCAGTTATTGCTGCATCCGCATCTACGACCAATAACACACAGCAATCTAATCTTTCTTTTTCATACTTAAGAGAGTACTCAATGTAACTCCTATTGCCCACATACAAAACCACAGTATCTTGGACAATCTTTATATAGCCGTCTCCCTGTAAACACCGTATGGCAGACGAGGACACAGGCGAATTTAGCCATCTGGTCAAGTTCATCATCTTGGCCGTCATGATAATAATCATACTGGTGATTTTCGGCACCAAATTCATGTCCTGGGTCCAGTCGTCATTCTAAGATGAAAGCGCAGGTATTTGGTTCAACAGTCAATATGATACTTCTCCTTGCGGCAGCGGTAGTCCTCATTGGATTCGTCGGCATGTTTGTCGCAAACACCGTAAAAGGAGAGTCCATCGAAGCCTGCAGGCTAAGCTTCCTTGCCGCATCCTATGATTTCACAGGCGAAGTCCTGGATTTCGATTGCCCGATAAGGGAAGTCAGCATAAGCAAGCGCGACATCTACAAAGGTGAAGACCTTAAAGAAAATACGCTCAACAGGATCCTCGCTGAAGAGCTTCGCATCTGCAACTACATGACCGCGGAAGCAAAACACTATCCCTTTGATTCAGAATTGTTCTCGCAAAACACAGCTTGCATCATCTGTGCCGACATTTCTTTTGACGAATCAATAAGCGAAGATGGACGGTACACCATCTATTCCCACGATGTAAACGAATATCTCAAATCCACCATTCTTCCCAAAGGCACGCAGACCTATGCTGAATATCTCGAAGCCAACAGGGACATAGATTTTGACAAAGGCATAACATACATAGAGTCCATCAAAAAAGACACCGTACGCGGAACTCGCTTTGTCCCTAAATACACGAACCTCCCCTACGTCTCCACGGTAGATAGCAATCAACGATACTTTGTGGTCTACCAATACGTTGTACCCTCAGACACAGAGTCGGCTTGGGATACGGTAGTAGGTTGGGTTACTGACCGCTCAACCGGCCCAAACTCAGCCATCTTCCTCATCGATGAAGAGAACTTACAGTACATGAGTTGTGATATGATTGCGAACTAAAGCCCAGGCCATGGAGAAGATTGTATACGCCACCGTGGCGCTCATGGCAGTCACCATGCTCTCCTACTACATCTACGGCACCATGATTAGTCTAAGCGAGCGCCATGACGATGAAATATGCAAAGAATCAGTATTCACCAACTACCTTTTGAGTCAAAAAGGCATTGAATCCGACGAAATCCTCTGTCCTACAAAATACACCACTATCAAAGGCAACGAAAAGAAAGCCCTGGCAGAAGAACTGGAACGCTGTTGGTGGATGCATCACGAAGGCAAGCTCGAACTTTTCTCTGAAGAAAAAATATACTGCTCCGTCTGCTCCGTTGTTCGCTTTGAAGGCGACGGTACGCTTGAGGGATTCGGAGACTACATGATGACCGCAGAGCGCAAAGACGGTTCTACCTACCTCTCTTACCTGGCATCAGTCGAGACAGAACGCGCAGCAGACCTCATCCAGGATGACAACGCATTCCAACAGCTCGATATGGCCTCAAATTCGATTGACCGTTCCAAACCCCATTCTATAATTTTCGTCTATGCCAAGGGTGAGAACTGGGTCGGTGAGCTCTTTGATACGATAGGCAGAACGACCACAACACTGACCGTGGGCACAGTTAGCTCGCTTGGTAGTGGTGCCGTGTTCTTCCTCGTGACCCCTGCAGGAGCCGTATGGGGTGTAAGCGCGGTTGCTGCTGCACTTTCTGTTGGCACAATTGCAGGTTTTGCTGCTTTATTTGCAGAAGAGGACGCGCACACATCATTTATTATACTAAAAGAACATCAACAAGATGAATTAAGAGACTTAGGCTGCCAGGTATTCCCGGCAGTCCAGAAGGATATCCAAAATGAATAGCAACGCGATGGTACTCTCCAAACTGCTAGCAGCAGGAATTGCTTTGCTCCTGCTCGTCGTCCTGCTTATCATTCTGAGTGACGCAGGCTCATCATTGTTTCAGGTGGAGTTCCCATGGTAAAAGGTGAGATGACCACTTCCACTCTGGTGGGAGCCGCAATAGTCGTGATTCTCTTCCTCGTCCTGACCATCTTCCCCGGTAAAATTCAGGATGCCTGGACAGGCATGAAAAGCATCTTCGGAGAAAATGACCCTGATGTACTCTATGACAAAGGCGTTGACAGTTATCTCGATGGCGAATACACCGCTGCAAAAAAGAGTCTAACCTCCTTCATCAACACATTTCCCGGCCATCCAAACGTGACAGCTGCAAAAATACACTTAGCTATGGTCCACGCAGCCCAAGGCAACAAGAAATCCTCCTCCGATCTGATTGAAGAAATACTTAAGACTGACAACCTTCCAGGAGACGTCGCATCACCCCTTTACTCCCAAGAACGAGAAATCTCATCATCATCAACCTCTTACGACTGGGGTTGCATCAACTATGGTTCAGCCGGCTGCATATACGGCATAAAGGCGAACACCGACCCCTGCATATGTCGCATGGGCATTGAATAACCCCAGTAAATTTTATTAACTCACATCTCAAAATGATACTTATGAACAAAAAAGCAATGACGCAGGAAGCGGTCATCAAAATGGCACTTGGTGTACTCGTATTGCTGGTGCTCATTTTCCTGTTCACCGACCAGGCTCGAAATTTCGGAGGCATTGTAGGCAATACTTGCGATTGCACTAACCACGAAAAGGCTCTGGAAAACGCTTGCGAAGAAGGAGAAACACTAACCTACGGCAAACTCAAAGAAGATTGTGAAGGTACAACCAAGGGGGCGAGGGTAAGATGCTGCGTCAAAAAATAGGCATGACTACAAGCACACTTATCTCCATGGCTCTTGGTATAGTGCTCTTCATCGTCCTTCTCTTCATGATACAAAACGGTTCGCTCATGGCGTTCTGGGACAGTTCGACGGGTATCGTCGATTCAGCACAGGTCCAGGCCTGTATGAAAGACCAGGAGCTCAATAACAAGAATCAGGAAGACTGTGACAACGACGGCATCTACGATGTCTGCGACTTCTGTCTTGGTGCCGACAACCGTCTCGACGGGGATAATGATGGTACTCCAGACCATTGTGATGAAGACCCCGGCAATTCCAAAAAGAAGAAATGCAATGGCGAACTTATAGAATTGGGAAACTACAAATATTGCGAAGCTCATGAAATCTCAGGTTGCGAAGAGAAAGCAGACTACTTCAGAGAATTAGCCGGAGAGAAGTAAAATGAACAAGCGGGGCGAATCTTCAACAATGGTCCCCGAACAGGTAGTCAATGCGGCTATCGCAGCTGTACTCGTCCTTGTGGTTCTTTCGGTCATAATCGCCTTCGTCTGGAACCTCTTTGATGTCCGAGACACTTCTGAAAAAAACTTTGACCGACTCATAGAAAAAATAAATCAACTTTCTGCCGCAAATGGGGAATACACCGTCTATCCTTCCGTACCTTTCACAATCCAGGAAGATTATTCCGTCATCGCCTTCAATCCCGGACAGCCTACCGTGGAGTTCAACGCACCATGGTACAAGATTTGGACCAGCACTGATGAAGTGGAACGTCCAGAAGAGTGCAGGCTACGGGTCTCAGCATGCATCTGCCTCTACAAAGACACAGATGTAGTCAAATGTCACACGCTCTCCCAGACCACCTATTTCGGAGCAACAACCCTTGATGTTGGGCTTATCACTACAGTAGCCCTACCTTTCAGCAGTGATGATTCTATGATGCTTGCCCTTGAGCAGGATGGGTATTCAAGCAGGCTTCAGGATGAGTATGCGCAAATCTTCTTTCCCTCAGCTGTAGATTGGGGATTAACGAAGAAAGATGTGGATTGGAACGCACAGCTGCTCTATATGGACATGGTTAATTCTGGCGAGCACAAATACATCATGATAACACCTGCCAAAAACACCACTGAGCTGAAGAATAAACGAAAAGAGACTATGGATTACGAAAAGGCCTACCGTTTAGAACAGGAAATATATGATATTGCGGCAGGGGCGCAAAATGAGGAGAACATGCTCCTTCTCTACTCAAAATGCTATGAACTCTTCGGCGTCCACCCTGAAGTGTACCCTACAGAAATCTGTGACAATCTGGTCTGCCAGGACCTGCAAAGTGATGAGAAAGGGAACTGTGAGATTGAGAATCACTGCATCTGTCTTCCCTTTTATGGAGAAGAGTACTGCGATAATAGCGCAAACAGATTCTGCTACGACACTGGCTGCTCAGACATTGAGATATCAGGCGCAGACTGCGGATATTAAAATGAGGCCAACTTCTGGAAACTTAGACCTTAAGTTCCTGAATCTTCCGGACATCTTAACCTACATAATCCTAAAAGCGGGTTTTTCCTTCATTACCCCCTGAATATTTATAAACTCAAACACCCTAAAAACCCGTAATGCTGCGCAGTAAAAAGGGTGACTTGCAGCAGGAGATAATCCTGCATGCGATAGACTTCGTCATATTGGTAGCTTTCTTGCTTATCTGCCTGCAGATTGTTGATGGAATCGAAGAGAATAGGGTCTTCGACAAGAATTTTCTCGCCAAAGACCTTGCCCTTACTGCAAGCGTGGTTGCGGCCGCGCCCGAAGATATCAGCACCATCTACGACCCGGGTGCTTTCGACTCACGGCTTTCCTATTTCGACTACGTCTTTGAAGACCACAAGATGACCGTCATCACCAAGCAGGGTGTCAAAGTCTACGCTCCGTACTCCTATCCTGAGCAAGCGGAAGCGAAGATACCTAATGTGGTCAAACCGGAATCCCTCTTTTTCGAAAAGATCGGCAACGCCTTCTATATCTCACTCACACCGCACGACCTGCCAGAGCGAAAAGACCTCTGCGATGGAGTGCAAAAAGTGCAAAAGGCGCCTCTCCATATTACTTCAGGCACCGGCCTCACCGACCTAAGCGCCTATCCTGATGCAGCGGAAGTGGAATTCCTGGCGCTGGATGTTCAGGACACGCTCATACTCGCGGGACTTCAGATACAGCAGTATCTTGATGAAGGAACGCTCTTCATAAGCTTGCAACCGGGAATAAGCAATGATGAAATACAACCAATTACAATTCACTTCACAGCAAACACGCGCGGTATCGCATGCGGTATCAGGAATATGTTCCAAAATGATCTTGCATTGCAGTCATGGTTCTCCAACCAATTAATGCGGGTAACTATGCATGAAATCCCTTCAAACATTGATGAGGCAGATATTCGAGCAACAGAAGCAAAAGGCGTAGTCGTCATTGAGCTGGGCAATGTCGCCGCATATGATAATCTATTTTCAACTACAACCAAAGACAATACACAACCGTACAGAAAAACGGTTCAGGACATAGCAGATGGTATCAAGGAAGGTATCGAATAAAGGTATATCGACCCTAAGCATGGTCGGATACTTCTGGAAAATCTCTCTAATAACGGTAGTTTTCTTTGCGTTCTACTTCCTTGTGAAATCTATGGTAGTATCAGACTTTGACACCAGCACAGTGGAAGCAGAACTCTTCTTTTACCAGACAGTCTATGCAAAAAAGGGCATATCCTACTACGACAGTGTTATCGACAAAGTCTACCCCGGCAAGATTGACCTGGCAAGGGTCAAGGACAAATCGACCATTGAAGCAGAGCTTCTACAGACCTTTGACTATGGTGGTGCGGAACCTCGGTTAGCTGCAAAATACATATTGGAAGACGCTTCGGGAAAAGAGCTTGCCACCTGGTACTACGACGAAGACATGTATGATAATCTTATTGCCGTGGCATTTGGCACTGGCGCGGGAGCTGCAATCGAAGTCACGCACTCCTTATATGTTATAATTATTGATGAGGGAAAAAAACGTTCAGGGGTGCTCAAAGCCTCCATCGTTAAGCAAAATTCATGAAACGGGCAAATGTAACAGGGGCATTGGTGCTTATCTTTAGTGTCATCGCTCTCATTCTCATGTTCCTTGTCTTCTACATCATTGCGGGCCAGGAAGACCAGAAAGTCTTCTCAGACAAAAATGAAGCTGAGTCTCTTGACGCGGACATCATGCTGCGAAACATCCTGGATACGCCCTCCACTAAAGGCACTGTACGTGACCTCATTGAGTACGACCTTGTGCAGATGACCTGGAAGGACACCTTTAGAGACAGCAGCTATGAAGATGAACTGGAGACCATCATGGAAAAGCTCTTTCCTCTGATGAGACACCAAATAAAAGTAGCAGATGAAACATGTGAGCGAAGAAGTATATTTCGGGTCTATGTTACGCAGGGAAGCCCTGATACTTATACCGATGATGAGGGCTGGACAACCGCATGCCCCTCTCTTGGAAGGTTGCAGGAAGTAAGAAAAGAAATCACACTCTCAACAGGGCGCACCGTAATGGTAGGTCTTGAATTCATGTACAGGGAAATATGAGAAAAAAAGGAATGGTGTTTTACGTTGGCATTGTCCTCGTTGCTCTAGTCCTACTCACGACAACTATGATATCTCTCAAAGGACTTCAGGATGAACTGCCTGACTATCCGATAGGTGAACAGCAGTTCTCCATCCTTAATGCATATGAATCCATCTCAAAAGACGGGGAAGACCTTGCATGGATGGCAAAAAAAGCCGCAGACCGTGCTATGCTTGACCTTGCAAAGAACGGGGGGCACAATGTCATCAAAGAATCAGAAAGCGCAAGTGACAACCCCTGCGGAACATCCGGCAATTTTGAGCTGTGGAACCTTGGCACGACCGAGTGCTTCCCTGATCCGCAAAGCGCGTTTGAGTCCTACTTCAACGACCACATGCTCGACATGCAGCTGCGTTGGGGTCAGGAGCCTGTCTCCTACTCACTCACTCTCTCTGATGAAGTCATTTATGGCTCTGCCGGAAGAAAAGTCCAGTACACAAAACCGGTGCGGGCAATTCCCGTGCCGATAACCGGCACCTCACAGATAGTCTGTCCAGCCATGCAGCTCAGCGCAGTAACCTATGCCACAGCAAATGCCATCAATGGCGATGTGCATGGGTGCACACAGGCAAAAAGAGATGCAAAGGAATGTACCTTCCTCCTTCCTTCCGAGTTTGCATCACTCTGTGCTGTTGAAGACCCCCGAGTGGAAATTGCCAGACCAGGGGGCAATGCCATGGTCCCAGAACTTGCGCAGTTCCTTGTGGATATTGCTGCAAAATGGCAGGCGATAGAATGCGCAGGCGTTGATAACTGTCAGGCAAGACTCCATGTCTCAAGCATAGGCACAGGGCGTCACAGCGCTGGAAGTATGCACAATCTGGGCAGGGCAATAGATGTCAGCCGCTGTATCGACAAAGACGGCAAGACCCACTATGCATCAAGCTACAATACCTATGACACAAGCACCGTATACGGCCGCTGCTACAAGATGGTCTATGACGAAGCACGGGATCGAGGCTTCAACTTCATCGGCCAGTGGAGCTGCCTGGGCTTCACAGCCGAGACCTGCAGCGAGCAAAAACTCTACCACTCCGACCATATGCATATAGATTACAGAACATGAGACTCGAACTGACACTTGTAGGACTAATAGCAATGATTGTCCTAGTCAGAATATTCATTCCTGTAGACACCGTAACTGGTATGGCATCTTCTGATGAAGGAGAGATTGACGAAGGGATCAAGCAAGTGCTCATGGAATACTTCATCGACTACGATTCACTTCAGGCACAGCTCGAGCAACGACAGGAACAGATTGACCTTGTTCAGCAGGTAGGTGCAAGGCAGGGTCTGCCGGATACCTTCTATCCTGCACATCTTTTCATTATCTCAAACGGGCTCTACGAACAGACAACCTGTTCACAGGTCGCGGAACTCTTCTGGATTGAAGAGTGCCAGGGCCTGCCAAAAGATGAATGTGAGGCCGAAATGCATTGCACAGCCTGCGAAGAAGGTGGATGCGGATGCAGCCTTTTCAAGAATTATCCGCTAACCTATCATGCAGTATCCTGCAATTTTGGTATGGGGCAAGTCTCGTTTAAAGACGCGTACAATCTTGGCTATAGCGGACCTGTTGAAGGTTTGGAAGACACCGAGACAAACCTTCGCATGTATTTCCTCACTATGAAACGGCTTAACGAAGATGCAAGAACCCAGACCATCATTGACCGCATCATTGCTCATGACATAGGTCTTGAACGCCTAACGCAAATAAAAGAGACCTATGGAGAAACCTTCGAGGAATACTACATCGCACTGCCTTTTCCAAAAAGATACGCGATTCTTGCGGGAAAAGTGCTGACCATCGCAAGCGTTCTGCAAGAACCCACCAACGATGACCTTGAAGAACACATCGAGAATGCGCTCTCACGCTTGAGCATACCTCCTGTTGAGCAAATCTCCTCAGTAAGGATGAGTTCTCTGCCACGCTTCCGCATAGATGAGGACTACGCGCTAAGCCAAATGTCCCAGATGAAAGAAGACGCAAAAAATCTCATCAGCACCTGCAAAGGCGAAGAGCGCGTAGAGCAGTGCGTGCAGGACAATCTCCCAAAAGACTGGCAGACCGGAAGCACCTGCGCAACCGTTTTTGACAAAGCGATAGCGTACATCGACCAATGCGCATCCGCCATCAATCCACCCTGCAATTGTTTCTATGACTCTATCAAACAGGACGAAACCATTACATTCACAAACACTGACGGCGGCATTCGTGTCGCTGTTGGAAGAGAAGCTTCCACCCTCGCGGGAGTACGGCTTGAGGAACCCTCCATTGTTTTCAACGAAGATACCATGGACTGGCTAAGTCTCCCCATCATCGGTGATGACCAGAAATTCATTGGCAATCTGGGAAGCGGAAAGATTGGCTTTGTTGACAAAGGAACCTCCGGGTGTAAATATCCTGATACAAAAATAGTCAGATTCTGTGCAGACACAGGACAAACCATCACTCATGTAGCAGGTAGCGAGATACGCGAAGAGCAACTCATCTATCGTTTTGCGCTTGATTTTAGGGATGTTCAGGAGGGGCCTTACACCTTTGGTGAGACCGTTCCCACTGATGGTCATGCATTAGTCATAACCAAAATTGTTACACAGCAGGACCAACTCAATGCAGTAACAGGGGTGGCTGGACAATGAAACTGCTCACAACCCTCCTAGCCGTTCTACTTATCCTGCCCTCAGTAGCAGCTATCTGTGAAGACATGCAGTACGCGCAGTATCCTCTTTCGCCTGAGCTCTACAGGTTCTATCTCTACGACCATCGGGCAATTGACGTAACACTTCCAGAATTTCAATCGGAGAATCCAACAATCACTCTGGGACAGCAAATCTGTCTGCCAAAAAAGATTTCAAACAAACTTTCCTTAAGCGAAGGTGAGACCATCATCAACCTTTGGCAGTTCTATGGTGCGCCCCGCGGTTACTCTCTAAGCGAGACCGCTCTAAAAATTCTAGACAAGCAAGACCCAACAACCGCTGCACTCTACCGTTCATCTCCCGGGCGCTTTGACCCTTACTCCTTTTCAGTTCAGCATCCGCTAAATACCGGCACTCTCGATTGGGAAGGAGCACCACTACCGCCACAACAAAACGAAAACGTTTTGCAGGTCATCGATACCAAAATTTTACCCAGTACGCTAATCGATGAACTCATCCTTGATGACCTTCAAGGCATCCAAAGGGAATACTCGGTAAGCGAAGAATTCATCGAGCTCATCACCAATCTTGCTGTACAAAGGACAAACAGTGGTGTCGACATTCGTGTAATTGTCCTTGAGACGTCCTTCCTTGATGAAAGCTCCATCTCCTACAATGCCATTGCAGCGTCCGCATTCGAGAGAAAATTCAAGGACCGTGAACGTAAGCAGGCAGTAGTTGTCCTTGAGCGCGACAGAGCAATTTCTGTAGTCTATAATCCTGACCTCTTCGATGAAGAAATCATCAACAGGGAGGTTGCCTACGCAACAGACCTTCTAGAACTCGGCGATAGCAGTCTCAACATATTAAAGAGCGTAACACAGGGGATAGTCGATGCGTCGTGAACTGCGAGTTATTGGCATTGACGATGGTCCTTTCGATAAATTCAAAGTGAAAAGCACCTTGCTGGTAGGCACCTATTTTCGAGGAGGGCAGGTACTTGACGGTATCCTCTCAACTAAAGTACGCATTGACGGTGCCAACGCTAACCTAAAGATAGCCGATATGGTGAATAGTTCTAAATTCAAAAAAGACCTTCGTGCAATCCTCCTTGGAGGCATCACGGTCGGCGGTTTTAACATCATCGACATCATCAAATTATACCACGCCACTCATGTTCCAATCATCGTATTCCTTAGAAAACGACCAAACATAACAAAATTTAAGGCAACCCTTCGCAACCTGGGTATGGAAAAGAAAACCCTTGCAGTCGACCACGCGGGACCGCTGCACAAAGTAAACAACAACTTCTACCAGTATGCGGGCATCACGGCAGAAGAAGCCGCTCAGATAATCAGCCTCACGACCACCAACGCAGAAATCCCCGAACCCTTGCGCTTAGCGCACATCATCGCAGCAGGTATTGTACGTGGAGAATCCTACGGAAACGCGTAAGGCAATACTGCAATATCGCGAAAAAAAGGGGTATACTGCAAAGATGCCAGCCCACATTCAGAACTCAAGGTCGTAATTCTTATTCAACTTACCCTTCTGCCAATCATCAATGACCTTGTTCCCTGCTCGTTTAAGATCTGGTAATCCTCCTTTAGCCAGAAAAGAGAACTTCTCAGCTATCTCAGTAAGCATATCTTCCTCGTCTTCCGAGTCGTTAATACCATATGACTCAAGCACGGCATCACGCTGTGCTACGATCAGCGAAAGTGCGACAAACTCTGGGTCCTTAATCTGATGGATGCTCTTCGCACCAATCAGTGCATGTTTCGCCTCATCGGATTCCTTAAAAGCAAGCACACCGGGAGTATCAAGGATCTGTATCCTGTTGTCTATCCTGACTTTTTGGAGTCCTTTAGTGTAACCGGACACGCTGCTCGTTTTCGCAGCTTTCTTGCCTTTGAGCGCATTGATCACAGAACTCTTCCCTGTATTCGGGTAGCCGATAACGCCGACAACAACCTCCCTTTCAGGAGCGTACCGCAGGATCCTCTCACGAAGCATAGTCATGCCGTACATCTTCTTCGTCGACACAAAAACAGATGGCTTTAGTTTTTTCTTCCATGCTTCCGCATGCCCTTGGCTGACCAGGTCGCACTTATTCAGTACATAGATGAGCTGTTTTCCTGACTTCTCAACCTTCCGTTCAAGCTCCTCATTACGTGAGATATCAGGGACACGTGCGTCAAGCACTTCGAGGATGATGTCTGATCGTGCGATGACCTCGTGGATCACATTCCAGAACTGCGCCATAAAAGCCGTAAAAGATCCCCCTTAATAAAAAGCTTACCAATGTAGTTCCCACTCTACATAAGAACTTCCTTTGTAGCGCCGAAGACAATAGTTAGAGCTCAACCTTGACCACGTCGCGATCAAGTTTTGCTATAGAATCACTCGCCAATTGACGCAGTTCCTCAGTCATGCTTGCTTTCTTAAGCTGTCTAAGCAGATCGATGGATTGTCTGAACAATCTAATGAGGTCGCCTTCTTCAAGAGTACTGTACTCGAACAGTTCTTCGAACGTAGCACCATTGGCCCAGGCCTTAGTGATGCGGATGACATTATTCAGATGTCTCTTGTTAAGATTCTTCATCACATACTGGTTGTTCGAAAGTTTCTTGAAGATCCTGTCCGAAGTAGGAAACTCCTTGCGTATACCATAGAACCTGTCACCTCTGCGACCCTCATAGGCTATGGCGACCACGACAAGAAGGGCTTCCATATCACTAAGCCGTTTGTAAAGGTCAGTCGCGAAGATCTCTGCGATAAGGATCTCATTTGCATAGATATGCCGCACGAACCATCCTTTCTCGGTAAGTTCATCATTTTTCACATAACCCATTTTTTCAAGCATGCGCTTCTTATGGTTCCAGCTCGCAAGGATTCTTACCTGTTTGCTGCCCTGCTTACGAAGGAAATAGTCGAAATTGCTTTTTAGGATAGTCTCTATCTCTGAATCATCGTGGTTATTGATGAGGTTGATGATAGTATTGATGGAAAGTTTGAATTGAGAGATGATAGGTTCCCGGTCCGCTTCGCTGAACTGCCTGATCTTCTCAAGACTGTCGCTTCGTCTATCGTACACGATTATTGATGTGCCTTCTTTATCGATGCCACGACGCCCAGCCCGCCCAGCCATCTGGAAATACTCTTTTGAATTGAAGTATCGAAAACTGATGCCGTCGAACTTCTGCACGGCGTTGAAGCAGACGGTCTTCGCGGGCATGTTGATCCCTACCGCAAAAGTCTCGGTTGCGTACAGCACTTTGATAAGTCCCTCCGCAAAAAGGTGTTCTACTACATTCTTAAGGTCCGGCAGCATACCTGCATGGTGGTATGCTATTCCTTTATTGATGACTGCACGAAGTGATTGAGCGCTCTGCATCCTTTTAAGATCGGGCTTCATATACCTGCTATAGATCTCAGTGATCCTCTGCTTCTGTTCCTGGCCGGGAAAATCGAATGCTTTGGCAAGCTCTCTGGCTTTAGCCTCACAGTTCTTCCTGGAGAATACGAAGAATATCGCGGGTAGTCCAAACGATCTGATGTCTCTGATAAGGTCAACATGGGATGCAAGCTTTTCCCTGTGCTTCTTTCTCTGCTTTCCTCTGGGCGGCGCAAGTCTTGGATCGTCAAGCGTCTCTTCCAGCTCATCTGCGGTGCAGATACCTATGTGCGCATCATAGAAAAGATGCGTCAGCGGGACCGCGCGCTTATCATACCTCACCACATCCACATCATGGTCCTTTATTGATGCAATCCAGTCAGCAAACTGTCGTGCGTTAGGGATAGTGGCAGACAAACATAGAAAACGCACATGCTCTCCTGAAAAGATTAGGCTCTCTTCCCAGACTACGCCTCTCTCAATATCGTTGATAAAGTGGATCTCATCAAAGACAATATACGACAAGTCCTGGAGCATAGGGTCATTCACCATAAGCATATTCCGGTAGATCTCGGTAGTCATAACCACCACAGGGGCGGTGGGATTGATGACTACGTCACCTGTCATAATCCCTACCTTCTCTTCACCATAGGAGGCCTTGAAATCCTTATACTTCTGGTTTGTAAGCGCCTTAATCGGTGCTGTATAGAACACTCGTTTGCCTGCTTCCATACTCATATCAATTACATAATCAGCAATGAGAGTCTTACCGGTTCCGGTTGCAGCACTAACTACAACACTATGGTTCCGCTCCAGGCTCTCGATAGCCTCAACCTGGAACTTATCCAGCGTATATCCCTTATACTCCATACTCAAATGTATGCCGTCCAGTCTATTTAAAACCCCGCATTACATGACAATAGTGTGGTACAAAGAAACACTCTTTTTCTGTACATCTCCCGATTCTCAGGGTGTCTCTTCTATAAGCTCCCTCAAATGCTAGAAACCACTCCAAGAACAGCAAAAAACTCCTAAAGCCTTCTAAACAACTTTATCACATGGCAAATGCCTGTCTACGTTCTTTATCTAAAACGAAGCATAATTTTATATATCTCGACAACGGAATTTCGCCTAATGATTAGTCTCAAGTCTCATAAGGGCGATATTGATAAGGCTCTTGACGATGCTGACCTTATCCAGAAGAGTATCAAAAGCATCTCTGAATACGTCTTTAAGCAGATGGAATCGGGCCTTTCAGAGAAGCATGCGCTTCAGATGCTCCATGAGCGTCATCTGGACGATCAGATTATCGAAAAAATCATGGCTGCTGCTAAGAAGATGCAGGATGAGAAAAAAGCGTCTGAAGTTGATATCCAGGACGTTGCGGGCAAATCAGCAATGAAAGTCCATGCGGTATCCAAAGCCTTCGGCGAAAATCAAGTGCTCAAAGAGGTCTCACTCGATATCAGCAAAGGAGACCTGGTCGGTATCATAGGGCTTTCCGGTTCAGGAAAGACAACTCTCCTAAGTATACTCATCGGCTTGCTCCAACCTGAAGAGGGCGCTGTATACTTTAGGCATCCCTCACACGACAAGCTTCTGCCTGTGCTTGACAAGAAGCGTGAGATGACTAAGGTTTTCGGCTTCGCTCCTCAGGATCCGTCCTTTTACAGCAAGCTTACCGTTTGGGAGAACCTTGACCATTTCGGTTCACTCTACAACATTCATGCCCACGACAGAAAAGAGACCATCACTTCTCTACTTGAACTGGTAGGCTTGGAAAATGCGCACAAAACCCTTGGGGAGAATCTCTCCGGCGGTATGCAGCGAAGACTTGGTATAGCCTGTTCACTCATCCATAATCCAGAGGTGCTCATCCTGGACGAGCCGACCGCAGACCTTGACCCTGTCATGCGAAAGGAAATATGGAATCTCATCAAAGAAATTAACAACCATGGGCGCACAGTCATCCTGACTTCTCATTTTTTAAGTGAAGTAGAGGGTCTCTGCAATAAGATTGCCATTCTGCATGGTTCAAAGATTGTGGCGTATGGCACCCCTAATCAGCTCAAAGACGGCTACTCCAAGAACGAGGAGATTCGTCTTGAGACACATAAAGGGGACTACAAAGACATCATGAAGGCGCTCAAGGATCACAAATTGGACATTAAACAGATGGCCGTGCGTGATCATCGTCTGGTGCTATATGCGCCGCAGGCTGATAAGATGCTTAGGCAACTGCTCGGTATTCTGGAGAAACAGGGCGAGAAGATCGTCGACGTTGAGCTCAACAAACCTTCCCTAAACGAAGTGTTTGAGTCTATCGTGGTAAAATAAAGAGGTGGCTACATGGGTAGCGTACTACGTATCATCAAGAAGAATTTCAAACTACTGATGCGGTCAAGAAGTTCCGCGCTCATGATAATCCTTGGTCCTCTACTTGTTATTGCTCTGGTGGGGCTTGCTTTCAATAACTCCAATGCCTATGAAGTAGGGGTGGGGGTCTATTCTGAGTCCTATTCTGATGTATCACAGGCCATCGTTGGCGCGCTTGAAGAGCAAAACTTCATGGTTCGCATGTATGGTGACATACTAACTTGTAAGCAAGGGGTACGACAGGGGGAAGTGAATTTATGTATGGTCTTCTCACCCAGTATTGGTGTCTCTGCTGATATGGATAACTCCATATCTGTACACGTAGATTATTCGGAATACAATCTAGCGTGGATGGTTCTGGACCGTGTATCTAACAGCGTTAGTTCAACCTCTTCGAATCTCACCGCCGGTATGACTGATATTCTTCTCAACAAAATAGCTGCAACCCAGGCGGAAATTGAGAAAGACAAAGCCGTTCTGGGCGAGCTTATTGAATACAACAAGCAGTCAGGAATCGGCCTAAGTGCGATAAAATCAAATATAGATAAAGAGGATGCAACCTTCTCTGTAGACAATATTGATACTGGTGCAATCTCCAGCACTTCTTCCGATATGCAGAATCGCCTAAATATTGTTGCAGATGAAGTCGAGAAAACTCTCCAATCCCTGCGTCTTACTATTACTGGTCTTGACATTAATGATTCTAAAAAGAAAGGCCCTCTTACGCTCATCAACCAGACTTTGGCCCGTACATTAACTATGCGTGACCAGGTCTCCGGGAAAAACGAGGAAGTCCAATCAGCCCTCTCTGAGGTCCAGAATGGGCTGGCACAGGTTGAACTCCAAATGCGTTCGATAGGCTCTCTTAACAGCCAATCTCAGCAGGAAATTGATACGCTCAAAGAAGTCCTTAAGGGTGAACTGCAGACAATAATGAAACTGCAAAAATCGTTTAACACGCTCACCAAAGATATCTCTTCCATTGAGGTAACCAATGCAGAATCTATAGCAGTTCCTATTCAGACCGTCATTGAGCCCATCACCTCTGAAAAGACACATTTCAACTATCTCTTCCCAAGTTTATTGGTCATGCTGCTCATGTTCGCAAGCATGCTCCTTTCATCTACTCTTGTGGTGATGGAGAAGACCTCTAAGGCATTTATCCGAAACTTCATCACTCCTACTCCTGACATTATTTTCGTAATAGCGACATACTTAACGGGCTTAATCATTGTGGGGCTACAGCTCTTCGTCATTGTTCTAGTATCTGCATTCTTTATTGACCTGCCTTTTGATGTCGCTTTTGTGCCTGTAGTGGTAGTCTTGCTCGTTACGGCAACCTTCTTTATTTTACTTGGTATGTCTCTTGGTTATTTGTTCAAAAGAGAAGAGGCGGCAACCTTGACCTCCCTTTCACTAAGCAGTCTATTCCTTCTAGTGTCGGGTGTAATCTTGCCTATGGAGAGCATGCCTGCGGGTATTCGCGGAATTGCAGCCTACAATCCTTTCGTGCTCGCAGAAGGGGCATTAAAAAAAGTCCTTATCTTCGACCTTCATTTTAGTGATGTCTCTTTTGGACTTTTCTTATTGCTTGCATATGGGATAATTATCTTTGTAGGTATTCTGTTCTTCCATACTTTGCTAAAGAAGGGGACTCTCTTGCCCAAGCCTAAGGTGAAGAAATAGATGTATGTTATCTGCGTAACTGGCACGCCTGGTGCTGGTAAGACTACGTTGGCTAAGAAGCTGGCTAAGCAATTCTCCTTTACTCACATCGACCTTACTGAATTGATAAAGCGGGAACGTCTTCATGATGGGTATGACAAAACAGCAAAATGCTATGATGTAGATACTGCCCGTTTAGGCAGATTCATAAAACAACACCTCACTTTTCTGGCTAAAAGTGCTTCTGGTGTGATCTTGGATGGTCATTTGTCTCACTATCTCTCTCCCAAATCTGTGGACCTCTGCATTGTAGTCAAAGCCTCGCTTCCGTCTATTCGTTCACGCCTCAAAAAGCGTGGTTACGCTGACTCCAAGATACAGGATAACCTGTTCTGTGAGGCAGTGGATCTTTGTTACGCTGAGGCTCTAGAATCGGGACATGCTGTTCTGCTCTACTCCTCTGGGCTTCGGCCCCTATACAGCGAGATTAGGCGGTATCTGGCTATCTGAGGACATGTCCTTGGCACGTCCTATCTTCCTGAGATGCGCAATTTCTCTTCATGTGGGATATAAAATCCCTTTTTCCTGTTTCCAAGGGGCATATCCATGATCCTTATGCCTTTCTCTCTTGTCTCATAAATGAGGTTCCTCAGGGTCTTTGGTCTCATGCCCATCTGTGCGGCCAAGGTGTGGTAGTCCAGGGGTTCTGTCGCTAGGAATAGGGTTTTAATAAGTGTCTCCTGGCTATACGTCATCCTGTGGGGGTCTCTTGGCTGGCGTATCTCTCTTCCTTGCATTGGTCTGATTGGGTTTTCTTGTCCTCTGTTGTCCTTTATGTCTGTCCTTGAAGGACTTGGGGACATGTCCTTGTCCTTTTGTGTCCTTTGTATCTCTTCAAATTGTCCTTTGAGGTCTAAAAACGCGGATTTCAGGGAATTTAGCTCTTCTACTGCATCTCTTCTTTCTTCTTGGAGTCCTTCGATCGTCCTTTGTTGTCTTTCAATTGTCCTGGTAAGGTCCTCTAGATGTCCTAGGTGTCCTAGGACATGTCCTCGGGACATGTCCTTGTCAATTTTATGGAGTTTATTTCCAATATAGAGCATCCACTCCGCAAGTATTTCTTTTTCTTGTCTTTCCCGTTCTAATCGGGTACTCTTGGGTAAATAGGGTTCTTCCACTCTTTGTGCGCTCCTCTCTGGAAGAATCTCTACTTGTTTTTATGTCCTTTTATGTCCTTAATTGCTGTAGAACTTGTCCTTCTGTGTCTTTTTTACTCTAGAAGTTCGATATCGTCGATAATCCCGTCTCCGTCAGTATCATACCCTTGGACTATGGCGTGGAATCTCTTTTGACCTGTATATCTGTGCAAAGAAAGCTTGTGGTACTTAGTAATGGCCAGTATGGCGGCTCTCGTCCCCTTCTCTGTAATCCCTCCTATGGTAATAATGTCTTTTGTGGGGTCTGAGGGGTGCTGTGTCTTGGCTATGAGACCTATTTCGTCCTCTGTATACGCTTTTCTTGCTTCAATCATGTGGAAGTTCTCTGTGGAGAATTTAGCGCTGTTAAGGGCGTTTATTGAGCTAGTAAACGTATTAGTGATAGGTCCTCCTATAGTTATGCAGGAGTGTTCTTGGGCATGTTGGTCTACTTCTGTGTCCAATCTAAGGCGAATAGTGCTGTCTGGATTTTGGGCACCAAGAAAATGGGTCAATTCTGCTGCAAGATAACTGTCTCTTGCCCTTGATTTAAAGGGCCCGTGGGGGTCTGAGGAACCCACTATGACCTGTATGCAGTTCTCCTTACTCGCCTTCTGGAAAAAGGGCAGAATCTCCCTTTGGTGGGGTTTGGCACGCTGGGTGTGCCATTTTTCAGACCAAGTGAGGAATGCGGCTGGCGCAGCGGCCCGATAGGCTCTGGCAATAGTTCCTCGTACCTCTTTCCTGCGTGTCTCAACCACTAAACCTGCTGAAATGAGGTATTTAAGGTGGTAATAAGCTTGTTGCTCCTGCACGTCCGCTGCTCTTGCCATCTCTTTTGGGAAAGCTTCTCTCTCGCAAAGGTAGGTGAGTAGCCTGATTCTGACGGGGTGTCCGAGTGCTTTTGCCTGGTCTTTAGGTACTTGTACTGCGTTAATGCTCTTCTCCTCGTCAATAATCTGGTATTCTTTTTCCATTTTTTACCAAAAGTGAGTATAAGCGTATATATAAATCTCTTTATATTATGAAAAAAACCATACTAATACTATCTCAATATTCCTATCCTCTCCATTTAGTACATTAAAAAAGAGTATAGTTTAAGATAACCTCCAAAAAGGTAGGTATCTTAACCAAAAGGGATAAAATGGGGCTAAAACAAACTAATGGGCCTGATAGGGATATTAGAACTATCTTATTCTGATTTTTTTCACAGCAGTGTATATAAAGGGTCTGGGAACTAGGGGGGTATGGAATTTTTCGGTACTGATGGAATAAGGGGTGTAGCGAACCAGTACCCGCTAGACCCGGTCACGATTGTTAAGATTGGTGCTGCTATCGCGGCATATGCTAAAAACTACGCAGAACGGCCCCGTGTGCTCATCGGCAAAGATACTCGCTTATCCGGGTATTTGGTCGAGAATGCGCTTACTTCTGGAATTGTTGGTGCCGGGGCGGATGTCATGCTCATAGGCCCTCTGCCTACGCCTGCAATCGCGCATCTGACACGCTCGATGGGCGCTCATCTGGGTGTGGTCATCTCAGCATCTCACAATCCTGCCCCTGACAACGGCATAAAGCTGTTTGACCGGGATGGTCACAAACTCTCCGTAGAGCAGGAAGAGGAGATTGAGTCCTTAATTTTGGCCAAAAGTGAGGATGAGCGACTAACCGGGACACAGATTGGTAAAGCCAGGCGTATTGATGACGCACGAGGCCGATACATAGAGTATGCCAAAAGTACTGTCGCAGACCAAAATCTTGATGGCCTTTCTGTTGTGCTCGATTGTGCTAATGGCGCAGCAAGCCCAATTGCAAAAAGTATCTATGCAGAACTTGGCGCACATACCATTGTATATCATAACACTCCTGATGGTGTAAATATAAACGAGGGTTGTGGGGCTCTGCATCCAAAATTCCTGGCCGAGAAGGTCAAAGAGCACAATGCAGATATCGGTATTGCCTTTGACGGCGACGCAGACCGTGCTATCTTTGTGGATGAACGGGGCGAAGTCATAGACGGCGATGCAATTCTGTACGCTATAGCTCACCGCTTAGCCAAAGACCAGGCCCTCGGTTCACTGGTCGTAACTACCTACAGCAACATGGGTCTTGACAGCTCCTTGCGTGAAATTGGTGTTGATGTCATTCGTGTGGCCTGCGGTGACAAATTCGTCATGGAAGCAATGCGCGAAGGCGGTCATAGTTTTGGTGGTGAAAACAGCGGCCACCTCATCTTTGGTAATCACTCTACAACTGGTGATGGTATCGTCGCAGGACTCCAGATTATGAGGGTTCTTAAGAAAGACAATATCCCTGCATCTCGCCTTGCTGAAGGATACATTCCTAATGTACAGGTGTTAAATGCAGTGGAAGTACGTGAAAAAATACCTCTTGAACAGCTGCCCAAAACAAATGATGTTATACAAAGGTGCCAGGAAGAGCTGGCTGAGGCTGGCCGGGTGTATTTCAGGTACTCCGGCACAGAGAACAAAGCTCGGATTTTGGTAGAAGCAAAAGAACAGCATCAGGCAGACCGCATCATGGCAGAAGTCCTGGATGCATTGAATGAAGATCTAAGGTGATACTCATGCAAGCAGTAATACTGGCAGCGGGCAAGTCGACCAGGACGATGCCTCTTACACAGACAAGACCAAAACCCCTTCTCACTATACTCAACCGACCTCTCCTCGAGTACAATCTCGATCAGCTCGATCGATTGGTCGATGAAGTTATTCTCATTGTCGGCTACAGGAAAGAGATGATAATGGAATATTTCGGCGACCACTACAAATCTATGAAGCTGACATATGTGGAGCAGACAGAGCAGCTTGGGACAGGCCATGCGGTGCAGCAGGTAAAAGGGCATATCACCGGAAGATTTCTGGTCATTAATGGTGATGACCTCTATGCCAGGCAGGACTTCGAAGAACTGCTCAAACATGATGCTGCTCTGCTGGTCAAAGAGGTTGAGCATGCTGAAAGGTGGGGTATTGTGGAGCCTGATGGTGACAAAGTTAAGCGACTTGTAGAGAAACCGAAAGACCCTCCCTCCAACTTGGGCAATATAGGTGCGTATGTATTCGACAAGACTCTCTTCAACCTGCAGATAGACAAATCGGAACGAGGGGAATATGAGATTACTGACTACGTCACGCTCCTTGCTTCGCAGGGAGTCTTCAGGTATGTTGTAGCCAAGGGGTATTGGATACCGATTGGCTACCCCTGGCAGATTCTCGATGCGACAGAATTTCTAATCAAGAACATAAAGGAATCAGTAGTAGAGGGCACGGTCGAGGATGGCGTTACGCTCAAGGGTATCGTAAAGATAGGTAAGGGTGCGATCATCAAGACCGGCGCTTACATCGAAGGTCCTGTTGTCATAGGAGAAGACTGCAAAGTCGGCCCCAACTGCTATATCCGGGCAGGAACTGTTCTTGGACGTGGTTGCAAAGTCGGCAATGCCTGTGAGGTAAAGAACTCAACTTTGGGCGAAGGTACATCCATCGGACATCTTTCCTATGTAGGTGACTCGGTGATAGGTGACCACGTAAATTTTGGCGCGGGGACAGTGACTGCGAATCTTCGCCATGACAACGGCAATGTACAGGTCGTCGTCAAAGGTGCGAAGGTCGACTCCGGTCGCAGAAAGTTGGGTGCGATGATAGGTGACCGTGCAAAGACGGGCATACATACTTCCATTTATCCTGGCAGGATGATCTTCAGCGAAGCCAAATCTATGCCTGGTGATATTGTCAAATACAATCTTGGTGAATGAAATGTGCGGAATATTCGGATTACTGGCAAAGACGACATGCAAAGTTAAAGAGGACCTCCTTGCAGGTTTGCGAAGGCTTGAATACAGAGGTTACGACTCCGTCGGTTTTGCGACGACAGAGGGTGAGCTGCAGAAGGATGTCGGTTTCATCGGCAACTTCATGGAAGGTGTTCCTTCAATCGAGACTAAATCTGCGATAAGCCATACCCGCTGGGCAACGCATGGTGGTGTGACAGTCTCGAACGCTCACCCTTTTAGATATGGTGAGGTGGTGATTGTCCACAATGGTATCATCGAAAACCTTAAGGAACTCAAGTCGGCCTGTGAGGGTCATGAGTTCTCGTCGGAGACGGACAGCGAGATTATCGCTCATCTTCTTGATAATGCTCTCAAAGAAGGTAAAGACATGCAACAGGCCATATCCGGGCTGCGCAGCCAGCTTAAAGGGACATATGCAGTACTGGCGATTCACCTTGGTGAACACGCGCTCTATGCGATCAAGAAAGACTCTCCTCTTCTGCTTGGTATAGGCGACCAGGCATACTATCTTGCCTCGGACATGCACGCTTTCTCGAACAGGACTGACAAAGCTGTATTCTTCAAGGACATGGATGTTTGCGTCATCCGGCCTGAAGGTTACCAGTTCTATGATGAGGGCGGACCGGTCGACAAAGAGGTCACGACCGTGGAATGCATCGATGCAGAACCTTCCAAAGAACCCTACGAACATTATATGTTAAAAGAGATCAATGAACAGCAGATAACTACTGAACGGCTATTAGAGTCAGTCGCAGGGGCGCAAAATGAGAAGATGGCGAGAGCCAAAGAGTTGATCCTGGGTGCGCGACGCGTCGTATTTCTTGCATGTGGTTCAAGTTATCATGCATCGCTGCTTGGCGTATACCTCCTAAATAAGCAGGGTATAGAGACTCATGCCATCATCGCAAGCGAGTTTGAAGGTTTCACTCTTGTGGGTGAGAGCACGCTCGTCATAGCAGTCTCTCAGAGCGGAGAGACGATGGATGTGGTGACAGTGCTAAAAGATGTCAAACAAAAAGGAGCGAAGATACTGGGTATCGTGAATGTGCCTTTCTCGACCATTGAGCGCTTGAGTGATGTTTGCGTCAATACCGTGGCAGGCCCGGAGATCTGCGTTGCATCAACCAAAGTCTATACGGCTCAGGTCGTCATGATGCTTGAACTGGCAAGGCTTTTTGGGTATGAGTGCGACATAAGTTCGATACCTACGGACATCGCCAAAACCATCCACGAAAACGAGGCGAAAGTCAAAGAGACTGCTCAATACCTAAAAGATAAGCACGATGTGTATGTGCTTGGCCGTGGCCCCATGTATCCTGTCGCAAGAGAAGTTGCGTTGAAACTCAAAGAGATACCCTATCTGCATGCGGAAGGGATGATGGCAGGAGAGCTGAAGCACGGCACTATAGCACTAATTGAAAAGGGTACTCCAGTCATAACTCTGATATATGATGATAATCCTGACATGGTCTCGAACACAGAAGAAGTAAGGTCAAGAGGTGCGGATATCATATCGATAAGCAACACCCAAGGGACCTTCGTCATACCGGGAAGCACAAAGACGCAGTTCGCCATCAATGCCTGCATTATCGGACACTTGTTGAGTTACTACATCGCTCATATGAGAGGTCTTCCGATCGACAAGCCTCGGAATCTCGCAAAATCAGTGACAGTAAAATGAAGTATGCGTTATCAGGTCTGGACTTGGCATTTCTGGTGGATGAGATGCAGGGACTATTGGGTGCGAAGATAGATAAGATATTCCAGCCGGAGAAAGATGACATCATCATAAGGATGCATCGTACCGGGATGGGAAAGGTGCATCTGCGGTTCCTGCTGCCCTCGCTGGTATATATGGCTAAGGACAAAGCAGATGCGCAAAAAGATCCAAGCAATTTCTGTATGTTCATGCGAAAAAGACTCTCGGGTGCCCGTATCGATGCCCTTGAACAGATAGGTACTGAGCGTATGTTGCGTATCAGGTTGCAGAGTAAAGACAGCAAGTATGAACTTATCGCAGAACTCTTCGGAAAAGGAAATCTTCTCCTCATTGAAGCTGGAAAAGTTTTGACCGCTCTGCACTACTCAATTCAAAGTGGCCGTCTTCTTCGACCTAAAGGAGAATACATGCTTCCTCATATGCGTCCGGATATACGGACATTGTCAGCAGAGGACATAAAGAAAAAGCTTGATGCTTCCGCTCAACCGACACTTGTCAAAGCGATAGCTGTAGACTTGGGAATGGGCGGCGTCTATGCTGAAGAGGTCATACTGCGTGCGGGTCTCGACAAGCAGGTAAAACCTGGTGGACATGACCTCTATCCTGTCATCCAGGATCTGCTACATGGTCCTTTGGAGCCTGCAGTAATTCTGGAAGGTGATAAGCCCGTCTCCCTAGCTCCGATAAAGATGCGACTCTATGAAGGGATGCAGGTGAAGCCATTCGGTACATTCTCTGAGGCGATAGACGAGGTATTCCTTCCAATCCAGCAGAGGGCCAAGACGGCTGCAGAGAAAAAGATGGAAAGACTGCAGAAGATTATTGACGCTCAATCAGAAGTCATAAAGAAGCTCGAGATGCAGATCGATGAAGAACAGGCAAAAGGAAATGCCGTATACGCCGATTATGCGAGGCTTTCGTCTTTGCTTAAGCAGATAAATGAGGCAAGAAAGACCAAGTCCTGGGATGAGATTGCTCAAGTCGTCGAGCAGCTTCCTTTTGTGCAGAAGTTGGATAAGAAGAACAAAGTGTTATCAGTAGTGGCTGAGTGATGCTCGTCCTATCGATGCAGTCTGTGGTGTCGTGAACATCATAGTCTGTGCGATTCCTGATTTGGGGATAAGGGATATGGTCGCAGTCTCTTCTTCACCCATATTGTAAGGCATCTCAAACATTATATTGATGATATCTCCTTTGTTGAACTTTCCTTCGACTGCTCGCGGATTCGACTGTTTGAGATACTCAGTGACGTAGTATCCTCCTTTCTGGATCATCTCATATTCCACGTTGGTGACCGTATTGCCGCTGCAGGTACCTGACACCGATGTGATGTAGCTGTTGATGCTTAACTGATCGATAAAAGTTCCTGCGGAGCAGTTTCCAAGGACGATATCCGCATCATTGCTTAAGTCGATTGACACTAGCCCGTTGACATCTGCGCTGATAGTCTCAGAGACATTGTCTCCATCGATATCCTCGCCTACGGTGCTCGGGACAGGATACGACTCAAACCCTTTAGTATAAAATCCATCAACACTGTGATCATGCGTATGTCCCTGGCCTCTGTAATTTAGCGATGCAGTTGCCTGGTCAGAAGTGATAGAGATGGTCATATCGGAAAAACCGCAGCCCTCACAATCCACAAGGAGTTTCATGGTCATGCTGACGTTGCGTAATGTGTTATCTTCTTGATACATGGAATATATATCGACCAGTTGCAGTGATCCGGTGACAAATTGTTCAGCTTTCTGTTCATTCTTGAACGCCTCCTGTTCAAGACTGTTCGCAGACCAGATCATAAGAGCTGCGATCGCGCCAGCTATGACGATGAACGCTATCATGATCAGCATCGTGCTGATACCCATCTCTCCACGCTTAGACATACATCCATTTTACGGATTCGCACTATATATAGTTTGCTGTTAGAGATAGTTATACGATATCAAGAGTTATGTACTTGTTTACGTCTTTTCAAATATGCTCAAAGGGGTAAGTTTTAGGACAGGTAGGATGCTGAGTATTCGAAAAAGGGGTATTTGTAGCACGATCGTTGTGTTGGATTTGTGTGGAGGTAAGAAAAAAGTGAACAGCTTTCCTGGGTTCCCGTACTTCAGTACAGTACAACCAGAAACGTGGGTCAGCTTGACTGCTGTGTTCGAAATGGGAACAGGTAGACCTGACCGCTTTGGCCGTTCAAGACCTACGAATCAGGTTTGGTTTATAAGCTTTTTCCCTCTTGTGATTACAGCTCCTGTCCTAAAAATATGTAGAATATGATGTCTCTTTGGTCAGATATAGTCATTCCAGACCGCCATAGTACAAAAAAGAGGTATCATGCTAAAACTATTTAAATATCCGTCTGTCTGTCTCATCCTTATCCAATAAATGAGGTTATATTCATGAAAATCTGTGTAGTCGGAAGCGGATACGTGGGCCTGGTGTCAGGAACATGCTTCGCTGACCTTGGAAATGACGTTATATGTGTAGATATCGATCAGAATCGTGTAGATATGCTCAATAGTGGCAAAGTCCCTATCTTCGAACCCGGACTTGACCATCTCTTCCTCAAGAATAAGGACGAAGGCAGGCTCAGATTCAGCAGTGACATCGCAGAAGGCATCCGGCATGGTGAGGCTATCTTCATCGGTGTCGGAACTCCTGAGGGAGAAGACCACCGTGCAGACCTCTCTGCGGTGCGAGCTGTCGCCAAAAGCATAGGTGAACATATCAACGGCTACAAAGTAGTCGTCAACAAGAGCACAGTTCCCGTCGGCACGGGCGATATGGTTAGGCAGATAGTGCAGGAGAACATGAAAGAGCAGCATGAGTTCGATGTAGTCTCTAATCCTGAATTCCTAAGGGAAGGTTCAGCTGTCTACGATTTCAAGAATCCTGACCGTGTGATAGTCGGTACAGACTCAGAGCGTGCAAAAGAGGTCATGGAGCGCCTCTACAAGAGCGTCACCCGAACGACCCAGCCGCTAATGTTCACCGACATAAAAAGTGCTGAGATAATCAAGTACGCATCAAATTCCATGCTTGCGACCCGTATATCTTTCATGAACATGCTTGCGTGCCTCTGCGAAAAAGAGGGCGCTGATATCACCCAGGTCTCCAAGGGCATGGGTCTTGACCGGAGGATAGGTCCAAAATTCCTGCATGCGGGTATTGGTTATGGTGGCAGCTGTTTCCCAAAAGATGTGCAGGCGCTTACCATGACGCTTGAAGACAAAGGTTGCGATGCAGCGCTAATGCGTGCAGTTACCGGTGTCAATAAAGCTCAGCGTGACAGGGTTACTCCAACTGTCCGAGAGGCGCTTGGCGGTCTTCAGGATAAAAAGGTCGCTGTCTGGGGCATCGCATTTAAGCCGAAGACAGACGATATACGTGAAGCCCCTGCTATTGATATCATAAGGGCTATCGAAGCTGACGGCGGCAAAGTCAATGCGTATGATCCGGAAGCTCAGACGAATGCCAAACGCCATCTTCCAAATGTGGATTTCTTTGAGACGCCGTATGATGCGCTCGCAGGAGTTGATGCACTCATCATCTGCACTGAATGGGACGATTTTCGCAACCTTGACATCCATCGGATGAAATCCTTGATGAACCAGCCTGTGCTGTACGACGGACGTAACATCTACAGCAAGAAAGAGATGAAAGAGGCAGGTTTCACCTATTTCAGCATAGGCAGGGGTGGTCAGTGATGAAGATAATCCTTCCGGTCGCTGGAAAAGGAACACGACTTCGGCCCCACACATTCTCAAAACCAAAATCACTGGTCAAAGTAGCGGGTAACACTGTGCTCTACCACATAGTCGATTCTCTGCGAAAGGTAGAGGGCGCAGAGTTTGTGTTCATCGTCGACAAAGACAACAAAGTCTACATCGAAGAGTACATCAGACGAAAGTTCGATATGGCTGCTCAGTACTTCATCCAGGAAGAGCGCTTGGGTCCCGCGCATGCGGTATGGCTTGCCAAACCTGCGATAAATGAGGGGGATGATATGCTTATAGTGTTCAATGACACTATCGCCATCACCGACTATGCAAAACTGACCGGTCTAAGCGAAGGGTACGACGGTCTGCTCTACGTGCACCAGACCGAGACACCAGAACGCTTCGGAATAGTCGAATTGACAGACAATGAAGTCATCAAGCAGATTGTAGAGAAGCCCAAAGAATTCATAGGTGATCTAGCCGTCGTTGGCGCATACTACTTCAAAGATGCAATGCGGTTCATGAACGCATGCGACCAGATGATAGTGAACAATGAGATGGAGAAAGGCGAATATTACATGAACTTCGCGATCCATAAACTTATCGCAGAAGGGGCTAAACTGAAGTCCCACCCTGTCGAGAAATGGCTTGATTGTGGAAAGCCAGAGACGCTCCTGGAGACGAATCGTGAGCTGCTTGAACTCCATCATGGCCAGGCGATAGAGAATGACGCTTCTCTTATCATCCCTCCTGTCTGCATTCCTGATTCTGCGACGGTCAAGAACTGCCTCATCGGGCCCTATGTCTCGATAGGTGAGAACGCGTTCATAGAGGGCTGCAAGATAGAAAATTCCATCATCGATGACAATGCTCACATAGAAGGTATAAATCTTAAAGAGAGCATCATCGGTCAGAATGCCATTGTCAAAGGCAGCGCCAGAAAACTGAATATAGGCGACAATTCAGAAGTCGATTTCAGAAAATAGTTTTTTTCTACGTTCCCCTATCTTTCTTCCAGAGTATCTGTTCAGCTGGTGAACACGATAAACCTAAACACGAAGAATTTCAGGATGAATAGGAATAAGGTGACCGCTATGATTGCTGCCATATAAGCCATATGCAATATCTCCACCAGGAGGGTGACCATGCCTGCATCAAGTGTGAACATAACCGTAAGTGTCATGCAAAATCTAAGGAAATTTCTTCGTTTATTCTTCCGTTCATTGAATGTGATATATGCGCTGTAGAAAAAACCGATCATCGTCTGCGTTGAGAGCGCGACGATATAGGAAATGAAATACCATACATCAAAGACTTCGGTCAGTAGATATGTAAGGCCAAGTTTGACCGTGATGCTGAGCGCTCCGCCAAACGCATATTTAACGAACATGTCGAGGTATCTGCTAAGCTTCATTGTCTGTGCATATCCGCGAGGAATCCGAAAAGGATGACCTGCAATCCAGTCACGATAAGTAGCATCATCATGAATAATAGTCCAAGGTGCCCCTGGATTCCTGAAGTAAGGTGCAGATAGACAAAATAGATTGCGATAAGCCCTCCTAGCCCCATCAAAACGACACCCATCATGCCGAAGAACATCAAAGGGGCGAAATCCCTGTAGATGCGAAAGATATTTACCCATGCTTTAAATGCGTAGTCAAAAGGATTGGAAAACAGTCTGCTCGGTCGTGTCTTTCTTGTGGCTATAGGTATCTCGCTGATACGCATATTATTCCGTCCTGCTCTGATAAGCTGTTCCTGGGTATAAGTAAAATCATTGATAAGCGGGAGTTTAGCAACCTCCTTAGTGAATGCGCGAAATCCTGTCGTCGTATCGGTGATCCTTGTCTTGAGGAGCTGTGAGAATACCTTTGCAAAAGCGATGTTACCAAGACGTTTGCTTATCGAGCCGCTGTAAAGGCCTTGCTCAAATCTGCTGCCAAGGACGATGTCATCGCCCATCTCAATGCGCTCGAGAAGCTGAGGTATGAACGAAGCGGGATACTGGCCGTCCGCGTCAGTGTGCACGATGACATCTGCTTTCATCGCGAGGCATTCCTTCATCTCTTTCTTAAACGTGTACGCAAGACCCATATTCTTCTTATTGCTGACGACCTTTGCCCCGTGCTTGCTAGCAATAGCGACAGTCTTGTCATTACTGCCGTCGTCCACTACAAGGATCTTATGGGTGTAATCATGAAGCGCACCGCTGATCTCGTCGATCACTCTACCGATGGTCCTTTCTTCGTTAAAAGCGGGTATCGCTACGACAACCTTCATGAAGAAGAGGGGTGAAAAACGGGTTATAAATATATAGGTCAAAGCTTGCGAAAAGCCTCATTGCTAATACAGGTCCTGTTTGAAACGTCCTAGATAGGCAGATGTTATGGTATGGGGCGAGATACTGGTACACAATACTTTTATAGGGGTAGATGCTAACTGACCTGCATGAGTGTGTGGTTGTTTTTGTTATTCGGTTTTGGTTTCGGTTTTATCTGTGATCTCATCCTCAAACGATGGGATGCAGGATTCTTGGAGAAACTCACAATCCGTTTCGGTATGGGATTGTTGACTTTGCCTATTCTCGGTGTAGTCTTAGCGACACTCCACATTCCTCTGCAGTGGTGGATATTTGCCCTGCTTGCCTTTGCCACCGCAATTGCTGCCATAATGCTTCGCAAAGACACCTTGATGAAAGATGCGCTTGGGGTAAGTAAAGAGATAAACACGCTCAAGATAAAAAAATCAACGGTCTATCAGTTGCTTGCTATCGTTCTCTTTATCAGCGCTGCCCAGATGTATATTGGGGGGTCATTTAATTATCCTTGGTTTGAAGATGGCGATCCCTATGGCTACGCGATGGTCAGTGAATTCATCGCTGAAGAATGCACGTTCTTTCATGATGAGTATTTTGCGCACTATGTCTATCCCTATACTCAGGGCTACCAGATATTCATGGGTATGCTCCTGCAGGTCCATGATTCAACGTACTGGGTGATGAAATTCTTCATGAGTTTGCTCTGTGCCCTCTCCTTACTGTTCTTCTACAGCTTTGTGCATGCATTCACGAACAAACCTGATATCGCATTCTGGTCGACTGCGGTGCTCTGGGCTGTGCCTGCGTGGTTAAGCCACTTCATCTATTCCCTCAATTTCAACATGGTCCTGATCCCTGTCTTCCTCTACGCGTTAGTCAGGACAGAAGAAGATAAAAGATGGCAGTACCTTGGCGGGCTTGCGCTTGCTTCCCTGATAGTGAGCCATTTCTATACCTCTCTCATACTTATCATACTTACCGTAATCTACATAGGTCTTCGTATCCTGGTGATGGCAAAAATAGAGAAACCCTTGCTAAATACCTTGGGTCTTGGCCTTCTTGCCAGTCTCGTCTACTGGGTGCCTGTATTCGTGACCAAAAGCCATCTCTTTGAGGAAGGCCATGAGCTGGGTGGTGTGTACGTATTCTATCCTCTCATCAAGCACCTCCTGGGCATAGGGGGAATAGTGGCCGCGATCTTTTTTGCAGCCCTGATCTTTTTGTACATCGCCAAAGTCAATGACAACCTGCGACTTAGATTCCTGGAAAAAAAATATCTTGCACCGGTGATTGTCGCGGGCACTACCCTGGCATTCCTTGCATTGCTTATCCTTCCTGCAGAAAAGATCATGTACTCTGGCGGAAGCGCAAGCCGTTCGTACACTTGGGGGGATTTCTTCATCGCTTCACCGACCAATATGATAAACAATCCTGTCGGAATAGGTCTTGTAGCTATGACTCTCTGTTGCATAGGGCTTATCCTGTTATTACTCAATTACAGGAAACTCTTTGAAGAAAAGAACTTCTTCCTCTTGGTATCGCTGATGTGGTTGGTTTTCACATTTCTTGGTGTCAAGGGCTACGACCTTTCTATCGGTTTTGTCCCGTTTCGTATGTGGACCTTTTTCGCTATCCCCGTAGCCCTCGTTGCGGGCTACTTCATCCATGAGCTCATCAAGCTATCTCAGGTACCAAAAGAGATGCCTCTCAAAGTAGGTGCATTCATCGTGCTCTTTGCGCTCGTCGGCTACGGCCTCTACGCAACATCCTTCTCTCAGAAGTATTATCACAACACAGTACCTTGGCCTGAGCACCAGGTGATGCATCCTGATTCTCAGCCGCTGTACATCTGGATGAGGGATAATCTTCCTTCGGGTACGTTTGTCCTTCCCTACTGCATCTATCCGATGACCTCTTTTGGCTACGATATGAAAGTGCCCATGTGGAAATATCCTGAGCTCGGTGAGCATATGGGGGGGAGTGAGGAGCCCTACTACAATGCCTTGATTAAAGGCTCTGCTGAAGATGCGTATCTTTTCCTCAAGGAACGTGAGGTCGAATACACTATTCTTGGGGCTAGTTGCATTGCTAAAGCAAAGCGTGACCCGCAGTTGATGAATACTGTGCTGCAGGACCTGTTCAATCATACCGGGTTCCAGTTAGTACACGCTACCAACTCTGAATTTTTATTTAGGGTGGTATAGCCGCCACCAGTATACAAAATAGTAACCTTTAAATACGAGCGAAAGCATTTCTAGCCTAACGGCGACAAGCCGGATGCAAAATGAGGTGAAAATCAATGCAAAAGAAAGGACAAGCAGCTATGGAGTTCCTTATGACGTACGGCTGGGCTATTCTGGTCGTTCTTGCAGCTATTGCAGCTCTCGCTTACTTCGGAGTTCTAAATCCCGACAGATTCCTACCAGAGAAATGCACACTGCCAAGTGGAATTGCATGCTTAGACGTAGAAGGTTCAACTTCATCGATAACTATGAGTATTCAGAACGCTCAGGGAATCGATATGGCAAACATCAATCTCTCTTTAGTTGACACGACCGCAAGTACAGAAGTTCAGTGCACAGGATCAACATCACTATCCAACGGTGCAAAGGCAGTCTACACTTGTAGTGGTTCGTCAAACTTCAGTACTGGAAAGCTGAACAACCAGGTTCGTATCATCTACACGAACTCTCAGACAGCTCTCAACCACACAAAGACTGGAGAATTGATTCTGAAGATCTAAGGTCTTCAATTTTTTATTTTTCAAAATTTTATCGGCACTATTT
The DNA here is from genome assembly GCA_020637435.1 of Candidatus Woesearchaeota archaeon. Lineage (GTDB taxonomy): Archaea > Nanobdellota > Nanobdellia > Woesearchaeales > JACJVW01 > JACJVW01. The sequence goes on from JACJVW010000001.1 coordinate 742,270, forward strand.
CTTCATACAGAAAGACGATGCGTTCTCCTATGTGCAGCATAGGCAGGACGGATACCGGTTTAGGACTGAATCTGCCCGGGATAAATTGGCCCCTCACCCATGCAAGATCATCGCTGATGACAGAAATAGGGTGATAATCTTTTTTGAATCCTTCGTAGAAACCACGCAACTCTCCTTCTTCCATCTGCTCAAGGATGCATTCCAGATGGAGCATGCGGTGCTCAAAGAGGGATTTGCCAAATGCCCTGTTCTTCTGAGGGTCTACTGAGCCGATATACACTTCATATTGTGGATAGGGGTACGCATCCATCTTGTTGGCGCTTCGTCTCCATAATCCTGACTCATAGTCATGCAGATATAATGACCCACAACGGGTGATGAAGGCCTGTATAAAATCCATGGGGTCAGGAATCTTCTCCTATTTATAAATGCCCTCTCAACCATCAAAATCAAAGGGATTAACCCTCTCTGCGCCCTATTCTGTATTCTTTTCATTTTTCGGATAAATAATGTCAAAAACATGTCACATTTGTCTCCCTTAACTGAAGAATAAGTCAGGATAGCGTCTGAAACATGTCTCAACAAAGTCTCAATTAACCTCCTTCCATCTCCACAGGAAATAAGGGGGTGCTCATTTTCCACAGGAAATAAGGGGGTTCAGCCGCCTATGGTCAACCTCTCTCCTTTTAGATTGTCTCAATAGGTCTCATCTTGTCCTGAGACTCAGTAAATTTTATATATCTCCCCACGTAGATACTTTGCATGGACGAAGACATGAAGTTGACGCTCGAACTGCTCCGCTCGACAATAAAGCAGAACGAACTTATGCTATCTCACATTCTCGAAGAGAATAAGCGGCTTCGTGAAGAGCTTTCCCAGGTTCGTGCTGCTCCTGAGAATCGCCTCGAGCAAGAGATGCTTAGCAGGCTTCGCAAGCGCAAAGGCTCAGTCATCCGCAACCGTATACTGGATACAGTGCAGAACAAGGAGCTCAGTCTTGCCGAACTCAAAGGTTTCATTGTTGATGAGCAGCAGTATTGTTCAAAAGCTTCATTCTACAGGTATATCGACAAGCTTGTCGCCGAAGGGACGATCCAGCTGATAGGGGACCGGCTCCACGCAGCGCAGGTGCACGATGCTTTACAATAAGTCAAAAGATATTGTCCTCTCTAAAGACCTAAGAGTTTGTACCTCTTTATGGTCCAAGGCCACTGGACTCATGTTCGCCAGAGCACCGAGAACCCTTGTGTTCGTCATGCCTTCACCACAGATAGTGCCTTTGCACATGTTCTTTGTGCATTTCCCTATAGATGTGCTTTTTCTCGATGATAAAAAAAAAGTGGTGGAGATCAAATATGATTTCAGACCCTACACCATCTACACTCCAAAAAACAGGGCTAAGTACATTGTAGAGATTCCTCAAGGTACTGCAGACAGCTGCCAAGTCGGAGACACACTCGAACTTGGCGAGAAGAGCATTTAAATAAACTGTCCGCTTGACGATTTTCGATTGGTGTATTAGATTGAGACTAGCGCAATTCATTGATGAACAGATATTTTACAGGCTCCCTACCGGCGTGTATTTCTTCTTCCATTTCCTCTCCTTACTAGTTCTTTTCCTAAGAAGGGTGGTGTTTGGTGGTGTTCTTAGACGTGACAAGTCAAAGAGTCACAAAGAATATAATGATACCAAACAAGTTCATGATACTTTTGATTCCCCATACCAGCAGAACATCCTTATGGGTCTTTACAAGGGTAAGCTGACAAAAATGACATACCGGCAAGCTCGAGAGGTCTCGCTACGTCCATTATACAAAATGATTGAGGATCGCTTAAAAAAGCAGAAAAAACTCAAGGTGATAGAGATCGGCTGCGGAGCTGGTTTCAACCTTATCCTCCTGCATCGCAAATTTGGAGACCGGCTGCAGCTTTATGGCATGGACTATGCTGGCCGCAGGGTACAAAGGGCAAAGGAACAGTTGGGGGGCCATGCAAACCTCCATACTGGCTCTATCACAGAGCAAACAAAATACGGGGAAAATGAATTTGACATAGTCTTCAGCTCTCATTGCCTCGAGCAGATACCTCATTACCTTCCATGTGCGATAAGAGAGATGGCACGGATCACAAAGAAAGACATCATGCTCATGGAGCCTGCATTCTCGCTTGCAAATCCTGCACAAAAATTATACCTTATCGTATCGGACTTTGTTACAGTGATGAAAGAGGTGCTAGAAGAGTCAGACCTAAAGCTCAGGAGCATACACCCAAATGCTGTTTCTCCAAATCCGCTCAATAAGAGCGGGGTATTCATCCTCGAGAAAGCATAGTCCATTTAGTAGAAATTGAAGCTTATCCGTAGTGATGTGGGACATGGGGACGCTGAGTACACATGGCAATCTCCAAGCTTAAGTTTTGAAACAAACACTATGAAGTCCCTCGTCCTCTTATTAGTGTTATAAAGAAATATGGGGACACTGAGATTCGAACTCAGATCCGCTGGTGTTTCCCTATGGTTGGTCACTGCAGAACCAGCCACCGACTGGAGCCAGCTATTCTAGCCAGGTTATACTATGTCCCCGTTAACCTTTGGCAAAGAGTGTCCTGTTTAAAAGCTTTTTTGCGATGAGAAAGTGTGGAAGATTATGTGAAAGTCCTATTTCTTCTTGGTTTTTTTCTTAGCAGTACTCTTCTTTTTTGGTTCCAGAACAATCTCCTGTTCTCTGTTGGATTCAAGTCGGCTAAGCAGTATGATGGTGACGACAAGCATGAGCAGGCCAAGTATAATATACCAGCGGTATTCTTTAAGGAAACTCATGATCGCTGATTCCTTCTCTTCCTTAGGTGGCGCTTCGTTGCGGATACAGACTTTCATGACATCTCCTTCCACATAGCCTCCTCGTCCGTCATCCGCACTAAGCTTAATATAATCAAGTCCGTAATAACCAAGGCTTGGCCAGAACTGTGCCCGGCTCTCTTCTATGGTGATATTCGTCATGGCAGGATACCTTACCACTCCAAATGTAAGATTATCTCCATCAGGATCAACAAAGAGCGAAGAAAGATTGATCTCATGCATCGTGTCTTTGTACATCTCTACACTGCAGTTCTCATATACGATCTCCTCTACAGTGATATTCTCTTCAGTTGCAGGCTCTTCGATCAAAGTAGTATTCTCTGTTGTCGCATTCTCGGTGATGGTGATCTCACCATGTGGCCAGAACCACCAGATAAGCAATACAAGGAACAGGATGATTAAAAGCAGAAGAATAAGCCAGAGCCACCAAGGCAAGCCTTTTCTCTCTCTTTCCTTCTTAGTCTCTTTTGTCTCTGAGCTGCGTGTAGTACTGTCCTTACTCCGTGAGCTCAACAGCAGCAGGAGCAAAAGCAGCAGCAGCAGAGCCAGGATGATCCACCAGAAATTACCAAGGAGAAATGCGATGAATCCTCCTTCCTTGTCCATCACTTGTATCTCTTTCGTCTCCTTGAAAACTCGGTCTTTGTCAGAAACGATGATAGTTGTCAGGTAATCTCCTTCGGAAACATTCTCATCAGCTTGCACAAGCAGGTAGAATCCCTTCATCTCTCCAGGCACAACCTGCATCTCTGCCAAAGCCACATAGATAGTTTCATTACCATCGTCGATGGCATTGACTGCTTTGATGAATTTAGGCCCCTCGATGCTGACTTTGTATCGTGCATCTTCTGCGCCATTATTGGAAAGGTTGACTTGTAGTCTGGACTCTCCAAGCCCAACGCTACCCTCTTCTATCTCGATACCCGGTGTGCTGCACCAGATGATCTCGATAGGTACATCATACACCTGTCTCGTCTCGCTGACATCATCGACTGCCCTTACTCGCACATTGGTAATGCCCTGCACGCTTGATGCAGGACTTACATTGACGAAAGTGACGGCGCTTTGGCCAGGACTCATGTTCACAAGGCGTTCAACAACAGCGTATGCGGGGATCTCACTGGCGGCAGTGATGGTATAGCTGTTCACCATTGTTGCGTCGTTCGTGACCTTGATGGGTAATAGTGTTGACGTGCCGTCGCACATGCTGTAAGCTTCAGTTGCTGCTTCATAGCCCGGTACGTCGGTCATCTCACCAAAACCGAGCGTATAGTCAAAGCAGGCGTCCACAACATACGTGAATGGTATCTTCTCTTCCTGCATGTTCTTTTCTGAAGAAAGGGTAAAAGTAAGGTTGTGCTCACCTGCTGTTAAGCAGGGGCTCTCGACGATGACATAGAATGACGCTGAGTCCCCTGGTGCAAGCACAAGGCTCTTCATACTCTGACTCACCCGCTTCGTAAGGCTTGCCGGAATGTCGACGTCCAAAGTGATGGTATCGATGAACTCTCGGGTGTTGCGCACCTCTATCTCTATGGATTCTGTCGTGCACGGACAGGTGTTAACTGATTTTTTATCTATTCGATACGCGAAATTATCGCATTGTAGGAAAGTGATGGTCTGGGTAAGCTCTTTGCTTGGTCCGCCCTGTTCATCGATCCGGGTAACTCTGGGAAAATCTCCGGTCATCCCGCAAGGTGCATTGGTGATAAGAGTAAGCTCCTGAGGAGATCCGTCGCTGATGATGATGTCATTCGGATAGTAGCTTGTATACTGGGCAGCGGAACCGTTTACGCTTATCTCATACAAGCTGATTGTATCAAGATACACGTCCAGTTCTTCGCTGTTTTCGAGAACTTCGACTCCTGCCGCAGGATTTGTGATAGTGATGGTTGATGGTTCGGTACTGCTGCACCAGCATGCATATTGGTGTGCATCTGATGCAGTTGCGTAGAAATTGGCTGATACGCCGAAGGCCAATGCGATGACGAGTAAGAATGTGATAAATAGTTGCTTATTCATTCTGCCATGACCTCAAAAGATGATAAGAAAAAAAGAAGTAAAAAAAGACTTAGTAGTAAGTCTGACCCTCGTCGTCTTTGTCGCCTTTTAGCTTATTGAATCCTACGATAAGTGCTAGTAGGATAAGCAGGACAACTAGGACGATAAGTCCGACTTCAAGTCCTTTCTTTACTTTGTCCCAACCCTGGGAGCTTGCAGTTGCGTCTTCAGAACCTGCTGCGCCGTCTTCAGCGACAGTTGCTTTAAGAGCTACTTCCTTAAGCTCTTTGCCGTCAGCGAAGACTTTGACAGAGAACATATGCTCTCCTGCGGTAGCTTCTTCTTCAGCGGTTAGGTAGATATACATAGCCTTTGTCTCGCCAGCTCCAACAACCATGGTGTTTGATGGGGTTACTTTACTGGTTGCCCAGCCTGCGGTACCGTCGACGTTGACAGTGTATACTTTGCTGCTGCTTCCCATATTGGATACAGTTACAGGGTAGATTGATCCGCTCTCACCTACGACAAGATCCTGGTTGCTGCTGCCGATATTTAGCACAGTCTTCTCAGGTTTATCCTGGGATGAGGAACTCTCTGATGCATAGCAAGCTTCATCAGCGATGACACGGATACTGGTCTCTTTGGTTACTCTGTCATAGCCTTCGTCATATTCTACTTCAGCTACAGCGGTATAGACTCCTGCTGCGGTGCATGCAGGGATCCGTAGGTAAAGCTCCTCAGAGGTGATGGAATCTTCCTCGTCTAGCTCATCGATATAGTCGGATGCGCTAACGCCAAGTGCAGGGATACTGACTCGGACACGTAGGCTGTCTTCATCCTGTTCACCGACGTTCTTGATTCGTACGGTGGATAGGAGTGCACGGCCTGCGACAACCTCTCCCTCAGGGGAGAAGATGACATCCTTGATCTCAAGTCCGTGTCGTGCGGATTTAAGGACGATGCGAAGAAGCATTTCTTCACTGCCGCCAGTTCGGCCGCCTACTCGGACGATGAGGTCATAATTGTCTTTGTCAGCATCTGTAGGAATCTTGATATTGAGATTCTTATAGACGGTCTCATTTGGATCGATGTTGAAAGTGTGTGAAGAATCGGAAATCTCATTGACATCATTGTACTCGTAACCGAGCATGTCAACCTCGATTTCAACATCTTTCTCTCTCTCTTCTGCTGTTACTTTTATTCTAAAGTCTAGCTTGTCTCCTCGCTCGACGACCAGATTGTCTCCATCTTCATAAACGTCTCCATTTATTTTGACAGATTCAAGAGTCGGTAGAGCGGTTGCTGCAGCACTGAACATAAAGAGAAATGCTGCCAGGATGGCTAGTGTACTGATTGCTTTTCCTTTCATTTTGGTTTTAACCCCCACCTTTTCTAAAGTGTAAAAAGTGTATATGCGGTCAATGAGCGATATAAAATCCAACACCTGTCCGCATGGTCAAGTAGTTAAAATCTTTAACCATCTCCTAGTAACTCATATGCTGTATTTAAAGTTTGTGCTTACTCTACAATGGTATCGGACATTGTTTATGGGGGCGTAATCCCAGCTATGTACTAAAGCCTTGTGGACCTTAAAGGACCCCCTGCGTCCGGCAATGAGGAACTTTAACAACCTTTAATAATTCTACCCGGCCAAACGAATGGATGAAGATAGCGATAGTCGGTGCCGGACCCTCCGGAAGTTATGTGGCATATCTTTTTGCACAGGCTGATCATGAAGTGGTGCTCTTTGAAGAACATCCCCAAGTAGGTACCCCTGTGCAATGCACGGGCATTGTAACAAGCAAGATTGATGCCATCCTCCCTCTTAAAGACGTAGTGAAAGAGGCAAAAGTCAATACCATCACCAAAGCGCGCATCTACGCCCCATCTAAAAATGCAGTTGATTTCGAGCTTAAAGAGAAGAACTACATTCTCAACCGCGGCTACTTTGACCAGCTTATTGCAAAAAAAGCCCAGGCAGCCGGAGCAGAGCTGCGCCTCGGTACTCGGGTAACCAGTTCTCACCAGGGTATGGTAAGTTTCAAGACACAAACCGGTGTCATGACCGAACGCTATGACGTGGTCATTGGGGCAGATGGTCCAAATAGCATCATCGCCAAAGAAGTTCTCGCAAAACATGCAAGGAAAAGGTCACCTTGGGGCGGTCTGCAGGCAACAGTGGCATGCGACAATGGAAATGTAGTTGAATTCTATCCCTACTGGGGAACTTATTCCTGGGTCGTTCCGGAAGGCAAATGCAGGGCACGTATAGGTCTGGTAGGCAACAAAGACACCAAGAAGCAGTTTGATGAATTTGTCAAATGGCGCATGGGGGCTACACCAAAATTCCTCACTCGCGAAGCCGGCATCATCCCTTACTACGCTCCTCATCTCAGCTCCAAAAAAGGTATGACCTTCCTCCTCGGTGACGCTGCAGGTCAGGTGAAGGCTACGACCGGTGGTGGCATCATCCCTGGTCTTGAGGCTGCTGAAGCGCTCTTTGAGGCAGTAACAGAGGGTAAAGACTACGCCTGTCTCTGGAAAAAGCGCGTCGGAAGGAATCTCCTCATGCACAATCTCATGAGATCTCTCCTGGATGTCTGCAAGGACAAAGACTATGAATATCTCGTCAAGATTATCAAAAGGAAAGATGTAAAGGCGATCATTGAGCACAGTGACCGCGAGTATCCTGTCCAATATCTCTACAGGCTTCTTGCAAAAGAACCGAGGTTAATGCTTTTCGGCTCTGGCCTCCTGTTGCGCTCGATTATGCAAAACAAAAAGCTTTTTTAATCCAACAGAAGCTACTCCTGCTACTGGGTGTGTTGGACCCTTGTACTGCAAATGTACGGATTAAGATTCTGTTGGATCGGTGAACAGTTCAGAGTGCTTCGGTAGCGCAAGAAGAGTGCCGGTTCAAGAGGATGGGCATTTTCCGCTAGATGGATACAACGCAATTATATTGGGGTTTAGTAGATGAGAAGAAGAAGAGAGAAATCAGATGAAGAGACCCTTGATCTGAAAAGTATGTTTACATCATTCATGAAAAAGAAAGACGATGACGAAGACGTCACCGTCGACGTTGGACAAGCCAGGAAATTTCTGACCACATATGGCGTAATGCTGCTGGTGCTCATACCTATCATAATATCCATCTTCTTCAGGGCTGCTCCCTTGACTCTGCCTGTTGCAGATGATTGGGCTCAGTCAACTGTCGACAATTACTTCAAATCTGAGATAGCGCGTCAGGTCAACCAGCAAAATCCGAATCTTCCGGATATAAATAAGCAACAGATAATAAATGACCAATACGCCGAATTCTATGCGAACAACAAAGCGACCATAGAACAGCAGGTGACAGGCACTGCAGCACACTTCCGTTCAAGGATGCAGGACGAATCCGGTCAGACCTACCTCCTCGCTATCGACCCGTACGTATGGTACAGCTACACTAAAAACTATATTGAGTATGGTCATTGGGGCAACGAATATGTGGATGGCAAATCATGGTTCACCTTGCGAAACGGTAGAGAGGGCCAACCCGCTCCAGACACGATGCTCTTCTTCTCCACCTTTGGTGTTATTATCTATAAAATCATGAATATTTTCACGGACACCTCTGTCATGAAAGCGGTTTTCCTCATCCCGCTCGTTCTCATGACTATCGCAACCGCGGCAGCATACTTCGTAGGTCTGCGCATTTCAGGCGTTGTTGGGGCATTGATAGCAAGTATTATCATCGGCATCCACCCGGGCCTCTTAGGTAGGACTGCCGCAGGATTCTCCGATACAGACAACGTCATCGCATTCTTCGAGATTCTGGTCATAGCGACCTTCTTCATCGCGTATGAATTGAAGAACCGAAAGATAGGCATAGGTATTGCTGCAGCATCAGGTATATTGACAGGTATCTATGGTTTTATGCACCAGAGTTGGTGGCATACCTATGATTTCATCCTTTTCGCCGCTGGTGCGACACTGGTGTTCCTCATAGCAACTCATTTCAGGGAACATAAGTTCAGGTTTGATAATCTGGTCAAGATGGAGAGCATACGCCACATTTTCATCTTGACGATGACTCTCGTAGTGTCGACCACAGTCACAATCCTGGGAATATCTTTATTGCGTGGGAAATCCCTCCTAAATGGACTTACTGCGGCGATAGGTGACCCCATCATGGAGCCGTTGGGATTCATGGTGCGAAAGTCGGTCGCAGTGACTACGGTTTGGCCAAACGTCCTGACTACTGTTGCTGAGCTTAACCAGAGCTCTGTGTCAGCAGTGATAAGTCAGCTCGGGGGCAAACTGCTTTTCGCATTGAGCATAATCGGTGTAATCTATCTATTGCTCAAGAAAGTTGATGGTGAGAGGAAATACTTCATCTACGGTGTTCTGCTTGCGCTCTGGTACGCATCATCGGTTTACGCTGCGCAGTCCAGTGTCCGATTTATTGCCTTCGTCGTTCCGGCGTTCGCATTTTCTCTTGGGGCATTTGCGGCATTCGTCTATGATTTCATCTCAGGCTTGCTTGAGACCCAGTTTAGGATAAGCAAATGGGCGACGCGACCAGTCGTCATTCTGTTGCTCTTCTTCATCGTCCTCATGCCAGTCCTAAAGAGTGCGGAGGTGACTGCCAAGAATGAAGTGCCAAGTATGAATGACGCATGGTATACCGCGCTTCAGAACATCAAGGCTGATGGGGATGATGGTATCATAACTTCATGGTGGGATTTCGGCCACTGGTTCGTAGCGATTGGAGAAAGACGTGTGACCTTTGATGGCGGCGACCAGGGTGAGCGTATCCACTGGGTCGGTAAGTCTCTCTTGACGGACAATGAGAAACTGTCTGTTGGCATCCTGCGGATGCTCAATTGCGGCCAGGAGAAGGCGCCCCATGTTCTTGCTGGATTCCTTGACGGTAACACCGTACGTGCTATCAAGATACTTGATGAGATAATGGTAGTCTCTCGACCTGAAGCTAGTGAGATACTGCTGGATGCAGGATTGACTGATGATCAGATCTCTCAAGTACTGGAAGTCACCCATTGCGAAGATCTTTTACCTCAATACTATATCGCATCCGATGATATGATCGGCAAAGCGGGTGTATGGGGTCACTTTGGAAGCTGGAATTTTACCAAAGCATCCATGTTCAACAAAGTGCACAGGCTTACGCAGACCAAAGGTGTCGATGTGCTCATGAATGATTTCGGCTATGATCAGGCCGGAGCATCAAGACTGTTCCAGGAGATTAAGACAGCCAACGCAGACCAGTGGATATCACCATGGCCCGGTTATCAGGGCCTTAGTTCATGCAGTTTCATTGGTGATACGGCTACCTGCGGAAATGGTCTCATCGTAAATCTGACGACGATGGACGCAAGGCTTTCGCTTCAGGGAGGGGTAGGTATTCCTTACTCTGTAGTATATCCGACTGAAGAGGATATCGTGGAGAAGCCACTGGCGAATGCCAATATCCCTATATCTGCAGTGCTTATCCCAAGCGGTGCTGGATTTCAAAGCATCCTTGCTGACCCGTTGCAGGCTGATGGCATGTTCACACGGTTATTCTTCTTTGACGGTCACGGCCTTGAATGCTTTGATCAGTTCGACTATCAGCAGAGCTTCACCAACAACCAGATATATGTCTACAAAGTTGACTGGTCATGCTCAAGCAAAGCGGTGATGCCTGAACTTGCAGCTGCAAAGTCGGCAGCCGAGCAGGTGATGGAAGCTGAAGCAGCGGCACCTCAGGACGTGGTAGAAGCGTCGCACATCCTCTTGACCTTGGATAACAGAACTGAAGAAGAGGCGATCGCCCTTGCGAACGAGATTATCGCTCAAGTGAACGAGACCAATTTCGCTGACCTTGCAAGGCAGTATTCAGAGGGTCCCTCTGCTCCTGCTGGTGGTGCGCTTGGCTGGTTCAGCCGAGGCATGATGGTTGCTCCCTTTGAGGAGGCTGCTTTCGCTCTGGAGCCAGGTGAAGTAAGTGCACCGGTCAAGACAGAATTCGGTTACCACATCATCTACGTCACCGGCAAAGATCAGCGTTAGTCTTAATTTCTACGATTTCACCTTTTTATTTCAAATTGTTTTCTTCCTTGGAAAAACAGCGTTCTGCTTTGCACAACATTAATAAATCCAATTCTGGCCCTATGCATTGGGGATAGCTTGAAAACCTTTGTGGTCATCGCTGCATACAATGAACAGAAGCATATCGCTAGTGTGGTCTCCAGGGTCAAGAGACTCCTCAAAGATGTCATTGTCGTCGATGACGGAAGTCGTGACGAGACCTATGCGCTTGCACAGGATGCTGGGGCGCTCGTCCTTCGCCACATAATCAATCTGGGCAAGGGAGCCGCCATCAAGACCGGATGTGATTACGCTCTAAAACAAGGGGCTGAAGCGCTCATCCTCGTCGATGCCGACGGCCAGCACGATCCAAAAGAGATCCCTCGTTTCATCGAGATGCTTAAAGAGAAGGACATAGTCTTTGGCTATCGCAATTTAACTAAAAACATGCCCTTCGTATTCTCGCTTGGCAATAGATCTATCAACTTAGTTACCTATCTGCTCTATGGCATATACCTTAATGATACGCAATCAGGTTATCGGGCGCTCACTGCAGATACCTATCGAAAAGTGCGATGGCGCTCAACAAACTACTCTATGGAGAGTGAAATGGTGGCCAATGTAGGCAAGCATCATCTTAAATTTGGACAATTACGCATCCGCACAAAATACAACGACAAATACAAGGGAACGACCATGGTAACCGGCATAAAGATTGTGCTGGACATGCTATGGTGGAAAATCACCAGGTGGTAAAAAATGATACTAGGTATACAATTATTGGGTCTTCTATTCGCATTCATGATGCTGTACTTGACCTATCTATACTACAAACGTGAACAATATGAATTGAGGGGCCTCATCGTCTGGTCCCTCATCTGGATAGGCTTTGGCATCCTCGTCATGTTTCCTGCATCCGTCTATGGAGTCATGGAAGTACTCAACATTCAAAGAACAGTGGACTTCTTCGTCATAGGTGGTTTCCTTGTTTTCTCTACCATACTCTTCTATCTCTACATCATCACTAAAGAGACGCAGCGCAAGGTAGAGTCCCTGGTACGCCAGATTGCTATCGAAAAGAAGAAAAAATGAGAATTTGTTTTGTCAATCCAACCCTGCTAATTAGGCGACCAATCGCTGAACTGGTAGGCAAGCTTGCACAAGAAAACGACACTGGCGTACTCGTCCCAAGACCGCTCTTTCGAAAAGTCAATACGGACTGGCACGCTAATGAACATCTGTCTCACGCAAAAATCTATTCCTACGCAGCAATCAACATCCCTTTCATCCGTTTTGAATGGCCTATCCCCATAAGTCCCTTCTACTTCATCCATCTCATTACCATCTACCGCAGATATGACGTTATCCATAGCTGGACTTACTTTTACCTAAGTTCAGTCTTTGTGGCCTTGGCGCGTCTTTGTATGGGCAAGAAATTGATTGTAAGCGCAGATACCCTTCCAGGCTATTCCTTCAACCCAGGCAAAACCACTACGGCATTATTTAAGATATACACCCGGGTATTCCGTGGCATAGTCTTTGGTCTTGCTGATAAAGTGCATCTCTACGGCAAATCCCTGCTTCGTTTCTCAAGAGTCATAAACGTCCCCACAAAGAGAATCTCTGTCATCCCCACAGGAATAAACCTTGATAAGTTCAAGTCTGCTAAACCGGCACCCCGAGGCAAACTCGGACTATCTAAGCAGGATATCGTCTTCTGTTATGCTGGTCTTCTTGTGCCAAGAAAGGGCATTGACATCATCATAAACACCATCGACAAGCTTCGTCATGAAGGACTTCCTGCCAAAGCACTCATCATAGGTTCCATAATCGGCAACAGTCCTCACGAAAAAATGTACATCAACCTAGTAAAGGAAAAAGGACTGGAAAAAGATATCATATTCACCGGATGGAGAAAAGACATCCCGGAACTCTTCAAGGCAAGCGACGTGCTCTTCCTTCCCAGTAGGGGTGAGGGACTGCCGGGTATTGTCATGGAAGGCATGGCTTGCGGCCTTCCCGTGCTTTCAACAGACATTCCCTGCATCCCCGACTTAGTCCAAAACACCAGGAACGGATACCTCTGCAAACTTGACGACAAATTAGCATTTCTTCAAGCTGCTAGAAAACTGGTGAACGATAAGAACAGTCGTCAGAATATGGGCAAAGAGTCCATCAAGCTCATAGAAGATTTCTCCTGGGAAAACATCCTACCAAGATATATGGAGATGTACAGATGAATCCCCACCAAAAGCGAACCCTGCTCTTTGTCATCACCGGTCTAACGCAGGGCGGCGCTGAGCTCCAGCTCTACAATCTGGTAAAAGAACTAAGGAAGGAAAACAAAATAATTGTCCTCAACTTCTTTGGTGGCCACTACGTACAAGAAATTGCGAGCCTCGGAGTTAGTGTCATCACCTTCAAAATCAAGTCAAAGTGGTCAGCTCTTACTGCAGTGAACGCAACCATCAAGGTTATAGACAAGGAACGGCCCCATGTGGTCATGTCCCTCCTCCCGCACGCAAATATAGTAACAAAGCTAGCCATGCTCTTTACTTCTCACACCCCAAAGTACATTTATAGCATAAGGGCAAAAGAAATCAAGGATATTTGGCAGCTCGTAGTGGAAAGACTACTTGACTTCACCGCGGACGCAATAACGACCAATGCAAAAGCCACGACTGACTATGTGCAAAAATATTTTCTCTTTCCAAAAAAGAAAATACACACTATCTGGAACGGCTACGAATTTGCAAAAGCCACGAAACAAAAAGACTTCTTCCCAAAGAGGAAAGTAATTCTTACCGTAGCAAACGACAAACCGCAAAAGGACTACGCGACCAATCTAAAAACTGCCTCATTGGTATGTGCACAACGTGACGATATAGTGTTTGCTTATGTAGGTGACATAGCAGGCAATGCAGGATTCAAAAAAGAAATTGCCAAACTGAAGCTCAAAGACAAAGTGCACCTCCTCGGCAATCGTACTGATGTGCCAAACCTGATGGTCTCTTCAGATATCTTCTTTCTTCCCACACTCTACGAAGGCCAGAGCAATGTCCTCATAGAAGCAATGCACTACGGTCTGCCTATCGTAACCACCGACCTTGAAGAGAACCATGAAATCCTGGCGGGAGCGGCACTAACGACAAAAACTCGGGACTCTCAGGCAATGTCAAAAGCAATTCTTCGCTTGATTGATGACAAGAAACTCGCTAAAAATGTAATCCTCAAAGGAAAACAGCAGAGCAAACTCTTCTCACTTGAAAAGCTCGTACTTTCGTACAAGAAGCTACTTCGAAGTATCTATTAGTTGCTTCTTCCAGTTATAGGGCGGGTCAAAATGATGATTCTTGTACTTCTGCTTCTCATCGACAATTTTCGGATTGCCCCCTAGGTCTTTTCTAAGCAGTCCATTCGTCACATGATTTACATGCTCATAGTTAAATCCCATAAGCTTCGTAGCTACATAATCCGTTGCGACAGGATTTCTGCTGGCGAGTATAACCTTTGCGTTGATGGGTGACGGATTCAGTGGAGTATCTTTCTCTCCTGCGATAATCCCATCAATAACAGAAAGATACTTTCGCTGCTGAGTTGAATGCATCTTTCCCTTCGCATCGGCATACAGCAAAATAGTATTCAAATCAAGAATAGTCCTCCAAAGTGTATCATTGCTTGGATTAGAACCCTTAAACGCAATATGCACATACTTCTTTCGTACCTTCCTAAGCAGTACTCTGCCTACGCCATTAATGCGTGGTGCATCCCAGATTACCTTGATTATTTTATCGATAAGCGGTGCCTTCTTCTCATACTCATCAGTATTGATAGTATAATGTGGCATCCAGCTTCGCGGAGAAGTAATCCCAATCATATTCTTCAGGCTGACGGTAACCCCTGTCTTTTTGTGAGCCTTCATCTTAGGCACATTGATTATGCAGTCTGCGTCAAGTATTGTCTTTGCGATGCCGTAGATATGCTTCCCCTTCGCATGACAATGCAGCGGATTCTTCGCACTTCTCGCAAGCTGCGTAGAACGTATCTTCTTCCAATAATCAGGTACTTGTTCAAACTCGCTTTTCTCCTGCAAATCAACAACCACAAAATCTTCCTTCGTCTTGTGCAGCATCCAAAGGCCAAGCTCAAAATGCCCTACACGGAGTGCCATCGTCTTATCCAGCGACTCGTCTCGTAAATCAACAATATCGACGGGAACGCTATGCTCCTCACGTAAATACCTCACCGTATCAAGCATACCGTTCTTCTTTATCACATCGTGAAAATCAGTAATATCAATTGGACCATCAGCAATAGTAATTCTGCCTCGCCCCTTTAGCGCAAGATACGCGTAATCAATTAATGGCCTGACAACTGAACCGTGGGTAACAGCGCTTTCAAACTGGCTCTTTGGCAAATTATGTGAATCAACTACAAGATTTGGTTTTATAACAACATTTTGCCCAGGTTTAATAATCTCCTTAAACGGATTCCAGTTATTCTTCCCATAGTTGCGCTTATCTAGCCCCATATCATACAGACTCTTGCGCACTGCATCATAGACTTCATTCCCCTGTGCAGTCTCAGAAAAAGGATATTCTGGATACTTCTTCGATGGATGAAATGGAGCTTCCTTCGGGTACAACTTCTTAGTATACGTAACAGCTACATGCGTAGAATTAATCATATGCTCTTCACCTTTGATATGACCGCGCGTACCTTTCCGCTGCGCGACCTCTTAAACTCCTTTACTTTCGCAATCGTAAAAGTAAAGTCCTTCCCAACAGTTTCCTGAATCCTTTTTCTCAGATCCTTTTCCACAGCATCATCATAGTCATCTCCTGGGATAACGCTGATATCCAATGCTCCTTTCGTATCCTGAATAACCTGATAATGGGCAACCTGCGGCGTTCTCTTAAACACGACCGTCCAAATCATGGGCGAATGATATCCGCCTTTCTTATCAACAACAAAATCATCGGTTCTTCCCTCAACAAGTTCCATCATAGGAAGGCCTCGTCCGCATGAGCACACATGCTTACTGGGAATTCCGATATCGCCAATCTTATATCTGATAAATGGCATGGCATAATTGAACAGGTTGGTATAGACTATCTCTCCTTTCTCGCCGTACTTGACAGGCCTGCCATCTGTATCAAGGAACTCCATGACCACACTGTCAACATCCATATGATATCCTTCATGCCGGGAGCATTCCCAAGCAGTCCTGTTCATTTCAAGGCAGCCGAATAAATCAATCATCTTAACACCAAAGGCCTCCTCTACCAGCTCCCTGGTCTTCGAATCAAGCAGCTCGCCAGTACCAAAAACCACTTCAGGTCGTATCTTTGGGTGTCTCTTCTTGCGAAGCTCATAAGCAAGTGCTTTGATGGATGAGGAATATCCGTCCAGAACTCGTGGCCGGACAGCTGCAATCTGTGGCAACACCTGTGAAATCGGCTTAAATGCATCAACATAATTTGGATTAAGAAAACCCATTTTCTGAAACAGAAATTTCTTGTCATGCACATGGATGGGGTCTCCAAAAGTCAACCACCTGTCATGGAAACGCAAACCGTTCGCTATGTAAGAGCGCAAATTAATAGCTTTTGAAAAGTCATCAGCCCTTTCATCATACGCAATCTTTAATGGGATGCCCGTTGAACCACTCGTAGGGCTAACTATGCATTTGGATAAATCAGTTCCCTTAGACACAATCTCGTCAGGAAATGCGTTGCGCATATCCTCCTTTGTCGTAAGCGGAAGTTTCTGCAAATCATCCACTGTCCTGATATCCTTTGGAAGAACACCTGCCTTCCGAAATTGCTTATGGTAAAATTTAACATTATGATAAGCAAAAGCAACAATCGCTCGAAGTCGTTTCTCCTGATAAGCAAGAAGCTTCTCTCTTGGCCACCACTGCCGTTGTCGGGCAAGATGAAGATGTCTGAATTTGTTTACTAGACTCATAGGTACAGCACTTTCGTAGGCGGAAATGCGCTTAAATACTTTACGCAATAAGGGAGCAGTTGTGCGAAGTCGAGAAATGTACGAAAAAGAGTTTTTTCAAATATGCCTCCCTTTACTGTCACCGTAGCAGGTAGTACTGTGCATATTTGAAAAAAGAATCATTTCTTGACGTAGCACAACTGCCCTTATATCGAGGTTTAGTTGGCCAAGAAATACGCTCTTGATCAACAATGGTGCCTCCTTTGTTGCTAACCTTGTATGTCTGCAATAAAACTGCACCAAACCATAAAAATAATTTGCACAACTCTTATAAACGCCAAATCACGAACTAACGTCCATGTGCGGAATCGCCGGGTGTAACTGGGAAGACAAGAAACTTATCATGCGCATGGCGGATATGCTGGAACACCGTGGACCCGATGGATTCGGCTATTTCACGGACGACTATGTTTCTCTTGCGCATCGCAGGCTCGCTATTCTTGACCTCTCCGAAAAAGGCAAACAGCCGATGTCAGACGCTTCTGGCAGATACTGGATTACCTACAACGGCGAAGTCTATAATTTCGCAGAAATTCGTGCTGAATTGGAAACTCACGGACACAGATTCGCTAGTGGCACGGATACAGAAGTCCTCATTTACGCTTATATGGAGTGGGGGCAGGACATGCTCTCCAAATTAAACGGCATGTTTGCCTTCTGCATCTACGATACCAAAGAAAAGGCATACTTCCTGGCGCGGGACCGGATGGGTATCAAACCGCTCTACTACCATCATGAAGCTGACCGGTTCGTATTCGCTAGTGAACTCAAATCAATTCTGGAGGCCGTACCAACCAAAATCATTAACAAACAGGCAATTAAGGATTATCTCACCTTTGGCTTCATCCAAAGCCCGGGAAGTATATTGCAAGAGGTCAAGACCCTGCGACCAGGCCACTTACTTATGTACAAAAATGGACAACTAACCATTCAAAAATACTGGAGCCTTGACTACTCCAAAAAGTTGGAGAAATCTGAAGACTACTTTGAAAAGAAAATTATGCAACATCTTGAGCAAAGCGTCGAACGAAGACTGGTAGCGGACGTCCCGGTTGGTTCGTTTCTTTCTGGGGGCATAGACAGCAGCGCCATCAGCACATTGCTCGCAAAGCGAAAAGACAATCTCAACACCTTCTCCGTAAGCTTTGACCATGAAGAATTCAATGAATCAGCTTATGCGCAAAGAGTTGCTGAAGAGATAGGTTCCAACCACCATGAAGTCCAGTTCTCGGGTGAGCAAGTGACCAAGCTTATCCCAAAACTCGCATTCCTCTACGACGAGCCCTTCGCTGACCCCTCAATGATTCCCACGTACTTAGTTTCAAAAGTCGCAAAAGAGCACGTTACCGTCTCCCTTTCCGGTGACGGGGGGGATGAGTCATTTGCAGGATACTCACGTTACGCCTGGTTCAAAATGATGTCCTGGCATAAACATACTCCTGGTGCAATAAGCTCAGGTATTCTTTATCCAGCCGTAACTGCCGCACATCGAATTACCGGCTCCCATGCGTTTAAGAAGGGAAAAATTTTCTTTGAAGATGACCAAAATAAGGACCATGAAATCTATGCGAAGATCCTTGCCTACAGCACAAAAAGACACAGGGACAAGCTATCTTTACTGCAAAATAAAAACCCATATACCTCATTTGATGCACCTTTCAAAGAAGCACAAGGGGGAGACCGCTTGCTTAATTGCGATGTGCAGCGGTATCTTCCCGACAATATTTTGGTTAAGCTTGATAGGGCGTCCATGGGTGTCGGTCTTGAAGGAAGAGTGCCGTTTCTTGACCACGAATTTATGGAATTCTCTGCAAAGATTCCGTTCCGCTACAAACTCAAAGGCCTGCAGACCAAGAATATACTCAAGAAAGCACTGAAGAACACCTTACCAAAAGAAATTATCTACCGGAAAAAACAGGGATTTGGTGTCCCGCTGAAACACTACTTCAAAGATGAACTCAAAGACTATCTTAGTCAGCGGCTTCTGGATAAAGATGCTAAATACGCAGAGTACGTCAATCAGGAAACCGTGCAAAAACTCTATGACCATCATCAATCTGGACGCGAAGATAACAACTACATACTCTTCAGCCTCCTCATGCTTGAGGAGTGGTTCCAGAGGTGGGCAAAATGAGCAAAGTCTGCATGGTCTCAACTTTTGCATATCCCCTATTCCTGGGCACGCAAGGTCTCTATGGCGGTGCAGAAGTGCAGATGGCTTTGCTGGCAAAAGAGCTAGGTAAGCACCACAAGGAACACGAGATACATATGCTCATAGCTGATGTCGGCCAAAAAAAGCACCTCGTCGTGGACAATGTCCACCTGCACACCTCGTTCACCCTAAACAAATCACTTTGGAACTATCTAAAAGCTCCCTTCAGTCTCTACAACAAACTAAAACAGGTTGACCCTGACATAGTCATCCAGCGCGCATACGGTGCTGAGACACTTATCTGCGGCTGGTACGCTAAAAGAAACAACAAGAAATTCATCTATGCAGTGGCTCATGACAATGACTACAAAGGCTGGCCAGGACTGCATGGCTTCCTCTTCAAATTAGGGTTTAAGTATGCGGACAAATACATTGTCCAAAGCGTTGAACAAGAACGCGCTCTAAAACCGAAAAACACAGAACTCATAAAAAAAGGAATAGCGCTTGGTACTCCCGCAAAGGGAAAATCATTTCTGTGGGTCGGACGTTCAGTCGAATGGAAACAACCCATGCAGTTTCTTGATACAGCAGCTGCTCTTCCTGACCAGCATTTCACGATGGTCTGCCAACGCTCCAATGACCTGCTCCTCTTCAATCTGCTAAAAGAACGCGCGGCAACTCTTAACAATGTGCAGTTTTTTGAGAATGTTGCATATCCTGAGCTTGAACACATCTACACGCAAGCTAGAGCACTAATACTTACTTCAAAAAAAGAGGGTGACCTCCCGATGATTTGCCTTGAGGCGATGAGTCATAGCGTGCCAATAATCTCAACCGGCTGCAACCCTGATCAGGTATTTGATAAAAATGATTTTGGGATAGTCGAACCTGGCATGAAAGGGATGATCAATCTCTTAAGAAACATGTGCAATGACGACAAGTTGCATGCTAATATGGCAAAAGCAGCCAAAGATTATGTGCAAAAGACCTATGCAATGAAAGACTGCGCAGATGCCTGGTCAAGAGTCATCTCCAATATCACATCGTGATGGTATAGATGCTCTTATGACCATTCGTAAGATTTCTGTTTAGCAGCATAAGCGGATTAAGAACCACTACGAGTATAGCGAGCATGCATACATGCACCCATCCACGAACTGATTCTTTTCTATACCGTTTCAAATATCCCCAAAAGCTGCCGTAATGGTCAAGTCTTCGTATGCGCAGCTTATTGAGTTCAATAAATAAACTAAAAGCCGAATGGAAAATGGGGTTGACATGATCTCCAAGCTTTGGGGGGTCAATAAACAACGTCGGATATCCGGTTATCAAGTTGTCCAGCCGTGCCATAAAAGAATGCAGGTTTGGTGTCGTAAGGATGCAAATGCCTTTTGGTGCCAGAAGTTTTCTGATGTTCGCAAGGAAATTATCAGTAGAGTACACATGTTCAAGCACTTCAATAGTGACGACCACATCAAACGGCTTTCCAAATCTCTTAAGTATTTTTGAGGCAAAGTCAGGCTTGTTAAAATCAGACCGCATAAACGGAACTTCATCCTTTAGTTTGTAATCGGTATAATAGTCAACAGCAAAAATAGACGTATAACCCAAAGATAACAGTTGTTCCTCAAACGCTCCTTCTCCCGAACCCAGAATAAGTATGCGTGCATCCTTCGGTACCCGTTTGAAGTAATTCCTGACAACATAGGTATGCAGGCCAGGGTAGCTCATAGCTTGTATCTTTGCCATTAAAAAGGAAGGCAGTAAGTGACTCTATATAAAATTAGGCGTTTAGATAGCATAAATCAACTATATGCTTCAGAACAAACCAGCATAAAATACTTAAAAACAATCCGACGCATAACTGTTTCATGGTCATGGATACAGCAGTCACATGGTATACAGATGAACGGCAAAGCATCGACACTAATCCTCTACTCGGTGAAGACAGAGCAACAACAAAGAAGATTTACTGCCTAAGGTCAATATCACCTGAAACCCGCCAAAAATTGGAGCAGTCGGGAGAGCTAATGCTGGTTGAAGAATCAGACCTTAACTCATTCAGGTTCAAAGAACAAGATGCAGTCTACATACCCTTCCCTATAAAACCGGATTCAAAAGAACAAGTAGTAACTCTGCAAAGTCCTTTTCGCGCGGACTATGCCCAAAGCATCTCAGACTTGCTAAGAATTAGGGCAATGGAAGCAGGACTCTGGGTACTCGATACACAGGAAAAAATTAATGCATGGAAAAACTTCGACGACATACCTGCAGATAACCCCCACGACAGTTTCTATGCAATAATCGAAGCACCGATCAAGATAGTCAAGCAACCATCCAAGATTCAATTAGGCTATGGCGCCAGAGTCAATCCACGTGCAGTTATACTTAATGATGAAGAAGTCATCATCGGTCGTGGTGGACACATCGGCGCTGATTGCGAACTTAACGCGACCGCAAGATTTTCACTTGGGGACTTCTCAATTATCTCATCACACTTCACGGCAATAACACAGAATCACACAATGGGAAATGCAATAACCTACCATCTTGGCAAAGGCCCGTTCGCGTTCCTTGGCGAGGAGACAAATCAAAGCAAACCAATCTCCATTGGCTCTGATGTCTGGATAGGCACACGGGTAACTGTTCTTGCAGGTGTGACTATTGGTCACGGTGCAGTAGTTGGTGCAGGTAGTGTTGTTACCAAAGACGTGCCGCCTTACGCTATTGTAGCTGGAACGCCTGCAAAAATCATTCGCTACCGCTTTGAAAAAGAAATCATTGACTACCTGCTCGAATTAGGATGGTGGGAATGGCCTGGAGACAAGATAAAGAGAAACGCCAACATCTTCACCACAGACCTCACCGACAAATCCCTGGAAGAAGTCAAGAAATTGTTTTCCGTGGACTAATCTCTTCTACCAAGTCCGCCGCAAGCAAAGAATCTACGATTTTAGTCAATTCTTTCACTGGAACACCTATTCGCTCGCTGATATCTTCAAGCGTATTCCTTCCGTCAGCATATGCGATGAAGTTCATCATATGCTGCACGGAATCAGCCGATGAAGCAAAACTCGTAGTTGGATAAAGCCCCCGCTTGCCAAGCTGTGGTTCTCCAAGGCACGTAACACGGTATCGCCGACTTGCTTCGATTTCTTCGATGCAGGCAACATACGCTTCGTAAGCGCCGCCAAGTCCTTCCGGACTAACCAACTCAAGGTTATCCAACGACGTATGGTATTCAGGATATTCGCCGTACTTGCTTCTCATGATACTGCAAACCGGCAATTCAACGCCTGGTGCGGTATACTGTCTCTCGTCGCTTCCCCTTTCCAGATAAGAGTACATCTTGAAGTCAGGATGCATCCTACGCAGCACCCTAAGCGAGACTCGGTCAGCTAAAGTATCTCCATACCTGGACGGCATAAATGAATAAGCCCGGTCATCACCTACACAAGTCAAGTTAAATCCTGCGATGACATGCTTCTGCATCTCTTCAATATGCGAACTCAAATACGTAATAGAACCAATCGTCTCCGGTACCAGCACTATCCTGTACGTAAAACGCCGGGGCTGCTCCAACAACCATTTAGCTAGATAGGTAAGTACAACCGGGCCGGACAACTCATTATTGCACATGGACGGATGGCACATATACGAGGAAAGGAATACCTCTTCTTCTGTCTCACCTGGAATTATCAATTCAGCATATGTCAAAGAACCTGCTTTAAGCTCACTATTGATGACTACTCTGTACGTTCCTTCAGTCAGCTTCTTGCGCTCATTCTCCTTTATACAAAAACCCCAGTCTTCCTTATAATAAGAGGTAACGTAAGGAATCGCATCAGGTTGCTCCGGGAGTGAATATAGCCGACCCTGCAGCTCTTCAAGCGTCATTTCGGTGTCAACAGGTGTAGAGTAGCCGACCACATGTAGATTGTGCTGCTTAAAATCAATAACTCGCTCACCTGCTTCATTCATCACATAAGCATCAGAAATATTCCACTCCTTTGGAACAGTCCAATCGAACACCTTTGTGCCTGAGGGAACCTCATACGTCTTGATAGGGATGTGGTCTTGGATAATCCGTAAGGTCTCACGAACACCTTCGCCGGTAATGCTTCTGGTTATGGGAAAAAGGGTATTGACAAGTGCATACATTTCCTTGCCGACAGCAGTTTCATTCATCTTTCTCAAAATAATAGTCACCTAGCGCGACAAAATCAAGCTTAGTGGTTAGATAGTTCTTTAGCGCCTGAGCTGGAGTATTGACAATAGGCTGGCCTTTGATATTGAATGAAGTATTCAGCACAACAGGGCAGTCAGTCATCTTATAAAATGTATTAATCAGCTTGTAATAGCGCTCATTGTCCTGCGGAGTAACGGTCTGCAGTCTGCATGAACCATCAACGTGAACAATCGCACCTACCTTGTCCTCCATACTCTTTTTTACCTGGCAGGCAATAAGCATGTGAGGTGATTCCTGGTTAATTTCAAAGTACTCCTGAGCATGTTCTGCCAGAGCAGAAGGGGCAAATGGCCTAAAATGCTCCCTAAATTTAATCTGGGCATTGATATAATCCTTCATATCAGTAGGAAATGGTTTGCAAAGAATACTCCTGTTCCCAAGTGCCCTAGGGCCAAACTCAGCCGCTCCCTGGAACCAGCCGACAATCTTTCCTTCTTTTAGCTTTTGAGCAGTCAAAGAAAAAATATCATCCGACTTTTTCGGTTCCAGACCTGCCTCTTTAATAGCGGCGACAATCTCGTCATCGGTAAATCGCGAGCCAGTATAGCTGTTATGGTCTCTTTTCGGTAGAATTTTGCCGTGCAATCCAATATAGGAAAGGTAACAAGCGCCAATTGCGCATCCGTTGTCTCCACTAGCTGGCTGTACATAAATTTCATCAAAGATACGTTCAGCTTCAATCTTGCCGTTCATAGAACAATTAAGTGAAACTCCACCGGTAAGGCAAAGTTTGCTGTAACCAAACTCTTTACGGGCTGCCTTAAGCTGGTTTATCATGACCACTTCCAGCCTTTTCTGAAGACCTGCTGCCAAATCCATGTGATGTTCGGTCATCTCATCTTCATATTTTCGTATGGGTCCAAATAAATCAAGGAACTTCTGGCTAATCCACGTATCCCTTTGCTTGTGATAACTAATCCAGTCAGTGTTAATCCGGTAATTGTACGTTCCAGTTTCCTCGATAATTTCGCAGAAAGCTTCATAGTACGTCATGCTGCTGCCGGGTATTTTTTTCGTCTCGTCTCCCCAGCTCGCAAGTCCCATGATAATACCCTCATCATAATGATGCTGGTAGCCAAGATAGTACGTAATCGCACTGTAGAAAAGTCCAAGTGAATTAGGGTATCTGTTCTCTTCAGTAAGTTCAGTAATCTCGCCGTCCTTGCCGCCAGCGACAAGAGATGTAGCGATCTCACCCATGCCATCCACACTTACGATAAGCGCTTCCGAGAATCCGCTTGGATAATAGGCCCCTGCAGCGTGCGTCATGTGGTGTCGATGCTGTTTGATAGGTCCTTTGTAACCAAGAAGTTTTCTCACCTCTCGCTCCATATTAATTGCAAAATCAATACGGTCGATATCTTCAATAATTACTCGAACACGATCCGGGTCATCCAGAGCAGGTTTAAGGTATGTCTCAGTAACCTGGTGCAAACCGTCATAGACCAGGCCAACCTCATCTATCTCGTCAAGCGTGATTTTGCCTATCTTCAGGCACTCATTGATAGCGTCAATCGGGAATTTTCGTGAATGTTTGTCAAGCGTGAATCTTTCCTGCTCGCAGGCAGCGATCATCTTGCCATCGATCATAAGGGCTGCGCTCGTGTCATGCCCCCCATAATTGATACCTAGGACTGCGATGCTTTTTTTATTCTGTGACATAGTTTCTCCTCCTCAAAAGCTCGGTCATGCGAGTAATATATAAGATTTTCTTGCAGGACGGTTCCCAGCATAAACCTTCGGTCATTTTAAGGTTAACATTGGTCCAGTTCCAAAGAAAACCGGGTTTTCGGAATCATAGCGCTCAAAATCTATATCCTGGATGACTTTACCTATCCGGGTAATATGCTACTTTCCCTTTAAGAATCATATGGTAGACAAACCTAGAACCTAATTCAACACCGCAGAATATGCTTGGCCACAGTCGTATGCAATTTGCGCAATGTCGAAAAATCCTGTTCATTGTACTTAGGTATACTTGGTAGGAAGTACGAAAGAAAATCTTCCTTAAGCACAGTTCTGTTCATGAAATAAGTGTACACCAGCTCATTGACATCATCTTTGCTGTAAAGCGTTTCAGGCTCGCTAAGCAGTTTACAGAAGATTTCCGGAAGCTCTTTTAGTGACTTTGGCGCAATGCACGCTCGCTTATACACATAAAAGTCATTGCCAAGAGAGATGACGGGCTTGTCCATCAGCAGTGCCTCATATCCTGCTGTAGAATTGATGGTTAGCACCGCAAGCGCATCCTTTATCATCTCATAAGAACTGGTCTTAGGGTCAACAAGAAGTACTCCTGGTATCTGGGCTATCTTCTTAAATTCTGCATAAGCATAATCGCTGCCGAAATAATTGGGATGGGACTTGACAGCAAGGTACGTGTTTGCGGGAAGACTCTTCGCCGCCTGAACAATGATCTCCTTTTGGTCAAGATGGTAGTTGCGAAAAGTTATTGTCGAATCTCTTGTAAAGTGCATAGGGAAATAGATATAGCGTTTCCCTTTTTGGCTCTTTAATAGCGGCCGCATCATCACAGAATTCATCTTACTGCGAAATACTTTCTCAAGATACATCTGAGTGATCCCCTTCATGTCAAAGTGTGATTCAAACGGGGACTGGTTTGCGCGAAGTATCTTAAATTGTTCGAACTTGGTCTTGAAGTTTTCAATGCTCATTGAATAGCTGACCTGCACCTCTTTCGTGTGTGGTTCCCAAAGCCGGTAATTTTTCTTCTCAAAGAGTCTGCGCTGTATCTGTTTAGCCTCAGCCATCTTCTGCTTACTGACACGGGGTTTCTTAAGCATGACAACTCTATTGTACTGCACCGGGAGCACAGCATTATCGGGACAAGGCCCTCTAAATATCTCAAGTCCGTTCCAGTGGGCAATTTTAAGACGCTCTGCAACATAGTAGAACGTAATGCCTAGCGCGTTATTTGGAAAACCCACATTGCATAAGTTTATCTTGTTCAGCGTAAGAAATTCCCTAAAACATCTGACATGTCGGGCAATATTCATGCGCCTTTTCATGTTAGGTGCATAAGAGGTCTTAAAGTAAGCATCTTCCATCGACATGATCGATGCGAAAGAATGCCCAAGCCACTGTTCCTCTTTCTCAATCTCAGAAACACTCAGCTTTCTTCGGTACACTTCATTGCTGTACATGTCGACAGGCTCGATATGCGGTGCCGGTGAAACAGGAATGCCCGGTGCTCTGTCAAGCACGAAGACTTTCCAGTCCTTGGGAATGGCATTAGCGAAATAGGTGTAGAATCTTTCCTTTGGAACGCCAAAGAATCTCAATTGAAAGATGCAGTACCTGATATCCATACCTGTAGTGGCATGGGGGTGTATTTTTAAAACATATGTATTCAGGTTCACATCCTCCTCTCATTACAGGTAGTGATTCTTGAAAGATTCCTGCTAGCAATAACCTTCTATTATTTGTATATGGGTCTTTTCTCCTATTGGACAAAGGATTCTAGAAGAAATAGCTTTCAAAACCTTTATAAAATGCCCTCAGTACCACCACTACATGTTCAAAGGCAAAGTAGTTCTTATCACGGGGGGCACAGGTTATCTGGGAAGAAGCCTGATTAAAGCGCTCTTAAAAGAAGATGTCAAGAGTATTCGTGTATTCAGTCGCGATGAAGTGAAACATCATCGTGTGCAGGAGATGTTCAACTATGATGACCGCTTGCGAAGCCTCATCGGCGATGTGCGGGATAAGGCTCGACTCAAGAAAGCCGCCCAGGACGTGGACATTGTAATTCATGCAGCTGCTCTCAAGCGTCTGGACATCCTGGAATACAATGTTCCGGAATGCATCGAGACTAACGTCAATGGAACACTCAATGTGGTCGAAGCTTGCTTGGACGCAAATGTTGAAAGAGCGGTCTTTGTCTCTACGGATAAGGCATGTTCACCAGTCAATACGTATGGTGCCTGTAAATTCGTAGGTGAGAGGATATTTTCTGAGACCAATTACAGTAAGGGAAAGAAAAGGACCATCTTCACCTGTGTCCGCTACGGAAATGTGCTTGAAAGTACTGGGTCAGTCATCCCGTTCTTCGAAAAGAAACTCAAAGACGGTGAGCCGATAACTCTCACCGACAAACGGATGACTCGTTTCATCATCAGCCCTGAAGAGGCAGTGCAGCTTGTATTCAACGCGCTAAAATATAGTGTGGGCGGAGAAGTCTTTGTGCCTCGCCTACCTGCTTTCAAGATTACTGATCTTATTGAGATTCTGCAGGAGAAGCATCAGGTCAACACGGGCATCAAGATGATCGGTCTACGGCCGGGTGAGAAGATCCATGAATTTATGATCAACAAGGCTGAAGTCCCGCGTACTTATGAATTTAAAGACATGTATGTGATTACTTCACCAATTGAGAAATACCAGGGAAAACAAGAAGAGCCCTACGTACAGGAGGGACGTCTGTTAAAAGAAGAGGAGATGGACGATTACTCCTCTGAAGATGCGGTAATCTCCAAAGATGAAGTCAAAAAACTCTTCAAAGAGTTGGAGCTGATCTAATGATCCCTTATGGCCGTCAATCGATCTCTCAGGATGATATAGATGCGGTCAACAAAGTGTTGTTTTCTGATTTTCTGACGACAGGTCCTGCAGTACAGCAATTCGAAGAAGAATTTGCAAAAAAAGTTGGCGCAAAGTATGCTGTTGCTGTAAGCTCAGGCACAGCGGCGCTTCATCTTGCATGCATGGTTGCGGACCTGGGACCCGGCGATGAAGTTATCACTACGCCTATAACATTTGCAGCAAGCGCAAACTGCGCTCGCTACGTAGGTGCTTCGCCGGTATTCGCTGATGTTGATGCATCAGGGATGATTGACCCTATCTCTGTTCAAGAGAAGACCACGACCAGGACAAAAGCGATAATACCTGTCCATTATTCGGGTCTGTACGCACCGGTAAAGGCACTGCGGGAATTGTTCCCTAACCGGATAATAATCGAAGATGCCTGTCATTCGCTTGGCCTAAAAAGTGGTGAAGATCTCATTGGATCCTGCACCTATGCGGACATGGCCTGTTTCAGTTTCCATCCGGTAAAGCACATCACGACAGGAGAGGGCGGTATGGTAACGACGAATGACAAGTCATACTATACGAGACTCCTTGCACTAAGGTCTCATGGCCTGGTAAAGGAAGAAGGTTTGGGGGACGGCCCTTGGCATCAGGAGATCCGTGAACTGGGCTACAATTACCGTCTCTCAGACATGCAATGTGCGCTTGGTCTCAATCAGTTGAAGCGGCTTGATGAGTTTAACACGCGGCGAAAAGAGATAGCACGAAAATATGACAAAGAATTCAAGGGCCTCTGCGATATCCCTCAGGAAGGCAAAGAATGTGTCTACCATCTCTATGTAGTGCTCTGCAAAGACGCTGTGCAGCGAAAAGCATTATATATGTACCTAAAAAAGAAGGGAATCCTTGCGCAGGTCCACTATATGCCTGTCTATCGCCATCCTGTCTATAAAGGCTACACCCCCTGCGAGCATGCCGACGCATTCTACGCCCGGGAGCTCAGTCTGCCTATGTTTCCTGGAATGACGGATGGTGATGTGGATCTCGTCATCGAGACAGTGAAAGAATTTTTCGGTGCTGAACAAAAGTGCGGATTGAACGATAAGTGATGGCTTATGGAACAAGAAAAAATATTTCTTCAGGGGGAAGCGGACAATTGGTTCAGGCGAAATCTCCATGCAAAACCTAAAGACAAAGATGATCTTGCACTTATGTTGCTTGACCTCTATGGGATAAAGCCAAAAAAACTGCTGGAGATCGGCTGCAGCAACGGCCATCGCCTACATGTATGCCGCAAGCTTTACGATGCGGAGTGCTTTGGTGTGGAGCCCGGTGCGGAAGCGGTAAAATACGCCAATGAGAATTTCAAAGATATCACTGTAAAAAGGGGCGTGATGTCAAACATACCATTTGACGGTCCATTCGATGTAGTTATCGTCTTCTTCGTCATGCACTGGATTGACAGGGATCTCCTCATCAAAAGTATGGCTGAGGCCGACAGGGTATTGGCAAACGGGGGCCATCTTATACTAGGTGATTTTTATCCTGATGCACCATCCAGGAACAAATACCATCATCTGCCCAACCTTGATGTATTCACCTTCAAGGATGACTATGCGAGGATGTTTACACAGACTCCTAACTATCAGTACATTGCCCACCTTTCTACAGACTTTGAGAAAATGCTGCCGCTTCAGTCTGTGGCAGAGTCAGACAGGAGGGTAGTAGCGAACTTGCTTCGAAAAAATGAGTAGGCTTATTCTAGGTACGGTACAGTTCGGGTTGGATTATGGTATCAACAATCTCTCCGGCAAGATTCCTGAACCAATAGTGCAAAGCATAGTTGATACTGCGCTTGAGCAAGGTGTGACCAAGTTTGATACTGCGCCGGTCTATGGCAGCAGTGAGGAAGTGCTTGGTAGATCGCTGCATTCCAGGCAAGTACAGCTTATCTCAAAATTACCCCCTAATGCTTCTGTCAAAGAGAAGATAATAAGGACATTGAAGACCACTGGTCAGGACAGGTTGTATGGCTTCCTTGTACATGAGTACAAGGGCTTTGATAGGATGGATGAACTTCTTGTCTGCAAAGCCGAAGGATTGGTGCAGAAGATTGGGTTCTCACTCTACTATCCGGAAGAGCTTATAGAACTGAAGCAAAAAAAAGTGCCGGTGGATATCGTACAGATTCCTTGCAATATCTTTGATCAAAGATTCCTGCCTTATATCAGGGAGAGTGGTCTAGAGGTGCATGTTCGCTCAGTGTTTTTGCAGGGTCTGCTCTTCAGGTCTCCGCAGAAGCTGCATCCTCATTTCACAGGATTAAAAAAACATATGGAGCAGCTGAACAATATATCAGCAGAGACAGGCATCTCTATCGCCGCGCTAAGTATGGCTTTCGTCCTTGCGCAAGACGGGGTGGATTATATGGTGATAGGGGTAGACAGTCTGGATAATCTAATGCAGAATCTCAAAGATGCTGATACTGAACTGGATGATCGCACGCTAAATCATCTTAGAGCGCTCAAAGTGCACGATGAAAATCTGATACTTCCTACAAAATGGCCAAAAAAGTCTTGATCATACAGGCCCGTATGGGTTCGACCCGGCTGCCGGGAAAGATGATGCTTGATGTAGGGGGAATACCGCTCATAGAAAGAGTTATACACCAGGCGAAGGCATGTAAGAGCGTAGACCTTGTAGTGCTTGCGACTGGTGACGGCGATGCTAATGACGTACTTTGCGAGAAAGCTAAACAGCTGGACACGCGCTGTTTTAGGGGAAACGAGTCAGATGTGCTGGACCGGTTCTACAAAGCTGCGGAAAAATACGGTGCCGACATCATCATAAGGGTGACGGGTGATTGTCCTTTCCTGCAACCTTCGATCGTGAATGAGGTCGTTGAAAGCCTGATTGCGCAGGACGTAGACTATGCCTGCAACACGCAACCTCCTACGTATCCTGATGGCATCGATGTCGAAGTTATGAAATTTTCTGCTCTTAGAAGAGCGTGGACAGAAGCCAAACTTCCCTCAGATAGGGAACATGTCACTCCATTCATCTGGAAGCGTAGGGACCTCTTCACTTTGCACAATGTCGCAGGCGATAGCGACCTCTCAAACATCCGTCTGACTATTGACGAACCGAATGATCTCTTTGTCGCGAATGCCATAATGCAGTATAGCAGCGAAAAGTTTCCCAATCTGGCCACGATAATGAGCATAATCAAAAAGCATCCTGAAGTTCTTGACCGCAATAGGGGTCTTGAGCGTAATGAAGGCTACAGAAAATCCCTGGAGGAAGATACTCATGAACACTGAAAAAGGACAAGAGATGTACAAAAGAGCAAAACAACTTATCCCTGGTGGAACCCAGCTCCTAAGCAAGCGTCCGGAAATGTTCCTCCCTGAACAGTGGCCAAGTTACTACAGGGAAGCGCGCGGTGTTAAGGTAGTTGATCTTGATGGCAACGAGTACGCCGATATGTCCTATATGGGTATTGGCAGCTGCACACTCGGCTATGCAGACCCTGATGTCAATGCCGCAGTAAAGAAAGTCATTGACGAGTCTTCCATGTGCACACTGAATTCTCCAGAAGAAGTAGAACTTGCAGAGAAACTTATGGAGTTGCACCCTTGGGCAGATCAGGTGCGTTACGCTCGAACAGGGGGAGAGGCGATGGCAGTTGCGCAGCGAATCGGAAGGGCAAAGTCAAAGCGTGACAAGATAGCTATCTGTGGCTATCACGGCTGGCACGATTGGTATCTTGCATGCAACATAAGCAGCGTATCACACCTTGATGCTCATCTCTTGACCGGGCTTGCCCCTAATGGTGTTCCAAAACAGCTCGCAGACACGACGCTGGCTTTCAATTACAATGATATAGACTCCCTGAAGAACCTGGTAAAGAGGCACAACATAGGAACGATCGTCGTGGAGCCATTCCGACATGAGATGCCAAAAGAGGGTTTCCTTAAAGAAGTGCGCAAGATTGCAAGTGAGATAGGGGCGGTGCTCATCTTTGATGAGATAACCTGTGGATGGAGGAATAATCTTGGCGGTATCCATCTTGAATGGGGCATAGATCCAGATATTGTAGTGTACGCTAAGGGCATGAGCAATGGTTTTCCGATGGCAGCAATCCTGGGAAGAAGGGAAATTATGGAGGCTGCTCAGGAGTCATTCATCAGCAGCACATATTGGACAGAGCGTATAGGGCCGGCTGCAGCGCTTGCCACCATCAAGAAGATGGAGGCAAAGAAAGTGCAGGATCATATCAAGAAGATAGGAAACCTCATCTGGAAAGGGTGGGAGTCAGCAGCCAAAGAGACAGGACTTAAGATTAAGGTGGTAGGACCCCCCTCGCTTGTTACATTCAGCTTTGATGATGCACATAAGACCGAGCTAAAGACGCTGTTCACTCAGGAGATGCTGAAGCGTGGCTATCTTGCTGCGCAGAGCGTGTATGTCTGCTACGCCCATGATGAAGCAACGATCCAGAATTACATGACTGCGGTCAAAGAAGTCTTTGCACTGCTGCAGGCTGCGATAGTCAAGGGTGATATTACCTCAAGGCTGGAAGGTCCGCTTGCGCACACCGGCTTCAAGAGACTCGTTGACTAGGGAGGTGTTGCAGGATGGAACAAAGATTGTATTTCAGGTTCGCTGTCCAAGAAGATATGCAAGACCTCTTTGTTTGGAGGAACGACCCTGCTACTCGGGCGGCATCATTCTTCTCCGAAGAGATAAGTCTAAAGACGCATAATGAGTGGTTCGAAAAATCCTTGAACAACTCCTCAAGAGTCATCTTGATAGCGCTGGACGAAGAATGCAAAAAGTTAGGTATGGTTCGCTTTGATGCAGAGGGAGACTGCGCTGAGATTAGCGTCAATCTTCATCCGGAACATCGTGGCAAAGGACTTGGTACGTTGATATTACGCAAAGCATCTGATCTATATCTGGATAATTTTCCGCATTTGAGGATAACCGCTAAGATAAAAAAGTCGAACATCCCTTCCTTCAAAGCCTTTACCAAAGCGGGGTATAAAGAACTCTCTAGTGAAGGGGATACGCTCAAGATGTACTATCGGCAATCATGACAAAACTTCGGCATACAGGTCATGCACTCGCTGAGCATAGCGTGCCCAGGTGAACTCAAGCGCCCTCTTTCTTGCAGCCTCGCTCATCTTCTGTAATTTTTTCCTCTCCGTATAAAGTTCAAGAAGTCTGCGTTTCATTGCGGGGACATCATCCGTATCGATGATGAATCCTTCCTTGCCGTCCCGTACAACTGTACCAGTATTGTACGTGGTGATGAGGGGGAGGCCAGCAGCTAATGCCTCATAATTTACTTTTGCACTCGATTCAGCATATGAAGGGAAGGTAAAGACAGAGCATTGTTGAAACAATGAGCTCAACTCTTCCTGTGAGATATGGCCTGCAAGCCTGAAATGCTTGAGCTTCTTCGCATATTCATGCACGATTGATCTGGCATCTACAACAACTCTTCCTGCAAAGACGAGCTCATACTGGTCCATCTCCTCTTGCAGCTCATACACTGCCTTAAGGATGGTCTCGATACCTTTCCTCTTGGTGACCAGACCAGCAAAGCATATCCTAAACACATCATCTTTTTTCTTACCCGGTCTAAACTTCTCCGTATCAGCACCGAACTCAACCTGTCGTATCCTCTCCTGAGGTATACCTAATGCTGCGTAAGACCTTCCTACAAACTCACAGGGAACCAGGTAATAATCTATGTACTGCAGTGACTCCGAAAGTTCTGGAAGCATCTTTGCATCCTTATAATACGGATCATCAGGGTACAGCTTCGCGATACCCTCGTCATTTTGTATGACACAATCTTTGATAGTGGTCATACCGAGCTCTTTAGCGCGTCGAAATGATGCAAGTGAAGTATCCCACGAGTGGAATATCCCTCTGCCGTTAAGCTTCGATGCGACGCGTCGGTCATAAAACTCCTCAAATTTCCGGTGGAACCATCTCACTGCAGGAAGGTTCATGGAGACATAATAGCGCATCCCTGCAATACCATAATACACCCATTTCGCGCAAGGCACAGGTGTGTAGATCTGCGTATACTTCATCTGCAAGCGGGGATGCCATCTGCAGTATACCTGCGTCTTGGTTTTTCTTCGTTCACCCTCAAGCAGAACCTGATAGACTCTTGAGCCTATCCCTACTCTTGCCAGTTGAGCATTCGCATTCAATATGACTCGCATCCTCCTTAAGACCCATGCTTGCTTAATAAAACCTTTGCAGGCAGTTGTGCGAAGTCGAGAAATGTACGAATAAGAATTTTTTCAAATATGCTCAACGGAGTAAGCGCAGGAGTAACTGGCACGGTGCATATTTGAAAAAAGAAGCATTTCTCGACGTAGCACAACTGTCTATGCGATATAGGGGACTATACGACCAAGAATTTCAAATATGTCGCAGGACTAAAACCAGCTGCAACCTGTGATTATTTAGTCTTCTCTGCAAACTTATTCTTGACAAAATTGATGATGAACTGCACATCAAACAGTTTCAACAGATAGCCCGCAATTAAGTAGAGCGCTCCGGCAGAACCTACGACAACAACAGCTTCAACATAAATCTGAAGATCAAGATATGTCTTGAGTGCTGTGACTACAGCGACAAAGGCAGCTACATTCACTAGCATAAGTGTAAGATGCCTGACAGGGGGTACAAAACCAAGCCCTCTTTTCATAAGCCAAAGCGTAGCCCCTCCCATGAACGCGTAGGTGATAAGTGTGCTCATTGCAGCGCCCTCTATTGCGAAAAGCGGTATCAGGATGAGGTTCAGGCAGATGTTTAGGGCAGCGCTGCTGTACGTGATGTAGCTTTTCTGTTTGACAAGCCCTATGCCATCAAGGATCTGGTAATTCGTGCTGTAGATCAGTTTGAAAAGTGCGGCGCACGAAAGGATCTGGACGACGGTAGCTGCAGGAAGGAAATTCTCTCCAAAAAACAGAAGGATCATCTCCCTTGGATACAGCGCAAGTACGGCCGCTGCAGGAAGGAAAAAGAACAGCAGCGTCCTGTAGATCAAAGTAAGGATTGTCCTGGTTGTCGTGATATCCTTCTCATGATGCAGCTTTGATACGGTAGGGAAAAGGAACATCTGAAACGGGGTGATACTCATGAACAGTAAAGTGAGAAGTGGCAGTGCAGCTTCATAATAGCCCACATACGTCATGCCAAGAAAAAAGGCGATCATGACCGAGTCGATTTTATTGATGAAGATGAATGCGGCAGAATCAAGGACGACGAACTTTGCATATGCGAAAAGTTCTCCAAAACTCTTTTTCGTCACGCTAATAGAGAAGAGGTTTCGCACGATACGGTGTAGTGGTAGGATATAGATGATATTCGCGATGATGATGCTTACTATCCATATCCAGACAAATGCCCTAAGTAGGTCTTGAAATCCAAGGATGAAAGCCCCTGCTGAAGCGACGACCACGATAAGCATCCGGACGCCATTGTATGATGAATAGTACTTCTCAAGTGCATGCCCCTCGTAGATAGCGATGATCATTTTAGCTAGGGAATACAGAAAAATAGAGACTCCCATAAGCAGGACGATCTCAACAGACGTTGCGTATAGGGTGGCTATGCGCTCACGCAAGAGATACATGACTAGAAAAATAATCGCTGAAGTGCATGCATTAAAGAGCAATGCAGACCAGATGTAGGGAGAAAGGTTCCGAGGACTCTTCAGATATTTTGGAAGATGGTGCGCCAGCGACCTGCTCATACCAAAATCCGTGAAGATCATGATCATCGTGATGAGTGCGACAAGCCCGTAGAATGTTCCGTACTCCTCAACACTAAGAGATCTTGAATAGAGCACCCGCTGCACATAACCTATCGGCGCTGCAAGAAAAGCTATAGCATAGACGATGATAAGACGGGAGACCAGGGAATGCTTTTCCATGCAGTCTTAAAGGTGGATACAGGTTTTTAAATGTAGCTGACCATTCTTAACATAAACCTTAAAAAGGGAGAAGCCAGTCCTATTCCCACCTAAGTGAGGGGAGTACATGGACAAAAAGAACAGCTATTTATTCACATCAGAGAGCGTGACCGAAGGTCATCCTGACAAAGTATGCGACAAGATTTCAGACTCCATCCTGGATGCGATTCTTGCCCAGGACAAAGAGGCACGAGTAGCTTGTGAGACTTTCACAAAAACAGGCATCATCGTTGTAGGAGGAGAGATTTCCACTAACTGCTACATCGATATCCCAAATATTGTCCGTGAGACCTTGGTTGATATAGGTTATACTGACAGCAAGACCGGACTTGACGGAGAGACCTGCGGAGTTCTCAACTGTATAGAAGCCCAGTCTCCTGACATAAGTCAGGGTGTCGATGAGACCGACAAGAAAGAACAGGGTGCAGGAGATCAGGGAATGATGTTTGGTTTTGCCTGCGATGAGACTGATGAGCTTATGCCTCTTCCGATCACTCTTGCACACAAGCTTTCACATCAGTTGACCGCTGTTCGGCGTAATGGAACAGTTGACTATCTCAATCCTGATGGAAAGACTCAGGTCACGGTAGAGTACGATGAAGATCACAATCCTATAAGGGTCGACACAGTTGTCGTATCTGCTCATCATGATGCAGCCGTAACTCAAGAGACTATCCGTAAAGACATCCTTGCGCATGTCATCAAACCCATCTGCGGCAGTTACCTGGATGAGAAGACAAAGATTTTCATCAATCCTACGGGAAGATTCGTCATAGGGGGTCCGCTTGCAGACGCAGGACTCACGGGCAGAAAGATAATTGTTGACACTTATGGTGGCATGGGTCGTCACGGTGGCGGAGCATTCTCCGGCAAAGACCCTTCCAAGGTCGATAGGTCTGCCGCATATGCTGCAAGGTACATCGCGAAGAATATCGTTGCTGCGAAGCTCGCGACACGTTGTGAAGTGCAGCTTGCCTACGCTATCGGTGTTGCTGAACCGGTGTCGGTAAAAGTAGACACCTTCGGCACGGGAAAGATTGACAACACCAAGCTTGTGGAAGCAGTGCGCAAAGTCTTCCCTATCAAACCGCACGATATCATCGAACAGCTTGATCTTAAAAGGCCCATCTACAAGCAGACCGCAGCATATGGTCACTTTGGAAGGACTGAGGAAGAGATCACCTGGGAGAAGACTGATAGAGTCAAGAAACTACTAGCCCACTTGGGCCTTTAATTTTTTCAATATTTTTCTAGAACATATTTGCGAACAGGCCGCCAAGCGCGCTGCTAGTGCCGTAGAATAGTATTATGGATATGATGATGTAGATCGGTATGCTCCTGTAACCAGACCTGATATTGCCCTTCTTGATGGTGGAGATGATGCATCCGGAAAAAAATGAAGTTATTGCAAGACTGACGAGTGCGAACACAACAAAATCATCTGCGCTGATGCCACCTCCTCCGCCTATAGAAGTTCCTCCGCTCGACGAAAGGTCAAGGTTTCCCATAAGGCTGGTAGTGATGTGCAGGAGCTGCAATGATAGTCCGTACATGAAGGGGGCAGCCATAAGTGTTGCGAACGAGATGAACATAACATAACTGGTGACATTTGCGGCCATCTCTTTGATCATGGACTGTGTCTCCTGCAAGTCCAGAGCGATCTTATCAAGAAGACCTCCGAGTTCTCCGCCTGCATTAAGTCCTTCTACTATGAGGTGGATGGACCTGTTAAGCATAGGGGAGTCATATTTCCCTGCGAATTCAACAAGAGCTTTGTCCAGCTCCTCGCCGCTCATCGTCTGTTTGGCGACAGTCTCGATCTCCTTGGCCAGCACTCCGAATTGGGGGCGAACCGCCATCCAGAGCGCCTTATCTACAGTCATGCCGCTTCTGATATTTGATGCCGCAAGCTGGAGAAAATCGGGAAGCACCTCTTCGATGGAGATTCTTCTTTGATAGATGCGTACATCAAGAAGAAGGAATGCTCCAAGTCCGAGTACAAAAGCAGTAGCAGCCATGAGTAGAGGTAGTCCGACAAGCAGCAGCTGGAAAAAGTATCCCAGTGTCAATTGATCCTCTATGAAGAATTTAATGATGAACCCGAAAAATACGAGAAGGCTTAATGAACCGACAGCTTTGAAGAAAATCTTCTGATAGAAAATTAGAGGCTTCATGAAACCTGCGCGCTGAAAATGGTGCGTCAGCAGTTCCTTAAAGTCTGTCTTCCTAGGTTCATTCTTTCGCTTCTCCGTCTTTTTCTGTGAAGGCTCTGGTTTCTTCGCAAAGAGGGCTTTGAGCTTGTCTCCTAAAGACTCATGTATATGAAGCTCTTTTTTCAGCTCCTTGGCATTAATCTCTACCATCAGAGGTCCACCGCCGGACGTTGTGCTTTGATGATATTGAGGAACATGAACTGCATAAAGCCGTTGGCTAGAGCCAGAAGAATAAGCATGCTAAGATTGATTTCGATAGCGACAAAATTAGTCATGACCGCAAGCATGGCTGTTCCAAGTGTAGGGATGATGATGGCCATCATCATGTAGAACATAGCGAGAGGATTGAGTTTTTTCGCATACTTCTTCACCTCTATCATCTGTTCACGCACGATCTGTTCGACCACGGAGTTAAGGCTTCTATGCACTTCTGAACCGGTCTTAAGGCTGTTGACGATCTGCCAGAGGAGTCTTCGCATATTCTTTGAGGGTGAATAGAGGATAGCTTCGTTGAGCGCATCCTCAAGAGGTGTACCCAGATCTACTTTCGTGATGATCTCCCTAAAATACGGGCCGATGCTTGTATAATTAGGTATGAGATTGTTGATAGCGTCATATAGTGGAACTCCAGATTCCATCTCTATTACCATAAACCTGCCTGCGAAGACAATCTCCTTATTGATTTCCCTTTCTCTCTTTAGGATGCGAACTGTGGGATACTGCATAAGATAAAAGAACAGTCCAAGGAAAACAAGGGGGGCTCCAATGATGGTGATAGGTATGAAAATAGGAATCTTCGTCGCCATAAGTACGAAGATGAACATGATAAGTCCCCACATGTTTAGGGCTGCGGTAAGGGTCTTGTGGATAAACTCCTCAGGAGACGAATGTATCCCTGCCATGATCATCTTACCCTTAAGGTCAGGGAAGAAATACTTAGTCCGTTTGACGATGACGCTGGTAAGCTTGTTCATGGTCACTCTAGCAGTTTATCTCTTCTTACATAGGTGAAAAGGTTCTCTGGATTTGTATAATACTCTGCAACAACTCGGCCAACCCTATCGACATCATTGATGTCATGCTTGACCAGATACTTCAGTACTTTGACCTTTTCATTTATGGATTCCTTGATCTCCTTGTCGTCAAGTCCTGTAAAAAGCTTGATGGTTCCGATAAGAGCGCTTGAAGGAGCTACTTCGATCTGTTTATCCTTCTTGGGGTCATACTGAAGTATCACCTTAGCGCTTCCGTCTTCACAGATCTCTGCGATCTGGAAAGTGCGTCGAAGACCCGTCCTTCTGTTTCGGTATTGGATGATCAGCATCGAGATGCCTGGAAGCATCGTTTTTGGGATCTCGATAGGTGGGCTCGTAAGACGGGTGACCGCGTCATCCGTGGTGTTAGCGTGGAAAGTTCCGTAGACGCTGTGTCCTGTGTGGATAGCTTCGAACATAACCTCAGCTTCTTTCTTTCTTCGAATCTCACCTACAAGTATACGGTCAGGTCGCTGTCGAAGTGCGTTTACAAGGAGATCAAGCATGAGAACGCCCCCCTTCCCTTCGGAGTTTGGCAACCTGGTAAGCATAGGTATCCAATGCAGGAATTTTGGCAGCATGATCTCTCTTGTGTCTTCGATGGTAAGGATTCTCTGGTTAGGAGGAAAGAGGTTCGCGATGGCGTTCAGCATAGAGGTCTTTCCTGATGCCGTACCTCCGCAGATAAGCGCGGATAGTTCGTACTGCATAGCCAACCAGATAAGGGCTGCAGCTTCAGCTGTGATAGTATTCGATTTAATCAAATCAGTAACAGTCCAGGGCTTTGCAGATGTCTTACG